>JAKSJO010000001.1 GCA_024398125.1 Bacteroidales bacterium
CTATTATGACCAACAAACTCTTGAAGAGTGTAAGATCCGTATTGGTTCTTCTCTCTTGCTTGATGACACTGGGTCTTTCGGCTCAGAATCGTCAGATCAACGGTACGGTCGTAGACACCCAGGGTCAGCCTGTTATCGGCGCCTCAGTGTTCGTAGTAGGCCAGACTACCAATGGTACAGTCACTGACCTCGACGGCCAATTCACACTCTCCGTTCCTGCTGGTTCAAGCATCGATGTTTCTTGCATCGGTTATGCTTCACAGACCATCGCAGTCGGCTCTCAGACCACTTTCAACGTAGTTCTCGAAGAGGATACCGAGTTCCTCGAGGAGACTGTCGTAATCGGTTACGGTGTACAGAAGAAGTCTGACCTCACCGGTTCAGTCGCTTCAGTACGCTCTGACGATCTCAAGAACCAGTCTACCACTGATGCAGGTAAGGCACTCCAGGGTAAGGTTTCCGGCGTTCACATCCTTTCAAACGCTGCTCCTGGTGAGGCTGCTACCATCCGTGTCCGCGGTTATTCTTCAAACTCTGGTAACATTTCTCCTCTCATGATCGTCGATGGTCTTAAGGTTACCAACATTAGCTACATCGACCCTTCAAACATCGAGTCAATGGAGGTCCTCAAGGATGCTGCTTCTGCAGCTATCTACGGTGCTGAGGCAGGTAACGGTGTCGTTCTCATCACCACCAAGAGCGGTTCAGAGGGCACTGCATCAGTTTCTTACTCAGGTAAGGCTACTCTCCAGAACTACAGCCGCCGTCCTATGATGAACCGTAATGAGTTGATCGAGTACCTCGGCCTCGAGTACGGTCCTGACTATGTAAACGGTTACCTTTCTAACTTCGACTACAAGCATCCTTACTATGAGAATGGTGTGATCGATCAGGATTGGATCGACGCATATACCGAGCCTACATGGAATCAGCAGCATTCTGTAAGCTTCTCTGGCGGTAACAAGAACGGTCATTTCTTCACCTCTCTCAACTATGTGAAGACCGATGGTATCGTTAAGGGTGACAAGGACGTTTACACCCGTCTCACTTCACAGGTAAATGCTGACTATAACATCGCTAAGTGGCTCCAGGTTGGTACCAACAACTCAATCGAGAAGTGGTCAACCAAGTCAGTTTCACAGCGTGGTTACTCTACCTCATTCGAGTCAATGATGTTGATGGACCCAATGACCCCGGTTTACTGGACTACTCCTGAGGAAATGTCACTCGACGTGAAGACCCAGTACGACCGCGTAATGGCAGGTCAGCCAGGCCGTCCTTACCGTTTCTTCCGTGACGAGAATGGTTGGTTCGCAAACACCAAGTACTCTGATACCGAGGGTTCTCCTCTTGCAAAGCGTGATGCTACCGACTCACAGAATGGTGGTTTCAACATCAACGGAACCATGTTCGCAAACGTCACTCCTCTCAAGGGTCTCACCATCACCTCACGTCTCGGTTACCGTCTTGCAATGAGCACCAGCCACAGCTACACTGCTCCTTACTACATCGGACCACGTGGTTCACAGGACAACTACTCAATCTCTGCAAATGCGAACACCAGCTGGTACTATCAGTGGGAGAACTTCGCAAACTACATCAAGAACTTCGGCAAGCACAGCATCACCGCAATGGCCGGTATGTCTTATCGCGAGAACAACAGCGATAACGTATCCGCTTCATCATCAGGTGCTGACATCCTTTCTTCATATGAGCCACAGTTCCAGTATCTCAACTATGTAAAGGGTGACGCTTCAAAGTCTATCGGTAACGCTCCTGGCAAGTCTGCCGACCTCGCTTACTTCGGTCGTCTCATCTACTCTTACGACAACCGCTACAGCCTCCAGGCAAACTTCCGTGCTGACGCATTCGACTCATCAAAGCTTTCTAAGCAGAACCGTTGGGGTTACTTCCCTTCATTCTCTGCTGGTTGGACCGTTTCTAACGAGTCATTCTTCAGAGATAACGTTGATCCTAGCGTATTTAACTTCCTCAAGCTTCGTGCTTCATGGGGTCGCAACGGTAACATCTCAGTCCTCAGTGGCTACAAGTATGCTACCACCATCTCGCTTGGTAACAACTGGTATCAGTTCAGCGTAGACAACAAGGGTTCTGAGTTCGCTTCAGCTCCTTCAGGCCTTGCTAACCCTAACCTTACCTGGGAGACCTCTGAGCAGGTTGACCTCGGTATCGACGCTCGTTTCCTTAACAACCGTCTCTCATTCTCTGCTGACTACTTCGACAAGAGAACCAAGGACCTCCTCTTCTCAGTAACCGTACCTCCTGAGCTTGGTGTATCAAGTGTAACCAAGAACGGTGGTAACGTGCTCAACAGGGGTCTCGAGTTCGAGCTCTCTTGGAAGGATCAGATCGGTGACTTCAGCTACGGTATCAGCGGCAACATGTCAACCCTCCACAATGAGGTTCTCGAGCTCCCTGAGGGAACTCCACGTGTAACTGCTTCCGACGCTTCTTCATCTAACTATCCTATCCAGACCGCTTTCGAGGCTGGCTACCCAGTTTGGTACCTCCGTGGTTACAAGTACCTCGGTGTGGGTTCTGACGGCAAGCCAATGTTCGAGGATCTCAACGGTGACGGAAACATCGATACCTCTGACTTCCAGTATCTCGGCCATGGTACTCCTACCCTTACCTATGGTATCAACATCAACCTTGCTTACAAGGGATTTGACTTCCTCCTCTTCGGTTCAGGTATTTCTGGTAACTCAATCGTTCCTGTATTCCACCGTACCGGTTTCAAGAACCACATGAAGGCTTACATGGATCTCTACAAGGACGGTACCTATCCACACCCTGAGTATACTGTAGGTAACTATCAGTTCTGGTCTTCAACCGCTAACGTATTCAACGGCGCTTACTTCAGAGTAAAGCAGATGCAGTTCGGTTACACTCTTCCTTCTGCAATCACCAAGAAGGCTAACATCAGCAACCTCCGTCTCTACATGTCACTTGATGACTTCTTCACCCTTACAAAGTATCCAGGACTTGATCCTGAGACCGCTGCCATGAACAATACTTCAGGTTCTGGTCTTGACTGGGGTTCATATCCTACCATGCAGAAGCTCATCCTTGGTGTCAATATTACCTTCTAATAACCGATATTAAGATGAAAAAGATATTTATTCCTATCGTTGCTATTGCAGCGCTCGCATCTGCATCATCATGCCAGTCGATGCTTGATATCCCTCAGAAGGGTGTCGTAGCATACGAGGACTTCTATCAGTCAGATGAGGATGCTCTCGCAGCTCTCGTCAGCATGTATGCTAACTTCCTCCAGCAGGTAGCTGGTACCGAGGGTATCGACAACCCTGAGCAGGTTATCCTTAACTACTCAGCTGATGATATTCTTTCAGCAGGTGGTGACCGTGACGACCACGCTCCATTCCGTTTCTTCGATGAGTTCCGTTATGACGTAACCAACGGTACTCTCAAGCAGATGTATCAGCGTTACTACTACGCTATCTATCACGCTAACCTCGTGATCTCAAACTTCACCACCGAGAATAGAACCGGTGCTGAACCTAAGTGGACCAGCAAGGTTGTTGACCAGTATGTTGCCGAGGCTCGTGTTATGCGTGCTTATGTACATATGATGCTCGCTCTTACCTGGAACTGCCCTCCTATCCTCGACCGTATCTACGAAGGTGATGAGCTTCCTGTTAACTCAGAAAGCCAGGAGCAGGTTCTCTCATGGGTTATCTCTGAGTGTGAGAAGGCTATTTCTTCAGGTGTTCTTCCTGATCGTAACGGCCCAACTGACAAGGATAATACTGCCCGCATGAACGTTGGTTTCGCTCGCTTTGTTGCTGGTAAGGCTGCTATGTTCAACAATGATCCTGCAACCGCTCGCAAGTATCTCGGCGACCTCATCAACTCAGGTGACTACGCTCTTATCCCTTCAGAGGAGTACTGGACCAACTTCCATATCGCAGGTGACGGTAACTCAGAGAAGATTTTCGAGCCTAACTTCCTCGAGGACCCTGCATTCACCAACAACGCTTGGGGCTCAGGTGCACCTATCCAGCGTGGTCGTTGGATGGTAGCAAACGTATTCTGCTGGCGTACCGACCACCTTGCTTCTGAGCCTAAGGTTCACGCAGGTTTCCAGGGCTGGAACGGTGGTGCTGTTCAGGAGGATTTCGCAAAGAAGTTCCTTGCTCACGATGGTGACTCTCCACGTCGTCGCGCTTGCTTCCTCACCGGTGAGGAGTGGCTCTATGAAATGGATTGGAACTCTGAACTCAACGATGCTTCTCTCGAGGCAAAGAAGAGCGATCCTCAGCGTGGTATCAACAATACCGACGGTGTCTTCAGCCATGGTACCTACTTCGAGTGGAAGCACATGGTATACATCAACCCTCCTAAGATCCTCACTGGCGGCAAGTCATATCCTTCAGACAACGTAAGCGGTCTTGGTGCAGCTTCTAACCAGAAGAACTTCAACGTAGCTCGCTACGCAGAGGCACTCCTTCTCTATGCTGAGGCATGTATCGGTTCAAGCGATGAGGCTAAGGGTCTCGCTGCTCTCCAGGCTGTTCAGGAGCGCTCAGGTTCTGGCAAGATCTCTGACAAGCTTACCTGGGAGGCTGTTGCTGAGGAGAAGCAGTATGAGATGTGGTTCGAGTCTTGCCGTTTCCACGACCTCGTTCGTTGGAGCAAGCAGGGCAAGGTTAATCTTGACCAGATCTTCAACAAGGCTTATGACAAGAGCAAGGTTCCTGTATGTCACGATGAGTTCTGGATCGAGGGTAAGCCTGGTTACCAGAAGGAGCACAAGCTCTATGTTGAGTACGCTCCTGTTACCTACGTACCATTCGTAGTTGGTAAGCACGAGTACCTCCCATTCCCAGAGGACTTCAGAACTGCTAACCCTAACCTCCACAATGTTCTTGGTTGGGCTTCAGCTGAATAATCGATCATTACGTAGTTTACTACAAATAGTGCAATGGCGCGTCCTTCGGGGCGCGCTTTTGCTTTTTTACTGAAAGCCTGCTGCTCGGTGTTATTGCCAGACGGCAGGCTTTGTCGTAGTATACCACTATCAGCTGTGAGCTTTATGTTTCGGCCTTTTTAAGGATTGGACTATCAGTTGCTCTTTATCTTAAGTATTCTGATTATTTCCATGCTCATTCATATCCTCTTTGTTCAATTATGGTCTAAATTCTAAATTCATTTTAAAACTAAATCCGTCCAATGTGTTGTATGGAATTTATTAAATGGGTCAAAAACGAATGAAAAGGTTACAAAAACATAAGTCTCTGTCTGTTTTGCTTTAGTTTTGATTTTGGTTCGTCGTATTTCTGATAATAATTCAAATGATTGATTTCTCATGGTTCTGAATCACGATTTGAACATTATCAAATCGTTTTAAATGCCTTTTAATCGCCCTTTCCCTAATTTCGTGTTGCTTTTATTAATTAGGTGTGTGAAGAGAGGAGCCTAATAGTTGTGAAATTATGAAAGCTCCTTTCTTCCTTTTTTTAACCACATGCACCGCTTATACCTATATAATATTAGCGTGAACGAATAGTTATAACACTAGCATACCTATTAATTAATTTTCAACTATTATGACCAACAAACTTTTGAAGGGCGTTAGAACCGTATTGGTTCTTCTCTCTTGCTTGATGACTCTGGGTCTTTCCGCTCAGAATCGTCAGATCAACGGTAAGGTCGTAGACACCCAGGGTCAGCCTGTAATCGGCGCCTCTGTGTTCGTAGTAGGCCAGACTACCAATGGTACTGTAACTGACCTCGACGGCCTTTTCAATCTTTCTGTCCCTGCTGGTTCAAGCATCAATGTCTCAAGCATTGGCTATGCTGCTCAGACCATCGCAGTAGGTAACCAGACCACTTTCAACATCACTCTCGAAGAGGATACCGAGTTCCTCGAGGAGACTGTCGTTATCGGTTACGGTGTACAGAAGAAGTCTGACCTTACCGGTGCTGTAGCATCTGTACGTTCAGGTGACCTCGAGAACCGTTCAACCTCTGATGCAGCTCAGGCACTCCAGGGTAAGGTTTCCGGCGTTCACATTCTTACCAACGCTGCTCCTGGTTCAGGTGCTGAGATCCGTGTCCGCGGTTATTCTTCAAACTCTGGTTCTATCGGACCTCTCCTCATCGTCGACGGTCTTCAGGTTTCAAGCATCCAGTACCTCGATCCTTCAATGATCGAATCTATCGAGGTCCTCAAGGACGCAGCATCTGCAGCTATCTACGGTGCACAGGCAGGTAACGGTGTCGTTCTCGTAACCACCAAGAGCGGTTCAGACGGTCACACCTCCGTTACCTATACTTCAAAGGCTACTCTCCAGAGCTTCAGTGGCCGTCCTATGATGGATCGTGCCGGCATGCTCGAATACCTCCGTCTCGAGTACGGTGACGAGTACGTTGACAACAACCTCAAGGACTTCGACTACAAGCACCCTATGTATGAGAATGGTGTCATCGATACCGACTGGATCGACGCTTATACCGAGCCTACATGGAGCCAGCAGCACTCACTCAGCTTCTCAGGCGGTAACAGAAACGGCCACTACTTCGCTTCCCTCAACTACGTCATGGATGATGGTATCGTAAGAGGCAAGAAGGACGTTTACAACCGTCTTACCGCTCAGGTAAACGCTGACTACAACATCTTCAAGTGGCTCCAGGTTGGTACCAACAACTCTATCGAGAAGTGGTCTACCGAGTCCGTTTCACAGAGAGGCTACTCTTCTTCATTCGAGTCAATGCTCCTCATGGACCCTACCACTCCTGTATACTGGACCAAGCCAGAGGAAATGTCTTCAGCTGTAAAGCAGGTTTATGACAACCTCCAGGCTGGTACTTCATCAGTTCCTTACACTCTCTTCCGTGATGAGAATGGTTGGTATGCAAATACCAAGTACTCAGATGCTGAGGGTTCTGCACTTGCAAAACGTGATGCTACCAACTCACAGAACGGTGGTTTCAACATCAACGGAACCATGTTCGCAAACATCACTCCTCTCAAGGGTCTCACCTTCACCTCACGTCTCGGTTACCGTCTCGGTTACAGCGTTTCACACAGCTACTCTACTCCTTACTACATCGGAGAGCGTGGTTCAACCACTACCTACTCAATCTCTGCAAACGCTAGCACCAGCTGGTACTATCAGTGGGAGAACTTCGCAAACTACATCAAGAACTTCGGCAAGCACAGCATCACCGCAATGGCCGGTATGTCTTATCGCGAGAACAACAGCGATAACGTATCCGCTTCATCATCAGGTGCTGACATCCTTTCTTCATATGAGCCACAGTTCCAGTATCTCAACTATGTAAAGGGTGACGCTTCAAAGTCTATCGGTAACGCTCCTGGCAAGTCTGCCGACCTCGCTTACTTCGGTCGTCTCATCTACTCTTACGACAACCGCTACAGCCTCCAGGCAAACTTCCGTGCTGACGCATTCGACTCATCAAAGCTTTCTAAGCAGAACCGTTGGGGTTACTTCCCTTCATTCTCTGCAGGTTGGACCGTTTCTAACGAGCAGTTCTTCAAGGACAACGTTGACAGAAACGTATTCAACTTCCTCAAGCTCCGTGCTTCTTGGGGTCAGAACGGTAACGTAAACGTCCTCAGCGGCTATCCATACGCTACCACCATCTCTAAGGGTAACAGCTTCTATCAGTATGACGTTGACAAGTCAGGTGCTGTTTCTTCATCATCTCCAAGCGGTCTTCCTAACCCTAACCTCAGCTGGGAGACTTCAGAGCAGATCGACCTCGGTCTCGATGCAAGATTCCTCAACAACAGACTCTCTCTCGGTGTTGACTTCTTCGACAAGAGAACCAAGGACCTCCTCTTCAGCAAGCCAACCCCTCCAGAGCTTGGTGTATCAAGTGTAACCGTAAACGGTGGTCAGGTACTCAACCAGGGTATCGAGCTTGAGCTCTCTTGGAAGGATCAGATCGGTGACTTCAGCTACGGTATTACCGGTAACTTCTCTAGCCTCAAGAACCAGGTTCTCGAGCTTCCTGAGGGAACTTCACGAGTAATCAGAACTGATGCATCTTCATCTAACTATCCTATCCAGACCGTATTCGAGGCAGGTTATCCAGTATGGTACCTCCGTGGTTACGAATATGCAGGTGCTAATGCCAGCGGTTCAAACGTAGTAGAGCATCTCATCGACCAGAACGGTGACGGTACTATCGACCAGTCAGATATGATCATGCTCGGCCAGGGTACTCCTAAGGCTACCTACGGTCTCAACCTCAACTTCGCTTACAAGGGATTCGATCTCCTTATCTTCGGTTCAGGTATCACCGGAAACTCTATCGTTCCTGTTCTCCACCGTACCGGATTCAAGAACCACCTCTCAGTTTACATGGACAAGTACAAGAGCGGTGAGTATCCACACCCAAGCGAGACTGTCGGTGCTTACAAGTTCTACTCTTCATCTGCAAACGTATTCAAGGGCGACTACTTCCGTATCAAGCAGATGCAGCTCGGTTACACTCTCCCTTCTTCAATCACCAAGAAGGCTCAGATCAGCAACCTCCGCTTCTATGTTTCACTTGATGACTTCTTCACCTTCACCAAGTATCCAGGACTTGACCCTGAGACTGCATCAGTCAACAGCGGTTCAGGTGCCGGCCTTGACTGGGGTTCATATCCTACCATGCAGAAGCTCATCCTTGGTGTAAACCTCACATTCTAATTAATGAGTATCAATATGAAAAAGATTATTCTCCCTATATTCTTAGGATTCGCTCTCGTGGCTACTTCTTGCGAGAAGATGCTTGATATTCCTCAGAAGGGTGTCGTTTCTTACGATGACTTCTACGCTTCTGACGAGGACTGTGAGGCTGCACTCGCAAACATGTACGCGAACTACATCACCAACGTGTCAGGTACCGAGGGTATCGACAACCCTGAACAGGTGATCCTGAACTATTCTTCAGACGATATCCTTGCTGCCGGTGGCAATGCCAACGACCACGAGCCATTCCGTAACTTCTGCGAGTTCCGTTACGATGACGCAAACGGTACCCTTAAGTCAGCTTACCAGCGTTACTACTACGCTATCTATCACGCTAACCTCGTGATCTCAAACTTCACCGACGAGAACCGTAACGGTACCGCTCCTAAGTTTGAAAGCGCTTATACCAAGCAGGCTGTCGCTGAGGCACGCGTAATGCGCGCATACCTCCACATGATGACTGCTCTCCTTTGGAACTGCCCTCCTATCCTTGACCGTGTATACGAAGGCGACGAGCTCCCTACAAACGCAGAGAGCCAGGAGCAGGTCCTCAAGTGGGTCGTTGACGAGTGTGAGAAGGCTATCGCTTCAGGTTCACTCCCTAAGAGAAACGGCACCAGCGACAAGAACGCTACCGCTCGCATGTCAGTCGGCTTCGCACAGTTCATCGCAGGTAAGGCTGCAATGTTCATGAACGACACCGCTACCGCACGCAAGTATCTCTCAGCTCTCATCAACTCTGGTGACTACGCTCTCGTTCCTAGCGAGGACTACTGGATCAACTTCCATATCCAGGGTGACGGTGGTGTCGAGAAGATTTTCGAGCCAAACGTTGTTGCTGACCAGGACTGGCTCAAGGGCTTCGGCGCTTACCAGCGTACCCGTTGGATGGTAGCAAACGTATTCTGCTGGAGATCTGACCATCTCGCTTCAAACCCTAAGGTACACGATGGTTTCCAGGGCTGGAACGGTGGTGCTATCCAGAACGATTTCGCTAAGAAGTTCCTCGAGCATGATGGTGACTCTCCACGTCGTCTCGCTTGCTTCCTCACCGCTGATGAGTGGCTTTACACCATGGATTGGGCTGCTTCAAAGGTAAATGACGGAACCCGCGAGGAGAAGATGGTTGACCCTATGCGTGGTATCTCTTCAGCAGAAGGTGTATTCTCACATGGTCCATACTTCGAGTGGAAGCACATGGTTTACACCAACCCTCCTGCAATCCTTACCAAGGGCAAGGCATTCCCTAGCGACCATATCCCTTACCTCGGATACGGCCAGAACGGTACCAACTTCAAGGTTGCCCGTCTCGCTGAGGCTTACCTCCTCTACGCTGAGGCATGTATCGGTTCATCTGATGAGGCAAAGGGTCTCGCAGCTCTCAACGCAATCCAGGAGCGTTCAGGTTCAGGTAAGATCTCAAGCAAGCTTACCTTCGAGGACGTGATGGAGGAGAAGCAGTATGAGATGTGGTTCGAGTCTTGCCGCTTCCTCGACCTCGTTCGCTGGAGCAAGCAGGGCAAGGTTGATCTCAACAAGATCTTCAATGCTTCAGGCATCCACAAGACTGCTACCACCGTAAAGGACGAGTTCTTCACAGAGGGCAAGCCAGGTTACCAGAAGGAGCACAAGCTCTTCACCGTACCTTGCAACCTTATCTATCAGGACTTCGTAGTAGGAAAGCACGAGTACTTCCCATTCCCACTCGATGTTAAGAACGCTAACCCTAACCTCCACGACGTTCTTGGTTGGGCTTCAGCTAACTAGTGGAATTCTACTATAAGTTTTACATATTCGCAATGGCGCGCTCCTGACGGGGCGCGCTTTTGTCTTTTGTGGATGGACATGTATTGTTTTTTCGTATCTTTGCCCTGTTACGGACTTAATGATGGAAAAAACGAAAAGAATCCCCCTCTGGCTTGCACTTATTCCTGTATTGGTGCTTGTCTTCCTTATCATCTTCAACGTCACATGGCTTGACGACGATCCTCTTGCGGGAGCAAATCAGCTTGCCCTGCTGCTCTCCAGCGCAATCGCCTCGGCTCTAGCGGTCGCCTATGGGACAAAGTTCCAGACCCTGATCGACGGCGTCATAAAGACATTCTCCGTAAGCGCAATTTCTATCGTCGTCCTCCTGTGCATCGGAATGATCGCCGGAACATGGATGCTCTCGGGAGTCATCCCCGCCTTCATCTACTATGGCCTGTTCATTCTGCGTCCTGAGTATTTCCTGCCTGCGGCCATGATCATTTCCGCAATCGTTTCCGTTGCGACGGGCAGTTCCTGGACAACCATTGCCACCATCGGAGTCGCCATGCTGGCCATCGGCAGCGCGATGGGCATCAATCCTGCCATAAGTGCCGGTGCCATCATTTCAGGAGCCTATTTCGGAGACAAGCTTTCACCGCTCAGCGATACTACCATCCTTGCATCATCGACTGCGGGCATCGACATCTTCGACCACATCAAGTATATGATGCGCACTACGGTGCCGACCTTCATAATCGCATTGACCATATTCACCGCCATGTCCATCTTCGGGGGAGTGAGTGAAGGTGATACGGCCAACGTGGCAGCCATCCAGGCCTCGCTTGACTCGCTTTTCAATCTCAGTCCGTTTGTATTCATCGTTCCGATACTCGTCGGATTCATGGTGTACAAGAAGGTACATTCGCTTCCAACGCTGCTTGGCGCATCGATCATCGCCATGGTTGCGGCAATCATCCTCCAGCCGGAGCATGTCGGACGCATCGCCACCAGCCTTACCAAGACAGGGGAGGCAGGCTTCCTCGAAAAACTGATCGTGCTCTTCCGTGCCGCGTATGGCGAGATATCCGTAAATACAGGCGACGAAGCTGTTGACTCGCTTGTTTCTACAGGAGGTATGCGCGGTATGCTGGATACAGTATGGCTCATCATCATGGCAATGGTGTTCGGCGGCGTCATGGACGCGTCAGGCTTCATCCACCGTATAACTGAGGCCATCGTGAGCAAGGTCCAGACAACAGGCTCAACCATTGTCGCGATGGTGCTCTCATGCGTACTTCTCAACATGTCCACTGCGGACCAGTATGTCACGATCGTTCTTTCAGGAAAGATGTACTCCCAGGCCTTCCGTCGCCGCGGCATAGCTCCGGAGGTCCTCAGCCGTACCATGGAAGATGCTGGAACTGTGACATCAGTGCTTATTCCATGGAATTCCTGCGGTGCGACCCAGGCAGCCGTCCTCGGTGTGCCGACCCTCGTCTATCTTCCTTTCACATTCTTCTGCATTCTCAGCCCGATAGTCGCCATTACCTGTGCGTTGACCGGTTGGGGAATAAAGAAAACGGCTCCGGAAGCCCCTAAGGCCTGACTAATACTATCGTAAATAGTGCAGATTTTTTTGTTTTTGTGCCAAAATCGTTTTAATTTCGCTTATTAAGACTATATAACCCGACATATACCTAATTTTTTATATTAACAAATGAAACAACTGTTTACCAAAATTGCGTTGTCAGTACTATTGGTGCTGTCAGCTGCTTTTGCGCTTAACGCGCAGAACGTTGCGATTTCAGGTACCGTTACAGACCAGGCTGGTCCTGTTATCGGTGCAGCAGTAATGATTCCGGGAACCACCATCGGTGCTACCACCGATCTGGACGGTCATTACACCCTGAATGCCCCTAAGGGCGCTACTGTAGCCGTTTCTTCAATCGGTTACAAGACCGAGACCTTCGTCGTTGGCGATGCAAAGGTCTATGACGTAGTCCTTCTCGAGGATACCGAAATGATCGAGGAGACCGTCGTTATCGGTTACGGCGTCCAGAAGAAGTCAGACGTTACCGGTGCTGTGGCATCAGTACGTGGACAGGACCTCGAAAACCGTTCAACCTCAGACGCTGCCAATGCCCTCATGGGTAAGGCTGCCGGTGTCCAGATCATCAACTCATCAGGTGCTCCTGGTGCTGGCTCTGAGATCCGCGTCCGTGGTTACTCTTCTAACTCAGGTAACATTGGACCTCTCCTTATCGTCGATGGTCTCCAGGTGGACAACATCCAGTACCTCGATCCTGAAATGATCGAGTCAATGGAGGTCCTCAAGGATGCAGCTTCTGCAGCTATCTACGGTGCACAGGCAGGTAACGGTGTCGTTCTCATCACCACCAAGACCGGTGCAAGTGCCAACAGGGGCGACGGTAGAATCTTCTACAACAACCAGTTCTCACTCTCAAGCCTTTCACGCAAGCTCGATATCATGAACGCTCAGGAGTATATCGCTTTCGGTAAGGATTTCGGCTGGCTTTCTGACAAGATGCTCGAGAGCATCAACTACAAGGATACCGACGTAGATTGGGGTGCAGAAGTATTCGAGCCTACTTGGAACTCACGTCACACCGTAGGTTTCCAGGGTGGTAACGACAGAGCTAACCTCTTCGTTTCTATCAACAACGTTGACAACAACGGTATCTTCGCTGGTGACAAGGACCTCTACAAGCGTCTCTCACTCCAGGTGAACGCTGACTACAAGATCAAGAAGTGGTTCACCATCAGCACCAACAACTCAATCGAGAAGTGGAGCACCAAGTCAGTTTCACAGCACTCTGACAACGGTTCCGCTCTCCTCGCTGCCATCACCTCATCACCTCTCGAGCCAGCTCGCGTAGACTATGATGGTCTTACCCTCGAAATGAAGGCTGCCCTCGACAAGTACAATGCAGGTACCGGCACCCAGACTGTCCTCAAGGATCCTGAGACCGGTCTCTACTGGTCACTCAGCCGTCTTGGTGAGACTCAGTCAGGTAACCCATTCATCCGTCGTGATGCATCTGATGATTCAAGTCAGGGTATCAACATCCGTGGTACCCTCGCTGCAAACATTACCCTTATGAAGGGTCTCGTGTTCACTTCACGCTTCGGTTACCGTATCAACCAGTCAAGCTCACACTCTTACCAGGCACCTTATTATGCATCAAGCTTCGTGCAGGCTACCAACTATAACCTCTCAGCTTCTGCAAACACCGGTACCTACTATCAGTGGGAGAACTTCGCAAACTACAACAAGACCATCGCCAAGAAGCACCAGATCGGCCTCATGGCAGGTATGTCTTACATCGAGAATGCAACAGATAACGTTTCAGCTTCTGCAAACGGTGCAAGCATTCTCAAGAACACCGCTCCTAACTTCCGTTATCTGAACTACATCCTTTCAGATACCTCAGTTGCAAAGACCGTAAGCAACGCTCCTGGTCTCTCTACCAGCATGGCATACTTCGGCCGTATCAACTACAGCTACGACAACCGTTATAACTTCCAGGCTAACTTCCGTGCTGACGCATTCGACTCATCGAAGCTTTCTAAGCAGAACCGTTGGGGTTACTTCCCTTCATTCTCTGCAGGTTGGACCATCAGCAACGAGTCTTGGTTCAAGGATAACGTTAACCGTGAGCTCGTCAACATGTTGAAGATCCGTGCTTCTTGGGGACGTAACGGTAACGTAAACGTTCTTAGAAACTATCCTTACGATACTACCATCGACTACGGTGGATCATGGTATCAGTTCAGCGGTTCTTCATCTTCAGTATCTCTTGGTGCAAAGCCTTCAGGTCTTGCTAACCCTAACCTCAAGTGGGAGACCTCTAACCAGCTCGACCTCGGTGTTGACGCACGTTTCCTCAACAACAGACTCTCTGCTGCTGTTGACTACTTCCGCAAGACTACCGACGACCTTCTCGTGAACATTACTCCTTCAGCTGCTATCGGTGTGTCTTCAACCACCATCAACGCTGGTTCAGTACTCAACAGCGGACTCGAGCTTGAGCTCTCTTGGAAGGACCAGATCGGTGACTTCTCATACGCAGTTTCAGGCAACTTCTCATCACTCCACAACGAGGTTACCTACCTTGATCCAACCATCAGCCGTATCTCTGGTACCGGTCCTCAGGGTTCTACCCTCCGTACCTACTTCGAGCAGGGCTACCCAATCTGGTACATGCGCGGTTACAAGGCTATCGGCATCGACAAGGCTACCGGTGAGCCAATCTTCGAGGATCTCGACGGTGAGGAAGGTATCAATGCGGCAGATATGCAGATGGTAGGTAGCGGTATTCCTGACTATACTTTCGGTCTTACCATCAACCTCGCTTACAAGAACTGGGATCTTACCGTATTCGGTACCGGTGTAGCAGGCAACGTAATCTTCCCTTCATCATGGCGTACCGACCGTCCACACTGTAACACCTACAGCTGGTATTGGCAGAACTCTTGGAAGAAGGATGGAAGCAATCCTAACCCTAAGTTCCCTGGAACCGAGTACTGGAACCAGGATACCTTCTCATCAACCCTCAACCTCTTCGACGGTTCATACTTCAAGATCAAGCAGATCCAGCTCGGATACAACCTGCCATCAAGCCTCCTCAAGAAGGCTTCTATCAGCGGTCTCCGTCTCTATACCTCACTTGAGAACTTCTTCTGCTTTAGCAAGTACCCTGGTCTTGATCCAGAGACTGCATCTTCAGGCTCTGCTTCATCAAACGGTATCGATATGGGTTCATACCCTACTGCAAAGCAGTTCATCCTCGGTCTCAACCTTTCATTCTAATTCAACGGATCGTTTAATATGAAAAAGATATTTATTCCTCTCGCCCTCGGTCTCCTTTTCGTAGGCTGTAGCCAGGATCGTCTTGATATCCCACAGAAGGGTGTCATTTCAATTGACGACTTCTATCAGACCCCTGAGGACGCACAGATGGCACTCACAGCTGCATACGATGCGATTGCAACCAACTATGTGGCTCCTCTCTACAACGACAATATCATCTACGCTCTGTGGAACTACCCGGGAGACGATATGTACTCTGCAGGTAACAACAAGACCGATAACGTAGGTGAGAACGAGCTCAACGCTCTCCGTTTCCCTGTAAACAACGGTCTTATCAACTCAGGTTACAGCGGATTCTTCAGATCAGTTTACGCAGCTAACCTCGTTATCTCCAAGTTCAAGGAGAGCAACGATGCTTCAATCAAGAAGGTTGTTGCCGAGGCTAAGGTTCTCCGCGCACTTTCTTATCTCCAGCTCGCAATCGGTTGGGGTACCCCTCCAATCGTAGATGAGCCTCTCGCAGCTACCGACAAGCCAACCAACGCTGAGTCACAGACTGCAGTTCTCGACTTCATCATCAACAGCATCGACGACGCTACTCTCGCACTCGTTGACGAGCGCAAGAGCCCTCAGGACGAGGACGGCGCTTACAAGGCTACCCGTGGTCTCGGTTACACCATCAGAGCTAAGGCTAAGATGTGGAAGGGTGACTATGCAGGTGCAAAGTCAGACCTCGAGAAGGTCATCAACAGCGGCAAGTATGAGCTCGTTCCTGCAGCTGATCTTGAGAACCTCTTCCATGTATCCGGTGACGGTGCTCCAGAGTGGGTATTCCAGCTTAACCTCGTTTACGATCCATCTGTATCAGGTTACACCAGCCACTCTACTGCTAACATGCCATGGCTTTGGAACTGGCGTCAGGAGGCGGTTTACCATCCAGACGGTGTAGACTCTCCTATGAAGTCTACCGCTCAGGGTTGGGGATGCTGCAACCCTTCAAAGAAGTTCGCTGAGGCTCTCATCGAGAACGATGGTCTCGAGTCTGCACGCCGCAAGGCTTGGATCAAGACCTATGATGAGGTTCTTTACGAAATGCCTTACTCTACCGATGACAAGAATGGTGGTTTCACCCCTGGCAAGACCGACTTCAAGGAGACCGATCCTCTCCGTGGTATCAAGCGTGCTGCAGGTATCTATGGTCACGCAGGTTACTTCATGTGGAAGGTTAACATCCAGAAGCAGGATCTCGCTTCTAATAACGCCCGCATGCAGAACATCCGTATCTTCCGCTACGCTGAGGTTCTCCTCATGTATGCTGAGTGCTGTGCACAGACCGGTACCGATCTCGCCAAGGGTCTTGAGGTTCTCAACTCTATCCAGAAGCGTGCTGGTTCAAAGACCATCTCTGATCAGCTTACTCTCGCTGCTGTAAAGAAGGAGAAGATGCTCGAGATGTGGCTTGAGGGTTGCCGTTTCCAGGACCTCATCCGTTGGGGCGACACCGACGAGCTTGCAAACAATGGTAAGTACTATCCTTCATTCACCGACGAGAAGGCTCTCGGTATCTCTGACAAGCACATCGCTGTTCTTGATGAGTCTGACGCTAACTGGTGCGAGCAGCTCTACAAGGAGGTTGGTTTCAAGAAGGGTAAGCATGAACTCTTCCCATTCCCATTCGCTGAGCTCGCTGTTAACCCTAACATCAAGCAGAACCCTGGTTACGGCGAGTAATCGTTAACCAAGTACTAAATAAGAAGGCTGGCCGATTGGCCAGCCTTTATTTTATTCTGAAGTGAAAACCTCACTTTCCGAGTCGTACATCCTCTTGGAATCCTTTACGCTGATCCCGACTGATGCCTTTCCAAGATCGGTTACATTGAAAGACTTGAGATTGTTGTCATAGAATCTTGTCGATTTCTGTGGCAAGAGGAATGGCTTGCTCGGATTTCCGTTCTCATCGATGTGGCAGAAGTACGCCTTGCTGTACTGCCCGTCGCCACGCTTGCTTGCAAAGACGAACCAGCGGCTGTCTGACGACCAGCTGTGGTATGTGTCGGAGCGGTCACCCTTGATTGCGTCCAGGGTATTGATTTCTCCGGAACGGAGATCTATCATCTGGAGCCCCGCTTCATCGTGATTGATAGGGAATGTTCCGTAATCGGCGACCGAGAACATCAGCCACCTGCCGTCAGGAGAAGCTTTGGGATGGCATACGGAAGCGTTGTGCTCGTTTGCGTTGAAAAGTGTATCGACCTTTTCGCTGATTCTTCCCGTAGAAGCGTCAAAGTCTGCCCCCACAAGATGGTACTTGAGATTCTCGATGTCCTTTGGAATGCTTACGGTATCAGCTACGCAATAGTATACTGTATTTCCATCGGCAGAGAAGCATGGGAAAGTCTCGAAAGCGTCAGCGCGGGCGACGTGAGCCTCGTTGATCATCACGTTCCTGTCGAAGTCCGCCACTGTAAGGTCAGATGCCGTGTCGTAGACTTCCGTGCGGCCTCCGCTTGCCGAGTGGAGACCAGGAATGATGATGTTGGTGGAGAATACTCCGAATCGTCCGGATGGGTGAATGTCGCCGTAGACTGTGCCCGAGAGCATGCCGTCAGACTTGAGGGTCAGCTTCCTCAACTTGCCGTCGCGGTTGAGGATTGCGCCGCCTTTCGGGCCACGGATGTAGAACATCGACAGGTCTCCGCGCTGCTGTCCGTGGATGTGGCAGTTCATGCAGGAATTGTCTGTGTGCTGGTGGTCGCAGATCGAACTGACCTCGAAATTCTCGATACAGCGCTCCTGGATGATGACTTCGTTCCACATCTGGAACGCAGGCTCGATGAGGCGGTAGGTGAGGTATGGGTCGATACTGTCCTCACTGACGAAGATTGACCAGCTGTCCTCTATGTCCTGGCCATTCACATTGACACGAGTCTTGACTTCGATGGTCTTCCCGGCTGCCTCGGCAACGAACTTCTTCCATGCCTTGAGCTTCCATGTCACGTCCAGGCCTTTTATCTTTACCTCCTTCCCGTCTATCGAGAACGTCGTGACTGCCTTTCTGGCCCCGTCCATGGCGTATCTGTAGTTGAGCGGGGCGATGTTTGCCGGTATGGTCACCTCCTTGTAATCAGGGTATGTGATGACAGGGCCTGCGCTTCCGCCAAGAGAGGGGAGAGCGCCCTTGCATCCAATCAGTGCCGAACCTGCCAGAGCCATGGCCGCCAGCTTGCATATATATCTGCTGTTCATACTCTATTTGTACATATAGTAATACCAGTATGTATTCTTATACAATCCCGGATTGTTATAGAATCTGCCAAGCCTCTTGACAGTCTCCTGGCTGACGCCTTTGCTGAGAGCCGCGGCCTCGGAGTACTGGTTTTTCATGTTCAGCCATGTCGAGATGCCTTCCTCGAAAAGCCTGCCCTTGAGACCGTAGCTGGAATAATCCTCCATGAAGGTATCGACTTCGAAGCACAGAAGGTCGTAGGCAAGCAGGTACTCGCGTGCCAGGAAATTGTCCGGGTTGGCCTCGAGCACTGCCAGAAGCACTGGACGCATATCGTTGCTCGCGTAGACGAAGTCCCTGGTCGGGATGTTTTCATGACGTGCGTCGATCCATGCCTGCGCTTCAGTGTCAAGTTTCTCCACCATGAATCTCTTGGCCCAGCCGCGGTATCTGAGTGTCTTGCTGAGCATGTTGAGATGCTTGAGCGCGGCTGCATCCTCTCCGAGAATTAGATTGATTTCGGCCAGACGCTTGATGAACCTTGTTCCTGTATGCTTGACTGAAGCCTGCATCGCCACCATCGCGCTCTGTTCCGCAAGGGTCATGTCGCCGATCTGGTACCAGACCTCTCCAGCCATGCCGTTGTTGAACGCCGAAGTCTCCTCTGTGACCCAGAGGAACAGGCCGTTGGCGTGGTTCTGGGTGTAGTTGAAAAGCTCTTCAGCCAGGTCGCCCTTCTTGGCATGGGCGAGGTTGTAGCAGAATGTCGCCTCGGTGAAATGAGGGTCCTTTCTTCCTATCTTCAGCACCTTGTCCCAGTCCTCACGCGCTGTATATACGTCCATTCCGATAAGCGTGTCATAGTCGAAGTTCGGCGTGCTCCACAGGTCTCCGTAGTACTCTCTTGCGGGACTGCCCAGACTCCAGACACCGAACGCAAGGAGGATCGCGGCTGCAAGGCCTTTCAGCCAGTATTTCCTGAACTGGAGGGCGGCAAGGACGAGAAGCATGTAGCCGAGGACGACGATGGTGTACCTGGTTATGTACATGTTGCCGGTCTCGCGCATGAATGACCATGCGAAAATCGCGGCTGCCACTGCGAGCGAAGGCCACTGACCGATGAACTTGCGGCATATCTTGTATGCCGTGAAGCCGATAGCGGTAAGGATCAGCGCGATGATGGCCGGTCCGAGAACGGGGTATCCCAGAAACTGGTCAATGAAGTCTCCAAGGAAACTTCCCAGAAAACCATTGCCGCGATAGGTCTGCGAGATATAGCTGCCGTCGAACAGGAACAGCGTGAGCTGCTCTCTTCGCATCAGGTGGTATGGATAGGCGAACTGAAAGAAGCCGAAGGCCGACAGGAACGCTGCCGCCGCGGCTATATGTCCAATGAATCTCTTCATGTCTGCATGTAAGGGGTCAATGTAGTGCGGAGAGTCTGACTCCTCGCACCATCCTTACAAATATATGGTAATTTTTCGGTCTTTCAAGGCAATGTTTTTTAATCAAACATACTATATTTGAAGGTTGAAACAACATCAGAAAAATGAACACTACACCTTCTCCACTTGCACAGAGACTTGCTGCTTCGGCAACATTCGCAATGGTTCAGAAAGCTGCAGAGCTCCGCGCCGCAGGCATCGACGTAATCAGCATGAGCGTCGGCGAACCAGACTTCGCAACCCCAGACTATATCAAGGAAGCCGCTCACAAGGCCATCGACGACAACTACTCAAAGTACAGCCCTGTAACCGGTTATATGTGGCTTCGCGAAGCAGTATGCAAGAAGCTCAAGAACGAGAACAATCTTGACTATTCACCAGCGGAAATCATCATCTCCAACGGTGCAAAGCAGGCTCTCAGCACAGTGGTAATGGCGATTGCCGGCCCTGGCGACGAGGTAATCGTGCCTACACCATGCTGGGTAAGCTACACCGAGATGGTAAAGCTCGCGGGAGCGACCCCTGTAAGCGTTCATGCCGGTATCGAGCAGGACTTCAAGATCACTGCCGCCCAGCTTGAGGCAGCCATCACTCCAAAGAGCCGCGCGATCATGCTCTGCTCTCCTTCAAATCCTACCGGAGCAATCTACACCAAGGACGAGCTCGCAGCTCTCGCAGCGGTACTCGAGAAGCATGAGGACATCATGATCATCAGCGATGAAATCTACGAGCACCTCAATTATATCGGCGGACACGAGAGCATTGCCCAGTTCCCTGCAATCAAGGAAAGATGCTGCATCATCAACGGTGTGTCGAAGGCATACGCGATGACCGGTTGGCGTATCGGTTATGCGGCTGCTCCAAAGTGGGTGATTTCTGCCTGCAACAAGATCCAGGGCCAGTCGACCAGCGGTCCTTGCTCACTCTCCCAGAAGGCTGCAGAGGCTGCATACCTTGGCCCTCAGGATGATGTAGAGCGCATGCGTCAGGCTTTCATGCGTCGCCGCGACCTCATCGTCAAGCTTGCACAGGACATCGATGGATTCGAGGTGAATGTTCCTACCGGAGCTTTCTATCTCTTCCCACGCTGCAGCAAGTACTTCGGCTGCAAGTACGGCGAGAAGACCATCAACAGCGCCGACGACCTTGCCATGTATCTTCTCGAGGTCGCTCACGTAGCATCTGTAGGTGGAGACTCATTCGGCGCTCCTGATTGTATCCGTTTCAGCTATGCTACCTCCGAGGAGAATATCACAGAGGCTATGCGTCGCGTAAAGGAGGCACTCGACGCTCTTAAGAAATAATGCCAGCCAGACTGCTCAAGGCCGGACTCTCGTTCGCAGCAACGATATTTGTGATTGCCATTATGGGCGCAACCGTCATGATGGCAAGCGGCACAGGCCCGGTTGCAAAAAGCAGAAAACTGATCGAAAGAGGTGTTTCGTACGAGCTTGCGCAGATGCGTGAAGCCCTTGTGAAGGATCTCCGATATGAACTGGATTTCAATATACCCGCTTCGCCGGACGATTCTGTCACCGGCGAGGCGGTTTTGCGATTCAATCTTGCCAAGCGCATCGATCTGCCGATAGATTTCCGAAAGGCTGACCTTGGCAGCTGCGGCATTGAAGTCAATGGCAGGCAGGTGGAGGCCAGGACGGTTGATGAACATATCATCATTCCGCGAAAGGCTCTGAAAGCGGGGGAGAACAGTGTCAGAATCGCTTTCACCCCTGAGACTAAACCGCTCAACCGCCGTGACGACTATCTGTATACTCTTCTTGTCCCTGACCGTGCAAGGACTCTTTTCCCTTGTATGGATCAGCCGGGAATGAAGGCGCGCTACAGCCTGTCGCTCGATGTTCCACAGGAGTGGACAGCCGTTTCCAATACCTTCATCGCAGACTCCTGCGCTTTGGGAGAAGGTCGCAAGAAACTTATCTTTGCTGAAACCGAGCCGCTGAGCACCTATCTTTTTTCATTCGTCGCAGGGCAGTTCAAGCGTGCCGAATATGTCGGGAGCCATCGTATTGGAGCATATTACCGCGAGACGGATCCGGACCGTGTCGCTCAGCTCGAGACCATTTTCCGTCAGGTAGACTATTCGCTGGACTGGCTTGAGGACTTTACCGGTCTCGACTATCCATTTGCGAAATACGACTTTGTGGTGATGCCGGGCTTCCAGTTCGGAGGCATGGAGCACACCGGGGCGACTCTGTACAATGACAACACTCTGTTCCTGAATGCCCATCCTACCGTTGGTGAGGAACTCAGCCGCGCCAAACTGGTGGCTCACGAGACCGCGCACATGTGGTTCGGCGACCTTGTGACCATGCGCTGGTTCAATGATGTATGGACCAAGGAAGTCTTCGCGAACTATTTCGCGGCCCGTATCTGTGAGTCCATGACCTCTGACGGCCGGCTTTCGTCCGTGCCGGTCGACAACGAGGTCGTATGGCTTGACGAGTATGTCGATGCAGCTATGGCCCAGGACCGAACAAATGGCCGCACATCCATCCGTCAGGATCTTCCGAACATGCAGTTCGCCGGTCTGGTCTACAACAACATCATCTACGACAAGGCTCCGGTCATGATGCGGAAGATTGTCGAAATCATGGGAGAGGATGCTTTCCGTTGTGCAATCGGCAATTATGTGAAGACCTACGCGTACGGCAATGCCGACTGGAACGACCTTGTCGCAATCCTGGACGCCGAGACCGATGCAGATCTCCGCACATTCAGCAGTGCCTGGGTGGACAGCGCCGGCCTGCCTCATTTCAGCTGGTCCGTTGAGAACGGGGCTCTTGCCATCAGACAGGATGATCCAAGCGGCCAGGGTCTCGTATGGCCGCAGAGTTTCGCGATGACGGTCCGCATGCCTTCCCGCGACACCGTGCTTAATGTTGTGCTCGATGGTACAGTCAATGAAATGGAATTCAAGCTGCCGCTGACCAAGGCGGACTATAAGGATATACATGTGATTCCGAACACCGATGGACTCGGCTACGGCATCTTCCTGCCTTCTGAGGTGGAACTGGAATGGCTGCTTGCGAACTGGCAGTCCGAGAAGGAGGCGGTGACCAGGTATGCCCTGCTGATGAACCTGCGCGAGAACTACCTTGTCGGACATATCTCCGACCGGGCCTGGGCCGACATGCTGCTCCGCGAGCTGGCAAATGGCCATGATGCAATGACACAGTCGGCTCTGGCGGGCTATCTCCGTACTCCACTTCGTTTCCTTGAAGGAGATGATGCCGACGCAGTTGAGGCTGCGCTTATGGATCTTGCCTTCGGAACTGAAGACCGGACACTGCACCAGGCGCTTCTGCGCTGTATGATGTCGGCCAAGACGGATGCCGTATGGGACAGGCTGGAAGCGATATGGCGCGACCGCAGCGAACCGCTTCTTTCCGAGAATGACTATAACAGCCTGGCATGGCAGCTGGCAGTACGCCGCCCGGAAAAGGGTGGGGAAGTGATTGCGGTCCAGCGCTCACGCATCAGCAATCCTGACCGTCTCAGCCAGTTTGACTTCATCAGCCGTGCGGCTGTTGCTGATACCGAAGCTCTCGACAGTCTTTTTTCAAGTCTGCTGCTTGCTGAAAACCGTACCTCCGAGCCGTGGACGCTTTCTGCCTTGTCGCTGCTGTGCCATCCGCTCCGTGCCGGACATGCAGTCCGCTATATCCGTCCGGGCCTTGAGCAGCTCGAGACCATACGCCAGAATTCCGACATCTTCTTCCCTGGCAACTGGTGCTCATCCCTTCTTGGATCATTCTCCAGCCCGGAGGCTCTGGAGGAACTTGAATCCTTCCTTTCGGACAATCCTGACATGCTGCATCTTCTTCGCCGCAAGATCGATCAGGCATCATTTATGCTTGAGATGCGTAACGGTACGGTTTTGGGAAAGAATGAATAATTGTATATCTTTGCCGGACCGGATGTTTAATTTAAACTGTAAACAAATGAAAAAGAAGGCATTTATCGCAGCTGCAATCATTCTCGCAGCTCTCGCTTCATCATCATGCTCTAAGCAGTGTGCATGTGACATTCTCCTCAATGGAGAGGTACAGGGCTCAAAGGTTATCGAAAAGGAAGACGGCAAGAAGTGCAAGGATTACAATACTACCGTCAGCATCGCAGGCAAGGAGTCCGGCTACAAGTGCAAGAATGATATGTAATTCTTCGAGATGATCACACGACTCTCAGATAAAGAAAAGTATGTATTCCGGGCAGTGCTCGGAATACTCTTTTTATTGTCCGCTGCGGCAAAGCTCGTCAGCATAGACCAGTTCGAGATATATATCTTCAGTTTCGGATGGCTGAGGCTGGGACTCGCGTATATGTTCGCGCGGCTTGTCATTGCAGCGGAGTTCTTTCTGGGGCTGTCGCTTATCATCAATATCTATCCGCGTATCACCTGGAAGCTTACCGGCCTCATGCTGCTGGGATTCACGATGTTCCTGAGCTGGCTGGCAATCACGGGCAATACTGACAACTGCCATTGTTTTGGTGACTTTGTGGATCTGAATCCTGTCCAGAGTCTTCTCAAGAACGTGGTCTTTCTTGCCATCTGGCTTTGTGGCATCGAAATCGACGGCTTTGCCCAATCCGCTCCTCATTGGCTCAAACCTGTCCTTGGGGGCACTCTGGCTGCTGTCTGTCTCGCCACGGTGCTGATAGTTTCTCCTCCTGACAACTGGAATTACAAGAGCTATTCACGTGGAGCTTCTTTCGTTGATGATGCCTTGCATGACTATCTGGAGAGTGGCATACTTCCGGAATCGGTTGGCAAGGGGGACAAGGTCGTATGTTTCATCAGCCTTACATGCGAGTATTGCCATCTCGCTTCCCAGAAGATTGCGACTCTTCGCAAGCAGGGCCAGTTCAGCGATGCCCCGATAATCGCCTTGATCGGCCGCGGCGAGACGGAGGTGGACCCTTCAGGGTACTTTGAAGAGACGGGGCTTGATGTCTCGGAGTATAAGTATATCCCTGCAAGTTCTTTCCTCCAGATTACCAGTGGCGCTCTTCCTCTTATCCTCGTGCTTCACAATGGCGTCGTCCAGGAAAAATACGGATATCGCGATCTTCATTGATTCTGGTTCGAAAACGAATTCTATCTATCCGGATTATTTGGTAGTTAGGAAATTTAGCAGTACATTTGCGAGCTAAATTTTATTTTATGGCCGACAAGCTCGGGAAAGATCCGCGGAAAGCGCGGACGCTTGCGGTTGAAACCTTAAGTGTTTTATTACAATGTACGCAATTGTAGACATTGCAGGCCAGCAGTTCAAAGTAGAGGCTGGCAAAGAGATCTTCGTCCAGAGACTTTCTCAGGAGAATGGTGCATCAGTTGAGTTCAGCAAGGTTCTTCTCGTCGAGAACGAGGGTGCTGTAAAGATTGGAACTCCTTATGTAGAGGGTGCAGTCGTAAAGGCTACCGTAGTTGACGATTCAGCAAGAGCTGACAAGGTTCTTGTATTCAAGAAGATTCGTCGCAAGGGCTTCCAGAAGTGCAACGGTCACCGTCAGCTTCTTACCAAGATCAAGATTAACGAAATCGCTTAATTAAAGGAGAAAGTACTATGGCACACAAGAAAGGTCAGTCAAGTTCAAAGAACGGTCGTGAGTCACAGAGCAAAAGACTCGGTCTCAAGAAATTCGGTGGCCAGGTCGTAAAGGCCGGCAACATCATCGTACGCCAGAGAGGTACTGTCCACAACCCAGACAAGAACGTTGGTATGGGTAAGGATCACACCCTTTATGCACTCGTTGACGGAACCGTAAAGTTCACCAAGAAGAGAGAGAACAAGTCCTATGTTTCGGTAGTTCCTTTTGAGAACTAACTCGAAGGATTTGAATCTTGAAAAGATTTATGAGAGGACTGCACTTCGAGTAAGAGTGTAAGTCCTCTTCTGTTTTTAAATACACAGTTTAAGATGCTTACTTTGAAAGTGCTTCGCGATGATCCCGAAATGGTGATCCGCAAGCTTGCAGTTAAGAATTTCGACGCACGTGCCATTGTGGAGAACGTGCTTGAACTCGATAAGAAGAGAAGAGAGTGCCAGGCTCAGAGCGATGCCATCCTTTCATCCCAGAAGCAGGCTGCCGCAAAGATCGGTGCCCTCATGAAGGAAGGAAAGAAGGAAGAGGCTGAGGAGGCAAAGAAGGAAGTTGCCGAGCTCAAGGCAAAGTCTGCACAGCTCCTTGCTGACGGCGAGGCTGCCGAGAACGAGATGAATGCACAGCTCGTCCTTCTCCCTAACCTCCCTTGCGACATCGTCCCTGAGGGAAAGGGAGCCGAGGACAATCTCGTAGTAAAGATGGGCGGTCCTGAGGTTGAACTTCCAGCTGACGCACTTCCACACTGGGAGCTTGCGAAGAAGTACGACATCATCGACTTCGATCTCGGTGTAAAGATTACCGGTGCAGGTTTCCCTGTATATAAGGGAAAGGGTGCAAGACTCCAGCGTGCCCTCATCAATTTCTTCCTTGACAACAACACTGCCGCAGGCTACAAGGAGGTCGAGCCACCTGTAGTGGTAAACGCTGCTTCAGGTTTCGGTACCGGCCAGCTTCCTGACAAGGAGGGCCAGATGTACCATGCAAACCTCGATGACTTCTATCTTGTACCTACCGCCGAGGTCCCTGTCACCAACATCTTCCGTGACGTGATCCTCCCTGCAGATCAGATTCCTCAGCGTCTTACCGCATACACTCCATGCTTCCGTCGCGAGGCTGGATCATACGGCAAGGATGTACGTGGTCTCAACCGTCTCCACCAGTTTGACAAGGTCGAGATTGTACGTGTAGAGAAGCCTGAGAACAGCTATGCAGCGCTCGATGAAATGGTAGCTCACGTAGAGAGCCTCGTGAACAAGCTCGGTCTCAAGTACCGCATTCTCCGCCTCTGCGGTGGCGACATGTCATTCACTTCAGCAATCACATACGACTTCGAGCTCTGGTCAGCCGCTCAGGGCAGATGGCTCGAGATTTCCTCAGTATCCAACTTCGAGACCTACCAGGCAAACCGTCTGCACCTCCGCTACAAGGATGAGAACGGCAAGACCCAGCTCGCTCATACCTTGAACGGAAGTTCACTCGCACTTCCACGTGTCGTAGCAGCCCTTCTCGAGGATAACCAGACTCCTGACGGTATCGTCATTCCTGAGGCTCTGCGTCCTTACACAGGCTTCGACAAGATTGACTAAGGAAAGAATCATACTCGGAATAGATCCCGGAACCCAGCTGCTGGGTTTCGGGATTATCCGTGTAGATGCAAAGGGTCCTCACTACCTTACAATGGGAGTGTTCGACCTTCGCAAGATCGATGATCCTTTCGAGCGTCTCACAAACATACACGCGGGAATAAGCGAGCTGATCGAGGTGTACCAGCCGACGGACATGGCCATAGAGGCTCCATTCCTTGGTAAGAATGCCCAATCGATGCTGAAGCTCGGACGCGCGCAGGGCGCGGCGATCATCGCCGGTACGACACGCGGTATCCCTGTGACTGAGTATGCCCCTACCAAGGCAAAGATAGCTATCTGCGGCAGCGGCTCTGCCTCGAAGGAACAGGTCGCGACCATGGTCTGCAAGACCTTGAACGTCGAACTGAAGCCTGAGCATTTCGATGCGACAGATGCCTTGGCGATAGCTCTGTGCCATCATTACCAGCTTGCCAGTCCTCTGATAGCTTCTTCGCGAGGCTCGGCAAACTCATGGAAGGCTTTCATCCAGAACAACCCTGACAGGATAAAGAAATGAAAAGACGCTCTCCGATGAACCGGAAAGCGTCTTTTCTTTATGGTTGAAACTTGGATTACTTGTTGAGGCCGGCCTTGAGGCAACGGATGACTGCTGAGTTGAAACCTGCGTGATCAAGCTCGTTGAGGCCCTTGATTGTAACGCCTCCAGGAGTTGTAACCTTGTCGATAGCCTCTTCCGGATGCATGCCTGTCTCGCTGAGGAGTGCGATTGCACCGCGCATGGTCTGGATTGCGATATCCTTTGCATCGCCGCTGAAGAAGCCCATCTCGATTCCGCCCTCGGTCATGGCACGGATGAAACGCATGACGTATGCGATACCGCAGCTGGCCATCATCATGCCTGAAGCAACGAGGTCTTCAGATACCACCTTCACTGCACCGACGTTCTCGAACATGCTGACAATTGTGGCCTTCTGCTCAGGAGTGACATACTTGCCGGTAGAAATGAAGCTCATGCTCTGGCCGAACTCGGCAGCGATGTTAGGGATGCAGTAGCATACTGGAGCACCACCGCAACCGCCTGCGCTGAGGATTTCATTTACATGGCCTGAGGTTACGCCTGCAGCAACGGAACAGATGATCTGCTTTGAAGGAACGATATATGACGTGATTTCCTTGAGGACGATTTCCATGACCCATGGCTTTACCACGATTGCGATCACGTCGGCGCCCTTGATGGCTTCTATGTTGTTTGTCGAAATCTTGATGTTGGGATGCTCGCTCTGGATCTTCTCGAGCAATGACTCGGAACGGTCAGCAACGGTTACTTCATAAGCCTCGCTCCAATGCTTTGCGAGTGCGCCGCCCATGTTGCCACCACCGATAACAGTTACTTTCATTTTGGATTATAGTTTTATCAAATGGACGGCAAAGGTATAATAAATTACTCTCCATTCAAAGAAATGGAGAGTAATTTATAAGTATTTGGACGGGTTTTGCGTTCGATTTGGATTCCTGTGCGCGGCTTTTGGACATTTATTCAGGGAACGCTGCCGCCTTTTCCATCTTGGCCTTGATACGCTCTGTACAAAGGTTGCCGATGCTGCCTTCGTGGCTGTGGTTGACGGTCTTTTCAGCGTGGAAACGTCCTTCGTTGACTTCGATTCCGACGCTCTTGTATGCATCGCGGAAAGGCATTCCGGCGAGCGCCCTGCGGTTCACTTCCTCGACGGTGAAGAGATAGTCGTAGATCTTTTCGTCAAGGATGTCCTCGCGCACTCTGATCTCCTGGAGCATGTAATCTGCCATTGCGAGACACTCGTGGATGAGGTCGAGGGCAGGGAAGAGGATGTCCTTGAGAAGCTGTAGGTCGCGGTGGTATCCGTGCTGGAGGTTGCCGACCAGCATGTTGATCTCGTTTTCGCAAGCCATGACGCGGTTGCATTTTCCGCGCATGATCTCCCATACATCAGGGTTCTTCTTGTGAGGCATGATGCTGGATCCGGTTGTCAGCGAATCCGGGAAGCTGATGAAACGGAAGTTCGGACACATATAAAGACAGCAGTCTGCTGCAAAGCGGTTCAGAGTAAGAGCGATTCCACCGATTGCTGCTGCTACGGCACGCTCTGCCTTTCCGCGGCTGAGGGCTGCGGCCACTACATTGTAGTCCATGTCGCCGAAGCCGAGAAGTTCGGTTGTCATGGTTCTGTTGAGCGGGAAGGAGTTTCCGTAGCCTGCTGCTGAGCCCAGAGGATTCTGGTCGATGGCATTGTACGCACCGGCAACAAGGAACATGTCGTCGGCAAGTGACTCGGCGTAGGCTCCGAACCAGAGGCCGAACGATGAAGGCATTGCAACCTGGCCATGTGTGTAGCCTGGGATAAGGATGCCCTTATACTTTTCGCTGAGCTTCTGGAGGGTCTCGAAGAGTGCGAGGGTCTCGTTCCTGACGTTCTTGAGCTCATCGCGGAGGAAGAGTTTCACATCGACCAGAACCTGGTCGTTGCGGGAACGTCCTGAGTGGATCTTCTTGCCCATGTCTCCGAGACGGCGGGTAAGAAGAAGTTCTACCTGGGAATGGATATCCTCTACATCATCCTCAAGCACAAAGGTTCCAGCCTCGATTTCTCCAAGAATCTGATCCAGCCCTGCGGTAAGTTTCTCAAGCTCTTCCTTGGTGAGAAGTCCGATGCTCTCAAGCATCTTGATATGTGCCTTCGAGCCTATGACGTCGAAACGTGCGAGCTTTCTGTCAAGTATCCTGTCATTTCCGACGGTGAAATTCTCCACCATGTCTGTGGCTGCGGTGCCTTTGCTCCAGAGTGTATTTGCCATGTTCGTGTATTATAATATCCTACAAATTTAACAATTATTTTGAATCAAGGGGCCAGACATCCTGATTCATTTTTTTTCATTACCTTTATGGTCATGATGAAGTATTTCGAGACATTCAACGATTTCCTTTGGGGATATCTTCTGGTCGGCCTTCTGGCTGCATGTGCATTGTATTTCTCTATCCGCAGCGGCTTTGTCCAGTTCCGTCTGTTCCCGCAGATGTGCCGCCTCCTTTTCGGAGGAGAAGCCAACAAGGCTGTGAAGGAAGCTCCTGCTGCCGATGGCAAGTCGAAGAAAGGTATCTCTTCTTTCCAGGCTTTCGCAGTCTCGCTTGCATCCCGTGTCGGCACAGGCAATCTTGCCGGCGTCGCTTCGGCTATCGTTGTCGGCGGTCCCGGTGCGGTTTTCTGGATGTGGGTGATGGCTCTGTTCGGAGCTGCGACATCATTCGTGGAGTCGACACTCGCGCAGCTGTATAAGATCAAGGGAAAGGATTCCTTTGTCGGCGGTCCTGCCTACTACATGCAGTTCGGCCTTGGAAAGCGCTGGATGGGTATCATCTTCGCCGTGCTCATAACACTGACCTTCGGTCTCGCAAACTCGATGATGCAGACCAATACCATCTGTTCGGCTCTCGAAAATTCCTTCGGATTCAAGCCTGTCATTACCGGTATCGCGCTTGCGGCCCTTACCTGTCTGATCATCTTCGGCGGTATCCGCAGCATCTCTAGAGTCAGTTCGGTCATCGTGCCGATCATGGCTGTCGGATATCTTTTGCTCGCAGTCTTCGTTGTATTGACCAACTTCACCAAGATTCCGGACGTCATCGCCCTTATCTTCCGCAGCGCGTTCGGATGGGAACAGGCAGTCGGTGGAGGAATCGGTGCCGCTGTCATGCAGGGCTTCCGCCGTGGTCTCTTCAGCAACGAGGCTGGAGAAGGTTCAGCGCCTAATGCCGCTGCTGTCGCCGATGTCAACCATCCTGTAGAGCAAGGTCTCGTCCAGGCTCTCGGTGTATTTGTCGACACCCTGGTCGTGTGCTCATGTACAGCCTTCATCATCCTTGTCAGCGGAGCTCCGCTTGACGGAACCCTGGACGGCATCAACCTGACCCAGGGCGCACTCCAGAATGAAGTAGGCGGCGCTGCAGTGCTCTTCGTGACCCTTGCAATCCTTTTCTTCGCATTCAGCTCGGTCCTCGGCAACACATATTATGGCGAGGCGAACATCCGCTTCATGTCAGGCAAGAAGTGGCTCATGACCGCGTACCGCGTATTTGTCTGTGTGATGGTGTTCCTCGGATCGCTCGTCAGCCTGTCGACCGCCTGGACGATCATCGACATCATGATGGGACTGCTGACACTCTGCAACCTTATTGCAATCGTTCCGCTGTCCCGCCGCGCTTTCATGCTCCTCAAGGATTATGTCGGCCAGCTCACAGCCGGCAAGCAGCCAGCCTTCCACAAGACATCCCTCGACGCCAAGGAGCAAACCGGCATCTCCCTCTGGGACTAGTCCGAATAGACTTCTGCGAGACAGGTGATGAAGCTTATGTAGCCTTCGATACCTTTACGGAGCTCATTGACTGTGACGTACTCGTCCTTGTGGTGGGAGCGGCGTGAATCGCCCGGACCCATCTTGACAGCCTCGCAATAGATGCGGACCCAGTCCGATGTGGTCGGAGACGAGAACTGCTCAAGCCCCAGAAGACCGATTACAGCCATGAGCATTGATGACTTTGGTGTCGCTGAAGAGCGGTTCTTGAGGTTGCGCGCGGTAAGCTTGCTCTCACATATTCCCTGAAGCTCCTCAAGAAGTTCTGGATTGGAATACTGTTCGGTCGGACGTATGTCAACCACGAACGAGCAAGTTCCTGGAATCACGTTGTGAGCGCTTCCGGCATTGATCTGGGTCACGTTCATCTTTACCTCACCCATGACCGGAGACACACGCTCGAACTTATGCGCACGGAGTTTTGCGATGTCATCCATCGCGATATAAAGGGCATTGCGACCCTCTTCGGCACGGGCGGCATGACAGGTTACACCCTCGGCAAGACCATCCAGAACAAGAAGTCCACGCTCGGAAGTCGCAGGCTTCATACCCGTAGGTTCGCCGACGATCGCCCATGTCGGATTCACGTTCTTCGGATGTATAAGTGCCATTCCACCGCTTCCGGAGCGCTCCTCTTCTGAAGAGATCACAAGCTCGATGTTGAAAGGAAAACTCTTGTCAAGCAGGGCGCGGAAGGCTGCGATCATGCTCACGATACATCCACCGTCGTCATTGCTGCCCAGTCCTGCGATTATGTCATCGTATGAATCGGCGTCTACGGATGCAAGGTCGAAAGCAGCTGCCACATCGGCCGCAGCTGGCTCGTACGGATCGAATGAATACCCATCGGCGGGATTCACCGTGTCGCAATGAGCACAGAGCATGAGCGTCTGGCGCGCAGGGTCATGATCGGCTCTTCGAACGATGAGGCTGTTGGCGATGCGCTCGTATTTCAGCCCCTTTGAATCGAGGAATCCGGCAATATGCGAACATACCTTCTCCTCCTCGAAGGTAGGGGAAGGTATGGCAATTATCTCGCGAAGGAGAGCGACGGACTCGCTAAGCAGTTTTTCAATGTCCATTGTTATCCAACGATATCGGTTTGGAGAGATGTCAGAATGTTCGCGGCATGCTTGATCACGACTCTCTTCACGCCGGCATTGATAGCCTTGAATGCGTTCTCAAGCTTTGGAAGCATGCCTCCGGAGACTGTTCCATCAGCCTTGAGGGCTGCAAAAGACTCCGGGTTTATCTCGGAAATGACGCTGTTGTCATCCTCTGGGTCCGCGAGCACTCCGTTCTTTTCGAAACAGTATATGAGCTCGGCAGGGGAGAGCGATGCAATCTCCGTAGCGACTGACTGTGCAACGGTGTCTGCATTGGTGTTGAGCAGCTGGCCGTTGCCGTCATGTGTGATGGCGCAGATGACAGGAACGATGTCTGCATCGATAAGCTTCATGAGCAGCTGGCCGTCAACCTTGTCGACGTCGCCCACATATCCGTAGTCCACAACCTCGCCGGCTGCCTCTGAGAACACAGGCGGACGCTTGTGCGAACGGATGACGTCGCCGTCAGCTCCACTGAGTCCGAGTGCATTGCAGTTGTTCTTCTGGAGCAGAGCCACGACAGTCTTGTTGGTCAGGCCTGCATAGACCATGCTTACGATGCGGAGAGTATCGGCGTCAGTGACACGGCGGCCGCCGATCATCTGTGGCTGCATGCCAAGCTCCTTCTGCATCTTGCTGGCTATGGCACCACCGCCATGTATGAGCACCTTCGGACCTGGGATCGCTGCGAAGTCGGCGGTGAAGCGCTCCAGCATCTCAGGGTTGTCGATGACGTTGCCGCCGATCTTGAATACCTTTATCATAGCTCGGGAATTAAAGTCCGAGAAGAATCTCCTTGATTATCGTCTGGGCTGAAACGACGCGGTTTGCAGCCTCCTGGATGACGATTGACTGAGGGCTCTCGATCACGTCGTCGGTGACGATCATGTTGCGGCGGACAGGAAGACAGTGCATGAAGTATGCGTTGTTGGTAAGAGCCATCTTGCGGCTGTCCACTGTCCAGCTGCGGTCCATGCTGAGTACCTTGCCGTAGTTCTCTGCCTCGTATGCAGACCAGTTCTTCGCATAGATGAAGTCTGCGCCCTCGAAAGCTTTGTCCTGGTCGTACTCGATGGTAGCGTTTCCGGTGAACTTAGGGTCGAGCTCATATCCGTGAGGATGGGTGATTACGAACTCGTAGTCGGTCATGTTGATACCCTCTGCGAATGAGTTTGGAACTGCCTGTGGAAGTGACTTTGGATGAGGTGCCCATGTCATAACGACCTTTGGACGGTCCTTCTTCTTGTATTCCTCGATGGTGATGATGTCGGCAAATGTCTGGAGTGGATGTACTGTGGCGGTCTCCATGCTGAATACAGGCTTGCCTGAGTACTGGATGAACTGGTTCAGGATAAGTTCGGTGTAGTCATCGTTGCGGTTCTCGAAACGTGCGAATGAACGTACGCCGATCATGTCGCAGTAGCTGCCCATGACTGGAATGGCCTCGAGAAGGTGCTCTGGCTTGTCGCCGTCCATGATGACGCCGCGCTCGGTCTCGAGCTTCCAGGCTCCCTGATTAACGTCAAGGACAATCACATTCATTCCGAGGTTCATTGCTGCCTTCTGGGTGCTGAGGCGTGTGCGCAGGCTGGAGTTGAAGAAAATCATGAGCAACGTGCGGTTGCGTCCGAGCTCCTGGTCTGCGAATGGGTTTGCCTTTACATAGAGGGCCTTTTCAACGGCCTGCTTGATGTCGCCAAGCTGGGTGATGGATGTGAAATGTCTCATTATTTTGTCAGTTCGTTGTATGCGTTGATGAAACTGTCTGCTGTTTCCTCGGAAACGGTGAGGGATGGAAGGAGGCGGATCACGCCGGCTCCAGCCGCGCCTGTGAAGAAGTGCTTCTCGAAAAGAAGCCTGTCACGCAGACCGATATATTCTTCCTTGAGCTCAAGGCCGATCATGAGGCCTTTGCCACGATATTCCTTGAGGCTGTGATGTCCCTCGAGTGCCGCTCTGAAGCGCTCTCCGATCTTTGCTGCATTCTCTACGAGATGCTCGTTCTCGATGATGTCGAGGACTGCGAGAGCACCGGTACATGCGAGGTGGTTGCCTCCGAAAGTGGTTCCGAGCATGCCGTACTCAGCCTTTACCTTAGGAGAGATGAGCACTCCACCGATAGGGAAGCCATTCGCCATGCCCTTCGCTGTGGTCACGATGTCGGCCTCGATGCCTGCATGCTGGTGAGCGAAGAACTTGCCGGTACGGCCGTATCCTGACTGGATCTCGTCGAGGATAAGAAGAGTGCCGAACTTGTCGCAGAGGTCTCTGAGGGACTTGAGGAAACTGTCGGTAGGCTCGTAGATTCCTGCAACACCCTGGATGCCTTCGATGATGACGCCTGCGTACTGGCCGCTTGCGAGTTCCTTCTCGACTGCCTCGATGTCGTTCAGAGGAACGAAGGTCACGTTGGAATTCTTGTTGAACGGAGCCTGGATCTTCGGATTGTCGGTCGCCGATACTGCACCTGAAGTACGTCCGTGGAAGGCCTTGCTGAAAGCGAGGATCTTTGGACGTCCGGTGTGGAATGACGCTACCTTGAAAGCGTTCTCGTTTGCCTCGGCTCCGCTGTTGCAGAGAAAGAGACTGTGTTCGGTGTATCCGCTGACCTGTCCCAGACGGCTTGCGAGCTCCTTCTGGATGGAGTTCTGGACAGCATTGGAGTAGAATCCGAGCTTGTTGAGCTGTGCGGTCATCATCTCTACGTAGTGTGGATGGCAGTGACCGACGCTGATTACGGCATGACCGCCGTAGAGATCAGTATATACCTGGCCTTTATCGTCCCAAAGGGTGGTGTCCAGACCCTTCACGGGCTCGATGTCCCAGAGTTTGTATGTCTTGAAAAGTTCCATTAGAATGCTGATGCTTTAAGTTTGAGGCCGGTGTTCTCCGGAAGTCCGAATATGATGTTCATGTTCTGGACTGCCTGGCCTGATGCTCCCTTGAGGAGGTTGTCGATGACTGATGAGATGACGAGCTTCTTGCCGTGCTTCTCGACGTTGACGAGGCACTTGTTGGTATTCACTACCTGCTTGAGGTCGATAGGGAAGTCTGCCACATGGGTGAATGCTGCGCCTTCGTAGTAGTTGCGGTACAGCTGGAGAGCCTCTTCTCCTTCGAGCTCGCAGTCGACTGTCGCGCTGACGAAGATGCCGCGTGCGAAGTCGCCACGCATTGGCACGAAGTTGATGTCAGCCTCGAATCCCGGCTGAAGGATGCCCATGTCGCGGCGGATCTCCTTGAGGTGCTGGTGCTCGAATACCTTGTATGTCGAAAGGTTGTTGTTGCGCCAGCTGAAGTGTGTGGTGGCACCTGGCTTTACTCCTGCTCCAGTCGAACCTGTGATCGCTGTGATGTTGATCTCGCTGTTGAGCAGTCCTGCCGCAGCAAGCGGAAGGAGCGCGAGCTGGATGGCTGTCGCGAAGCATCCAGGGTTTGCAACGAGCTTGGCGTCGCGGATCTTCGCGATCTGCATCTCCGGCAGACCGTAAACGAATCCTTCGCTCTCGTCGCGGAAATCCTGGGCAAGGTCGACTACCTTGAGGTTTTCGGGACGTGCGTTCTCCTGCCAGAAGCCTGCACTCTTGCCATGAGCCGAGCACATGAAGAGCACGTCGATGGTGTTGAGGTCGAAACTGTCGCTGAAAAGCATGTCAGTGTCGCCGTAGAGGCCTTCGTGAACCTTCCAGAGCGGATTGCCCGCATTGCTCTCCGAGTGGACGAATGCCACTTCCACCTCCGGGTGGTTGAGGAGAATCCTGAGAAGTTCGCCTGCGGTATAGCCTGCACCGCCGATGATACCTGCCTTAATCATATTAGATCTGCTCGTCCTTGTGGTTGCCGTAGTATACGCGGAGTGGGGTAGAGGTTACCTTGATGAAGCCCTTTGCCTCTTCTGCGGTCCAGCCCTTCTGGGTCTCGCCGTATTCGCCGAGCTTGCTCTTTACGAGGTCATCAGCTGAATCCACGCCTACGGTTGAGAATCCGTATGGACGGAGCTCGAGGGTAACGATTCCGTTCACGTTGCGCTGGCTGTTCTCGAGCATTGCCTCGATGTCACGCATGACAGGCTCGAGATACTGGCTCTCGTGGAGGAACATTCCGTACCAGTTTGCAACCTGGTCCTTCCAGTACTGCTGCCACTTGCTGAGGGTGAACTTCTCGAGGAACTTGTGCGCGCCGATGATGAGCATAGGAGCTGCAGCCTCGAAGCCTACACGGCCCTTGATGCCGATAATGGTGTCGCCGACATGCATGTCGCGGCCGATGCCGTATGCAGCGCCGATCTCCTCGACAGCCTGGATAGCTGCGATCTTGTCCTCATAGTCCTTGCCGTTCACTGATGCGAGCTCGCCGTTCTTGAAACCGAGGCTGAGAATCTCGCTGCCCTCGCGCTTAACCTGCTTGAGGTATGCAGTCTCAGGAAGTCCCTGACGTGAATCAAGGATCTCGCCGCCGCAGATGCTGGTTCCCCAGATACCTACGTTGTAAGAGTACTTGAGCTTTGCGAAGTCTGCGTTGAAGCCGTTTGCGTTGAGGTAGTCCACTTCGTCCTTGCGGCTGAGGTTGCCGTCGCGGGTAAGAGTGATGATCTCCATGTCCGGACACATCACGAGGAAGGTCATGTCAAAGCGTACCTGGTCGTTGCCTGCGCCGGTAGAACCGTGTGCGATTGCGGATGCACCGATCTCCTTTGCGTAGCGTGCGATGGCCATGCCCTGGAAGATACGCTCAGATGAAACTGAGATAGGATAGGTTCCGTTGCGGAGTACGTTTCCGTACACCATGTAGCGGAGGCTCTTGTCGTAGTATTCCTTGGTGACGTCGAGGGTCACATACTTGGTTGCACCGAGCTTGTAGGCATTCTCCTCATTGGTCTTGAGCTGTTCAGGACTGAAACCGCCTGTGTTTGCGCATGCTGCATGTACTTCGTAACCTTTCTCCTTTGCCAGATACATCACGGTATAGGAAGTATCCAGACCGCCGCTGAATGCGACAACTACTTTCTTCTTGCTCATATTGTGTTTCTTTTTTAGTCTACGGTGATTGTGATATGCTCCTTTGGATCATAGAGGAGGCCTGTGCAGATGCATCTCTGGAATCCGTTCTCCTCGAGGATATGATAGTTCTTGCAACCCTGGCAGCCCTTCCAGAACTCAGGGTCGTCGGTAAGCTCAGAGAATGGAACAGGACGGAAGCCGAGAGAATAGTTCATCTTCATGACTGCCGCGCCGGTGGTGATGCTGAATATCTTTGCGTCAGGGAACTTTTCGCGGCTGAGGTCGAAGATGCGCTTCTTGATCAGCTTTGCGAGGCCGAGGCCACGGAACTTGTGTGCCACGATGAGGCCTGAGTTTGCGACAAACTGCTTGCCGCCCCAGCTCTCGATGTATGAGAATCCGGCGAACTCCTCGCCGTCAGCTATCGCGATGACAGCCTTTCCGGCCTTCATCTTCTCGATGATGTACTCAGGGGTTCTCTTTGCGATTCCCGTACCGCGCTCCTGGGCGGATACGAAGACCTCGTCGCAGATGGCCTGAGCAAACTTTGCGTGGCTTTCGTCAGCCACCAATACTTCAATTTTCATATGTTGTTTCTACTTCTTTTTCAGTTCGTTTTATTCAATACGTCCGGGCAAAAGACCGCCCTAACGGCAAGACAAACCTAGATTGTCCATTGCAATTGACGTGGGGAAAATGTGTTTCCAAGGGTATGGGAGGACAGGTTCCGTCGAACCTTCCTCCTATCTTCGGGCACGAAGAGATGTGCCACGTATGTAACCTGAAATGGTCATAAGCGGCGCAAAGATAATCAATCCATTTAACTTTTCAACCTATATTATAGGGAAAGTTACCTCTTCGACTTGAAATATGAGCTTACAAGATCGGAACATTCATCGCTCATGAGACCGTTTTCGACTACAGTCTTGGGGTGAAGAAGTGAAGGGGAGAACAGACTGTAGCCGCGCTTTGGGTCGGATGCCCCGTATACAATGCGGCCTATCTGGGCCCAGGCAAGAGCGGCTGCGCACATCGGACATGGCTCGACTGTTACGTACAATGTACAGTCATTCAGATACTTGCCTCCCTTGGCCTCGGTCGCCGAGGTTATGGCGATCATCTCGGCATGGGCGGTAGGGTCGTTCAGCTTTTCGGTCATGTTGTGGCCGCGGGCTATCACGCGACCTTTGCAGACTATGACGGCTCCGATCGGCACTTCATCCTCGCGCATCGCTTCACGTGCTTCGGCAAGTGCCTCCTTCATGTATCTTTCGTCCTGTTCCATTGTATTTCTTTTCATGGCAAAGATAGTCAGAAGTTGTTTTGAAACCTTCCTTTGCACGTTATTTCGAAACAACTTCTTAATTTTGCCATCATGAGAAAGACGCTGACCATAATCATCTGCCTGGCCTGTCTGGCAGCCATTGCGCTGGCAGACCTGCTGATGGGCGATGTTCGCGTCAATCTGTTCCATCCGGATGCCCTCGGACGCACTTTGCTGCTGGATTTCAGGCTTCCTCGTGTTGTCACCGCAATCCTTGCCGGAGCCGGTCTGGCGCTGTCCGGACTCCAGATGCAGAGCATATTCCGCAATCCGCTGGCCGATCCCCATATCATGGGCGTCAGCGCAGGCGCCGGATTCGGTGCGGCTCTGGTCTCGATGGCCATTCCTGCCACCGGGGTCATGGCTTTTTCATCGCATGTCGGGACTGCCTTTGCCGCGATGCTTGGCGCAGCCTTGTCGTCACTGGTCATAATCTTGATTTCCAGAAGGTTCAGTGACTCATCGACCATGCTTGTCTTCGGTGTCCTCCTCGGCTACATTTTCAGCGCGGCAAGCTCCGTAATCAGCTACTTTGCCTCGGCCAGGGACCTCAAGGTTTTCTACAGCTGGTCGGCGGGCAGCTTTTCGGCCAATTCGTGGGTGGCCGTTTCCGTCCTTGCTGCCGCTCTGCTTGTCGCCATGGCATTGGCTTTCACAAACATCCATGCTCTAGATGCCTTGCTGTTCGGGGATGACTATGCTCGTCTGGGCGGACTGAATGTGAGGCGTTCCAGGATGATTTCCATCATCTCGTGCTGTGTCTTTACGGGGGCTGCGACGGCACTTTGCGGCCCGCTCGGTTTCGTGGGCATCATAAGCCCTCATATAGCTCGTGTACTTACAGGTTCTTCTGTGCATCGAAACATTGTCTTGCCGGTTATGCTGGTGGGAGCTGTGATCTGTCTGGCGGCGGATGTGATTTCGCTGCTGTGGAGTATCCCTCTGCCAGTCGGAAGCACGATGTCGCTGATAGGAATCCCGGTTGTCATCTACATTTTGATGAAGAATAGAAATGCTTGAGATAAAGGAACTTGCAACCGGATATTCCGGACGTGTAATGCCTACCCGATGGAACTTTTCACTGGGCGCGGGGGAGTGCGTCCTGCTTGCCGGGGCAAACGGCAGCGGCAAGAGCACATTGTTGAAGACATTGGCAGGTCTGCTCACTCCGATTTCCGGCGAAATCCTTCTTGACGGCAATTCTGTTTCATTCCCGTCGGACAGCGGGAAAGTCATGCTTGTACCTACGCGTCTGCCAAAGGTCAAGGGATTTTCGGTCAAGGACTTCCTTGCGGCAGGAACAATGGCCGGGCGCTTTCTCGGCAGACTGTCCCCGGATGAAATCCGCGCAATTGACGAGGCTCTTGAACTTCTTGGCATAGCGGATCTTGCAGCTCGTGACATATCCGGGCTGAGTGATGGAGAGTTCCAGAAAGCATGCATCGCGGCCGCTCTGTCACGCCGTCCGGAGGTCCTTCTTCTGGATGAGCCTACTGCATTCCTTGATGTCGAGAGCCGCCTTTTTGTGCTGAAGACACTGAGGAGCATAGCTGATAGTGGCTGTACCGTCATGTTTTCTTCTCATGACGTCGTTGATTCACTGAAGGTTGCGACTCGCGTGATCTCTATCCGTCCAGGCGGTTTGCAGGTCGTTTCCGATTCGACTCCCGAGTCAATGTCGGAAGCCGTAAAGTCAAGCTTGAGCCACCACTTTGCGTAGCAACTCGCTTGCTTTTGATTGAAACATCCAATAAAACAGCTATATTTGAAACTTTCGTGACAAAAAGTTTCAAATGACGGGACGCTTATTCCTCATAGACGGCCATGCGCTCATCTTCAAGATGTATTACGCGCTCCTCCGCCGCCCGATGGTCAATTCGAAGGGAACGGATACATCCATTCTCTTCGGTTTCACCAAGTATCTGCTCGAACTCATCTGGCGAGAGAAGCCAAGCCATCTTGCGGTTGCCTTCGATCCTCCTGGAGGTACTTTCCGCAATGAGATGTTCCCCGAGTACAAGGCAAACCGTCCTCCGACCCCTCAGCCTGTCATCGATGCTCTTGAACCGCTTCAGCGCATCTGCCGTGCCATGAACATCCCTGTTCTGATGGTCAAGGGCTACGAGGCTGACGATGTTATCGGAACTGTTGCGAAAAAATCTGCCGCCCAGGGACTTACTGTCTTTATGGTGACCCCGGACAAAGACTATGGACAGCTTGTTTCCCCAGGTATATTCCAGATACGTCCAGGCAAGGGTGGCGGCGATGACGAGGTACTTGACGAGGCGGCGATCTGTGCAAAATATGGCATCTGCAGCACCTCGCAGGTCATCGACATGCTGACGATATGCGGCGACACGGCCGACAATGTGCCTGGAGTCAAGGGCGTCGGTGAAGTGGGTGCTTCCAAGCTTATCCAGAAATATGGCAGTGTCGATGGCATCTATGAGCATCTATCGGAGCTTACAGCCCGTCAGCAGACGATGTTCGAGGAGGCTCGCGGACATCTTGACCTGAGCCGCAGTCTGGTCACTATCGATACAGACGTGCCTATTGAAACCGGGGACATGAGCGTAGCAGAAGAATACGAGCATGATATCCTTGAAATAATTGACTACTACGAGCTTCCATCGCTCAGGAAATATATCTCCAAGGTCAAGCCGGCTCCTGAGGGACAGGCTGTCGTGATAGAGGATGTTCCTGCGGGTCCAGTGATGCCTGAACTGAACAAGGTTGAACCATCTGTCCTGGTCTTGAAGGCTCTTGCTGCCGGCCGCTGTTCAGTCATGGTCAGTGCCGCACAGTCCGGACTCTTTGCCGCTGCTCCTGCAGTGACGGTCGCGTGTCTGGATTCGGGGCGCTGTCTATGGTCGGAGGGTCCTGCCAGTGTGTTCAGTATATTGCTGGAAGACGCAAGCGTCGAGAAGTGCGGCATGGATCTGAAGCGCCAGATAAATGTTCTTGAAACATGTGGCGTAAGTCTCGCAGGCCGCCTGGTCGACATCGAGCTGATGCATTATCTGCTCAACCCTGAGCGCAGCCATGATTTGGATGTGCTTGCAAAATCATATCTGGGCATTGTCCTGGACCGGCCAGCCGAGCCAAAGCCACTGGTGTCTCTCTTTGATGATGATGCCATGGACGAGGAGGATGCGGCATGTGACCAGAGCCTTCGCTGTGCTTCGCTGCTCATGCTGGCGGACAAGGTTTCAGAAGAGATGCAGGAGGCCTCTCTGATGAGTCTGTACGATACGGTTGAGGAACCATTGATTGCGGTTCTGGCCCGTATGGAGCGTACGGGAGTCCGTGTCGATCCTGCATCCCTGATGGAGTTCGCCGGGCATCTTCATATACGCATGAACGAGGTTGAAGCCAAGGTCCGCGAGATGGCAGGAGATCCTTCGCTCAACGTCGCTTCGCCTAAGCAGATCGGTGCCATTCTCTTTGAGAAGATGCAAATAGACCCGAAGGCCAAGAAGAATTCAAAGGGTAGCTGGAGCACTGACGAGGAGACTCTGGCTGCACTTTCCGACAAGAGCCCGATAATCGACGCGATACTTGAGTATCGTGCAGTCCGCAAGCTTCTTTCGACATACGTAGAACCATTCCCTGGCTATATATCGCCTGAGACTGGTAGAATACATACGACTTTCAACCAGGCGCTTACCTCTACAGGACGTCTGTCGTCATCAAATCCTAACCTCCAGAACATCCCTATCCGTACCGAACTTGGAAAGGAGATCCGCAAGGCATTCGTTCCCGGTCTTCCAGGGGCTAAGATACTGTCGGCAGACTACTCCCAGATCGAGCTTCGAATAATGGCCCATCTGAGTGGCGACGAGCATCTTATCGAGGCGTTCCGCAGTGGCCTTGATGTTCATGCGGCAACGGCTGCGAAGATTTTCGGCGTGCCTATCGAAGAAGTGACCTCGGACCAGCGCCGTATCGCCAAGACCGCCAATTTTGGAATCATGTACGGCATTTCGGCATTTGGACTCGCCCAGAGGCTGAAGATTGGCCGTGGAGATGCAAAGAAGATCATCGATGACTATTTCGCGTCATTCCCGGCGATCTCATCGTTCATCGAGACGACGTTGGAGAATGCCCGAAAGGATGGTTATGTCACGACTATCTTCGGCCGCAGGCGTTACGTCCCGGATCTGACTTCGCGTAACGGCACAGTCCGCGCTCTTGCTGAACGAAATGCAGTGAATGCCCCTATCCAGGGCAGTTCCGCAGACATCATCAAGCTGGCTATGATTGCTATAGACCGCCGTATGCGTGCCGAGGGTTTGAAGAGTCTCATGGTCCTCCAGATTCATGACGAATTGCTTTTCGAGGTTCCTGAGGAAGAGATGGATCGTATGCGCAGGATAGTCGTGGAAGAAATGGAAGGAGTGGCATCTCTTGCCGTTCCGTTAACTGTTGAGTGCAATTATGGCGAGAACTGGCTTGAATCACATTGATGATCTTGTGCGTCAGGCTGTCGCAGGCGACGGTCGCGCTTTCACTTCGCTCTGGGATGAGAACATCGCGGCTGTGAAGCAGTATCTGCTCGGAAACTTCCACCAGATGGATGATTTCCTTCTGGATGATATCTGTTCCCGCAGCTTCGAGAAGGCTTTCCGTACTATCGAGACGTATGATGCGGCCAAGGCTCAGTTCAGAACATGGCTGACTACGATTGCCCGCAATACCGCGATCGACGTGCTCCAGAAAGAGAGGCGTATGGGTGAGAATGTCCAGTCTATCGACGGCGAGACTCAGCAGATAGTGAATACAACGCCAGACATCATGGATTCGCCGATCGATGTTATTATAAAAAACGAGAATCAGGAGAAGATGGAGGCCGGCATCGAGGGCCTTCCTGATCTGTACAGGGATATCGCGAAGATGCGTCTGATCGACGGCATGCAGTACGAAGAGATTGCGGAGAAGCTGGAGATTCCACTGAATACAGTGCGTACCCGCATCCGTCGCGCCAAGGACCAGCTTGAGAGGCTGATGAACGACCCTGATGAGTGAGACTTGCTTCCGTTATGGAAAACTGTTCAATTCTATTCGCTAGACTATAGACTGATTGATTGATGATTTACGAAGAATTTGAAAAGATATTGCTGGAGGAGTTTCCTGATCTTGATGCAAAGGCTCTGGAGCGTTTTCGCGCCATGGATGCATTGTACCGTGAGTGGAATGCCAAGATCAATGTGGTTTCCCGCAAGGACATTGATTCTCTGTACGAGCACCATGTCCTTCACTCCCTTGCGATTGCATCATACATAAAGCGCAACGGCATGGATGGGGGAGTGAAGACTGTCCTGGATCTTGGAACCGGCGGCGGTTTTCCTGGTATTCCTTTGGCTGTGATGTTCCCTGATTGGAGGTTCACTCTCTGCGACAGCATAGGCAAGAAGGTCCGTGTCGCAACCGAGGTCGCAGCGGCTCTCGGGCTTGAGAATGTAACGACTGTGAATGCCCGTGCGGAGTCTTTGCCTGGCCCTTTCGACTATGTTGTATCTCGTGCGGTGACGACCTTGACGAACTTCTATCCTTGGGTCAAGGGCCATTTTTCGGACAGCATCCTGTATCTCAAAGGAGGTGATGTAAACGCCGAAATCGCTGATCTGATGGGCTCATTCAAGCTCCCAAAGGGCAGTGTATCGACTTGGAATATAGACTCATGGCTTTCTTGGGATTATTTTGCGGAAAAATTTGTCATTCAAATAAAAAATTCCTAACTTTGCCGTCCAATTTGTGAAAAATATAAAAACATATAACAATGAAAAGAACATTCCAGCCTTCAAACCGCAAGCGCGTTAACAAGCACGGCTTCCGTGAGCGTATGAGCTCAGCTAACGGCCGTCGCGTGCTTTCTTCACGCCGCCGTCATGGCCGCAAGAAGCTTACCGTTTCTTCTGAGGAAAGATGGTAGTCCGATTCATTTCGGAAAAGTAGCCCGGTTCGCCGGACAACGAAAGCGCAGGATCCATTCGGGTTCTGCGCTTTTCGTTGTCCCGGCCTGCCCAATGCCCTTTCCCGATGATGCCGAGGGTGGCATTGTCTCCAGAAATGACTGCCGCCCGCCCTCCTACGCCGTTTCCGAGTCGAGTGATGTCACATAGTTCGCGGTTTACGTGTCACTTAACCCACCTGAGAAGCGCCAGATGTCGAAAAAAGTATGTAGGAATTTGGTTTATAAAATAAACTAACTATATTTGCATCCGAATCATTAAACGTGAGAAGAGCGAAATGCTAGCTTGAGCAAGCGAGAGTCGACCTCCTTGCTTCTCTTTTTACCGAAATGGTTTATAAAATAAACTGATTATCAACCAAGGTATTCCTGAACAAGATAGGGGGGTGCCGAAAAAAAAAGACCAAAATGGAAGAAAAAAGAATAAATGAGCAGGAAAGTCTCGAGCTCATTACCCGTATGATAAGTCAGACCAAGCAGGAGTCTGCGATAGGTTCAGGCAATGTTTTCCTCGTCTGGGGTTATCTCTGTACATTCATGTCCTTGGCGGTATTTGCCATTACCCTTGTCACCAAGGGCGGTGGATGGGGATGGTTGTATCTCGCGATTCCACTGTTGGGCTTCGCCATCGCAGCCATCGTAGCCAGAAGAACCAGCAAGAAATACAATGGTCCGACCACCTATCAGGGAAAGAGCATCAACGCCATCTGGGGAGTTCTGTCATCACTGTTTGGCGCATATGCCAGTATATGTCTTGTTTCTACGATATTCAACTGGGGTGATGCTCATGTGTGGTCTGGAATGTTTCTTCTAGGACTTCTACTTCCCGGAATAGGAACATACGCTACCGGAGTCATACTCAAGGAAGGACAGGTCCAGTCGTGCGGACTCACAGGATGTATCATTGGACTCTTTTTCCTCCGCGAGTTCTGCAATAGTTCAGCAATCTCACCATCATGGTGTCTGGGAATGGCGTTGGCGATGGTCATCTCACTGGTGATTCCTGGTCACATTCTTAACGCAAAGGCAAAACAGGCTAACTCATGATGCAGGAACTTGATCCATTGCTTCACAGCCAGTTGAGGCTGGCTGTGATGTCCATCCTCCTGGGCGTGGAGCAGGCCGACTTCGTCTATCTCAAGGAGAAGACAGAGTCTACTGCCGGCAACTTGAGCGTCCAGCTGGAGAAACTGGCCGCGGCGGGCTACATTTCAAAGGAGACCGACGGCTCCGGTGCAAAGGCGAGGACCATCTGTCGCATGACTGACACAGGTCGCGCGGCCATGCAGGCTTATGTGGATGCGCTGAAGACCTATTTCACCGGCCTTAACCAGTAAGAAGACGTTTTGAAACAATACAACTTCAAGAATCTACATAAGCAATTTCGTTAAGAATGATGAAAAAATAAGTTGGTAAAGATTACCAAGCTATTTTTAAAAATGACTTAATCATTTCAAAACAGCTTCTAAGAAAATGGTGGAGCACAAGGCAATCAATGGGCTTGATCTTTCGATCGTCAGGGTCGAGAGTCCTCGCGTATGCTACGTCCTTTTGCCGGGAGGGCTGATGAATGATGGCGCTGGCTTCCTTGAAGAGGCTGCTTTCAGGTATCAAGCGAGCATGGTTGTCGTGTCCGGTATGAATTGGAATGACGATCTGACCCCGTGGCCGGCTGATCCTGTCTTTAAGCGTGAGAAGTCTTTCGGAGGTAAGGCTGTCGGTTTTCTCAAGATCTTGGAAGATGATATCATGCCTGAGACTGAACGTTTTCTTGGTCTGACACACCCTGTGCCGCAGCAGGAACAATGTCCGGTCGAGCGCTACCTTGTCGGCGTTTCCCTTTCAGGGCTGTTCGCTCTCTGGTCGGCACATCGTTCCGATTTGTTCGCAGGAATTGCGTCCATTTCAGGTTCGTTCTGGTATCCACAGTTCGAGGACTGGGTGTTGACTCATGACCTGTCAAATGCTGTGCGCAAGGTGTTCATCAGCCTGGGCGACAGAGAGAAAGATACCCGGAACAGGGCGATGGCCTCGGTTGAGGTGAATACAGTCAGTATCGTCAGCCATCTCAGGACAGCAGCCGCAGATGTCGATTACCGTCTTGAAGAGGGAACCACTCATTTTTCTCCTATAATTCCGAGATTGGATGCGGCATTGGACTCCCTTCTCGGATCTGCAGACTCCCGTTGAATGATTAAAAAACTGTTTTGAAATGAAGTGGATTATTTCAAAGTGACTTCCAAACCCGATAATACTATGAAAAGAATAATGAGAACATCCATATGCATAGCGCTTCTCGTGGCGGCAGTATCCTGCATGAATAATAGTATTGACTACAGGTCATACTATAACAAGGCTCTGGAGGAGATCTCCAGTGAGGAGAACTTCGGCCGTTCGCTGTATAATGACGGTGATATCAAGGCTGCGAGGGTGATCATTGACCATGCGCTGAACATCGAGGGTCTGGTTCCGATGGGTGAAAATGCAAGAATCACCAAGGTCCCTGCGCACCCGGAGTACAAGAGTGTGGTGAATCCGGGAGGAATCGCCAGATGGGACGTCCAGCCTGAGAATATGAAGTATATCCCATATCTCCAGAACTTCCAGTTTGACATGAATGTGATGAGAGGTGATATGGCGGTCAGCCTGGACGGCAAGCCGCTCAGGGCGACCTGGGATTATACGGTCAAGGAGTTCTCCCCGTCATGTCACGGCACGTTCAGGATTCTCGATGTTCCTGATGAAAAGGTGACCAGCGATGGTTTTGTGGACTATCTCAACAGTGGCGCGTTCAAGGGCTGTTTTGCGGTAGTGAACTGGCAGCGGTATCTGACTCTTGATGCCCATCATTTCGAGAGATACCTTCCATATATTGGAAAACTTGACCCGGAGAAGATTTCCGGCGTAATCATGAGGGACTCGGAGCTGTTCCCATACTTCAAGGCCAGAAGCTACTACAACAGTCCGGTTCCTGTCATCATGATGACAGACGACGCAATTGCCGGTGGCCGCAAGGAGATAAGTGTCGACATCGATGCTGAAATGATCAGCCAGAGAGATGCACACAACATCATTGCATACCTTCCGGGCACAGACATGGACTCACGCGAGAGGATCACTTTCATCGCACATTATGACCACCTGGGGCTCATGGGCCGCGACAACCTGTATCCCGGAGCCAACGACAATGCCAGCGGTGCTGCAATGCTTCTGACTCTGGCAGAGTATTTCAGCAGGAACAGGCCTTCACTCGGTATCGAGTTCATCTGGCTGGATGCGGAAGAGGAGAATCTGCTCGGTGCATTCTACTATTGCGCTAACCCGACAATGCCGCTTGACGAAATAAGGTTCCTCGTCAATCTGGATATGATAGCAGACGACGGAAACACTCTTGTCGCTGAGTGCGCAATGAATGGCACCGACCACCTTGCGACCATAGAAGCTATCAACTCCGACAATGACGGATATCCGCCATTTGAGATTGCCCTCCAGGACCTCTCTGATAACAGCGACCACTACGCCTTTGCCGAAGTGGGAGTTCCATGTATCTACTTCGAGACAGAAGGCAGCTGCTACGTGCATTACCACAGCCCTCGCGATTCCTATGGAAACTCGACAGACGTTAATTTCGACCGCTTGTTCAGTCTCCTCGTAAAGTACGTGGAATCCCAGCGATAGGGCGACGGCAGCCGCCATTCCTGATCGGTTGATTTCACGAAAAAGTCTATGACACTGATGCAAGGTTTTGGGATCATTGGTGTTTTATATATAGAATTGTATTATTAATCCGCCGACAAGAAATGAGAAAACTTGTATTGATAGCCTTTGCCGCCCTTTCAATTCTAACTGGCTGTTCAAAACTGGAAGTGAATGATGAGAATCTCCTTGGCGAATGGCTGGAAACATATGAGGACTATCCGTACTTCATGCAGGACGGATTTGTTGAATGGACATTCCGCCCCGACAGCAAGGTTGACATTCATATCTATGATGTCTTTGCTGGAGATTCCAACGTCAGCATGTCTTTCGAGCTGAAGGAGGTGGACGGCCGGACGGTCATTTCAGTCAATACGGAAATGGATGAAAGCCGGATGTACCCTGACTATGTCGTCACCAAACTGACCAGGAACGAAATGGAGTGGCAGATGGTCGGCACCGAATTCACCCCGGGCACCGTCGGCTCGGACTTCAGGCACTTTACAAGGAAATAAGAAGCCGCATTGAATAAAACAGCTTCTAAGAAACGTGGCACGAAGATTGATTTAAGGAAGGTGTTAAATAATTATCAATGAAAACACTTTCAAAACTTGTTTCAGTAGTTGCAATGGCTTTGGCCTGCACTACGGTCTGTGCACAGACAAAGGATTTCCGTTCTCCTGGCTATAAGGGCAGCATTTCCCTCATGGACCAATACGGGGTATGGGCTGGACTGGAGACTTCTCATGGTCTTATGTTCGACCGTCATAACTATCTGGGTCTGGGTATGAACGCTTCTATCTGTCTGCCAAAGCTGGATGAAACTCCTCCTGTATTCTCGAATTTCTTCGTCGACTATCATAACTATCTCTTTGACAAGAACAGTACTCCCGTATTAGGTGTCAAGGCAGGATATATGACAGCACTCAACTCAAAGAAAACCAATGGCTGGAGATTTACCCAGGCGGTATTTGTGGAACCGAATATCGGATGGAGCTGGGCAATGAAAAACGGTTGCGGCTTCACGACAAATCTTGGCGCCGCTTTCTACAAGCCTGTCGGTCATTCATCGACAAATCTCGTCGTAATGCCTAAACTCTCACTAACCTTGGAATTCTGATAAGACAAATTCATACAACCATCAACGCCCCGGACCTTACTGGCTCCGGGGCTTTTAACAATCATGGCTTTGAGATGCGGCAGCGGGCGAGCTTGGATCCGTTGGCGGGGGAGAGAATGCCGGCGGCGATGAGGGCGTCGACAGTAAGAGAAGACCGGGAATTGTTGTTGCGGAACAGTACGATGTCGTGGGCGGTACGTTTGTCGATATACGGATGCCTCGCCAATGCGGTCTCATCCAGCGTCCACAGCGCCAGCGAGTCTGACGGCCCGACCGTGATCAGGTCCGCGAGAGCGTCAAACTTCTCCTGGTCGAATCTGTAGATGTCCATAAGCTGTTCGGGATAGGAGTAGCCGCCAAGCTCGGCGCGGTGACTGACCATCTTCGCGGCGAAATATGGACCGATGCCGGGCAGGGCCTCGAATGCGGCAGAGTCGGCGGCATTTATGTCCAGAAGGGGAATGTCGATGAATGGTTCAAGCCGCTCGAAAACGCTGTCGGCGACGACATAGGACTTGGCAAAGTCGCTTTTGCGGCGGAACTGACCACCCTTCTCGCGATAGTTCAGAATGGATTGTGCCTGACGCTCAGTGAAGCCAAGCCGCTGAAAGTCACCCATGGTCGCGGTATTCGGATTGAAGCGGAAACTCTCGACGCGGCGGGTAGGGGAGGCGTCGTAAGCTTTCCTCGCCACATCGCTATGACTCCCGCTTCGACCGATCACAACCGTTCCATCTTTACGGCCGGAATCAGATCCGACCCTTCCTGCAATCCGCTCCACAAGAGCCTCATCCGCCACGAATACCGTATCGGGATGGTCCCGATTGGCAGCTATACGAAGCAGGGCGGCCTTGTGAATGAACAATGATGACTGATAACCTACGATGAGGAAGGCCAAAGCTATCGCTCCGACCTTGAACGAGGCCGACAGGCCTCTCTTGCTTTCTTTCTCCACGATCTCACTCTCATTTTGAATGCCTTTCGGCAGGGTTGATTATTCGTCCTCGGAATCAGCGGCATGCTTCATCCTGTACTTGGACATTCTCTTTGGAACTTCTGGAACAATCTCTTCCGCAGCGGCGGCAGGTTCCTGGACATTTTCTCCGGCACCTTCGACTATGATCACGATCTCTCCCTTTGCCTCATGCTCATTGAACCATTCGGAAATCTCGGAAAGCGTGCCGCGATGATGGGTCTCGTGCAGCTTCGATATCTCGCGGGCTACACTGCATCTGCGCTCGGGACCGAAAGCCTCGGCGAACTGCTCCAGAGTCTTCGCCAGCCTGTGGGGAGACTCATAGAAAATCATTGTGCGCCGTTCGCCGGCAAGCGCCTGGAGAATGGTCTGGCGGCCTTTCTTCTGCGGCAGGAAGCCCTCGAAACAGAATTTGTCGCAAGGAAGTCCGGATGACACGATGGCAGGGATGCAGGCTGTCGCTCCAGGAAGGGTCTGGACCTCGATGCCCTCGTCGGCGCAGGCTCTGGCAAGCAGGAAACCAGGGTCGGAGATGCCCGGAGTTCCTGCATCGCTGACCAGTGCGACGTCAAGGCCGCCGAGGATGCGCTCCTTCACCATCTCCACGGTCTGGTGCTCGTTGTACTTGTGATGGGACTGAAGCTTCGCATGGATGTCATAGTGGTGAAGCAGGACGCTTGTGGTGCGGGTATCCTCCGCGAGCACGAGGTCAACCTCCTTGAGCACACGTATCGCCCTGAAGGTCATATCCTCAAGGTTGCCGACGGGTGTCGGGACAATGTACAGTCTGCCGTGTCCGCGCGATGTCTTTTCCATGTCAGTTTCAGTATATTTGCACAAATATAGAAAATTAATGTAGCAAATCGGAATCAGCCTGCGTCTAACGGGCAAAGAGTTTAAAAAGCAGATGAACGCAAAGGAAATGGAATTCACCAGGATGGTGAAAGAAAACAAGGGAACGATATACACGGTCTGCTATATGTTCTCTAAAGATCCTGCAGAGGTCGAAGATCTCTTTCAGGAGGTGCTTGTCAATCTGTGGAAGGGTTTCGAAGGCTTCCGCGGAGAGAGCGGACCTGGCACCTGGATCTGGAGGGTGAGCCTGAACACCTGCATCTCACAGGAACGAAAGAGCAAGCGCAGACCTGATACCGTCCCTCTTACGATGGATATCAATCTCTTCGAGGACAACGATTCCGATTCAAGGCAGATCCGCCAGCTTTACTCGAGAATCTCGCGCCTGGGGCCTTTCGACAGGGCGATTGTGCTGCTGTGGCTCGAAAGCATGACCTACGAGGAGATCGGCGACATCGTGGGATTGTCCGCAAAGAACATCTCCGTGCGGCTCGTCCGCATCAGGGAAGAACTCAAGAAAATGTCAAACAAAGAGTAAACAGGCTTGATTATGGAAAACAATTTCAACGAACTTGAGGCATTGCGCAAGGATATGTCGCTGCTCAAGAATAAACTCGATACCCAGGAAATCATCAACGAGGAACTGATACACAGGACGGTCAGGACTTCTCTCAAGGGAATGAGCCGCGATCAGCTCATATGGATATTCATCGCCCTGTTCGGCATTCCTTATTGCACATGGGTCTTTCATGGCGCGGGATTCTCCATGGCATTTACTATCGCAACTGCCATTTTCCTGGCCGTATGTGCGGTGATAATGGTCTATAACAGAATCCAACTTGCCAAAGTTATGGATGTTTCCGACAAGGACCTCCTGAGCTGCGCAGAGGAGCTCCAGAAGATGAAGAAACAGGATATGTCAAGGATAAAATACAGCCTTGGTGTCATGGCGGTATGGTTGATCTGGTTCTATTGCGAGATATTCCGTATGGCTCAGACAAGCGGAAATCCGGAGTACTTCATCGGAATGGGAATCGGTGGCCTTGTTGGAGGTCTGATAGGAGGATTCTTTGGAGTCCGCTACTTCATCAAAAGCCAGAGAGAAATGCAGGAAAACATTGACAGCATCGAGGCATACAAGAATAATTGATAGTTTTCATCATCCCCGCACATATTGTGTGGGGATTTTCTTATTTTTGTGACAATAACTTCATTGTAATGAACCAGGGACTGTTGAAAAAGATAGCGTCAGTCGTCGTTGTGCTGATAGTGCTGTTCTTTCTGTGGTATTTCCGCGGAATCATCCTGTATGTCGCCCTTGCAGCCGTAGTGTCTCTCATCGGACGCCCTCTGATGTACGTCTTCGGCCGCATCAGGGTCGGGCACTGGAACTGTCCGCCATGGATCTGTGCCATCATGACTCTGATCGTAATAATCGCCGTCTTGGCGGGTCTGGTCCTGCTGCTCATCCCACTGTTCCATCAGGTCAGCGCCAACTTCAGCGGATGGGAACTCCAGGCCTCGAGGGGTATGCTTGCAGACCATCTGGACAGCCTGAATGAATGGATCATCAGTACCTTCCCTAGCGCTCTCGGCGAGAATTTCACCATCCAGACTGCTCTCTTCGACTATGCCCGCGACCTCATCGGCGCAGGCGGAAGCGTCCCCGATATGGTCAAGGGCGCGTTCTCCACTCTCCTGGATATCTTCATCGGGGCATTCTCGGTGGTATTCATATCATTCTTTTTCCTGTCCTACGACAATCTCCTGACCAAGACCATCATCAACCTTGCTCCGGAAAAGTTCAGCGACCAGATTCAGCGCACATCGGATTCCATCAGCAAGCTGCTTTCCCGTTATTTCGTCGGAATCACCTTCGAGGCTATCTGCATTGCTCTTCTGAACAGTCTCGGATTCATCTTCATCCTTAAACTGAACCCTTCATTGGCCATTCTCCTTGCGCTGATGACAGGACTTTTGAACATCATCCCTTACGCCGGCCCGTTCATTGGACATGTGCTGGCCCTCGCCGTCAGTCTGATGACCTATCATTCGACCGGCATGTCTCTTGGAGTTTTCCTGGCTGTCACTTTCGCCATCACAATGACAACCCAGCTGGTCGACAACTTCCTGTTCCAGCCTCTGATCTATTCCAGCAGCGTAAAGGCGCATCCGCTGGAGATTTTTCTTGTGATTCTCATGGCCGGCACCGTTGCCGGCATGCTTGGAGTATTCGTTGCAATTCCTGTCTACACCATGCTCCGCGTGGTCGCAGGCGAGTTCCTCAGCCAGTTCCGTTTCTTCGACAAGATATCGCAGAGCCTGAGGGACTAGGCTTTCTCGGCTTGCTGTTCAGCCTCTATCGCCGCATTGTAGCACTGGCGGCAGAGTGGCTCGTAGCTGTCCTTTTCACCGAGGACGACGAGCTTCTTCGATGCTGTGAGGCGGTGTGAGTGGTTGGCAAGGTTTCCGCATCTTACACAGATTGCGTGAACTTTCTGGACATCCTCAGCTATCGCCATGAGAGCGGGCATCGGGCCGAATGGCTTGCCTTTGAAGTCAGTGTCAAGTCCGGCGATGATGACACGCAGACCTCTGTTCGCGAGAGTCTGGCAGACTTTGACGATCGAATCTCCGAAGAACTGAGCTTCGTCGATTCCCACCACCTTTACATCCGGCTCGAGGTTGAGCATCTCTTCCGGTTCGCGTATCGGCGTCGATGTTACGCTGTGGAGGTCGTGGGATACGACTTCCTTGTCCGAATATCGGGTGTCGATCGTAGGCTTGAAGATCGCTATCTTCTGGTTTGCAAACTGTGCGCGCTTGAGGCGACGTATTAGTTCCTCTGTCTTTCCAGAGAACATGGAGCCGCAGATAACTTCGATGCAGCCGTAGCGTATAGTGCTTTCTGAGAACATTCCTATGTGGTTATTGGTTGGTGCAAAAATAGCAATTTTTGTTTTTATCGGCTAGAATCCATACCTTAGTGACAACTATATAACCAATATCATGAAAAAGATACTTGCATTGGCAATCGCCACAATGCTGTGCATGCCTTCTTATGCACAAAAGCCTGTGACCTTCACGGCCCAGGAAGATTTCCAGAACATGCTCGACCAGCTGGGCATCAAGTCTGTAAGACCTGGCTTTGATGCTGACCAGAGCAGCCCTCGAGCAGCAAATTATGATGAGTCCAAGGCAAATCCATACCCAGTAATCCCTGAACTCATGAAGACAAACAAGGGAAAGAAGGTCAAGACCGCCAAGGATTGGTGGGAGGTCCGCCGTCCTGAGATCAAGGAAGGTTTCGAAAGTGAAGTATATGGCCGTCTTCCTGAGAACATCCCTGGAGTTACATGGACAGTCGAGTGCGAGGAGGTCGAGAGAGTCGGCATGATCGCTGCAAAGGCAAAGAAGCTTGTCGGCCATGTTGACAACTCGGCATGCCCTGAGATCAACGTCGACATCCAGATGGTCGTTGTCACTCCTGCTGACGCAAAGGGTCCCGTTCCGCTTCTCATGATGTTCGGTGGCGCCAACCTGCCTAACCCTGTGACACCTGCAAGAGGTGACATGGAAGTCATCAACAAGGTGCTCCGCCAGATGCTTGCAAGCAATCCGGAGACCGCTGAGCTTATGAAGAAGTATCCTGCATGGCAGCCATTCGAGGCGGCAAATCCATTCGCAGGCTTCGGAAGGCAGCAGCTCGCACCAGGTCAGGATCCGCCTTCAAACCAGCAGCTTCTCGCGGCAGGATGGGGATATGCAATGATCGATCCTTCCAGCATCCAGGCGGACAACGGTGCAGGCCTCACCCGCGGCATCATCGGCCTCGTGAACAAGGGACAGCCACGCAAACCGGACGACTGGGGCGCACTCAGAGCATGGGCATGGGGAGCAGCCCGCGGCCTCGACTATCTCGAGACAGACCCTGACGTAGATGCAAAGCATGTCGGTATCGAGGGCGTTTCACGCTACGGAAAGGCAGCTCTCGTGACTCTCGCATTCGAGGAGAGATTTGCAATGGGTCTTATCGGTTCATCCGGCAAGGGTGGTGCAACCCTCCACAGAAGATTCTTCGGCGAAGGTCTCGAGAACCTTGCAACCTCTGGTGAGTATCACTGGATGGCAGGAAACTATATCAAGTACAATGCAGTCGAGGGCAAGAAGGGTCCAGGCAACGCAGACCAGCTTCCTGTCGATTCCCATGAGCTCATCGCCATGTGCGCACCGCGCCTCGTATTCATCAGCTACGGTATTCCTGAGCAGGGCGACGCCCAGTGGCTCGACCAGTACGGCAGCTGGCAGGCTACAATCGCTGCCGGCGAGGCTTTTACACTCCTCGGCTCCACCGATCTCGGCCTTGGCAATGACTACCGTTCAGTACCGATGCCGGCTGTAAACCAGGACGTTCTCGAAGGCAACCTCGCATGGCGTCAGCATGACGGCGGCCACACCGACGCCCCTAACATGAAGCACTTCATCAAGTGGGCAACCGCCAAGATCGGTTACGTATACAAGAAGTAATATCCATTACATAATATTTGCGAAGATTTGGTACTTTGTATTGCATAGTACCAAATCTTTTTCATATCTTTGCATCAACAAATAGAACCTTAATACTATCAAAAACTATGAAAAAAGTCATTACTGTATCAGTTGGTGGAAAGAACTTTCACATGAATGAAGAGGCCTGCGCACTTCTTGAAGCCTATCTTGCGGCATTCCGTGCAAAGGTTGGTCAGGATACCCAGGTCGAGGATGTGATGAATGCCATCGAAGAGCGCATCGCGGAGCTGTTCATAGAGTCCGCTCCATCCACGAATTCAGTCGTTGACTGCGATCTTGTGCGTCGTGTGGCGACACAGTTGGGCATGCCTGACGGCACTGCGGCATTCGGAGAGGGTGCGGTCGAGAACCGCATGGTTGAACTGCCTCCTGTTCACAAGTATTACAGAGACCCTGACGGAAAGAAGCTCGGGGGCGTGTGCAGCGGTATCTCCGAGTATCTCGGAATCGATATACTCCTTGTCCGAATTCTTGCGGTCATCCTTCTTTTCGCTGGTACATTCGGCTTCTGGCTCTATATGGCTCTGTGGATTCTGGCACCCGTCGCCGAGACTCCTACCCAGAAGTGTGAGCTGCGCGGACTGAAACCTACCGCCGAGAACATACGCAGGTTTTCAAACATCTAATCAGACCGGTTATGGAAGTCATAGAAATCAATTCTGAGAATGTGAGGGCCCAGATGCGCAAGGGCATCCTGGAATACTGCATACTCCAGATACTGGCACATAGGGATGAGTATCCTTCGTCTATGCTTGCGGCACTCAAGGGGGCTGACATGATCGTGGTGGAAGGCACCATCTATCCGCTGCTCATACGACTCAAGAACCAGGGGCTGCTGACCTACCGTTGGGAAGAATCGACCCAGGGCCCTCCGCGTAAATACTATTCCATCACGGAAAAGGGGCGCGCGCAGCTTCGCGAGATGGATGCGGCATGGGATGAGATGGTAGGTGCAATATCGAAATTGAGAAACAGTTAATCTATGAAAAGTACGATAAAGGTCAGCATAGGAAAGCTGGCATTCACATTGGAGGAAGAGGCATATCAGGAACTGAAAGCCTATCTGGATTCCCTGGAGCGGCATTTTGACGGTAACCCGTCGGGCAAGGAGATCATGGATGAGATTGAAAACCGTATCGCGGAGCTCCTGCAGGAAGGCATGTATCAGGGCGACGCCGTGAGTGTTTCCAGGGTCCGTGAGATTATCGCCAAGCTTGGAAGTGCTTCCGACATGGATGGAGAGTCTTCCTCAAAGACAGCCGCAGGATCGTCGGAAGAGGCTCCAAAGGCTTCGAAGAAGCTTTACAGAGATACAAAGGACAAGGTTCTTGGAGGCGTCTGCAGCGGATTGGCTGCATATTTCGGCAAGGAGGCTTCGCTCTTCCGCATCCTTTTCGTCGTATTCACGCTTGGTTTGGGCTCTGTGACTGTGTTCTCGCATCACCTCGGCCCCGGAGCCGGCACATGTGTGCTGATCTATCTTGCAATGTGGCTGATAATACCGCCTGCAAAGACTGTGGATGAGCGCTACACCATGCGTGGCGAGGCGAACAATGTCGACAGTATCCAGCACAACATCGAGACCGGAGCCCATGAGATTGAACAGGCTGCCAGGGATTTCAGCAACAGCCATCCTGGCTTCTGGCAGGGTTTCGCCCGTTTCTGGCAGATAGTGTCCGGACTGATTCTGATCCTTGTGGCATTCGGCTACCTGTTTGCAATGCTTATGACCTCGCTTGGGGTGTCCGTGCTCATGCCTGCGACTGTTTCGCTTGCATCGGCAGCGATGCTTGGACCTACATGGGAGATGGTTTTCAGCATCTCTATATTCCTGGCGGCCTTCCTGCCTGTGATCGGGATGCTGTATGGAGGTGTCCAGGGCGTCACCGGATTCAAGTCTCCGAAGTGGCAGCCGGGACTTGTCATTTTCCTTCTGTGGCTGGCGGCGCTTGTGGTGGTTGCCGTATTCATAGTGAAAATTGCCCTTGTGGATCCAGACCTTCTTGAACTGCTTCGAAAGGATATCATAGAGGCAGTTGAAGGCCTGCGTGGCTTCAGGTTCATTTCCGTTTAGACCCAGAGTACTTGTCCGTCCGATAAGGGATTGACAAGTACTTTTTTTTATGGGCAATGCAAAAGTTTTATCGTATATTTGCTATGTCGGAAGAACCGCGACAAAACTAAACAAGTACATTCATTATGGCTAAGGAAAACGAAGAAGTCAAGGCTGCTGAGATCAATGCTGCGAAACTTAAGGCATTGCAGGCAACCATCGACAAGATTGAGAAAGATTACGGAAAGGGTACGATCATGAAGCTGGGGGATCAGCCACAATGGGACGTACAGGTTATTCCGAGCGGTAGCGTGGCTCTCGACCATGCACTGGGAATCGGTGGATATCCTAGAGGAAGAATAATCGAGATATATGGACCGGAGTCCAGCGGTAAGACCACGCTCGCAATCCATGCAATCGCAGAGGCCCAGAAGCAGGGTGGCATCGCTGCAATGATCGATGCCGAGCATGCGTTCGACAGAACCTATGCAAAGGCTCTCGGCGTAAACCTCGAGACATTGCTCATTTCGCAGCCGGACAATGGCGAGCAGGCGCTCGAGATCGCTGACAACCTCATCCGTTCGGGAGCTATCGACATCGTTGTCATCGACTCGGTGGCTGCACTTACCCCTAAGGCAGAAATCGAGGGCGAGATGGGCGACAACAAGGTCGGTCTCCAGGCCCGCCTCATGAGCCAGGCTCTCCGCAAGCTCACTGCAAACATTTCTAAGACAAATACATGCTGCATCTTCATCAACCAGCTCCGCGAGAAGATCGGCGTCATGTTCGGCAACCCTGAGACTACTACCGGTGGTAACGCTCTGAAGTTCTATGCGTCGGTACGTCTTGATGTCCGCCGTACCACCCAGCTCAAGGATGGCGAGGAGGCAACCGGTAACCGTACCCGCGTCAAGGTTGTGAAGAACAAGATGGCTCCACCTTTCAAGAAGGCCGAGTTCGACATCCTCTTCGGTGAGGGAATTTCTCATACCGCAGAGATCGTGGATCTCGCAGTCGAGCTTGACATCATCCACAAGAGTGGAAGCTGGTTCTCTTACAATGGAGAGAAGCTCGCCCAGGGTGGCGCAGCTGTGAAGCAGCTTATGAAGGACAATCTCGAGCTCTGTGAAGAGATCGAGGCAAAGATTCGCGAGGCACTCGCACAGATACAGGACTAAATGGGAAAGATTATCTTGACAGGAGACCGTCCTACCGGACGTCTGCATATCGGCCACTATGTAGGATCCCTGCGCCGCAGGGTTGAACTCCAGAACAGTGGCCAGTTCGAAAAGATTTTCGTCATGATTGCCGATGCACAGGCTCTTACCGACAATGCCGACAATCCTGAGAAGGTCCGCCAGAACATCATCGAGGTAGCGCTCGACTACCTCTCAGCCGGCCTCGACCCAGAGAAGACCACCATCTTCATCCAGAGTCAGGTCAGCGAGCTCACCGAGCTCACATTCTTCTACATGAACCTTGTGACCGTGCAGCGTCTCCAGCGCAACCCTACCGTTAAGCAGGAAATCGCGCTCCGCGGCTTTTCCGAGAACGAGGGTGACGGCAACGAGAACCGCAAGGGCATTCCAACAGGATTCTTCTGCTATCCTATCAGCCAGGCTGCGGACATCACCGCATTCAAGGCTACCACAGTACCGGTAGGAGAGGACCAGGAGCCTATGATCGAGCAGACCCGCGAAATCGTCCGCAAGTTCAATTCGACATACGGCGAGGCACTAGTCGAGCCTGAGATCATGCTTCCTGACAACGCGGCATGTCTCCGACTCCCTGGAACTGACGGCAAGGCAAAGATGAGCAAGTCTCTTGGAAACTGCATATATCTTTCCGACAGCGCCGAGGAGGTATGGGCCAAGGTAAAGGGCATGTTTACCGATCCAGGTCATCTTCAGGTGAGCGATCCTGGCAAGGTTGAGGGAAATACTGTGTTTACTTATCTGGATGCATTCTGCAAGCCTGAGCATTTTGACAAGTATGCGTCATGCTTCGTGGGCAAGAAGGTGAGCTTCGAGTTCCATTCGCTTGACGAGGTCAAGGCTCAGTACCGTGCAGGCGGTCTTGGTGACATGATGATCAAGCAGTTCCTCAATGCCGTTCTTAACGACACTCTGGAGCCTATCCGTCAGCGCCGCCACGAGCTGGAGCAGAATCTTCCATATGTATATGAGGTACTCAAGAAGGGTAGCGATACTGCAAGGGCTGTCGCAGCGGAGACACTCGCCGACGTCAAGAGAGCCATGAGAATCAACTACTTCGACGAGGGTGTCCTCGAACAGCTTATCAAGGAACAGGCTGAGAAATACAGTGCGAAGTAAAACCAGACAACAATAAAGATGAGAAACAGATCAGTTCTATTCTCCATCGTCATGACTGTCATCGCATTCACTTCATGCGATGACAGATTTCTTATAGACGATATCAAGAGCACACCGAAGAAAAGGGCGGACATCGTCCTTACCAAGTCACAGCAGGAAATAGTTCCGGCAACCAGGGAATTTACATTCGACCTGGTGAGGAATGTCGTGGCGCAGGATGAAAAGAACGTGTTTGTCTCTCCTTTCAGCCTCCAGGCTGCACTTGCCATGGTTTCTGTCGGAGCAACTGGCCAGACTCAGGAAGAAATCAACGCTGCAATAGGCCTTGACGGCTTTCAGACTCCCGATGTTGCGTCGTTCTACAAGACTGTGGTGCCGGCGCTGATCAAGGTTGACAATACGGTCGACCTTGCTATTGCCAACTCCGTATGGGCCAGAGAACGTGCCGGAATCAAAAAGTCCTACAAGGCGATGCTGGAAGATGATTTCCATGCATCGGCGCATTCCCTTGACAATGATTCGCAGCCGGCGATAAACAAGTGGGTCAGCAAGTCAACCAAAGGCATGATCAAGGGCCTTGACGTGGATCTGTCCCAGGCGGAGATTCTGCTTCTCAATGCCATGTACTTCAATGGCATGTGGACTGATCCGTTCGAGAAGGAATCCAGCCGCATGGATACGTTCGTGAACTATGACGGAAAAACTGCGCAGACGATGTTCATGAATATGCACAAGCACATGGGCTATTACTACGGTGAAGTGGCATCCGCGGTCAGCCTTCCATACGGAAATGGCGCATACCGCATGACCATAGCCATCCCTACTGATGAGAAATCGACCATAGACGATGTTCTGGACGTGCTTGACGAAAAAATGTGGGCCGATATGGTCCATCCTTCGACTTCCGGTCTGGTCGCATTGTCCATGCCACGTTTCGAGAGCGAGTACTCTGTAAGCATGAATGATGCTCTCAAGGCGATGGGTATCAGGCGCGCGTTTACAAATGACGCAGAGTTCGGAGAAATGGCGGAAGAAGCGCTGAAGATCAGCGAGGTCGGCCAGAAGGCAAAGATAAAGGTAGACGAGAAGGGAACCGAGGCTTCGGTAGTCACTCATGTCGTCATGGGGGCTACATCTGCGGGCCCAGATCGCGATCAGTTTGTATTCAAGGTGGATACTCCTTTCTTCTATGCGATAAGCGAGATCAGCACCGGTACAATTCTCTTTGCGGGTGTACAGAAATGGATGTAGTCATGAAACGCCTGCTCTCTACAGCCATCGGCCTGCTGCTGGCATGCACTTCCATATCCGCCCAGACTCACGAGGCCCATTTAGGCAGCGGTCTTAGCATGTATGACATCCTTGGCGTGCCGTATCAGAATGGAATAGAATCAGTCGGCCCGGCATTCAATCTCGGCTATAAGTATCTGAAACCGCTCAAAGGCGGTCTCCAATGGTATGCCGGAGCGGATGTCTATGGACGCAGCATCCATTTTGAGGGACCATGGTATGTCGGGGTCAATACAATGAAGGAGAATGTGGGTTGCCTCGTCAACATCCCGGTGGGCGCCGGTCTTCGCTACGGCTTCCCTATATCGGAAAAGTTTTCCGCTTATGCGGATCTGGGACTTGGGTTGAATGTCGACCTGGGACACGAGGTGGGAGAAGAAGGACATGCCATAATCGGATATAATCCATACAACGGACTCCCTATCGAGAAAGACTACCAGAGGATGATGTATAATAAAGGCTTTCGTGTGGAGAATTCTTTCTCGGGCATTCTTTCCCTCATACATGATTTTCCATCAACTCTTTCAACTTTTTTCACATTTGAACTGGGTACGGTCTATGGGAATCATTGGAGTCTTGGGCTCAGCTATGCCAATTTCGGTCTTGTTGAAGTCGAGAAATATCAGCGTTTGATTGCAGCCAGCTTTGTCCCTGGCTCGGAAATGGAGTCTGAAATGATGTCTTCCCACTGTTCCGGACATGGTACAATGGCCCTCAGTTCTCTTTCGTTGAGGCTGGGATATGTTTTCTAGACGAGCGTTTCTGTGACGAACAGATATCGTGCACTGCTGCGGTCTTCGAAATCGCATCCTGCGCCGAAGATATGGATGTTGGATCCCGATCCGACACCCATTTTCTTTTTAAGCTCTTCGCTCGTGAGGGGAAGGTTGCGGGCGCTGACCTCGCAACGCGGCCACTCCTTTGCAATAGCCTTGAATTCCGACTTGCCGAATGGCCGTACAGCCTTGATAGAGAAAAGCTTGCCTAGATGCCTTAGCCCGTCGGCGGCTTGTCCGGCCGGAACGATGTAAAGCTGTACGTTGCGTCCTAGCCTGGCCAGTCCGTAACGCTCTGCGAGCAACCTGTACGGGCCGGCCTTCATCATGGCGCTGCTTGGCTCGAAGAGCATCGCATCCGAGGCAATGGTTTCGAGTTCCGATCGGCTGGCCGCGAACCTGACATCTGCCGCGGATTCTTCCTCTCTCGTGAACCTGAACGCATGTTGAGGCTCATCTGCATCGACACAAATTAGTCCGGTGCCACCTGTCCAGCCGCGCTGCATCCATACCAGAAGCTCCTTGCATTCGCCATGAACTCCGCCGCTGCCGACTATGTGGATTTCCCTGACGCACGATCCCAGCTTGTCGACGAGCATGCTGATGTCTGCCATAGGGGACAGCTTGACCAATACGTCGCCCGCAATTTCAAGCAGGTCATCCTTAAGCGTCAGCAGGTCTGGACTGCAGTCTTCGAGCAGGAAAACCTTGCGGCCGCTTTCGGAACGTCTTGCCGGATCCAGGTAGATGAGCGTCGGAGCGAATCCCTCCAGCAGCTCGCGTACATTGCCGTGACAGACCATTACTGAACTGAAATCGACGTTGGAGACGCCCAGACGGGCATAGTTGTATTGTGTCGCGGCGCACAGGTCCGGATTCATTTCATTGTAGAGCAGCCTTCCGCAAACCTTTGAGAACTCATGGGAATCGGCTCCGAGACCTCCGGTCAGGTCGGCTATCCGTCTGTCGCTTTCTACGACGTTTTCGAGTATGCGTGAGGCTAGCCTGGCTTTGTATGCAGCAGTGGATTCCGAGCTGCACTGTTCGCCGCAGAGGCGGTTTGGATAGACCATGCCGGCATCGCTGTACCAGCGCGGCAGCTTGCTTCGGAGCCTCCTCCTGACCTCGATGGTGCCGGCGCACAGTGAACGTGTATCCAGACCCTCGATGGGGGAGTCCGGCCACTCTACGGAACTCATCAGGAGTCTCGCGCAGTCAGCGTTTTCATTCTCAATTATGAAGTCCTCAAATTTCTTCACATCGGCATGGTTAAACAATGCAAATTTAGTCTTTATTTTCCTATATTTGTGAATCTGCTGATATGCCTTAACCCGAAACAGATAACATTAAATCTATAGACAATGAAAGATTATAAGGAAGTAGCCCAGAGCTGGCTCGACGGCGATTTCGATGCCGAAACCAAAGCCCAGATCCTTGAGCTCAAGGAGAACGATCCTGCAGGATTCGAGGATGCATTCTACAGAAATCTTGAATTCGGTACCGGTGGTCTCCGTGGAATCATGGGAGTCGGCACCAACCGCATGAACAAGTACACTGTCGGAATGGCTACCCAGGGCCTTGCAAACTATCTCAAGGCCAACGTCCCAGGCGACAAGAGCGTATGTGTTTCATTCGACAGCCGCAACAACAGCCAGGCTTTTGCAAAGATCACCGCAGATGTTCTTTCAGCCAACGGCATCCACGTTTATCTCTACACCGAGCTTCATCCTGTACCGCTCCTCAGCTATGCTGTCCGCAGCAAGAAGGCGACCGCAGGCGTAATGCTTACCGCATCGCACAACCCAAAGGAGTACAACGGCTACAAGGTATTCTGGTCTGACGGTGCACAGGTCATCTCTCCAGTCGACAAGGACATTGTTGCAGAGGTTGCAAAGATCACCGAGCCATCACAGGTTCTCTTCAGCGCTCCTGACGGCAAGGAAGGTGGAATCGAGATGATGGGCAGCGAGATGGACGGTCTCTACATGAAGGACATCATGACCCTCATGCTTTCTCCAGAGGCTCGTGCAAAGCACAACAACTTCAAGATCGTATACACTCCACTTCACGGCACAGGCGTACGCGTAGTGCCAAACTGCCTTGGATTCATGGGCTTCAAGAATATCATCCATGTTCCTGCACAGGATGTATCGGACGGAAACTTCCCAACCACCATCTCTCCTAATCCGGAGGAACATGCAGCTCTCGAAATGGCGCTTGCAGTGGCTGACAAAGAGGGTGCAGACCTCGTCATGGCAACTGACCCTGATGCAGACCGTATCGGTATCGCTGTACGTGACAATGAGGGCAAGATGGTTCTCTTCAACGGCAACCAGACAGCAGCAATGCTGACCTACTACATCCTTACCCGCCGTCAGGAGCTTGGTACTCTCGACAGCAGCAAGTATGTTGTCAAGACCATCGTTACCACCGAGCTTATCGCACAGATCGCTGCCAAGTTCGGCATCAAGTGCTACAATGTGCTTACCGGCTTCAAGTTCATCGGCGACATCGTCCGCAAGAACGAGGGCACAGGCGAGTTCCTTTGTGGCGGCGAGGAGAGCTACGGTTTCAACATCGGTGAGTTCGTACGCGACAAGGATGCTCCTGTCACATGCTGCATGATCGCAGAGTGCGCTGCATGGGCTGCTGACCAGGGCATGTCCCTCTATCAGCTTCTCGAGAAGATCTACAAGGAGTTCGGCTACCGCAAGGAAGGCCTCACATCACTCGTCCGCAAGGGTAAGACCGGCGCAGAGGAGATCCAGCAGATCATGGCCGACATGCGTGCAACCCCTCCAACCGAGCTTGCAGGCTCAAAGGTTGTCAAGGTTATCGACTATAACAAGCCAGAGGAGACAGGTCTTCCTAAGTCAAACGTTCTTCAGTTCTTCAGCGAGGTAGGTGATGTGGTTACCGTACGCCCTTCAGGTACCGAGCCTAAGATCAAGTTCTACTTCGGAGCGGCAGGTGCTGACGCAGATGCCAAGATCGCTCAGCTCAAAGCTCAGTTCGTGAACTAAGAGAATAGAATCTACAGCATTGCTGCAACCCGCAGTCTGAGCACTTCGGGTTGCGTGCGGTGCAGACATAACGCCCGTGGAGGATGAGCCAATGGTGAGCCGTTGCCCTTTTCTCCACGGGTATGTTCTTTTCCAGCTCGAAGCTGACCGCTTCGGGCGTCTTGCCGTCGGAGAGTCCCATTCTGTGCGAAACGCGGAATACGTGCGTGTCGACGGCTATCACTGGCTTGTCATAGACTATCGATGCCACGACGTTCGCCGTCTTGCGCCCAACGCCAGGAAGGCTCATCAAGTCGTCGATATCTGATGGAACCTTGCCGTCGAAGCGGTCTATCAGCATCTGTGCCATGCCGATCAGATGCCTGGTCTTGGCGTTTGGATAGGATATGGACTTGATGAGTTCGAACAGTTCTTCTTCCTTTGCGGCAGCCATTGAGGCTGCGTCAGGATAGTGCATGAAAATACGCGGCGTGGTCATGTTGACACGCTTGTCTGTGCACTGGGCGGAAAGAATCACCGCCACCATGAGTTCAAATGGAGAATTGTATGTGAGCTCTGAGCGGACCTCCGGCATGTTGGTCTCGAACCACTCTATGGCGAGCTCGTAGCGCTTTTTCTTCGTCATACTATGGCGCTGTCGTCACCGGCCTCAAGCTCGTGGCATTTCTCGTCCTTGCACACGAAGACTCTGCCTTTGTATTTCTCGAAGATAGCCCGGTTGTGGGTGACCATGACTATGGCTGTGCCTTTCTCCTTGTTGATGGATGTGAGGAGATTGAGGATGCCTTCGGCCGTCTCTGTGTCGAGATTTCCGGTCGGCTCGTCGGCTATTATGACCTCTGGCGAATTGAGCAGTGAGCGTGCAATGGCGATGCGCTGCTGTTCGCCGCCGGAAAGCTGGTGCGGCATCTTGTGTGCCTTTGTCTCCATGCCTACTGATTCGAGAACCTCCATGATGCGCTTGTCAGTCTCGCTTTTCTTCCATCCCGTTGCCACGAGAACAAATTCAAGATTGTCGTATACAGTCCTGTCCATCAGGAGCTGGAAATCCTGGAAAACCACGCCGAGCTTGCGTCTCAGGAAGGGGATGTCTCTGTTGCGTATGCCGTTAAGCTCATGGCCGCAGACTGTGCCCTTTCCCTTGCGTAGAGGGTTCTCGGCTGTCATGGTTCTGATGATGGATGTCTTGCCTGTTCCTACCTTTCCGACTATGTATGCAAAATCGCCTGGGAATATGTCCATGTCGAGTCCGTAGATGACTGTCTCTTCTCCGTTTATGATGTCGGCTTCCCTGAATGATATTATAGGCGTATTTTCCATAAAAATGAGTCGTTTAAGGCACAAGATTTGAACAAAGATATGGAAAAAAATGATTAAATTTGTGAGTTGATATCAAAGAAAAACTTAGGATATGAAAAATAAGATATTGATCTCGGCGGTGTCGCTGGCGGCCCTTATGCAGCCTGCTTTTGCCGAGGCTATTGTCTCGGTAGGTCAATTCGCTGTTCCTCAGGAACTTGGCGTCAAGGCTGGAGATCAGTTCTCTCGTGCTTTCGAGCTTTATCGCGGTGGCCTGTATTCCGAGGCCCGCAAGCTTTTCAGATCTGTCCCTGTTCCTGATGCGCTCAGCGACGGATATGCGCTCATGTGCTCGCTTAAGATGAAGGATGCCGATTCTCGTGCACTCATCGATGAATATGAGTCAAAATGGCCTGAGTCATCGATGTTCGCCCAGATCCACTATCTCCAGGGTCTCAACGAATTCGATGCGGAATCATATGCTGCGGCACGTGAGGAATTCTCCCGTTTCGAACCAAAGCACCTGTACGCAAGCCAGGTCTGCGAATATACATTCAAGAAGGCATACAGTGACTTCTCTCTTGGACGCTATGACAGTGCGCGTGACGGCTTCCTCGAGGTCGAGGCGATGCCTCATTCGAATTTTACGGCTCCGGCCCAGTATTCCATCGCATATATCGATTATTCCGCAAACGACTTCAAGGGTGCGATCGACCGTTTCGACCTTGCAGCGCGCGATCCTCGTTTTGCGGACAATGCCGAGTACTACAAGCTTGAGTGCGAGTTCATGCTGAAGGACTACGATTATGTCGCTAAGTTTGGCCCTGTCGTCTTTGACAAGGCTCCAGAGGAGCGAAAGGCACATCTTGCCCGTATTCTTTCCGAGACATTCCTCGTCCGTGGTGAGAACGAGCTTGCCCGCAAGTATTTTGATGACTACCAGGTCGACGGCGCTGCTCCGAAGTCGCGCAAGGACTATTTCTATGCCGGCTCCCTCCTCTATGCGACAGGCGACTGGAAGGGTGCGGCTGAAAACTACACCAAGATGACCGACCGAAGCGATTCCCTTGGACAGATTGCTTCATATAATCTTGCTGACGCTTACATCCAGCTGAAGAACAAGGTCGCAGCGATGGATGCGTTCCGCGATGCCGCTGCCGCAAAGTATGATGCAGACATCAAGGAAGACGCATTCTTCAATTATGCGAAGCTCGCTTTCGACCTCAATCATGACTCGCAGCCGTTCCTCGACTACATCGACGCGTACGGCAAGAGCAAGCGCGGCGATGATATCTACAGCTACATGGCCCTTGCGGCGCTGAACAATCGCGACTATGCAGCGGCGGTCGAGGCATACGACAATATCGATGAGTTTACCCCTGACATGAGGGGCAACTATATGAAGGCCAACTATCTTCGTGCAAATCAGCTGATCGGCAGCGGCTCGTATCGCGATGCCATCCAGTGCCTCAAGGCGGCGGCCTTCTATGCTGACCGCAACAGTACTGTCGCCCAGCTGTCAAGCTACTGGCTCGCCCAGAGTCAGTACCGTGCCGGAGACTATAGCGCGGCAGGCGAGGGTTTCACAGACCTTTACAACCAGTCTGCCCTTGATTTCAGACCGGAGGGCAAGGCTATCCCATACGACCTTGCATACTGCTACTTTGACAAGGGGGACTATGCAAATGCCGCGAAGTGGTTCAATGTCTACAATGCTTCCGGCGCCAAGGATTTCCTCAAGGATGCGATGACAAGGGTTGCGGACTGCTCTTTCATTTCCGCTGATTATCCTGCAGCAATCACTCTCTATGAGAATCTGCTTGCAAAGTACGACGATGTCAATGACGTCTATCCATACTATCAGCTTGGTCTTGCATACGGCCTGAACCGCAATGACAAGAAGAAGCTTGAGGTTCTTTCGCGTGTGAAGAAGGCGTCTCCGAGCGCGATGCTCTACTCCGATGCTCTCTATGAGCTCGGCCGTTCATATGTTGCGACCAAGGATCAGGCGAAGGCTGTAGAATGCTTCACGCTCCTCAAGGACAGTTCCAAGGATAACAATTTCGTCGCAAAGTCGCTTATCGAGCTTGGTATGATCGCACGTAACAAGTCCAGCTACGATGAGGCTCTTGCTTACTACAAGCAGGTTGTAGAGCGCTTCCCTGGAAGTGAAAACTATGATGATGCTCTTGTTGCTATCGAGTCGATCTACCAGACAAAGGGTGAGCCTCAGGCATACTTTGCATACGTGGACAACATTGGAGGAAAGCGCAGCGAGGCTGAGAAGGAACAGGTGTTCTTCAATTCGGCTGAGGAAATCTATGTTTCCGGAAACTACCAGAAGGCTCTCGTGCTCCTCCAGCAGTACATGGATGCATATCCACAGGGTGACAAGATGAGCCAGGCTCTTCTCTATACGGCGGAATGCTACAAGAACATAGGCGACAAGGAAAAGGCTTGCGACAACTACGCAAGAGTCCTTGAGCGCGAGAAGTTCGGCAATTACGCGGAAATGGCACTTTCATCATATTCGGCTCTGGCTTACTCTATGGAGCGCTATGATGATGCATACAGAGCTTATGAGCAGCTCAGCAGAGTTGCCCAGCTCGATGACAACAAGACCAATTCGGCGATCGGCATGATGCGCGCTGCCTACCGTGGACATGGCTATACCAACGCCATAAACGCTTCGGATGCAATCATCGCATCCAAGGACAGCGATGCGGCGATCAAGCGTGAGGCTCAGTGGACAAAGGCAAAGTCATGCCTGTCGCTCAGCCGTCGTGACGAAGCTTTCAGCATCCTCGAGAAACTCAGTGCCGATCCTTCCACTGCTGAGGGTGCCGAGGCTGCATATCTCGTCATCCAGGATGCGTATGACCAGGGTCGCTTCAATGTAATCGAGGACAAGGTCTATGCTTTCTCTGCCAAGGCCGGCAGCCAGAGCTATTGGTTGGCAAAGGCATTCATCGTCCTTGGAGATTCATTTGCTGAACAGGATAACATGGCCCAGGCAAAGGCTACCTTCGAGAGCATTGCGAACGGATATGAGGCGTACGGACCGGATGATGACGTCCCAGAGACAGTGTCTATGCGTCTTAAGAAACTTGCAAACCTCTAAAACTGAACATTATGAAAAGACTTGCAATACTTTTTGCCGGACTCGCGATATGCGGAACTGCAGCGGCTCAGGGTTTCAACCCTGTGGTTGAGGTGACCAATGCATACAAGGGAAAGCTTATGGAGGTCCACAAGCAGGAGGTCCAGATGGCCGTGCCTGATACCATGCTCAGGTTCGACTATGATTTCGATTATACAACTTTCGAGAATCCATACAAGGGCGCGTATGACTTCAGCCCTTACAAGATGAACATGACTCCGGAGCCAAGGGCGTTCGATGGTCGAAACCTGTTCGTAAAGGCGGGAGCGGGCTATTCTCTTAATCCAGAGGCTCGCATCGTATGGGCTCCCAAGCTCAAGGGAAAGGCCGGGGACAAGCTCAGCCTTACTTTCGAGGATGATTTCAATGGCTATTGGGGACAGTATCATGAACTCAAGTCTGTCAACAGAGATTCATGGAGCGTTCTGAAGAAATCCAATGTCTACAATAATGGCCATGATGCTGCCAATCAGTTGAGGATGGGTGCGGCGATCAATGCGAGCAAGGCTCTCGTGACCGCGGTCTTTGACTGGAATCTTGTCAATTCCGCCTATGATGGAAGGAATCATTTTTCTCAGGCATTGGTCAATACTGTGCCTCGATATGGTAACAGCTTGAACAGTCTGGGTGGAACTCTTGGTGTCCAGAGCAAGGGACATGGCAGTACTTTCGCGGAATTCAATCTTGGATACCGCTATGGCAATGGTATTTCTACATTCACCGTCGAAAGGCTGCACGATTTGATCTTTGAACACAATGTAAAGGCTCAGTCGCGCGTAGGAAAGCGACTCTCGCGTCCGGGAATGATGGCGTTCATAGACATCGATGTGGAGAATGAAAATTTCCATATGCTGCAGAATACCTGGTCATCGGACAGCAGGGCCAATGGAATCGCCCGTACCAATCTTTTCATGCTTTCTGTCACTCCGACTTTGGCCGGACATAATGACAGGCTGAACTATTCCGCCGGTCTGAAGATTTCCATGACTACACGCAGCAGCTCTCCGGATTCCCTCGTGACAAGTGTCGGAAACGGTCACATCTTCTATCCTCAGGTGCATGTGGATTATGCATTGGTGAAGGATGCCCTCAAGGTCTATGCGAACTTTGGCGGTGGTGACAGGATTGAATCTTACAGCTCGCTTGTGAACAGGTATCATTTCCTCAACCTTACTCCGGCGGATGGAATGGAGCACGTTGTTGATGTATATGATTTCAATGCCGGTCTCAGCGGCCGTGCGCATGCAAGATTCCAATATGAGATAGAGGGTGGCCTTGGAAGGACTGACAATGCAGTCTGCGAGTCTATCGGCACGTCTTGGCTCATGCTCGTAAAGGATTATGTTCGAGCTAATGTATTCAGCGCGTATGCCAAGGCTTCCGGAGCATGGACTTCCGAGGCGTTCGATGTGAAGGCAAACTTCATGTTCCGCAACAGCGATGCCCTTGATGATGCTCCGATGCTCCTTCCTTCAAGGTTTACCGGCGGTTTCAGCGCTACCTGGAACTGGAGGCAGAGAATCTACCTCGGAGCAACCATGGATGCGGCATCGTACCGCAGGATGGCGAATGCCCCTGATTGGAATCTGCCTCTCTGGAGTGAGTTCAATCCATACGACACCCCTGCAGCCCAGATACCTGGATACATTGATCTCGGCGTCAATGCCGAGTACCGTGCATCTAGCAAGATGTCTGTATGGGCGAAGGGCGGAAACCTCCTCGGAAACGCTATCCAGAGAGAGGCGATGTTCGCTCGTCGAGGTGCTTTTTTCACCCTCGGACTTAGCGTTAATCTCTAGTTTTTTTCGTAAATTTGCTTGATTTATCAAGTACCGCGACAAATGATTGAAAACGAAGAAATGAAGAAGGCGGAAGAGCAGTATTCCGCGAGCAGCATACAGGTCCTCGAAGGACTCGAGGCCGTCAGAAAGAGACCGTCGATGTACATCGGAGATATCTCCGAGAGAGGTCTCCATCACCTTGTATATGAGGTCGTGGACAACTGTATCGACGAGGCCATGGCTGGCTTCTGTGACTCTATCGACGTAACCATCAATGAAGATAATTCAATCTGTGTAAAGGATAACGGACGTGGTATCCCTACCGGAATGCATCCAAAGGAGCATCGCTCGGCACTGGAGGTCGTACTCACAGTGCTTCATGCCGGCGGTAAGTTCAGCAAGGACAGCTACAAGGTGTCCGGCGGTCTCCACGGAGTCGGTGTTTCCTGCGTGAACGCGCTTTCGGATCTCCTTATCGCCGAGGTCCACAGAGAGGGCAAGATCTTCATGCAGAGATATTCGAAGGGCAAGCCGACCTCACAGGTCGAGGTTATCGGAGAGTGCTCTGATACAGGTACAACCATCACATTCCTTCCGGATCCTACCATCTTCACCCAGACTACCGTCTACAAGTACGATACTCTCGCCAACCGTCTCCGCGAGCTTGCATACCTGAACAAGGGTATCCACATCAAGCTTACCGACCAGCGCGAATTCGTCGATGAGTATGTCCAGGACGAGAATGGCGACAGCAAGGCTACCGGACGCAAGGTTCTCAAGGGCGAGGAGTTCTACTCCGAGAAAGGTCTTCAGGAGTTCATCCAGTACATGGACGCAGGTTCTGACCACCTCATCCCTGATCCTGTCTGCATCGAGTCTGACAAGATCATTCCTATCGACATCGCTCTCCAGTACAACAATGGTTTCTCGGAGAAGATTTACTCATACGTAAACAACATCCACACCATCGAGGGTGGTACCCACCTCCAGGGCTTCAAGATGGGTCTTTCAAGATCCCTCAAGGCTTTTGCCGAGAAGAACAAGCTCCTTGAAAAGTTCAAGGGTGACCTCGATCCTGCAGACTTCCGCGAGGGTCTCACCGCCGTTATCTCGGTCAAGGTGGCTGAGCCTCAGTTCGAGGGCCAGACCAAGACCAAGCTCGGCAACCCGGAGGTTACATCAGCTGTATCGCAGGCTACCTCGGCTGCTATGGAAATCTTCCTTGAAGAGCATCCTAAGGAGGGCCGTGTTATCATCGAGAAGATCGTACTTGCCGCAAATGCCCGTATGGCGGCACGCAAGGCAAGGGAGATGGTACAGCGCAAGACCGTCATGAGCGGTGCCGGCATGCCTGGCAAGCTTGCAGACTGTTCTGAGCGTGATCCTGAGAAGTGCGAGATCTTCCTCGTCGAGGGAGACTCTGCGGGCGGTACCGCAAAGCAGGGCCGTGACCGCCGTACCCAGGCGATCCTCCCTCTCCGTGGTAAGATTCTGAATGTAGAGAAGGCCGCAGGCGGCAAGGCTCTTGACAGCCAGGAGATCATCAATATCTACCGTGCTCTCGGAGTTACCGTTGCAAAGGAGGACGAGACAGGCGAGAAGCATATGGATCTCAGCCGACTCCGTTATCACAAGGTCGTGATCATGACCGATGCCGACGTCGACGGTAGCCATATCGCATGTCTTATCTTGACATTCTTCTTCCGCTACATGTTCGACCTGATCAAGAACGGATACGTTTATCTTGCAACTCCACCTCTCTATCTCGTGAAGAAGGGCAAGGAAGAAGTTTACTGCTGGACAGACGAGCAGCGCGCTGAGGCAACCCAGCGTCTCGGCAACGGCAGTGACAGGGGTGTGACCGTACAGCGCTACAAAGGTCTCGGTGAGATGAGCGACGTACAGCTCTGGGAGACAACCATGAATCCAGAGAAGCGACTTCTCCGCCAGATCACAATCGAGAACGCACTTGAGGCTGAGAGAACCTTCTCAATGCTCATGGGCGATGACGTTCCACCACGCCGTCAGTTCATCGAGGAGAATGCTCACTACGCAAACATTGACGCATAACAATTTGACAATTAAACCAAACCTGATATTATGGTAGACATTTTTGACAGAATCGCCAGAGATTCTGGCGGCCCGATCGGCCAGTATTTCGAGCAGGGCTTCGGCTATTACTTCTACCCTCGTCTCGAGGGAGAGCTCGGTCCACATATGACTTTCAACGGTACTCCTGTACTTAACTGGAGCCTTAACAACTATCTCGGTCTCGCCAATCATCCTGAGGTGCGCAAGGCTGATGCCCAGGGCGCAGCTGACTGGGGTCTCGCATATCCTATGGGTGCGCGAATGATGTCCGGTCACTCACGTTACCACGAGAAGCTCGAGAAGATGTTCGCAGACTTCGAGAAGAAGGAGGACGCTTTCCTTTTCAACTTCGGTTACCAGGGAATCGTTTCTACCATCGATGCTCTCACCGCACGTCATGACGTCATCGTATACGATGCTGAGTGCCATGCATGCCTCCTTGACGGTATCCGTCTCCACATCGGCAGCAAGTACAAGTATCGTCATAACAATATCGCTGACTGCGAGAAGGTTCTCGCAAGAGCATGTGCCGAGGCTGAGGCTTCCGGCGGCGGTGTGCTCCTCATCACTGAGGGTGTATACGGTATGACCGGTGCACTCGGAAAGCTTGACGAGATCGCAGCACTCAAGGACAAGTACCAGTTCCGCATCCTCATCGACGATGCACACGGATTCGGTCTCCTTGGCGAGCATGGCCGCGGTACCTCTGAGCACTTCGGCGTTATGGACAAGATCGACCTTTACATCGGTGCATTTGCAAAGAGTATGGCATCAATCGGCGGTTTCGTTGCAGGTCCACGTCACATCATCAACTACCTCCGTATGAACATGCGCTCACAGATGTACGCGAAGTCGCTTCCTATGCCGCTTGTTATCGGTAACATCAAGCGTATGGAAATCATCGACTCACCTGAGGGCGACGAGCTCCGCAAGAAGTGCTGGGAGATCACCCATGCAATCCAGAAGGGCTTCACCGACATGGGTCTTGACATCGGCGAGGCTGAGGCTTGTGTAACTCCTGTACATATCAAGGGTGGTGTAGGCCAGGCAACCAAGATGGTAAAGGACCTCCGTGAGAACTACAAGGTATTCTGCTCTATCGTGGTATATCCAGTTATCCCTAAGGGAATGATCATCTTCCGTATCGTGAGCACCGCTGCCCACACCATGGAGGACGTCAACTATACACTTAACGCATTCAAGGAGATCAAGGCTAAGCTCGATGCCGGCGAGTATGACGGTGACGAAGTTGCTGCAATGACTGTCATGGAGTAAATCCTTGAACCATAACACCTTCAAATATGAAACCTGAGTTCTTTAAAGACAAGGTGATTATTGTGACAGGAGCCAGCTCGGGAATCGGGTTGGCTTCTGCCCGATTATTCGGTTCCTGTGGTGCAAAGGTCGTAATGGCTGCCCGTTCATACGAAAAGCTCCAGGAACTCGCACCAAGCGTATCATCTGACCCTGCAAAGGTCCTTTGCGTGAAGACTGATGTTACAAGCGAGGATGATTGCCGCGCACTCATCGATGCTGCCGTCGAGCGTTTCGGCGGGATTGACATTCTGGTCAACAATGCCGGCATTTCAATGCGTGCAATGTTCAAGGATCTTGAGCTTAAGGTGATCCGTTCCCTTATGGACGTAAACTTCTGGGGCACAGTACAGTGTACCAAGTATGCACTTCCTTGGCTGCTCAAGAGCAAGGGTTCCGTGGTTGGAGTCATTTCCATCGCCGGATACTCTGCGCTTCCTGCCCGCACAGGCTATTCTGCATCCAAGTACGCTGTCCGCGGCTTCCTCGACACTATCCGCATCGAGCATCTCAAGGACGGTCTCAACGTTCTTGTGTTTGCTCCTGGCTACACTTCGTCGAACGTACGCAATGCTGCGCTTACCGCTGATGGAAGCGCGCAGGGAGAAACACCTCTTGCAGAGGATAAGCTCATGAGCGCAGAGGAGTGTGCAATGCGCATGGCGAAGGCTCTCGAACGTCGCCGCTCGGAAGTTACCCTTACCCTTCTTGGCAAGGCTACAATATTGGCGCACAGGCTCTTCCCGCGTCTTACCGATAAAATGACCTACAAATACATTGCAAGAGAGGCAAACAGCCCATTCAAGTAGTTCCTTATGACAAACCTGCTCCGCAACAGAAGACTTCTCGTCGTATTCTCGATACTGACATTGATCCTTGCTCTCATACTGCCTCGTACATCGAAGTTCAATTACGATTACAGGCAGGGGTCCGTGTGGAAGTACGACGATCTCGAGGCTCGCTTTGATTTCCCGATTTTCAAGTCAGCCGAACAGCTGGCCGCTGATGAAAGGTACGCCTCATCGATAGAGACTCCTTCGTACTCTTATCTTGCAGACGTTGAAAAAAACAGTCTGGACAAGGTATGGAATGCGGAACTGGGCAGGCATTCCGGACTGAAACAGGGAATAGTCAACGATCTGAGGAAGATCTATTCCATCGGAGTCGTTTCGGATGAGGGACTGAAGTTCAGCCGCAAGGCCGATGTCAGTCAGTCTGTTATATATCTGAGCAAGGGCAAGACAGTCGAGCAGGTTCCGGCGGCCGAGGTGCTTACCGTCAAGCAGGCGAAGGATGCCCTATGCGAGGCTCTTTCAGAAAGGTCTCCAAGAGTCAACGCTGACTCTCTTCTCAAGAAAAGCGGCATCTATGATGCTGTCGAGGCAGTCCTTCAGTATGACGAGGCGCGTACAGCCCTTATGAACGAGGCTGCCTATAAGGACGTCTCGCCGACCGAAGGCTATGTAGAGAAGTATGATATTATCGTTAAGAAAGGTGAGATCATTACCGAGGACATAGCAAGGAAACTGGACTCATACAAGGCTGAATACGAGAGACGCCGCACAGGCGTGGAGAGGGACGAGTTCGGCGGTATCGACAAGCTTGCCACTGCTGTCGCGCCGTGGATAGGCAATTTCCTGATCGCCTTGGCGATCTCCATAATTCTCTGCCTTTCAGTCTTCTTCTCGAATCCTAACATTCTGGACGAGATGGGCAGGCTGCTCTTCATCATTTTTGTATTCCTGCTGATAACAGTAGTAACATTGATGGTGGACAAGTATAATTCGGCATTCCTCTTCATGGTGCCGTTCACGATGGCGGCCCTCTGGCTCCAGTCGTTCTACAGACTGCGTGTTGTGATTCCTGTATATACGGTTTCGCTGCTTCCGCTGCTCATCTTTGCTCATAATGGTCCGGTGCTGTTTGTGATGTTCCTGATGGCCGGATATGTTTCTGTTTTCGTTTACGACATGTTCAACAAGGGACTGATGCAGTTCATGGTATCGCTCATCTGCTTCGTCATGCTTCTTATCTCGCTTACGGGATTCCGCATGATCGGAGCTCTCAGCGGCAATGTCGCTGCCCAGGTGATGTTCCTTGCGGTTGGTTCTCTTGTCAGTGTCATAGGCTATTCGCTGGTATTCCTTTTTGAACGCATGTTCAAGCTTGTGTCCAGTGCCCGTCTCATGGAGCTGTGCGATACCGAATCCAAGCTTCTCCGTGACCTTGACGACCATGCTCCGGGAACATACAACCACTCTGTCGCCGTTGCCGGAATGTGTGAGGCCGCTGCACGTGCCATCGGTGCCAATACATTGGTGGTGAAGGCTGGTGCGCTGTATCACGATATCGGCAAGATGGCAAATCCAAACTGCTTCGTCGAGAATGAAAGCGCAGAAGACCGCCAGAATGGAGGATATCATTCGAAGCTCTCATCAAAGGAAAGCGCCCAGGAAATCATAGCCCATGTCAAGAATGGTCTTGAGCTTGCAACCAATTTCGGACTGCCACAGCTGATAAAGGATTTCATCCTTACTCATCATGGAACTACCGTTACAGGCTATTTCTATACAAAGCATATCAATGACGGCGGCGATCCAGACGATAAGGCTGCATTCACTTACAACGGAAAGCGCCCTGTAAGCAAGGAACAGGTCATCCTTATGATCTGCGATTCCGTGGAGGCCGCTTCGCGTACAGTTACTCCTTCAAAGGAGGCCTACTCTGAACTCGTTGAGAAGCTTGTTGCGGGCAAGATGAAGGAAGGACAGCTCGAAGACGCGGACATCTCGTTGAAAGAGCTCAACCTGATAAAGGAAAGCATCAAGTCATACTTGACACAGTCCCACCACGAGAGAGTGGCGTATCCTGCCAGGAAGCGCTTTGGTAGGGGCCGCTAGGGGCTGGTTCCGGTGGTTGCGTATCCCGTTCTTTTTTAGTATATTTGCCGCCCGGTTTTGTTCCGAACTGGACAAGGCCGTGGGATTACAGCGAAAGAAAAATATAAACATAAGATACTATGAACGTTACAAAAAATCAGATCGACGATCTGAACATCGAGCTGACCATCAACGTTGCAGCTGATGATTATGCTCCCGTAAAGAAGGAAAAGCTCAAGGAGCGCAAGAAGACCGCAGAGTTCAAGGGCTTCCGCAAGGGTATGGTTCCTATGGCACTCATCGAGAAGGTATATGGTGACCAGGCTATGGGCGATGCAGTAAATGACATCGTTTCAAAGGCTCTCAACGGTTTCATCGAGGAGAACAAGCTCAACGTGATCGGCGAGCCTCTTACCAGCGAGAATCAGCCAGAGATCGACTGGGCTGACGGTAATGACCTCGAGTTCAAGTTTGACATCGCTACCGCTCCAGTGCTCGACTTCGAGCTCAACGCAGACGACAAGATCACCTACTACAAGATCAAGTCAAGCGCCGAGGCCAAGGAGGAGATGAAGAAGAACATGCTCATGCAGTATGGCGAGCTCCAGCACGTCGAGAAGCCAGGTGAGACCTCATACGTATACGTTGACCTCGAGCAGGAGGGCCGCGATAAGGTAGAGAACACCTTCATCTCAATGCGTGACGTTACCGAGGCCATGAAGCCTGCAATGCTTGGTGTCAAGGCTGGCGACAAGCTTGTCATCAACATCAACGAGCTCCTCGAGAGAGAGGGCGACAGAGCTACCCTCATCCACGTAAAGAAGGAGACTCTCGCAGAGATCAACCCTGAGTTCAATGCAACCGTAGTCGAGATCAAGGACTTCTGCGCTGCCGAGGCTAATCAGGAGACCTTCGACAAGATCTTCGGAGAAGGTGTGATCACCTCAGAGGATGCTTTCGAGAAGGAGATTGCAAAGCGTCTCGCTGACAACTACAAGCAGGAGGCTGACTACCGTTTCGGAAAGGACGCTAAGGATTACCTCATTGCAAAGGCTGACATCAAGCTTCCAGAGGCATTCCTCAAGAGATGGCTCAAGGCAATCAACAAGGACAAGTTCACCGATGAGCAGATCGATGCAGAGTTCGATGCATTCCTCGTTGACTACCGTTGGCAGATGATCCGCGACTACCTCATGACCAAGTATGAGCTTAAGGTTGAGGCAGCAGAGATCGAGGACGCAGCATACGCATATGTTCAGTACCAGTACGCAATGTACGGCATGAACGGCGTTCCAGAGCAGTTCATCAAGGATTCAGCAAAGAAGATCCTCGAGGATCGCCGCCAGGTATCAAACCTCGCTGAGAACGTTGCAGACCAGAAGGTCATCGAGAAGATCCGTGAGAACGTAACCCTCGCTGACAAGCAGATCTCAGTTGAGAAGTTCAGAGACCTCAAGTAATATCATAACTGACAGATAAAACTGAAAAATCAGGATCCTGTATCCTGATTTTTTCATAATTGGCAATATGGCAAAGAAACCTGGACATTACTGCGTGCTTTGCGGTCGCAGCCAGTCGGAAGTCCCGATGCTCATGAGCGGTCTGGACGGTCATATCTGCAGCGACTGCGCCAAGATGGCGTATGAGTACGTGGTCGGCGTAGAGAAGGAGAGCCAGGAGCGTACCAGCGGCAAGCGTCTGGACAGTCTCCAGAAGCCAAAGGAGATCAAGGAATACCTGGACCAGTACGTCATCGGACAGGACAGGGCCAAGAAGCTCCTTGCCGTTGCGGTATACAACCACTACAAGAGAGTCAACCACAACATTGTCGACAAGGCTGATGACGGAGTGGAGCTCGGCAAGAGCAACATTCTCCTGGTCGGTCCTACCGGAACAGGCAAGACCTTGCTCGCAAAGACCATCGCCAAGCTGTTGAACGTTCCTTTCACAATCGTCGACGCCACTGTCCTGACCGAGGCCGGCTACGTCGGCGAGGATGTGGAGAGCATACTCTCCAGACTCCTCCAGGAGGCGGATTTCGACGAGAGACTCGCCGAGAGGGGAATCGTCTTCATCGATGAGATCGACAAGATCGCCCGCAAGAGCGACAACCCGTCGATCACACGCGATGTTTCCGGAGAAGGTGTACAGCAGGCCATGCTGAAACTCCTTGAGGGAAATGTCGTGAACGTACCGCCAAAGGGAGGACGCAAGCATCCTGAACAGGAGTTTGCACATATCAACACCGAGAACATCCTGTTCATCTGCGGAGGTGCTTTCGAGGGAATCGAGAGAAGAATCGCACAGAGGCTCAACACCAGCGTGATCGGATTCGGTGCTGCGGCAAAGGATGTCATCGACAAGGAAAACCTGCTCCAGTATGTAGAACCGGAGGACCTCAGAGCCTACGGACTCATTCCGGAGATCATCGGTCGACTCCCTGTCGTGACTCATCTTGACCATCTGGACAGGGAATCGCTCAAGCGAATCCTTACCGAGCCGAAGAACGCAATCATCAAGCAGTACGAGAAGATGTTCGAGCTTGATGGAATGAAGCTCGTGATTGATCCGGAGGTACTTGACATCATCGTCGACACTTCCATCAAGAACAAGCTTGGAGCCCGAGGACTCCGTGCAATCTGCGAGAAGATCATGTCGGATGTCATGTATGAGGCACCGTCATCGGACAAGAAGGAATACCACCTCACCGCCGATTACGCCAACTCCCGCCTGGAAACGAAGTAAAGAAAATCAGCAATCCGAATGGGTTGCTGATTTTCTTTTTAACTAATTTGATTACCGGTATATAGCTCGTAGTACTTGCCCTTGAGGGCGAGCAGCTCATCATGTTTGCCTCGCTCGATGATGCGTCCCTTGTCCATGACCATGATGTAGTCTGCGTTGCGTACGGTCGAGAGGCGATGCGCGATCACGAAGCTGGTGCGACCCTTCATGAGAGAGTCCATACCCTTCTGGATCAGCTTCTCGGTACGGGTATCGATGGACGATGTCGCTTCGTCAAGAATGAGTACAGGAGGGTCTGCCACAGCTGCGCGCGCAATGGCAAGAAGCTGGCGCTCACCTTGGCTGAGATTGCTTCCGTCTGCACTGAGCATCGTATCATAACCCAAAGGGAGTCGGCGTATGAACTGGTCCGCGCAGACAAGCTTCGCGGCGGCCTTGCATTCTTCGTCTGTGGCATCCAGACGTCCGTAGCGGATATTCTCCATCACCGTTCCGGAGAACAGGTGAGTCTCCTGGAGCACGGTTCCAAGGCTTCGTCGAAGCGAATCCAGGCTGATGCCGCTGACCGGGAATCCGTCGTAGAGTATGGTTCCGTCCTGAATCTCGTAGAATCTGTTGATGAGGTTGGTGATGGTGGTCTTTCCCGCTCCTGTGCCTCCCACGAATGCAATCTTCTGGCCTGGATATGCGGTCAGCGTGATGTCGTAGAGCACCTGCTTTTCCGGAACGTAGCCGAAATCTACGTCCTGGAGGGATACAAGGCCCTCGAGCGGAACCTTCTTCTCTCCATCCTTCCACTGCCATGATTCCTTTCCATTTGATTCGAGGGTCACATTGCCCTTGTCTTCCTGGGTGATCTCGTCAAGCAGGGCATAGACTCTGTCGGAACCGGCCGATGCCATCACGAGACTGTTGATTTCGTTAGAGATCTGCGATATCGGTCGGGTGAAGTTCCTCTGGAGGGTAAGGAATGACACCAGCGTGCCAAGGGTCAGCATTGTGCCGTCCAGGCCGCGGAAGAATGCGCCATCAAGACCTTTGATTGCGATCAGGGCACCGATTACAGCCAGCAGGACATATCCGAAGTTGCCGAGATTATGGTTGACAGGCATTACGATGCTTGTGATCTTGTTCGCATTGAATACGCTCTTTCTAAGCTTTTCATTGAGTTCGGCGAACTGCTCCATCGCCTGTTTCTCATGGCAGTAGACCTTAACCACTTTCTGGCCCGAAACCATTTCCTCGATGAAGCCGTTGACCGCGCCCAGATTCTCCTGGCGCTGCTTGAAATAGACCTTCGAAAGCGAGCCCAGCTTGCGTGTCGCATAGAACATCACCGCAGCGATACCCATGGTGACAATCGTAAGAGGAATGCTCAGGGCAATCATGCTGACAAATGTCGCACAGAGGGTGATGACAGCGCTGAACAGGCTTGGCACGGTACCGCCGATGACCTGTCTCAGCGTATCGACGTCATTGGTGAAGCTGGACATGATGTCGCCGTGAGAATGGCTGTCGAAGTATCTGAGAGGCAATTTTTCCATGTGCTGGAACATGTCGCGCCTGAGGCTCAGCATAGTTCCCTGGCCGACCTTGATCATCAGCATGCTGCTGAGGTATCCGGTTACGATGCCCGCAAGCAGGATGGCCGACAGCCTCAATACTGCAAAGGCCAAAGGTCCGTAATCAGGTCCGACACCGATCTCGCCGAACAGACCGCTGACGGCAGGGGAGTCCAGCATCGGCAGGATATAGTCATCGATGAGATTTCTTGTGAACAGGGCTGACGCCACGGATGTCACGGACGAAATGACGATGCACAGCAGCACGACGGCAATGCGTCCCTTGTACAGCTTCCATATAAGCTTGAACAGCCTACCTATGCTGGCAGACTTCTTGAGATCCTTTAATGTGGCTCCGGAGCCTCGCTCCATTCTGCCACCTGGCTGGAACTGTCTCATGCCTTCACCTCCTTCTTTGCAGCATCGTCAAAATCGCCTTCGCCTCCACTGGTCTGCATCTCGTGTATGTCACGATAGATTTCATTGTCCTTGAGAAGATTCTCGTGGGTGTCGAATCCATTGATGCGACCCTGGTCCATGACGATTATCCTGTCAGCATCCTTGATGCTGAGTATGCGCTGAGAAACGATGATCTTTGTGACGCCTGGTATCTTTGTTGCGAAGGTTTCGCGTATTCGGCTGTCAGTCGCGGTATCGACCGCTGATGTGGAGTCATCCAGAATGAGCACCTTCGGATGTTTCAAAAGGGCGCGGGCGATGCAGATTCTCTGGCGCTGACCTCCCGAGACGTTTACACCTCCTTGCTCGATGATGGTATTGTAGCCATCCGGGAAAGCCTCGATGAAGTCATCGGCGCACGCCTGCCGGCAAGCCTCGCGGCACTCTTCGTCTGTCGCATCCTCGCGTCCCCAGCGGAGATTGTCGTAAATGGTCCCTGAGAACAGCGTGTTCTTCTGGAGGACTATGGCGACCTGTTCGCGAAGAGCATCCATGGAGTAGTTGCGCACGTCGAATCCGCCTACCTTGACGCTGCCCTTGGATACGTCGTAGAGTCGGCAGATCAGGCTGACGAGAGTAGACTTTCCGCTGCCGGTACCTCCTATGATACCGATTGTCTCGCCATCTTTGATATGCATGTCGATATCCTCAAGGACATAGTCACCCTTCTTGAGGTTCGATGTGTCGTAGCCGACCGCCTTGTACGAGAATGAAACCTTATCGAAGTCGATGCTTCCGTCGGGAACCACTGTCATTGCGACCTCCGGGTCATCCATGTCAGGCTCTTCATCGATCACCTCCGCGATGCGGGCTGCACTGGCTGCACTCTGGGTCAGCTGGACGAAGATCATGGAAAGCATCATCAGGGCGCCAAGGATAGTGGTCACATAGCTGAACAGGGAAGTGAGCTGACCAGTCGTAAGAGTGCCTTCCACGATGAAATGAGCGCCCCACCAGCTTATTGCGATGATGCAGGCGTTGACGGTCAGATTCATCACGGGGTGGTTGAGGGCCATAAGGTTCTCGGCCTTCATGTTGAGGGTGAAAAGCGAGAGAGCCGCCTTGTCGAACTTGCTTATCTCGTGACTTTCGCGAACATATGCCTTAACGACACGTATCGCCGACACATTTTCCTGGATGACGGAGTTGAGGCGGTCATATCTGGTGAAGATTTCCCTGTATAGCCTTGCCACGCGGGAAATGAGGAAATACAGGAAAATGGTCAGGAACACCATCGCCACAAGGAAGATGATGCTGAGGTGCCGATTGATGAACAGGCACATGACCAATGCTGAAATCATGTTGAGCGGGGCGCGGAATGAAATGCGGAGAAGCATCTGGGTGGCTCCCTGGATGCTGCTTACATCGGTCGTCATTCTTGTGACAAGTCCTGCCGTCGAGAACTTGTCGATGTCGGAAAACGAGAATCGCTGGATGTTGGTATACATGGCTTCGCGCAGGTTCGCGGCGAATCCGGTCGATGAATATGCTGCAAATCTTCCGGCCAGTATGCCGAACAGCAGGCTGAGGCAGGCGATGCCCAGCATCATCACACCATATCGGAAAACGTTGTCCATGTCACCGGCCATGACTCCCTTGTCGATCAGCGAGGCTGTGACGTATGGAATCAGGATGCCCATGATGACCTCCAACGTCGTCCAGACAGGGGTCAGTATCATAGCCCCTTTGTATTGCTTTACTTGTTTGAGGAGGGTCTTGAACATATTTGTCTTGTTCGTTTTGTGCATTCTTTCCAGTCTGGAAAGTATCTGTCCATCACAGCGTAGAAGCCGGCGCTGTGGTTGGGAACTATCAGGTGCGCGAGTTCATGTACGACCGCGTGCTCGATGCAGTCTTCCGGCAGCAGCAGAAGGTACGTGCTGAATTGAATCTGACCGGTCCTTGGATTGCATGCGCCCCAGCGGGACTTTGTCGCCTTGTAGCTTATCTTCTTCGGTCTTACCCCCATTCTTTCTGAATAGCGGATGACCATAGGGGAGACGATTGCGTCCAGCTTTGCAATCGCTTCAGTCCGCTGCGCTTTCGTCCTTAGGATCAGCTGCCCGTAGAAGGCATCGCGACTCTCGATCTGGGCGGCGACCTTTGCCTTTGTCTTGATGATCCAGGCTTCATGCTCCTTGACGAAGCGCTCTATCTCTGCCCTTGATGTGAAATACGGGGCGGAGACACTGAGATTCCCGTCCTTTCCGATTCTCATCGACAGCCTTGAGGTCCTGCGATATGTCACCTTTACCTGCATAGCGGACAGTTGAAATAATAGCCAAGCCCCATCCTGCGCTTTCTCGTCAGCCTCCACAAGATGGTAGACCAGGCGAGTTCAGTCTTGCCCTTGTAGAACGAAACGCGGTCAAGAGCCTTGAAGAAAACCTTGGGAGATTTCATCAGTATCGAATACAGGTGGCGGAACAAGGCGTCATCCGACCAGATTATGCCTCTTTCATGCATGAATGAACAAAGGGACGCATAAACCCATGCCCTGTCGAGCAGCTGTCTCTCTCCAGGGGTGCTGTTGCACAGTGAGGCGGCTCTATGTACATAGCAGTAGAAGGGAACGTCGTGCCATTCGATCTTCGAGGCATGATAGCCGGCTCTTGCCGAGAAACCCCAGTCATTCGCTACCGCGGTTTCGTCAAATGCGAGCTTGTGCCTACGTACGAATCCGGCATTGAAAAGCTTGCACCAAGGTTCCGACGCCATGTATCTGAACATATACTCCTTAGCCTCCGGCTTGCCGTCAAAGTGACTGAGGTAGTATGGAATCTTGGATGGTCCGTCATGGCGGCTCAGGTCCTCGTTGAGGTCTACAGGCCTGAGACATATAATGTCCGCAGATGAATCTGTGTATTTCTCCATTGTCCCGTACATATCTTCCGTGAAGAAATCATCTGCGTCCGCGAAGACGATCCAGTCGCCTTCGGCATGCTCCAGTCCTATGTTACGCGCATGACCGGCCCCCTTGCCGCTCTTGTCGAAGATTAGCGTAATGCGAGGGTCATCCTTGCCTGGAAAAGCGTTGAAATCCACGACGTATTCGGAACTGTTGTCATCAACGACAATGAGCTGCACGTCATCCCTGAGCTCGATGCTGCCGATGCAGCGGGCGAGAAGATCCGGGCAGTTCCTGTGCGGTATTATGATCGTGTACTTGAACATCGTGGGCTATTTCTTTGGAAGGAACTGGAGAAACAGCTCCTTTGCTGTCTTATGGGTGAAGATGCTTCGTGTGGTATTCCTGTAGACCATCAGGCTTGTCCTGTCCCTGCCTCCCAAAGCGCATCTTAGCGATGCCTTGATACGCTTGCTCATCTCAGCTGCCCATACAGGGATGCCGATAATGATATAGCGCAGGTTTGATCCTTTCGAGAGATGGACCATACAGCCTCGTATCTCGGCAGGTCGTATGCAGGCTGTCATCCTTGATGTCGAGCCATGGTATTTGTGTACCAGATGCAGCGACGAGTCCATGTAGACTTTCTTCCCCGCTGCAGCGACAGCTTCGCTTACGGCTATGTCCTCAGGGGTGAAAAAGAACCTTTCGTCAAAGAATCCCAGCCTGCGGAACAGGTCTGTACGTATCATGAAGCAGGCTCCGGACACGTTGCCGACCATGTACAGCTTTCGCCCATCGACCGTTACGGACTGGAAATCATCGAACGATGATGGGTTGTCGGCGAGGTGCCAGGCGTGACGTATATAGTATCCTGCCGTGAAGCTGCTGCGGCCGCAGAACTGTATGCTGCCGTCGGCGTTGTACAGCGGGGACGCCACGATTCCTGCCTCTGGCCCCAATGCTTCGAAGTCGGCGACCATGGTGTCGATGAGAGGTCCGTCGAATTCGGTGTCGTCATTTATCACAAGCGTGTATGGGGTGTCGACCTTTCTAAGCGCCAGATTGTTGTTTTCGGAGAATCCGCGCCATTCGTCACTGACGATGAATTCGACCCAAGGATATCTCTCCCTGGCTTCTTCCAGTGAGGTCTTGTCATACATGTATGCGACTACGTATGTCTTGCATTCAGTCCTGGTGTTCGCATTTATGCAGTCCAGACAAGGATACAGGTTGTCCGGGCGGTTCATGCAGACTATGACGATGCTGACCTTCATTTCGTACTCGAATGTTTTACGCGTGTGCGCGTGCAATCGTACAAATATATGAAATAAAAGCTTTAATGATTACCTTTGGAAACCCTCGTTGTGAGGGTATCACCAAAGAACTGACTTATGAAACTGAAGCTCCTTCTTGCGGCTGCTGCCGCGCTGGCTTTGAATACCGCTGTCATGGCGGACAGTGTCTATACCATCTATCCTGTTCCGCATTCCCAGACGGCTCTAAAGGGAACGGCCTCGTTCACATCCCGCGTCAACATCGTTGTCGATCCTTCGGTAGATGACGTTACCATCGCGCGTGCCGAGCAGATCCTTAACGAGAAGGGATTGGAGACCAAAGTCCGTTCGGTCGCCGACTCGAAACTCTCCAACCTCTATCTTGGCGTCGCAGGCTCCAATGGAATGGCTGACCGCTATGCCTCCCGCATCAAGGTAAACCGCAAGGCTCTTGCCGTCAAGGACAAGTACGACCGTCATGTCCTCGTCCTGACTGAAAGGAGTTCCCATGCGGATGTGCTCATCCTCGGAGAGAATACTGATGCTACCTTCTGTGGCCTTGCGTCTCTCGAGCAGATGCTTGACAATGGCACCGGCGACCTTCCGTGCGTACGCATCGAGGATTATGCCGACATCCGTTATCGTGGAGTCATTGAAGGCTATTACGGCGTACCGTACAGTGCAGAGGTGACCAAGGACCTGTTCCGTTTCATGGCAAGATACAAGATGAATTCTTACATGTATGGCGCCAAGAGCGATCCTTACCATTCCCAGAAGTGGGATGAGGCCTATCCTGACAGCATCACCGTGGAGCAGAAAGCCATCGGCTACCTTACCAGTGACATGATGCGCGACATGGTTTCGGTATCACACGAGTGCAAGGTCAATTTCATCTGGGCTATCCATCCGGGAAAGGCTTTCACCGATCCCGATGACAATGTTGTCATCGACCGTATCATGTCCAAGTTTGACATAATGTATGATCTTGGTGTAAGACAGTTCGGCGTGTTTGTCGATGATATCGGAGTTCCGAATGACCAGCCGACCCTTGACCTGAACGCCCGCCGCATCAGCGAAGTCCAGGAGAGGATCGAGGCAAGGTGGAACGTACGTGGCGCCAGCCCTGCCGATACGGTCAAGCCTGTCAATTTCGTGCCTCAGCTCTATGCCCACGGCTGGGCTGACGCCGAGAAGCGTGCGAGATTCTTCAACGCCCTCGGCAAGTCGCACCCGAGTGTCATCGTATACATAACAGGTGCAGCCGTATGGACTGTCCCTAACTCGGAGGATCTTGCCATAGTGTCTCATGACCTTGGCCGCAATCTCGCCTGGTGGTGGAATTATCCATGCAATGACAACGACATGACCAAGCTCTTCGTCCGCGATACATACGCCAACTTTGACGATGAGAAATGGATTGACGACGATGCAAGGCTACCTAAGGCTCTCAACGGCGCCAGCGCCCTCATCTCAAATCCTATGCAGCAGGGCGAGGCAGCGAAGATTGCCCTCTTCGGAGTTGGTGATTTCAGCTGGAACAACGCCGCATTCGATAACGAAAGCGATTTCAAGGCGGCCGTAAAGGCGACGGTAGGCAAGGCAAAGGCAGCCGATTTCGAGTATCTGACCAACTATCTCCGCTACTATGACAGCGAGCCGGTCGCAAGCCTGGTCGATGCATACAAGAATACAGGAGACAGCGCTCCGCTCAAGGCTGAGATGACAAAGATGCTTCAGGCATGCCAGTCCATCGAGGCTATGGAGGAATCCGGCAATGAGTCCGACTGTCTCTTCGTCGATGACATCAGGCCTTGGCTGAACAGTCTCGGCGACATGGCTTACTTGACCCTGGAGATGCTTGACGCCATCGATGCGAAGGCCTCCGGACCTCTTTCACCGCGTCAGGCCGCAACTGCCCTGAAACTGAAAAAGGCTGTCCACGAGTTCGACAATGACGAGAGCTACACCTTCAATGTATTCCACGGTATGGGCGATGACATCCGTCTCAGCCAGCGTACAGCCGAGCCTTCGGCTGTTGTGCTCCGTCCGTTCCTTGACTATCTGGCAGACAGGCTTTAGTCGAGCTTGAACCAAAGGCTTGAGGACTTATTCGACAGTCGGGAAGGTCGCTGGATTATATATATACCTGTGCGCCTTCAGATGATCGGAGCTTCCTGACCAATTCTGGATGGCGTCGTTCATTTCTGTCACGAAGGTATTTGTCTGCAGACTGCCGGTGGTCATGCCTGTTACGCCTGAGACTTCCTCAACTGCAGGAGCCTGCTTGGAATCGTAATAGCAACTTGTGATAGTCCCTCCCTGGCTGATGCCATACTTCGAGGAGCCTTTCAATTCACCTGTCTGATATGAGAAGCATATTGAACCTGTATTAGAACCTACGAGACCTCCCACAGTTGCATTGCTCTCTACTGCACCAAGATGGTAGCAGGCGAATACGGTTCCGCTGTTCGTACCTACCAAAGCCCCTGCTGCACCGCTTCCAGAGGCTTTTATATCGCCATCGACCATGCAGGCACAAATGACTCCCGCATTGGTTTCTGCAAGAACGGCATTACCCGTCATCTGATGATAAATGGCAGTGGTGTTCTTATCGATTTCATATGGGACGGGATTGATGATTCCCAACCTGTCTATGCGGGCGTTGGCTCCGACATTGGCGAAGAGAGCATTGCCTCTGATCATCGAGATCTTTCGACCGCCACCAAGGAATGTGCCCTGGAATGGATGCGTGGAGTCTCCGATTCCCAACCATGTAATGAGCTCAGATGCCGACGGACTGGTTTTCTTTTGCAGAACGATATCGGCATCAAGCTTCACATATTTTCCTTCGAAACTGCGGCCGGTCGTTCCTCCGACTCCACCATTTGATACTTCGTATGCGAAAGAGAGCAATTGATTGGCAGTACTGATGGTATATGGCTTCTGCTCAGTTCCATTATTTCCATAGATATCCAACAAAACTTTGCCATCGTCACCTCCCGGTACGAATGCATTGTTTTCCATCTTGTAGTATAGCCATGTCGCATCGTCTTCATTCGCCTCCTGGTCATTAGCTACAGTGACTCGTCCAGTCGTTGGTCTGCTGCCGAATGCAGGAGCCGCCTGGAGGAAAGTGTCATTCTTCTTGAGGCTGCCCTCGTCCGGAGTAGGCACGAACTCCCAGTCGGTGTACTGAGCACCGATGGTGATTTCTTCATCACGATGGTTGAGCTTTATGTTTATGACCGTGCATTGGCCGGCATGGAAGAATACTCGTTTTGAAGAAGGTATGGTTGCCTCGTATTGTTGGGTCTTCCATTCTGTCGGTTGGGTCTTGTTTTTCCTAAGTTCGTTGATATCAGTCTTAAGAGGGTCGGGATATCTGACTGTGAAGGTGAGCTTCAGATCCTTGGCTTCGTACCCGTCTTCCTGGGGAACGGTAATTCCGTAGAAGGTGAATGTCTTTCCGGCATTGTCACCTGTTCCTTCCGGTACATAGTCCCACAAATTCATATCGCGCGGATTGTTGTCACTGTGGATGTTGCTCTTGGCCGTCGTCCTGTTGCTTAACTGATCCCATTTGTACAAAGTCGGCTGGTCCTTGAGAACCATATTCTCAACAATGGTGTATCCATCAAGTTCAGAACCATAGAATTCGCCAAGCATCACCTTGACTTTAACGCTGCTGAGTCCATGGTAAAACTTGATATAGGCAATTGACTCATCTGCCACAACTTCTGTGTCATAGGCAAGCAGAATATCTTCGTCACGCATCCTGGAGGAAACAGGGATGAAAACATTTTTTCCATCAACCGTTATTGTTTCCGTCTCGGGCGTGTCAGGATTGAAGTTGATTTGTCCTGTCTCTCCATACTTGCCAATTGATCCACCATAGACCGCTCCATCCGGGGTCCAGTCAAATACTCCTTCCGAAAGCTTCGGAAGGCTGTAACCGATGAACGTGTGCTCACTGGTAGCATCGCTCCAATAAATGCGTGCAGGGACTCCACTATCCGGAGTATTATCATGTCCTGTGTCCTTGTCTCTGTCCCATGCGCCGCTGTCATTGCTCTGGAAAGTGACATCGTGGTAGTTGAAGCGGTCAATCGGACTGATGGAGCGATGAATGGAAGTGAACGTCATCCTGTCACCATCTATGAACTTATAGCGGCTGATGGCATCTTCCAGATATACCACAGGGGGTGTTGGAGTGTCGCCGTCGGCACGCGTCTGCACACCACTGTTCCCGGAAACAATAGTAGGCTTGATGTGAGCAAGCTCCAAGTCACCATCCGGCAGTTCCACATCCCCGATATGGCCCTGACAGCTGACGAATAAAAGCGATACCAGCAGGAAAATATACTTTTTCATTATTCTAGTTTCATTGTGATAGGATACAGTTTGCCCTGCTCAAAGACGGTACGGTCCAGAATCATCTTGAATCGGCGTGTATCGTCGCGCAACCAGAAGACAGCCGGCTTCGAAGGGTCCAACTCGCATGGAGGGACAATCACTCGATACTGCTTGGTTCCAGGAATATGATAGCAGGTATAGGTAGCATTGTTCTGAATCTCTGTTCCGAAATTTTTTGCGTGCGCTCCACCACGGAAGTAATCCACCTTACTCTGGTTTGCGATACCCAGAACCTTGCCGTGATCTTCGTACGCGCAGCTGGACTTTATCTTGTATCCGTTCCTATAATTGCTCTTGTCTTTCGCAGCATAATAGTCTCCAACCACAATCTCTGCCTGATCGATGTCCGGCATGTTATCGATTGTCAGTACAGCATCGTCAGAAACCTTCGTTTGCAGGGCGTCATCGTTTATCGTTATAAGCAACGATGCCACAACATGATGAAAAGACAGTCTGATGTTCCATGTACCCGTCTGGGAATAGGTCTGCGCCCAGAGCACATCGCTTGCCTTGTAATTCTTGAGGCGGTGCTGATCGGCATGGAATACGTTGCTGTAGAAATTAAGCAAAGTGCCGTCGTTGTCCTTGTACATCTTTTCTTCCGACCATGTAATGGCAGTATAGACGTATGGAGTCGGCTGACTCTCGTATATGCCGAAAATATTGGAAGAACCCGAATGGCTGAAAGAGCCCGTAATGTCGTAATAATCGTTTTCCGTGAGGGTTGTCCACCCGCCGGACCACTTGAGAAGCCAGAAGCTGTCTTTCGTGTTTCCCCATGTCGACTCACCGCTGAGGGTGTTCTCAACATACGGGCATATGACCTTGAGACGGATCATGTCGTTCGTCTCGAATGCTGTTCCAAGCTCATTGGAGCGTGTAGCGACCTCTCCATCAAAAGGTTCGATTTCGCTCGTGATGGTAAGTTCATGGTGCTCAGACGGCGTGATGTCCTCGACGAAGCTGCAAGCTCCGAGCATGAGTACGGAAGCCGTCAGCAATATGTATCTGGCTATATACGGAATCTTCATTAGTTCGGCTGTGTTAAAACGTCCCACTTTGCAACATTTGCAGTTTCGGTGTCATCTCCAGGTTTGCCGTCGACCAACTGTGGGTAGGTATGGTCATATCCGTTGCCCAGGGCTCTGAGCTTGTAGTGAACCATACATGGATATTCCTTTCCCTTGTCTTCTTTGTTGTATTTGTAGATGGCATAGTTCATGGCCTTCCATGGAGCAAGGCCGTAATACTCATCCAACTGACGGTCTGAGAGAAGGTCATAAGGTGTCTCCCTGTTCAGCATATTGTCGTTAAGAGACCTCAGGATTCGAGACTGGCGTCCACGGATATACTCCAGCAATGAGTAATCATCTTTGATATCGGCAACAGCCACGGCATTCCTGCAATCCTCGTGCTCATCCTTGTTGTAGTAATTGCACATGAACCTTCCCCAAGTCGGTCGCTTTGAGAAATTCTTGTTCGCCTTCTGGGTGGACAGTCTGATCTGCGGTGCGAAGAACTTGTTGTCAGGGTCTGAATATGCTCCCAGTAAGGCTGCACCCGAGATATTTGGAGCCGTACGCATGCAACCGTACATCTTCAGATCGCTTGCTGTGCCTACCAGGGGACCTGATGCATCGCCCTCATGGATACAGCCAACCACATAGCTCGGGCCGGTCAGCTCCTTTGCAATGGCATTTACTCCAGACACCTGATTGTCCGCCTTCACAGAGATACCGGATATATAGCATCCCCATCCTGCAACAGCGTCGCCGTTCATTGTAGGCATGGCTTTTTTGACAAGGCCGACAGTATGATTGGTCTGGATCTTCAGATTGCTGATGGCTGCATCCACAACGTAATTGAAAAGGTAGTTGCCATACACATTGAGGTTCAGCAGCTCATGCGCCTTGCCATTGCTGTAGCCATCGAAAATGCCCTTGAAAGCAGCTGGAACCTGATTCTCACCAACAGTGATCAGTTCCTTGCCTATAGGATCAATCTTTATGTCGCTGAAGTCGATATCGGCATCAAGTACCACCTTGAAGTGTCGATTAAGCTTCTCGTCGTAGAAACTGTATGCTCCTCGAAGATAGTCTTCTTCCGAATACGCAGCACGGTTGGCATCGGAAGGATAATAGCGCTCGTAGAAGACGTATCCCTCTTCCAAAAGGACACTTCGATCTACAAACTGAGGATTCTTCTGATCATTCACCAGACTCCAACCATATTCCTTCGGTACCTTGGAGATGGTGCCGTCAGTATTGTTGACAACATCATATTCCTGGACGAGACGGTAGAGCTTTCCATGTTCTTCCTCTGCCTTTCCCGCATCACCATTCACGAGCCTGATGAATTCAAGGAACTCTTCAATGGTGGAAATGTGGAATTCCGGTGCATAGCTCTTGTTGTTCTTTGTTTCATCTATGGCATTCTTGATTGCATCTTTCCACCATGTATATGTGCCTGGAGCCTCGGCCGTCAAAGTCTCGTCCGTAGCTGTTCCTGTCTCTTCAACCTGAGTATCCCATCCAAAGCTGTCGCCTGGGGTGATTGTCATCTGGTTGTAACGATATCCTATCTTGAAGTTGTAGCTCGTACCTGCCTCCAGTTCCAAACCCTTAGGATAGACTGCATTGCCATCCTTATCAACGACATCGCTCAGGGAGAAGATATGATAGGTACTTTCATTCTGTCCCGTACCGTTGACATCCTGCAATGTAACTTTGAAACGTGTATATGGAGGGATGACGATAGGGTCTCCTCCATGCTCGCTGCTCATGTCGTAAGGAATGGTGACAAGCGCAAAATTATCGTTATTGCTTACAAATGGGGGGTGTTGGGCCTGGGTGGCAAAATCCACTGTCGATTTAGTTCCAAACCTGACCAGACGGCTGTCATCGGTGTATGCCAATTCCTCGATTCTCTGGAAGAATGATGCATCATTGGTATTCTTGGCATTATTATACGCTTCTTGAGTCATAGCCATAAGCAGACCTGTCTCAATGTCTACGCCGGCAGGGAGAGCCATCTTGTTAAAAGCGGCCTGTACTTTGGCAACAGCCTCACCAGCTGTTATCTCCAGGCCCTCCTCATTCAAAATAGTCTTATCAGCAAGATCCTTATCCAAAGATGACGCGTTATCGTCTCTGCTGTAGTCCGCCTCGTCAAGACAGATTCCTACTGACTTGATTGCATTTCCGTTATTCCTTACGGAGAAGAAAAGTCGGCATCCGAGATGCTTCATCGACAGCGGAATAGCCTGTGTAGGGCCTGATACGGTAACCCAGTCGGACACCATGAAGTCCGGATAATAGTTATTCACACCCTGATTCAGCGCATTTGAAAGATTGCTTCGGGCCCATGCGCGGAAACGGACGGTCTTTCCATTCTCCCATGTGAGGGAATCTGCCTCAACCTGGTTAAGATAATTTGTCAAATCTCTGTCCGAGCCATTGGCAACATAGTCACCTTTTTTTCTATTCTTATAAATTATCCAGTTCTTTTCCAGAACCACATCAGTTCCAGGAGCTTTCTTGTATTCAAGCTGATATGAACGGAACACCTCGTTCTTCCAGTCGAAAGAGCCATTCTCCTCATACTGACGATATATGACCATCATATCGCCCTCGTTGAAAGTACCTTCACTGTTATATGTGACACGGGTGGCAAAAGGATTGGCCTCGGACAAATTGAAATTCACGGCTGTACCTATCAACTCCTTTTGAGTATCAGTCAGGCTGCCAAACAACTCTACCTTGTTGCATGCGGAGAACATGCAAAGCAGAGAGAGTATGCACAATATCTTTTTCATCGTCTGATCCTAGTATTTGAACAACGCCGGTGTATGATTCGGCACCTTTCCATTGGAATCGGAGCAGTTCTGTACATTGCCGCTGACCTTTGTGACAACATAGCCGTTGCGCGACCCACTATAAACGTCATCGGGGAACAGGAGTCCGGCAACGGTCAGATTCATGACTTCTGCACGCCAACCTGTAGTTCCGTCCGTATACGGCACTCCGTTATGAACATTTGCGACTCCATCTGCAGCACTGTACCTCCCGTTCAAACCTGCAAAAAGGGTAGTGCCGGATGTATGGTGCACTGCATAGTACAGAGTTGGCAGAACATACTCAGTATACGTGTAATTAGGTTCCTCGCCAGTACGTGTATAATATGTACCTGTCTTTACCTGATATACCGCTGGCTTTGGTGATATCTCATCGTAATGCGCCGGGATTTCCGGAGTCTTGATGTCACCTTCCTGTTTTGCAGAAGCTGTACCTGCTGCAATTTCATCTTCATGCTCCTTATTCCATGCAGCTGCTTCGTCAGCTGTGTAGTATGTTGCAGGAAACACATCAGTCTTTTCATACAAGTCTGGCAAAGTGAACTCTGTGCCGTTCTTGTCGGAGTATACCGTACCGTTCAACTGTTCCTCTGTCTTGGCCTCCAGATAGTCAGTCCAAGATTCGCCTGTGTTGGTCAGCGTAATGGTATGACCACGGGCATCCAGATGTCCGGTAAATACGAAATTGTCAGGAAGCTTTCTGGCATCGATGGTAATATTGCCGGTAAGGACAAAATAGTCTCCATGATTCTTTCCGCCCTCGAAGGCCTGCGAGAAATTATCTATCCAAGTGGAAGCGGTAACATACTGCCCGACGATTCCATCGTTATCTCCAGTGGATTCATTGTAGTAGCCACCGTCTGTTACGTCATCCTCGCTGACTGTCGAGCCAAACACATACGCCCTCTGCCAGCTGCTGCCGACCTTGGACAAGCTATGATCCCCACGGTTATCAACGCCATACCAGTCATCCACCGATTCTTTCTTGTTCCATATCTGGGTGCCTGTCGCATTATAATCCACGGACTCGCGGGAGATTCGCAGGTAAACGACAGTCTGCTCATTTGCATTGAGGTCAAACTCGAATTCCTTGGTATAGATGAGACCATTGCTGAGCGTGAGCTCGAACTCGATCTTGTTTTTCTTTGAAACGAGGGCCGTTTTCTCTGCATCGGTCAGCGGCTGGGAATCGGCATTCTTCTCGTCGTACATCACGCTCTTCTTGTCGGAATACGTAGGGCGGACCAGCAGGTCATACACAGGAACCTTTCCGTAATTGGTTCGAGTCACCTTTGCAGATGTCAATTCCGCTTCTGATGCATTCTTGTACTTATTGTAATATGTGGTCCATTCCGGCATTGTAGGGAAGATATACTCCTGCGTATTGTCGTCATAGAACATATATAAGTTGGCATCTTTGGTCTCGAAACTGCCATCAACGGCCTGCACCTCGCTTCCTTCCTCGCCTTCAAAATGAGGAATGACCTTCCTTACCTTTGTCCATTGAGGAACCAGGTCGCTTACGCCGGTCAGGGTTTCCACATTGCAGAAGCGGATTGATGTGGTGGCAGGATCTTCGGTGGCGGTTGGCTGTCCATTTGAATCCATCTTGAATCCCTTGAGTGTTACCGGATCGTTGGGGTCGGTACTCATTGCAGGATCGATGAGAATATAGGCGATCACACGCGAGAGACGGTGATGGAAAGGCAGCTTCACACGACCGACAGTTGCATGAATCTGCGTATTGGCAGGCATCGCAAGATAATGTTCCAGCATCTCGTAATTCTCGCTCTTGCTCTGATCATCCATTACACCTGTCCGGTTGCGCAGGGCCTCGGGTATGAACATTCCCTCAAAATAATGCTCTCCGTTTCCATACCATACGGCATCCTTGTCTTTATTATCACCTTCTTTATATTTGAACGAATACTTCGCCCAGCCGGTAATCGGATCCTTATCAAAAGGATCATTACCATCCGATTCCTTCAGTTTTAGGATGGCGACCTCTTCATTTCCATGGGAACCGTCCTCATTTATCTTGCCGTACGTGATATCAAGGCCATCCTTCAACTTAGGAATGAGCCATTCCACCTCCTCCGCGTCCTGGATATGCTGTGCGCGGGTCGCGTTTCCAGATACCGAAATATCCAGCGGTGAGGTAGTAATCCCCACGACGATCTTCTCGCCCGCAAGTTCATCGACATCTATAGGAATCTGATCGGTGCAGGATGCCGCAATCAGAAGCAAAGGAAACAGTATATGATAAAATCTTCTATTCATCTCAGACTATCTTGGCTAGAAGTTGTCAATAGCCGGTGTTACCGCATTACGTTTTCCGATGGTCGTTTCAATAGTGAACCCATTCATGACTCCACCACGTGCAACACCATCCATATCTGCCTGCCACCAGTTTCCCTGGCAGACATTATCTCCATCCGTCATTGTTCCTATCGTTGTGATATTGTCCTTGTCATAGTATGAGTATCCCAAGATTGCACCATGATGCAGCTTGTCATTATTGCCTTCTTCTGTATTTGGGAACGTGTGCTGGTACCAGCTTGCACAATCTACGATGGACACATGAGGGTAATCATGGTCGCCGTCTATGACATTATCCACCGTGCCGCCAAGAATGCCTCCGTAGAATGTATTCATCTTGCCAGAGCCTGTGGCAATGTCGAAAGTCTTGCTGTTGGTAATCTGGTAATATGTACAATTGGTGATCGAAGCCTGTGATGCGCAGGCCACGACTCCTCCGACATAGCGTTTACCGTCATTTGAACCACCTCCGTCCGGTGTCCATGAAAGGATGGATCCTTTGACCTGACAATTATCCACCACGCCGCCACGATGCGCCCAGCATACCAATCCCGATGCCGTGGCAGCCTGTACATAGGTATCCTCCAGCATCTTTACTTTCACGTTGCGAATCACACCATAGTTGCCGTTTATGCCTTCTGTTCCAAGAGTCTTCGGCTGCCGTACAGAATATGCAAGGGGAGCGATGGCGTCGGTAGCATCGTTTATTCCTTCTGAATTCGTTCCCGGTACCGCAATCAAAGGCTTTGCAAGTTCGATGGTAAGATCATGTACATAGCCCGTGATATTGGAGAATAGCATGTGAGCTGACGAACCAGTTGCAGCATCCAGAGTGATTGTATTTCCACCGCCGTCCAGTTCGCAATAGATGTTTCCGCCGCTGAAATCGCCCTGGGTTGATATTTCCTCCGATACCACACCGTAGTCCCATGATTCTGCCATTACGGTGAAACTGTCGGAAATACGATACTTATAATCTATTCGGTTATGAGAAGGGTTCAGCAGGGCTTCCAGTTCTTCCTGACTGGACAGAACACCATGGTATTTCGCATCCGATACATTCGTTCCGGCGCCGGGATTTTCAGCCAATGTCGGCCATGCGTTGCCGCTGACGTTCATATTGCTTGCGTTTGCAGTATGGATGATATTCTTGAAATCCTCAACATTCTGCAGCAAGGTGATGCCGTAGGCAAAGGTATTGTTGGTAAGTCGTCCCTGTGCCTTTCCGACTATACCGCCGCCCTTCACATTGTTTCCTCCATTGACAGATGCATACATGACGCATCTGTCGATTGTCGGGATAGTGGAATTGTCCGTCGGTGGCAAAGACTGAGCGGCAATACCGCCGATGAACGTCTCGGAGCTTTCATCATCGGCAAATACCGGCATTGACGAACTGCTGTTCGTGATATAGCCATGGTTCATCACCACAAAGCCGGCACGGGTCGCAGGAACCGCAATGGAACCGGAAACCAGAGAGATATTGTCGATTGTTCCCTCATTCGTTTCAGCTATCGCAGATGGGATTGGAGATGTGTTGTTCATAAGAACAGTTCCCTGTATGAGGTTGCCTGTGGATGTGATGGTCTTGAACAGGCGACCGGAAGATGTGAGGGTCGCGCTGGCCAGGTTCAAGGTCGCCTTAAGCTCGAAGTCGTCGTAGTTGGTCCATGGGTCATCATCTTCATCCAGCTCCAGCTCGGTTGCACCTATGATTGCCATGTTGCCCGAAGAATTGAGATCAGAATCTCCTAAGAAATCGATGAGATCTTGGCGAGACTTGATGACAGTAGGATCGCCATTGCGGCCGTAGTCGTCACAGATTGTCGATGTGACCACCTCTGTCCAGTCTTCTATCCAGGCTGTTATGAATACTATTCGGCTGGTCTCCAGCGTTGCTTCTATAGTGAGGTGTTTTCCTGCTGTAAGGTTGTATGCCGATTCCAATGCGGCTGCATTCTCGGCAGTAGGGTTCTGGAATCTTGAGTCGTTGTTGGCGAAGAATGAGAAATGAAGACCGGAAAGGTTGATTTGCGCAATCTTGTCCTCCACAGCATTTGTATAGTAGTCGTGCGGCTCCACAATCGCGTCGAACCTGAGGTTCATGCGTTCTTCCGCATTACCGTTCACATCCTCCTGATACTCAACCGAAGCCTGCCCTACAAGCGGTTGACTTACAGATACCGGAGCATCTCCAGACTTGTAACTGAAAATAGAAGCCTGAACATTTGGGTTGTAAGTATTGTCCTGCTCATTGTACTTCGCGTCAACGGTTTCACGCTTGACACCCTTTCCAGCCTTAAGGATAATGGTCACCCAGGAGCGCTCGTGCTGCATGAAAAGAGGGATCTTCTTATAGTCCTCGGGGGTCTTCATCTCCCCGGCGGCATCGTGCCATGCCTTGTTAAGCTGATACCACTCCTTGCTGGTATGATAGTTCGGCGCAGCTATCACATCGGGCGCATCTCCGTTCTCTGGCTCGAAAGGGGAGAACGCGTAACCATGGAGACGGTCCTGGCGAAGCCATTTCTCTGCCGTACTCTGGTCCGATGCAACCTGATCCGAGCCTGCTGTAGCCTCGAAGGCATACTTCACTGCATTCGACTCCCAGAGCAGAGGTTTTGTGTTGGCTTTGGCCTCAAGTGTGCCGTCTATGTCATATACGGTCGGAGTTCCCGCTGCATTTGTCGTTACCGGAACATACATGCTGCTGCCCACCACCGGCGTGGAAGCGTCCAGCATCTTGATGGTGAGCTCATAATCTCTTGCAATGGTCTGATAGCCACTCAGCAATTCCGTATTCAACGCACGGGTTGAGAGCCCAAGCTTAGGCACGCTGGTGGTAAAAGACACTTTCTCGCCAACCTCTATTCCGCCGGCGACCTCCTCCTGTGGAGTGAGATTGTCGACGCAGGAAGTGAGACATGTCAAAAGGCACAGTATGTATATCAGTTTCTTCATCTATTGCTTGATAAAACCATCAACATCGTAAACTTCCTGGTTTTCTTCCCATGGAATGATCTCGGTACGGATGACAGCCAGGGTACCGCGCCTGAGCTCCATGTTCCAGATGTATTTCTTGCCCTGCTCCAACAGGCGCAGGGGCTGTCCCTGGTCATTCTTTTCTGGAACGCGGAATGTAGATACATGTTCGATTCCGCCATCTTCATGCCATGAGATACGAATAGCCTGCAGTCGACCGAAGGTAATGCCCTCGTACGACTTCACAATCTTGCTGATATTCATCTCGTCATCCGTGAGGGGAGTACGCTCAAACATATTGAAACAAGACCCATATGGATTTGTCTCCAGCTGCTCATCGGTGTAATCCGTAGCTACGATTTCCTTGAATGTACTTGACTTGAAGCCGGCAGGTACATTAAGAGTTCCATCCGGATTCATCGAGGTAAACATGTATCCCGTATTCGTCACTCCGAGCAGCTGAACACTGTCTATCTGCTCTTTCGTGATCAGTACCGAATTGTCCACAGAGTTCTTAAGGTTGACCTGCACCTGGCTGAACTGATGCTTGAAGTACAGATGCACACGGTTGTTTTCCATTACAGAAGAGGTTGGAACCTTTCCTGTGGCAAGAGCCTGGAGGATATCAGGCTGCTGTGACATAGCCGTTTTGGTGCCGCTCGAAAGATCAAAGGCCATGGCAGGGTATTCTTCGATGATCTCCGTGTTTTCCTTGCTCTCATAGATCTGGAAGCAGCATACGTACTTGACGGTTGGACATATCACCAATCCGCGGCTGTCACATTCGTAAAACTTCTCATCTGACGGATCCTGGAATGCAATCATGGTTCCATCGGAATCGACAACGAATGTTCCCAGGCTGGTGACCTGAGTATTGCTGGTATCTCCCGTATATTCTTTTTTGGACTCTGTATCGTATATGGTCATCTTGTACCACTGTGTCTTGCGATGAGTCGCATCGATATCTATATACGAGCTGGAGTAGCCGGCAGGCCTTTCTATCGTACAGTATATGCACCTGCTTTCAAAATCATAGTATGGGGTGACGGAAGGCAGGTCACCAAGGGTACTGGCGAATGCTTTCTGGGCAGCCTGCGACTCGGCGGATTTGATGCCCGTGGTGCCATCAGCCTTCATGAAATCGCGCAGAGCAATTCTGTTGGTGAAAGGCGAAGAATAATTGTAGACCAAGATATTTTTCTCCAGCCATGTTGCTTCCTTCTTACCGGTATGGTACTCATATTCAGAGTAGGGTTTCGATTCTGAAAAATGCATTGACGATCCTTTGATCGTCGTCGCCTCGTTCAGATCTGTCCATGCCAGGAAGGCGTGCTCCCTACGGTTCTGCCAGTAGAAGGTTGGAGCGAACTCGTCATTCCCGTAGATATCCTCACGCTGCGCCGTCAAGGGATAACTGTTCTTCCAGTACAACGCGTTGCCGACTCCCTTATCATCTACCTTCAACCATGCCGTATGGGCAAGATCGACATCATAATTGTCACCACTGTCAGGAGTCTTGTAGTACATCTTGCATACAAAACGGTGTGCGGCAGGCATATAGTAGGTCTTGGCATCCGCACGGGTCGAGATGACAGCATCTGTGGTACCCGCAGAAAGCAGGACCTTCTCTCCCGTGCCGGTTTCATTGCCGCTGCCGACAACTACTTCCAACCTATCGGAACAGGCTGCCAGAACTGTGGTAAACAGTAAAACAATGTATATGTCAATCCTTTTCTTCACTTCTCTTCGAGTTAAACCCGTTTAATCCCAATCCAATGTAGCACTTCCGCTACCGGTTTTCTCGTCCCACTGCTTAATGAGAGCGCGGAAGGTTATCTGCTCCTTGCCCAGGGTAATCTCATATGTATAGTGCTCGCCGCGCTTCCACTCCTGAATAGGTTTGAGGTCGTTTGTAGTTATGCACTTGGACATCTCAATGCTGTAACGGGAGCCATCCTCCAGTGTAACATACATCATGATTTTGTTACCTACCGATCTGAGTTCGCCTGGGGTATGCTGCTCGGAGCTATCGGACTTTTTGTAGCACTTGAGAGTTGAGGTAGTGGCCTTGATCGAATTGGCGTTGACTGCATAGTGTGCCTGCACCTCCGGAGTTTTGATATCACTCGTTGTCAGTTCATTATACCCCTGCTCGTAAGTCTTCTCATATCCAGGGTCGTCTGGTTTACGGCCTTCTGAATCGTTTGCAAGATGCTTTGCGTTCTCTTCATCACACTCTGGCTGGGTATAATTCACCGGCGCCTGATAAGCAATGAAGTCGAGGCTCGCGGTTACATATGTCTCAGGTGTTGAACCATCATCAATGGATGTACCATTGGAATAAATGCGCGTCAACTCACCTGCATCGTAATTGACAGGAGTTAGCGTCGATGTAAGGTAGTAAGCTCCATCACCACCACCGGTAGGCATTGATGTGTCGTCGCTATAGATTTTCGTCAGCTCGGAAGTCTGGTAGAACGTCGGAGTAACACCGCGCTCAGAACCATTCGCCAACTTGGTCAGCGACTGAGGAATGACAATCTGGTCTTTGATCTGGCTGGCATTTTCGATGGTGAAAGGATTCGGATTCGTATTCGTATCAGAGATTTCGGTATTGCCGTTGACCATATCAAGGGTTCCTCCGTCATACAGGTTGATGATGGAAATCTTAGCATTTGTCAGATCAACTTTATCTTCGCCGTCTGTAGTCTCCAGTTTAACTGAAATCTTGCTCATGGCGTGCTTGAAGGTAAGCGGTACGTTACCGGTACGTGGATTGATCTGGACCTCATCAGAAGTACCTACCTTCGAACCGTCCGCATCAACATCATCGCATGCATAGCCCCATAGAATATCGCTACCCTGACTCATTGCAGTCGTCGAACCAGCCGGAGACAACGCTCTGAAATAAGAATAATCTGCTTGGCCAGTCCAATAGATGACAGGGTCGTAAACCCATTTGTCCGTGCTCCATGTCAGGGAGGTAGTCTTGGTTGTGAAGGATGTATTCACATCGTTCTTATAGACATCAAAGCCTGCGGTCTTCAAAGCACCGTCTATATCTCCCGTAGCAGTGACGTCGCTGTCGAATTTTATCTCACCTTCAGCACTTGCTGTGACATTCTCCCAATCAACTATACTCGCCGACACCTCTATCCGCTGCTTCTTGAGGTTTACGACCAGCTTGTAGTTGACACCGGGAAGTGTGGTGCCGCCGCGCCCTGCATCGTAACTTTCCTCAGGTGAGTTCTTCGAAAGCTTTCCATCAGCTATGGTATACGCCTTGAGGTGGCTGGCCCATGTCTCATTACCCGATGCAGCAGGATACACAGTCTTCAGAATATCATCTGTAAGGTTGATATGGTATGTATTGCCATCAACAGTGATTTCAAGCAGTTTCTTTTCATCTTTCATCACTGTAGGTGCAATGATAGCCTCGTAGACTCTTGTTCTGTCAGATACACCATCGGTTACCACTTCGTCTGAAACCATTTTCATCTTGATGAATGAAGATTCATCCGCAACAGTGGTATTGATTGTCTGTGCCTTCGCATTAACCTCTGTGCTACTAGTGTTAGCGAACAGTTTTACCGGGTCGTTGGATCCTGCAAAAACTTTTCCTGAAGCATTGGCAGTGAATCCGTCGCTAAGAACAACATCCACTGTAATCTTGCTCATGGCATGCTTGTAGACAACAGGGAGCGGCTTGCGGTCGCTTACGGTATGAACATATTTTATTTCTGCCTGCTTGCTTGGATCCTGTTCTTTAACGAAGCTATGATTAGCCCAAAGAAGGTCACTGTGCTTCAAGTTCGCTGCATTGGACTGGTCGGATGCAACAGACCAATTCTGGATAATGCCATTAGCGACATTGCTGCCTGTCAAGCCCGCACCTGGCGTCCCTCCGTTGAAGCAGAATCCGTATTCTACACGGAGGAAACGGTCATCGTCGCGGATATCATTATCGTTGCTGCTGAAATCGTCCCAGTAAAGGACTGTACCAAGGTCGTCGGTTACCACGGTGCTTTCTGTCTTTCCGACTGTAAACTCAACAAGCTTTGCAATCTTCGACTCGTATGTATAAGGCTCCTGAGCACCACTACGTGCAACCTGCTGCACATATGCATACAACTGGTCATTCTCTTCAAATGTTCCATTTACAGCCTTTGTCCTCCTGTAGGAGTCGTCAAGCGAGACGCTGACCTCCAACGGAGTCTTCTCCCCAGTACCTGAAAGAGTGTACTCTTCCTTGGTACAGGAGATGGCGAGGACTGCCATCGCGGAAAGTATCAGATATCTGAATTTCATAATGCTCATCTTATTCAATTACAGCCAGAAATCACCGCCAGCAACGACTGGTATCCAGTCTACTATCGTAGCCTCGATCTTCATCTTTGTCTTGGTTATCTTGAGTGTGTAGACATAATGCTTTCCAGCCTCCCATTCGGAAATCTTTGTATTCTCCGGCGGGACGTCATTGCCTATCTTTGAGACGATGATATCCTTGATATCGATTGTATACGTGTCCTTATTCCCGTCCGGACCCGTCACAATCTGGAACTTCAACGGATTTCCGTCCTTACCTGTAAGGCTCTGTGGAATCACGGCGTCATGACGGTGGTAGAAACTGTCCGTATACCCGGCAGGTGCAGTCGGTTTTGAATCAGGTTTGGCATCACTCACGGCTTTCTGGACGTAAGTGCCGTATGAAGTTCCTATAGCAGAACCATCTTTAAGCAGCACATAACCCTGGTCATAACCATTAAGTATGCTTACAACAGCCTGCTCCGCGCTGCCTTCTCCAAAATCAATGTTATCCGACAGTGGATTTTCATCTGAATCATATCCCGACGATACGAGCCTTACTTCTACCTGCGCCATGCGGTATGTGAAGTTCAAGGTGATCTTTCCTTCTGTGGCACTGATTCCCTGGGTTCCCTCATCAGGAGTCCAGGTCCCGTCTGCCTGCTTGTTTGAAGGAATGCCGATCATCAATGATGAAGGGAAAGAACTTGAGTTGTATTTCGCATTCTGAACAAGTATTCCCTGATGTGGATTGGTATCAGCGTCTACAAAATCTGTCACTCCCGGGCCCGATTCGCTGCTGTTTGTCTTGGTCCTAGGATATACACCTCTGAAATAGTAGTAAGTGTTATGGTTCGGCCAATAGAATGGAGCAGGATCGTTTCCTAGATAAAGTTTGTTGTCAATCGCTCCAGTAGTATTAAACCAACGGTTTTCTGCATAGAGGTTATCTGCATTCTTGGCTTCACCATAGAAGAACTCCGTTGGGGTATACTCCTTAGTCTTGCTTACATAAAGACTGAAGCTCTGGCTGAAAACATTGGAGGATGTCGCTTCATCTCCATAATTGGTCGTAATGTCGATCTTAGGGTCGGCAGGCGCTGCCGTGACATCCGTCCATTCTGCAACGGTAGCGGCTATATCGACATCGGTCTTGTTGACATTGATGTTAAGGATATAGTTCTTGCCTGATTCGGTCTTGTAATCATTGACTCCATTAATCGCGAGGCTTATCTTCTCGGCATCGATATAATAGACATTACCGTCGGCAACAATCTTTGCAATGGTCATAGCCTTGGCATCGTCTCCCGATGCACCGATTACAGTTCCTGGATAAACCAAAGCTGTATACTGTACAGTATATTTAAACTCTTCCGATCCCTGATCCCATGCTGGATGTACATTGTCGAGTTTAGATTTGATTATCTGTTTTGACTCCGACGTTCCTGTTGCCACTCCCGTCATCACGTTAACATTGCCATTGGTCATTGCATAGGCAATCTCTTCCTTGGATGAATTTCTGGAAAGAATATATACTTCTGGATCAGCTTCAAACTTATTTGGAGTATTGCCTACCAACGTCTGTCCTGCAGAGGCGGATGAAGGGAAACCGTTGTTCGCCTTGAGATTGATGGTAATCTTGCTCATGGCGTGCTTGAACTCAAGTATCTTTCCACTGGCCTTCTCGTCAAATTTGTAACAGCCGTCAGTACCTCCAGATTTGATATTGTTCGATACCAGAAGGTCCTTTGCTACCCAGTCTGTCTGATTCTGGTCGGCATCCAGAGACCAGTTCAGAGCATTCCACTGCTTTCCGGCAGTTCCATCTATGACCGGTGCTGCCACACCATCAACTGCCGCAGCATAAATAGTAAGTCCTGCCACGCGTCCAGTCGTCTTATTCGCAGGATCGGCAGTGCCGTAGTCATCCCAATACAGTTTTTCAGTCTCATTGAACGTTACCGCATTATGCTTTGAGGCTGTCGCTGTCTCGGCCCCGACTGTGGCTGTAGTAACCTGGGTGACAGTGTTAGAGGAGATAGTCCCATGAGGGGCTGAGCCATCGGCCTTACCCGTCCAAGTGCCGATTACCTGCATACGGAGTTGGGTGCCTTGTGTCAGAAGACCATGTTTTTCATGATTGTCTTCCGACCCGGCTTTGGTCATGACCATACTGCCACCCTCGTACGCACCGGCAGAGAGGCTGATGACATTGTCAGCTTCGCCGACAGTGTACACCGGCTCCTCTTTCTGGCAGGCAGAAAGAACAGCAATCGTTGCGAGTAAATATGTATAGCTTCTAAATCTCATTTAAAAAAGCGTAAAGTCTATTCTATCTTAACGTCATCGTCACCAGCCGTAACATCCTCCCAGTCGACGATAGTCGCCTGAAGGTCTGTGATGCCTGTCTTTTTCAAGGTGAATGAGTAGGTGTACCTGAATCCTGGATACCAGCGGTCGATGATGTACTTGCCGCCTGACTGTGTATATGGATTCGCGATATTGTTATTCGATACTGACGATGACTTCACATCCTTCATCGCAACCTTGTACTGGTTGTTGTCCGGCGTTGTGATGACGAGGATGACGTTGGTGAGGTCCTGAGGTATGGCGCTGAAGAAATACTCCTGATCCACATATTCCGTCGCATAGGCTGCCGAAGCAAAATCAACCCCATAAGGAGAACCTTCCGTACTGATTGTACCATCGGTATTTACCAATCCAGTTCCGAGAAGAACCTTTCCATCCTTGTAATAACCTACGAGGTCTACCTTTGTGCGCTTGGTTCCTGTCGGGTCGTAAAGCTGCACCTTTTCTGTTCCGCTTGTAGTCTTGATGGTGAAATGAACTCCACTGAACATGTGGAACATCAACACCTTTATCTGATCCTTGGTAGGGCCGATAGCCTTGTAGATCTGGTGCCCAGAACCGGTACCGTCAAATCCCTTTGCAGTGCTGTAGGTGAACTTATAGTCGTCTGCGACATCAAAGAATGGAGCTCCCCATGCCATCTGGTCATAGCCGGCTTCATTACTGCAAGATGCAGAGGAAATCGCTGTATAGTCACCACCAGCATCAGCCGTTACCACCTGCGTGGTCGGCGAGAGTGTACGGAAATGATAGTAAGTCTTGTTGCTCTCCCAGAACCAGTCTGTTGACCAGCGGTTTTCTGTGCCATCATAAGCCAGAGTCGTATTTTTCCACTGGGCTTTTCCATCGACTGTGTACTTTGTGGTCCAGTTGTAACCCTCGTAGGTATCTGTAATGGAAGGAGCCTCGTCAAGAGCACGGTAGATATCCATATCGGATGTCACTGCACCGGTTGATGTGCTACCAGAACGGTCTTCAACACTCAATGTGATGCGTGCATTGGATGGTGTCACGTTTTCTGCATCAACATCCTCCCAATCAACCACCTGAGCCGTGATGTTCTTTATTCTGGTCTTACCCACTGTAAATGTGAAGACGTAGTTCTTGCCGGCCTCCAGCGGAATGTAATTGCCGTTGTCGGACTTCTTTGTTGCATTGACATTATCTTTCAGTGCCTCGTACAAATCATCATGGGTTACCTGGTACAGATTGTAGTCAATCGAAAACTCCACCATCACATCATTGGCAAGGCTCTTCCTGTCATCAACAATACGGCTTGCTCCATTATTGGCGATAGATGGAACTGCCAATGCTTCAAGAACGTAGTGGGGATTACTATCAGTTGCCGAAGGCGTATTACTCTTCAAATAGATGGAAGGGATATCTGATGAACCACCTGAAGGAATATCAATAAACTCACCTTGCTTGATGTCAAATTTTCCAGTATGGTTGAACTGCTTCAAGATGATGTTTCCTCCTGAGGTGGTAAACTTGAAATCAGAAGCTGTCGCCTCAGGCTTTTTGAAGCCTTCTCCTTCAATTATCTTGATGGTGATCTTCGACATTGCATGATAGAAGATCATGTTCGCCTCGCCGACCTGCGGGAATTTTCGGGTAGAGAAGTTGAATTTCAGACGCTTGTCCTTGCCAGTTCCATTGTCGGCAAGGTTATTTGAGAAAAGAAGGTCCTGCGCCTGAACTGACGTGGCATCTTGAGCAGGGGAGCCCAGATGCGAAGCACGCCATGTCAGTATTGTAGGTACAATCTCTGTCGTCGTCCATGCATATGGTTGATCGGCATCGGCTTCCGTTTTATACTCTTTCCCGTTGAAAGAACAGTTAAGCCATGTGCTCTGTCCCTTCTGGGCGTATGCATAGACACTGAGCATAGAGCTGCGGGCATGAGCATCGTCCCAATAACGCTGGTTTTTGGTATCGAACTTTACAACACTGCGATTGTTGGTGTTGTCATTCTCTGAAATGAGGACATCACCTCGTGCAACATTGTATTTCGTAGTTTGTGCCCCGGCAAAGTCCGGGTTGCCTGTGTCGTACTCGCTCTTCATCACCATGAAGATCTTGGTGTTGACATCAAAGGCATTGAGCGTCTTTCCCGTGCCATCGGTTATGACAGCGCGGGTGACAGGCTCAGAAGAATCCATTCCACCAACAGAAAGCTCGATAGGAATCTTGCCGTCCTGAGTTTCGTCCACAAACACGTCCTCCTTGCTACATGCCGCAGTTGCGGCACATAGCATCAGGAGAATCGTTGTATGTTTAAGTGCAAAACGCATGATTAGTCTTCAAGGTTGATATCCTTGTTGCCGGCAGTAACGGTTACCCAATCAACAACTGTACAGGTTATCGCTTCAATATCCTTCTTGTTCAGATAGATGTGATAGGTATAATCGTAGCCTGGATACCAGCGGGTAATCTGTGAACCGGTGGTCTGCTCATTCTTGCCGTGATTGGTCGTTACGGCACTGGCTGTTACTTCGTAAAGTTTCTTGACCATGTAATACTGGTTGTCGTCAGGAGAAACAAGGGTAAGACCGATGAACTTGGTCATATCTGTTTCGGCAGCAGCATTTGAACCACGATAGAGAGACTGAGGAACAACACGGTAGTTGTAAGAGACGGTCACATCCTCTTCGGTTGACTTTGTAGTGAAATAGTTTGCATCTGTCGCACCCGTAACAGAGTTGAGTACATTATCTGTATACGCAGGATCCAAACCAGGAACAGGAATATCGGAGCTTATAAGCGTACCATTGGCATTTACAAGTCCGCGGCCAAGTTCTACGATACCATTACCGACGAAATTAGTCAGTGTAACACGTACAGCCTTGTTATCTCCGTCCTTCAATGTAATCTTGCCACCTTCGACAGCAGTACCGTCAGCCTTCTTACCAGTGTGAAGAACAATATGGATATTAGCCATCATGTGCTGTTCAATCATATTGATGGTGCTGTGGGTGGAACCGATAGCAGAGTGGATGTATGGACCGTATGCGAGTGCATTGTCGCTACCTGTCAAAGAATAGGTCAATGCAGTTGCCGAACTCTTCATAGGAGCACCCCAGTGGTAGTCATTATATTTCTTATCATTAACTGCTGTGGAGTTGTTTCCGGTAGACCATGTATCGTTGATTGGGCCAGAGTAAACATTGATGTAGTCATTTGTAGCATCTCCGGTTCCTTGTATTGCCATCTCCTTGTCAATGGTGCGGAAGTGGTAGAATGACTTGTTGCTCTCCCAGTACCAGTTGGTCTTCCAGATACCAACATTAGAGGCATTTCCTTCAGTTGTCTCTGTCAAAGTGGTTGCCTTGTCTGTATAGTTACCGTTCCAGTTATACATCTCAGGAAGTGTAGATCCGTTCTGATCAGTATAGATGTAATCCACGCCAGCATCAAGGCGATAGAGATCAAAGTGCTTGCAGTTCTTGCCATTAACAGCATCAAGCAAAGAAAGGGTTACGTATGAGTTATCACCATCGGCCATTGTACCAGCCACGTAAACCCAATCAACAAGAGTAGCAGTAATGGTTTCAATCTGCTTCTTGCCTACAGTGATGGTCAGGTCATAATTCTTTCCTTGCTGCATCTCGAACTGACCGGTGCCATTGTTGCTGTATCCATACGCTGCAATACGGTTGGCTTCAGTCTCGTAGAGTGCATCATAAATCATGTCCTGCGTGATGTAGTAGGTATTGTCATCTATAGTGAACTGCATGACGTTTGTACCTGTAACACCATCAACGAAGGTATAACCAGGGACGAACTGAGCCATGTAGTTGTGAACATCTTTTTCTGCATCTTTTGCAGTTGCTGCTGCCATCTTTGTGATAGTGCCAGGTGTAGAAGCAGTCCATTTTCCTGTCTCGATATCAAAAGTTCCACTTACAGGAACGTTCTGTACCTGAATCTGTCCACCAGTATTGAAAGCAAATGCATTTTCGGCAACTACACCTGTTCCTTTGCGGATGTGGATGGTTAGACGTGTAAGTGCATGATTGAAGATAAGATGACCCTTGTTGAACTTACCTATGCCGGTGGGCTGCAGGTTATCTTTCAACTGGAACTTCATCACGCCATCACCAAGATCTGTGAGGTTGCTGATATTGTCAGCCAATACTGGAGTATATGCTCCTGTAGAGAAATTATAGGAGTATACACCATCGTAGCCATTTGGTTTAGGACTCGTATTTGGATTTGGCTGAATATTGTTACTGTAAGTCAAATCCTCATTAGGAATGGTCGTGGCGGCACTCTGGTCGGTGCTTACATTCCAAGAAACCGTTTCCTTCTCTGTTGTCTCAGTGAACCAAGGTGTACCATTGACATAGTTTGCTGCAGCTGCAGCTCCAGTCAGTTTGTCCTCAGAAAGGAGACCTGCGTCATTCTTGTCCGGTATAGCAAGTGCAAAGACTGAAATATTGGCATCACGTCCGAAAGCATCATCCCAATAACGCTTGTTGGAACCATCAAAAAGAACATCTGAGTATTGCTTTCCGGAAGCCATAGGATTTGCCTGTGCGACCGTCCTAGTGTAACGGAAACTGGTAGCATTGTCTTTAGAACGCATGCGCATGACAATACGAGTCGTTGAATTAAAACCAGCTTTTGTTGCCGGCGCTCCGGCCTCGTCTGTCATCGAGAACGAGATCATCTCCTTCTGATCATCCGGGATTACAATTTCTTCCTTGTTACAGCTTGCGAAAGCCATGGCAGCAAGAGCCAAAGGGATAATGTACTTTTTCATGTGATATGTTGTTTTTTATTTTTCCAAATCTGTGGAGAGGCTGCCGGTCACATCCTCCCAAGGAGTGAGGGTCGCAGTGAACTCCAGCTCCAGTTTCTCGTCGTCGTAATTGATTATGAGATAATATGTATTGATGAATCCGGACTGCCAGTTAAATACTTGAGTATTGTCAGCCAGTTTTACCGGAACATTCGTAAATGTCTTTTTTTCATTGCCGCTGCCGTCTACCAGCGTGAGGTTTACGGTCATCTTTACGTTTTCCTGTGGAATCTGCGCCAAGCCACTTTCGCAATCAAGCCAATATGCTGTTTTCTGGGTCTGGTGATCCATCAGGTCGTATTTGTCATCCACACCTCCGGTCAGTTGCATGAGCGTTACTGAGGCAGTGCTCTTGGTAAGTCCGTAGAATCCGGAATTACCGGTCAGAATCTGCCAGCTGCCGTTGGACTCATAACCCGATGCAGCAGTTACGAAATCCGCAGAAGCGGTCTGCACTGTCAGATTCTTTATATAAAGGTGGTTCGCAGATACCCAAGGAGATGTCGAGTAGACTCCGAAACGTACCTTTGTATTAAGGTGGTGGAAAGGAAGGGCAACTGAGCGTGTTTTGGAAACGTTTCCGTTCGAATCGATTTCTGCATTTCCGGCAAAGACATCGTAATCCTTTCCATCTTCCGCCCTCTGTGCCTGGGCAACGAGGTATGGTTCAGGTGCGGAAGGCGACACAACACCGTCGGTACATGTCTGGGACTTGTAAGGAGCAGGAATCTTGAGGCTGCTGCCAAAGGCAAAGCCGCTCAGATTGTCGGGATATGGAGATATGGCGTGGAACCTGTATGGGAAACCAGACAGATCCCAGAACTTCTCGTACTGGCCGCTGACGCCTGTGTAATCCCAATACGCACGCACCGTGCCGTCCCATGCTGTCCCGGATGTCTTGTATTCGACAATATAATTCTCCATTACAGGGACGCTTCCCGCACCGTATTTCTTCCATGTGGTTTCTATGAAGCCGCTGGTGAGTGAAGAAGATGCCTTTGTGGAAGACTGCTGCACAACACCGGCATTTGTAAAACTCATGGTATAGATGCCTACGGTGTCTACCTCGCCGTCCTCTATTATCCCAGTCTTTGCACAGGACGCAAATGACAGCACAGAAAGGGCTGCACAAGCCTTGAAGGCCAGTGCAACCATCTTTCCGTACATGTGTCTGTTCTGTCCTGTCATCGTCAGACTGTTAGTTGATCAAGTGATCTGTGTCCACTGACGTGTAATCAACAACTGTACATCCGTCGAATACGATAGGGTAGAGTGCAGGTGTTGGCTTTGGTTCAGGGTCGTTAGGGTTGATTGTGCCAGGGTCACCTGTGGTACCTGTACTTCCCTTCGTAATCTTGAAGATGTAAGTATAAGCGTTGTTCGCAACCCAGTTTGTGTTATCAACAGGAACATATACAGTGGCGTCCTGTACCTTTATCTTCTCACCTGTAGTAGAAGTCAATTCATACGATACATGGAAAGTGAAACCTGTTGTATTGGTTTTAGGGATAGCGTAATAAGTGGTAGGCGAAGCGGAAGCTGCTGACTTGGTTGTGCCTATCGCAGCATCCGCAGGTACGGTGAACTTCAAGGCAGCATCAGTAGTTGTTCCGGTTGCCTGAGCCACGACTGGATTTGCGGGATCTGAGAAATCGATCGCAACGCCACTCTTTGAATAATACGAGCCCTGTGTATAGGAATAAGTCTCAGGAACGGTACCCTGTGCTGTCTTGATTGAAGGAGCGGCAGACACTCCGTAGGCACCGGTTCCGCTGGTCAGATTGATGATCTGGACGCTGTATCCCTCGATGTCCTCCCAGAACTTGATGTTCACCTTTGCGTTGAGACGCTTGAAGGCTAGAGGGACATCGGTGTTGTACTGTGCTGTCGGGACAGATGTAGCTGCATACAGATAGTCACAATGGTCGCTTGTGGCACCGTTCTCAACAAAAGCATGCTCGATCGATCCGTCCGGAATGGTCAGCGTCTTGTTGCTGTTGTTAAAAGAAGCAGTTCCTGTACCATTGATATAAGGAGCGTATGCATAGAACACCGTGCTGGAAGAACTGTAGTCCCAGAAGCGGAGGTACTGGTTGGCGTTGTTGGACATATACGCGGTCTGTGTCTTGGTATAGTAGCCATCAGATCCGGTGTATGTGTACTCGTCGCTGCCAAGCTTCTCATACTGCCACATGGACTCACCGTTGGCGGAGCCGGGAGCATCTCCGAGTGTGGTCTGGCTGCTTGCAGACATGCTGTAACCCTTCTTGTTTGCAGCATCCTGATATCCGACTAGGTAATTGGACATTACATTGTTCGTCGCATCTGTGTTCTTATACGCAAATACTCCGAAATTGTAGTGTCCCTTGTCGTTGAGGGCTGCTTTTGTCATGTTGCTCTCGAGCACGCTGAACCCTATAGGTTTGAGCTGCTGCTCCGCTTCTGGGTCGACTATGCCTACCTTGGCGCAGGACACCATTGAAAGAAGGGCTGCGGCCGTGAGAACGATGAACGGATTTGATACCGATGTCTTATGCATAAGCTGGTATTAGGGGATTAGTTGATATCGTAAGATGAAGGAACCTCAGTAAAGTCCTCGATTGTACAACCGTCGAATACGATAGGGAAGAGGGCCTTGTCTGTCTGAGGAGTTGGATTCTGCGGGTCGATAGTTGTTCCAGGGTTGGTCGATCCCTTTGAATCACGTGTGATATTGAAGGTGTAGATGTATCTGTTTCCGGCAGCCCAGGTTGTGTTGGTGTATGGAACATGTACCTTGGCGTCGTGAACAGTGATGACTTCCTTATTATCCTCGCAGATGATTCTGTAGGTTACGTGGAAGGTGAATCCAACAGTCTGGCTTGCAGGCTGAGGCACAGGGTAATAGATGGTAGGAGACCATGCATATGTCTGGCCGCTTGTTACGCTCTCAGGGATAACGTTGTGGTCGGTTACGGAAGACTGTGTTCCGTTATATGCTGTAAGGTTTCCTCCGAATCCAGCTGGAACATTCGCTGTTGAATAATCTGATGCAGCAGTAGATGGCGCGAAGAACATAAGGTTCTCGGTGCTTGTTGTTGAACCTGTGGTCGATGGAGTGAAGGTTGGGACAGCGTCGGCATCAAATACAACAGTAGCACCTGCGGATGTATAATAACTTGACTTTGTATATGTCGTTCCAGATACGGAAGCAGGGGTAGCCTGAATTCCCTTCTTCTGGTCAGCGGTTGCGCCGGTGCTCATTGTTCCGTTATCAGCAGAAAGATCTACGATTTCGACCTTGTATCCAGGGACAGACTCATAGAAGCGGATGAAAATCTGTGAACCCATGTGCTTGAAAGGAACCACGATATCCTTGAGATCGGAATTGGTGGCCTTCACACCTGCGTACATGAACTCGGAAAGAGACCTGTCCTGTTTTGCATAGCTGGAGTTCAAGGTCTTGTCGTAACCGTCCTTGATACTGTTTGCGGCATCGAAAGTGATGGTTGCCGAGCCGTCGGCAGAGAGTGATGCGGTAACTCCTGAAGCCATGTAAGGAGCATAGCAGTAGAAGTTGGTGTTCACGTATGCGAGATCCCAATAGCGAAGGTACTGGTTCGCATTTGCCGACATGTACTTCGTATCGCTTGTGGTATAGAAACCGGCTGTTGATGTGCTGTACTCGGCGTTGCCGAGACCTTCGTAGAACCAAGGTGATGTATGGTCCCCATCAGTTCCGGCAGCTGATGCCCAGGTGGTAGCATTTGCGTGGTCGTAGCCGACAGCGGTTCCGCCGAAGCCTACAAGGTAATTTTCCATCACAGTCTGGGTGGCCATACCCGTACCGCCATACTTCTGGGCCCATACTCCGAAGTTGTAATGAAGGGTTGTCTCAAGATTCTGAGTTGCCTTTGTAATGTTCTTCTTGTTGGTAGAGAACGCAATAGGGACTTCCTGTCCAACCTCGACAGATGGGTCGACAACGTCCACTCTCGCACATCCTGCGATCGCCAGACCGGCAGCGGCAATAAAAAGTAATTTCTTCATATTCTATAGTTTTTATTATTTTACATAGGAATCTCGTACGAAATCTCATTATAATCCTCGACCACAGGGACGAAAAGGCTTCCTGAACTTCCTCCTTCACCCTCCGGAACCTTGAGGTCATGACAGTCTATATAAATCGTGATGATACCGCCATGGCTTTGTTCCTGGCACTGGTCCGTTACCGTGAATTGGAGGGTCTCCTGTGTATCGTTTGAGAATGTCAAGTCTACATACAAGTAATTAGGTAGGTCAGGACGGCTTCCGCTGTACTTGGCCTTGGTATTCATGAAGGAATCCATATCGCACAGGCCATAGGTTGTCAGTTTTCCACCTATGATATCCGCCTTCTGTCCATGATATGGAGAATCGGGGTCGTTAAGGATTATGTCCTTCTTCATTCTGGTATTGAAGTATACGATGCAAGGGTCGTACGCAGTATGTCCGGTATTGACGCTGGTACTGTTGGCCATTGCGGAAAGGGCTGCATTGCCCGATGCGTCCTTGACTCTTCCGTCCTCATTGTTCAAAAGGATAACCTGGACGAGGTAGATGTAGACAAGCGGGCGCAGTTTGGTGTTGATGACCTTGACCCAGACATCCTCCTCTTCATTATAATAGTCGTAATCTTCCCTGTTCCTGGAAATATAGATATTCTGAGGATATGCCGAGTAGAAGATTTCCGGCTGGTTGTGGACCGCAGTAACCTTGGTTGAGGACTCCTTCGCAAGGCGTGTCATGCCTCGGGTCACTGTAGTAGTGGCCTTCACTGCGTCGAGATCGCTCTCATCTATAACGACCACCTGGGCACCGTCTTCTGAGTCGATATTGCTCCATATGAGCATGTCGTAGTATCCGAACTCGTACGCACGACGGAACGAATTGCCGAAGACGGTAAATGCATCGACAGTGGTATGAGGTACATTTGGATGCTCTCCAAGGAAATAACGGCGGACCTCGAAACTGGTCGGTTCCGGATATCCCGTTTCACCGAACAAATATATGTCCTGGTCATCCCATCCGTAATGCCATGCTGTATTCCAGTTGATATCCAGATCCCATACAACCTCCATATCGGTCAGGACCATAGGCATGTCGACCATAACCTCCTGGGCAGGCAGATGCAGAGGCGGTTCAATCTTGCAACCGGCTAAACAGAGAACCGGGATGATCATGTAAAGAAGTCTGAGTATATTTTTCATCGTACAGCCTCCTTTATTGTCTTGTTTCTGCGATACAGAATGTCATAAGTCAACGACACTCCCAGACTGGTTGGTCCAAACCATGAGAAACTGTGGTTTCTCTCCTTGAACTTGTTCGCAGAGCCAAGGAAATCATAATAATACAAACCGTCTTCTACGCCTGTGACAGGATTGCCGTAGACATATGGGTCAAACAGGGTATAAAAGAAGCCAAGGCCGGCGTGGAACTCGAGCCTCAGATCTCCTTTTCGATTGACTGGAAGTACATATCCGCCCTGGAGACCAGCTCCGGCACCTTCTCCCTGCCATCCTTTGGTGTCGCTCAAACCTATTCCAAAGACAGTATTCTCCACATAGGTGCTCGCATAAAAACCAGTGTAGTCTCCCTTCTTTCTGAAATATCTCCTGAGCTCGAACCTGTAGTCCCTGAACTGGAAGAACTGATGGCTGTCCCACTTCTGCCAGAAAGGATTGGTGAACTCAAGATTGAAAGTGTAATGGCTGTCAAGCGGATAATACTCAAGCTGGGCGTCCCACATAGGTGCAAATCCGAAGCCCGGCATGTAGAATGCATCGTACAGAAGATTCGTCCTCAACGCAACGAGGTGGCGTCTTTCATAAACAGGATCTATCCTCTGTGAATCCAGAGAATCATGGACAGGAATAAGATAATGCCTGCCAAAATCAGGAATCGGAAGCTCGGCAATCGGTGTATGCTCCTTGTCAGGTTCAGCGAACCAGAGTATCAGCCTGGCAGACCTCAGCTGAGGGAAATACTCCTTGAGCAGACGCTGCCACAAAGCACCGCCTTTCGCTGCCTTCAGCCTGGTTTTCATCTTAACCTCATCACCTCCGGTCTCGTCGAAATACTTCTTGACAAGAGCATAGTCAGGGTCGGAGGCATTGCGCATCAGCAGGCAGAGATAGGTGTAGTCCTCGATAACGTTGCTCACTTCGGCATCGACATTTGTATACTGGAATCTAAGATCCCTTTTGATTTCGTCCAGAAGAGCCTGTGAACGCAAAATACCAAGTTTCTTGTTGGTGGCATACGATCCTTCCGGAGAAGCGGCACCGCGCACGAAAATCTTCCTTAGCTGAAGGTGTCCGCTATTGATATAAGGCAATACCTCGTTCCGATACATTTCGATGAAAGAGTCGTTCGCAGATATGTTTGAAACTCCTGTCTCGAAAACGACTCCCGAGGATGCTCCATAGAATTCCTCGTCAGACATAGGAGGGAAATCCTTCACAGTATCTTTCGTTACCACGATGAAAGAATACCTGTCATCGTGCTTATATATACTCTCTTCCTGCGCCCAGATTGCTGTGGTCAGGGTCAGTAGAAAAAGTGTAAGTATGTTCCTGAAAGTATACAAAAAGGTAATATACTGTTATCAACTAGCAAAAATAAGCATAATTGTAAAATATATAAGGTATAAAATCGTCCAATCTTGGTTTGAAATATACAACGGGATTACAAATTGTAATCCGCTAATTGTTTTTTTTTGGATTGTAATTCAAAACAACTTCTTATTTTTGCGCCACGGTTAGTAAAATAAGTTATTGTTTAAGAATGACTAAAAAAATGAAGAAGATTATCATTGCATTTGCAGCGGCCATGATGGCCCTTGTTGCCTGCAACCAGACAGCAAACGTAAACCCAACAGAAACCAATATGGAAGTAAACCGCAAGGTCCTCCTGGTAGTCGATCTCCAGAAGGATTTCATCGACGGTACACTCCAGGCAGCCAACGGCCGTGAGATTGTACCAGTTGTAGACAGCATCAAGAACAGCTTCGACAGAATCTGCTTCACTCTTGACTGGCATCCGTCAAACCACTGCTCATTCACCGATTTCGGTGGTATCTGGCCTGTACACTGTGTGCAGTACACCGCCGGTGCGTCTCTTCCTGACTGTATCCTTACGGGAGTGTCATCCGACAAGTACGATGTAGTGCTCAAGGGCCGCGACCAGGCTGCCGAGGAGTATGGCGCATTCGCTGCCGAGGGCTCTGTGGCTGAGGTGTTCCACAATGGCGATGAGGTCGTTGTCTGCGGTATCGCTGCCGAGTACTGTGTCCTCGAGACCCTCAAGAACATCATGAAGGAGGCCGAGAATCTCAATCTCAAGGTCAGCGTCTGTCTCGATGCAGTCGCATACATTACCGAGTACACTCCGCTCGTCGAGTACATGAAGGAGAACAACATCCCTGCATACGAACTTTAATTCTTTACAATATGAAGAAGCTTTTCATGACAATAGCAGCTGCAGCTGCACTCGTTGCCTGTGGCAACGCACCTAAGGCACTTGCCCCTGTAGAGGGCACAGTCCAGTATGACAAGGCATACGACTGCGATACCTATACCACTGCGAATGGCCGTCAGGTGGCTATTACTTTCATCAAGCACGGAACTCTCATGCTTGACATCGCCGGCAGCACTGTACATATCGATCCAGTTGCAATGTTCGGCACCGACTATGCAGCAATGCCAAAGGCAGACCTCGTTGTCGTCAGCCATGAGCATGGCGACCATCTCGATTCAGCATCCGTTGCAGCTGTGACAAAGGCTGAGACCAAGGTTCTCACCAGCGCAGCCGTTGCCGAGAAGATCGGCTCGCAGACTCTCGCAATCGGCGAGACAGTCGATATGGGCGGCTACACAGTTACCGGCGTTTACGCTTACAACTGTTCTCCTGGTCATGAGAACTTCCATCCTAAGGGACATGGTCTTGGCTTCGTCTTCGAAGTTGACGATCTCCGCATCTATGTAGCAGGTGACACCGAGGACATTCCGGAGCTCGCCGAACTCAAGGACATCAACATTGCATTCCTCCCTGTGAACCAGCCATACACCATGACTCCTGAGCAGTGCATCAATGCTATCGGCATGTTCAAGCCAGCCATCGTTTATCCTTATCATTTCGGCGAGACCGATCTTACTCCTCTTACCTCAGCTTTCGAGGGCTCGGAAGAGACCTGCATCATCATCCGCCAGATGCAGTAATCCAGCGGGAATCCTTGATATAACGTATAAGAGGCCGACTTTTCAGTCGACCTCTTATACGTTTTGTTTACCTCTCTAATCCCTCAGATGCTCGATATATGCTGCAACGAATGATATTGCACAGTATATTCCTGTCTGGATCGTAAGGCACAGGATAAGATCCTTGATTTGCGTAAGATCGCATCCTGCGGTGTTCAGATTGATGAATGCCGGACATGCGAAAGAGGTCGGGAAGATGTATGAGAACAGCCTCCAGAACTTCGGGAACGCTGTCACCGGCCATGAGAAACCTGTAAGGAACATCACAATAGGAGAGATGAACAGCAGGGCGACAAGCACTGTCTCGCGTTTCGTGAAAAGCGAGCTCCACGCGGTCGCAAAGAATACACAGTCTGTCACGAAGAACAGCAGCAGCACGAGGATGTCCAAGAAACTGCCTCTTTGAGGAAGGCCGAACATGGCTGGGACAAGGCATGCTATGTAGGTGCCTATGATCATGAAAAGCAGCCAGTACGCGGCGCCTCTTCCAAGCACGATTCGTCCGACTCCAGGACCATGCATCCTGCCGATCAGATGTGTGAAGCTTCGTCCTTCCTCGCGCGCCGTTCCGGCGAGCAGACTCATGCCGTAGAACATAACCTGCTGGATGATCAGCAGAAGAGCGGCCGACAGGAAGAAGATTGAATAGGAAAAAGTCCTGTTGTAGGGATTGTTGTCTTCGTATGGGATAGCTTCGATAAGCTGAGATATTTCCTGGTCAGACATACCTCCTGCGCTGTAACGTTCAATCTTGATCTGCTTCATTTCGTCGAGCATGACGAAGTTTGCGCCCAGCATGAGGTTCTTGTAGTAAAGGAAACTGCTCATGTCCGCATAGATTGAAAGCGTTGCTGTCCGTCCTTCGTCAATGTCTTTGCCGAATTCTGGTGGAAAGTATACTACGCCTTTGGCCTTGCGATCCCGCATAAGGGCTTCAGCCTCGTCCATGCTTGAACATCTGAATGCGACATTCAGTTCTCTGGTCGAGTCGACCTTGCGGATATAGCGTCGGCTGTGAGCTGTGTTGGACATGTCCACGACAGCTATCGGAGTGTCCTCGAGGACTCCATTGTGATAAATGCAGTTGTATAGTAGTGGATAGCCGAGTCCGGCCACCAGGAAGATGACCATCACTCCGCTATCGGCGGATATTCTTTTGAGTTCGTGACGGCATACGCTCAGCGCGTCGGCGAACCATTTTTTCAAATAACCCATTATGAGTATAGTTTCGGGCCCCTGAATGCTAGTTCTTAGGGTAGTCAAGTTTGAAATAAGCTGATTTGAGTCTTGGCAGCACTGCGATAGGTGGAATCAGGAATGCCAACAGCCAGAGCGCCTCCTGCCACCATCCTGCGAATCCGCTTCCGAACATCACTTCCTGCACCTCGAAGAGATAGTAGTGGCGAAGTGGGAACATGAATGGGAATCCCTGGAGGATTCTAGGCATGACCTCGACCGGAAGTGTGAATCCTGTCATGCTGAGTGACAGCACGCTGAAGATTGCACCAAGGCTGAGCGCGAATCGGCAGATAGGAATGAGTCCGATGATGAACACTGCGCAGGCTTCGCTTGCGAGCACGAGAAGCAGCATGTCCAGCATCATGTAACCCAGGGATCCTGCAATAGGGAAGTGCATCCAGCTGTAGAGGAGCACCTCGACGAGCATTCCCAGCAGTGTGAAGAATACTGTATACGGAACGAACTTGCCAATGAGTGCGGTGATGATGGATCCGTCGCTTTTCTCCAGCAACTCTCTCGATGTCCCGTATTTCAGTTCGGTTCCCAGGGCGTAGATGAGGAATAGTATGATCACCATCTGGAGCGTACCGGGGAGCATGTTGGAAGACAGGCATTCGTTGTAGCTGGTCAAAGGGTTGCCGATCTTGTGGAGGTCGATGTTTATCGGACGAAGCATACCCTGCATCTGGGACGAAGGAACTCCTTTAGCCTCGAGAACCTGCTTCTGGACTGCTCCGGAGGTGAGGTTGATCATGGTAAGAAGGTCCTGCCATGAAAGTGCGCCACCCACGAAGTACAGTCCGTTGATGTAGATTGTCATCTTTGGCTGCCTGTTGGCCTGGAGGTCGCTGTTGAATCCTGAAGGGATGAGACATACGGATGTCAGCTTGCCGGTCTGCATGTCGTTCCTGGCTTCCTGGAAGCTGTCGTACCTGACGACCTTGCCTAGCTGAGTCGCGTCAAGCTGACGGACGAAGTTCCTTGATACGGACGAATTATCGTTGTCGACAATTCCGATAGGGAGGTCTGATGGTAGCCCGTCGCCAAGGAAAGTCAGATAGAAGACGCTGCAGAATGCCATGATCGCCAATGGCGCGATGACATAGATCGGACGTTTCTTCCATATGTCCAGCTCCCTCAGGATGATGTTTTTTATAGTTTCAAGTTGCATTTTATTCAATGATTGCTGTCATTCCCGGAAGGATTCCGTCAATGCTCTCCTGAGGTATTGCTCGTACCTCGAAGGTTTTTGCGTCATACTGTCCTATCTCCTTTGTGGCCTTCCATGTAGCGTATGAGTCGCGTACTGCGATATAGTTTACTACAGCCTCGCATTTCTTTCCGTCAAGTGCCGGGATAGAAAGCGTGATCTTGTCGCCGGTCTTCATTCCGTGCAGATAGTCCTCTCGAATGTTGAATGTGAACCAGACGTCTGAAAGGTCTGTTACAGTCATTATCGGAGCACCCTGGCCTACAAGCTCTCCGGACTTGGGATAAACTGATGATATGATTCCATCGGAAGGAGCCGTGAGGTAGAGCTCGCTGAGGTAGCCTTCGACTTCCTGGATCGCTCCGTCTGCCTGGTGTACAAGTGCGAGAGCGGCATCCTTGTCCTCCTGACGGGCGCCGTTGACAGCCATGTCATACTGACTTTTGGCTGCGAGTGTCTGGCTGACTGCTGCGTCGTACTTTGCCTTAACCTCATCATATTTCTGTGTCGAGATCACTTTCTGGTCATGCAGATTCTGGATTCTCTCGAATGATTTTCTAAGGACATCCTCCTGGACAATTGCCTGCTGCCAGAGCTGATATGCTCCTGTAATCTGTTCCTGACGGGCACCGTTGCTTGCCTTGCGGCTCTGTGCCAGCGCCGCATCCCTGGCTGCCTTTGCCTGGGCGAGCTTTGCGCGTACCTCCGGAGAGTCGATGAGAACAAGCGTGTCGCCCTTGTGGACCATTGAGCCTTCTCTGACGAAGATTTCTTCCACTCTGCCGGGGACCTTTCCCGACACTCTGTATTCTGTGGCTTCAGCCTCACCCTGGATTGTCATGGCCTTTGGCCTGGCTGTGATATATCCTGCGATTCCTATGATGACAAGCAGCGCGATAAGTGCCGCAAGACCGATGAAGACGTTGTAATGCTTTTTCATTTTGATATCTATTTTTCTGAGTTATACTTTCCTTCGGCACGATTGAGCTTCGTGTCGGTCATCAGCAGTTCTATGCCTGCGTCTATGCATTCATTGTGAGCCTGGAGCCATGCGGTCTGGGCGGCCAAGGCTGTGCTGGATTCAATGATACCTTCTTCGAAGCCCAGTGTCGCTGCCCGCAGATTCTCTTCTGCGCTGTCCAGATTGCTCTTCGCCATTTCCAGACGCTTGCCTGCCTCGTCCATCTGCGAATGAAGCTGAGAAATCTCCAGATTGACCAGTTTCACGCTGTCATCGAACTTGGACTTGTAGAGCTGGGCCTCGAGCTTCGCCTTCTGGGTCTTCCTGACTCCTTCGAGACCGTGGAAAAGCGGAACCTTGAGCGATACTCCTGCCATGAAGAAACCGTTCATGTCTGTGCTGAAACCATTTGTCATGCTTGGGCTTGTAAGGAAGTAGTTGCCGGTCAGTGCAAGTTGCGGCAGGAAGTCAGCCCTGGCGACAGTCACCTTCTTTTCATATATCTGTGTTGCGAGATCGAGGCTGCGGAGCTCCGGACGTAAAGTCATGACAGTGGTCATATCCTCGGCCGGTCTCGCTGATGGTACATCAATCTGCTCACATCCTTCGTCGGCGAGCATGATCTCAGAGTCAAGTGGAAGGCCGATCATCTTGCACAGGAGCATCTTCGCTAGGCTGAGCCCATTGGTTGCCTTTGTGAGCATCATTTCGGCTTCGTTTGCCTTGACTTTGATTGTGAGGGCATCGGACTGGGTCGCGACACCTTCTTCTACGGATACCTCGACATCATGCTGCATTGTGCTGAGCAGGTTGGCGTAGTCCCTGGCCAGTTCCTTCTTTGCCGCGATAGATACAATCTGCCAGTATGCCTGGTCGATATCCACGATTGCCTGGGCGTATTCTGTGTCATATTTACTCTTCGCGAGCTCTTCTGCGAGTGCGGCAATTCTGTTCGATGCGATTATCTTGCCTCCGACAAAGAGCGGCTGCTGGACTGAGATGCCCGCCATGAGGATGTTGTGTGTGTCAGGGTGCAGAAGCTCGTCGATCTGGCTGCCAAGTCCATTGATCGTCTGGGAAACGTCCGTGGTTGACAGTGCTCCGAGGACCGTCTGCCACATCGGACTCTGCATGTATTCCATGGCAAGAGCCGGATTGGACATGATTGTCTGGGTCAGTGTCTCGACCTTTGAGGCTAAAGACGACTGAACCATCGATCCGGAATTCTGGAGCATGGCAGACATGTCATCGCTTATGAGTGCGATGTCCATTGTATTGTACAGGTATGTTCCGGACGCGGAAATCTTCGGGAAGTAGTTGGATCTGGCGATGGCTTTGTCGGCATGAGCCATGTCGATGTTGATCCGCGCCTGTTCGAGGTTGCTGTTGTTGGATATCGCCATCCTTCGGCAGTCCTCGAGAGAAAGTCTCTCCTGTCCCTGAAGGCTGGCTGTCAGTGTCAGGGATAGAATGACAAGTGAGGTTTTTAACAGTTTCATATAGTTGCAATAAATATCGTGTGACATTATTGCAAATAAGAGTCCTGAAAATGTGTAATATGTACTATATTTGCCTTGATTATTATCCAAAATGCTTCTTAGAGGTTATCTGGATAATACGAAATAGAGCCGGGATAGAACATTCCCGGTGATGGATTCTGTTGGAGATGTCAGCCAGTAACTGACATTGCCGACATGACAGGCCCCCAAACGTAAAAATGTCACATTTGCCATGGCTGAAAAACACGACTTCAGTATACCTGATTTGCTGAGACAGTTGCCTCAGACATCATACAGGACCCTGGGCGATGATTTCTTCATTGCAGAGCTCGGATATGATGAGTCTCTTGAATTCATGAAATACCCGGTCCGCTTCAATGGATTCATGGTCTTCTACTGTCTCGAGGGAAGCTTCACACTTGACATAAACCTGAATTCCTATGAGGTGTCCGAAGGCTCGCTGATAGTATATACCCCTGGAAATATCGCAAGGGTTGCCGAGATGGACAGAAGTGAGCTGTCTAAACTTCGTTTCGTGCTGGTAGCGTCGACTGAAGCTTTCATGACCGGAATCCGGATGGATTTCAATCAGCTCTATGAGGACAGTCTTCTGGCCTTGGAGAACCACTGCATAAGGCTTAGTGAGTCCGAGAAACTCTTGATGAAGAAGTACCGCGATCTTGCGCAGACACTTCTGGATCTGGATATGCCTAATAAGGTGGAGGCTGTCAAATCACTGGGAACCTCGATATTCTATCTTCTCGGTACAATGTGGAGCAATCGTATTGACGAGGCTCATAAGGAACTGCCGGCAAGGGCCAGAAGAGCAAATTCTCTATTTGCAAACTTCCTCAGGCTTGTTTCGGCACACCATAGGAAAGAACATAAGATAGATTTCTATGCGGACAATCTACTTCTGACCCCCAAGTATCTGTCAAAGTTCGTCAAGGAAGTCAGCGGCAGGACTGCTTCAGAATGGATCGACTCATTCATAATTCTTGATGTTAAGAACCTCCTCAAGTATTCGGATCTCAGCATCAAGGAAATCGCTTACAGCATGCACTTCGCCAGCGTTCCATCCTTCTATAAATTCTTCCAGAAGATGACGGGCCTGACTCCGGCAGCATATCGCGAACAGTAACAGTATTATCTTGCGTTCATGCAGGTCCTGGCGGCATCGGCATCAGGCAGGCAGCCCAGCTCGAAGCATGGGACTGTCATGGCTATTGATGATGCGTTTGCATTGATTGCGTCCATTATGCTGTGGTCCCAGCGTATGCTGGACGCGGATGAGATTATTCCGATATAGGACATGAGCCCCTTGGTTCTGGTGATGGAATTCTCCGGTGCCTGGTGGAGCTTGACGATCTTTCCGACCTGGACTTTGACGTTTCTGTAGCAAGGGGTCTTGCCGCTCCAGGGACTTCCGTAGACATATACCGCGCCATCTTCGACGCGAAGAACAGGGTTGTCATCATTAAGAAGGTCTGTCCCTTCGATATTCTCCAGCCAAAGCCGGCTGTGGGTGCTCTTTCCTGTTCCTGAGACCCCGAAGAATACATTCGCGAGTCCTTCGTGGCGTACGACTGACGCGTGCATGAGAAGGGCCCCGCTTGCCGAGCAGTTGTATGTGTACATCATCATGAGCGCGGTGGCCAGATGTGAAATGACTGAATAGCTCCTCAGCTTTGGGGAAGCGTGGAATTCGCCATTCCTGTAGTCCTTCGAGACCTTAAGGTACGCGCTTGCCTTCCCGATCTCGGCGTCAAAGGCGAAGATGGTCTCGCCATTCATGTCATAGATGTAAAAGGCAGGAAGGTTTTCGTCGACGCTGAGCATGTGGTGAATGCTGTCCGATCCCAGCCATGCCGGATCACCGGAACAGACCGACAGATGGAACAGCTCCTCGGAATCATCTTCGCAAAGGAAAGGCTCATACTGAGAGAAATCCAGAACGTTGGCGCTGAAATCCTGGGGCAGCTCCTCGCGGCAGCGGACGTATGTGCGGGCAGGCACTTCGTCTCCGGCTCTTGTAGGCAGGATATCGACGCTTGCACCTGATGCGGCAGCATTGATTCGCTCCTGCACTGCCGGAACATAGTTCATGAATGAGAACGGCTCCGCCAGGCTGACGCCGAAGCACAGTCCACCGACCTTGTATCTTCTCTCTGAAACAGACATTATTTCTCTACAACTTCAGCCTCTATAAGACTGTCAGCCAGTTTCTTTGAATCGGCGATGGCCAGCTCTCTGGTCACCTCATACTGTTCACAGAGCAGGTCTGCCATCATCTCGGTGTCGAACTCCTTGCCCAGAAGTTCATTCCAAAGATATGCGGCGGTCTCGTTGAGATGGATCATCTTGCTGAAATTGATGGTCTTGAGACCTTCACCCATTACGACTTTCTCGCCGCAGACATCCCTAAGCACAAATCCTTCCTTGATTCTCATATCGATAGTGTTCTTATCATTACAAATATATAAAAATAGAGGGATTTAGAAGCTGTGTTTTAGACAATCCAACTTCATTTCTCAAAAATCTGCTATAATTAATTTCGTGAATCATTTGAAAACATCTTCTTAGTATTGATGACTCTTTTTGTCAGAGGGAAATGGAAATTAACTCACTGCCGAGACGGTGAAGTGCGTTCTCGATCTTCTTTCTCTGGGCTTCGCGTGGCTTGGAAAGCCCCTTGGCATAGTGCCAAAGCTGCTTTTGGTTGATGCCGGTAATCTTCTCAAGCCCCGATTTGGTGAAGATGCCCTGATATATTGTGAGCAGGCTCTGGATATCAAGCTCGAAGGTGATTTCATAGCCGCCTTCCAATGCTTCTGGAATATCGCAATTGAATTCCTTGCAGCTTGCCACGAACACGTCCAGGGCCTCGATTATCGAAGTCTTGATTTCGTCGATAGATGTTCCCGTTGCGGTTATTCCATCCACTTCACGGACGTACGCCGAAAAATTACTGTCTGCCCGCTCGATGATTACTGTCACTGCTCCCATGTTTCATTATCAGTTATATGATGCAAAAGTAACTAAAATTCTATGATTTGTACATAAGTGATAGAACTTCAGATTCTATTGCCCTGTCGCATTTGTTCTTATTGTGGAAAAAGCGTATTTTGGGGTGGAATGAATCTGGCCAACATGGCTGGATGTAAACATTTTTGATTATGTGCACAAAGAAGACATTGTATTTGGCTGGTGGCGAGGGACGTGTAAGTCTTCGTGCCAGGGAGCGTGGAGGAAAGCTGAACTTCGCGCAGATTTGTTATACCACGGATTGCGTACGCGAGGTGGCCAATCGACTGAATATGCCTATGGCTTCGGCTATCGGTGTGCTTAGGGAGAGGGGAGCCTTTATCAAGATCTATCGTGAGGCTAGAAAGAGAGAGCAGAAATCTGCCCGTGCCATGGCCCGCGAACTGCTGACGACGTAATCCGCGAGACTATGGCAAATATTTATCTGTACCATGGTACAGGTTTACGCATCGAGTCTCCAAGGTGGGACTTGGGCGATTTCGGCCGTGATTTTGGTCGTTGCTTCTATACAACCTATGATCGTAGGACTGCGATTGATTGGGCCAGAAAGAATCATAAGGATAATCCAACGGTGAATAAGTACTCTATAGACTTTGAACGTCTTACTGATGGAAGTCTGAATGTGAAGCGTTTCAGTGCCGATGCAGAATGGGCTGAGTTCGTATGGAGAAACCGCTATGACAGAAGGTTCAAGCGTCCTGATTATGATATCATCATTGGACCGATGGCCGACAGGGGATTGAAGGAACAGTTCATGAAGATGAGGACAGAAGGAAAGACATTTTCTGAGGTTGCACCTCTGATTCATTACGACAAATTCCAATCGATGCAGGTCTGTTTCTGTTCGGACTATGCAATTGACATGTTAAACCTAATTGACTGATACAATATGGTTACTAAGTACAGTGTGCTTGACTATACGGTGAAGGTATTGGTCGAGTCTCTCATGAAGAAATATGACTGCAGTTATGATTCAGCCTTGGAAATGGTCTTGAACAGTCAACTGTATGCTCAACTGCTCGCAAATCCCCATTTACAGGAAGAGGGAGACATCTACCTCTTCAATCTTCTCGACAAAGAGGTCAGATGACCCCTGCTCAGGGATAATAAACGATAAGAGTCTGGCCAGAATTGACCAGACTCTTTACAAATTCCTGTTCCATCCGTTGAAATGTCCTTACATTCTATTCTTGGAAGAGGAGAGATTCAACCTCAGCTTTGAGTTTGGGAAGATGGTTGATAACGATGCTCCATATAATGTCCTCGGATACGCTGTCGTAACCGTGGCTGATATAATTGCGGGCATCAACAATTTTTCGAGCGTTGGTGATTCTGATTTCTGAATTCTCTTTCAGTATACGGTTTGTTGCTTCACCGATAATCTCGATATTGCGCTCAACACCGCGACGCAGAAGTATGTCAGAGCAGAAGTCATCGTATGTCTTCTTGCGACCCTCAAAGAACGATTCAATCTCCGCAATGGCAATTAGGATGTCCTGAAGGTTTTTCTTGGTGTTAGTAAGCATAAATCATGCGTTTTGTTGAGTTGACCTCATCTATGAAATACTTGTTGCGTATGGCAGATGACTCCACAAGATCCACAGGGCGATGAAGTATATCCTCTACGGCATACTTGAAGTCAAAGAAGTTCTCGAAATAATCGGATATTTTGTCCTTGTTGAAAGATACAAGAAAGTCCACATCAGATTCATCGTTGAAGAGCGGTGTCAGAACCGAGCCGAAAACATACAGTTCACTGACGTTGTACTTTTTGCACAACGTCTCGATATCTGGTATGTATTTGTCAACGTAACACATAGCATTGCAAATATAAGCAATTTTGTTTGCCGACAGCTATTATTGTTCATTGTATTTTCATGACTCTCTTCCTGCCCATGAACCAATACGAGATAGAAGAAATCAAAAGAGCCTGGCCCGAAATGACCAGAATCTTTACTATTGGATGCGGGATATACGGCTTTTCTATGTTTGTGGTATTGCTGTTCTACTGCCCGAAAATAAAACTGCCACATTTATTCCAGGACACAGCGCACTGAGTATCCGAACGCACTGATTAAGTGAATATGTCAAGAATAGCATTCCTTACCCGAGGACGGTGGCGACGAGGATGCCGAGGTAAGTGCCGATGGCGTAGCCCAGGATGCCGATGGTGAGACCGGCGGTAAGGGCAGCAGGATTCTTCATCGCAGAGGAAATGACTGGCACAGTCGGAGGGGCGTTCACGAATGCGTTGGATGCAATCACTGCCGTGTCTGCGTCAATCTTGAGGATCCATGAAAAGATCATGTGGAGAGCCAGTGAAATGAAGATGACGCATGCGAAGAAGCCGAGAAGGGAGGCGTTCTCCGAAAGCGACATGTTCCTGAAATCGGCCATGGACGCCACTGTGAAGCTGAATACATAGACGAGATACATGCCCATGTCGTAAGAACCTAGTCTTGACTTGATCCTCTTGACGAACGACAGACCGATTCCAAGGGCTGTGATGACAAGGATGAATACCAGCATGAACACGTCCTCGGAGAAAAGCAGCGTCACCAGATATGCTGCCGCGCAGCAGAGAGCCGCCCATCCAAGGAAGACGAGATAGTCGATCGGCTTTGCCTTCACAGTCTTCTCGGCAACGGTATCGCCCGTGGCGACAGGCATTGTTCTCACAGGAAGAATCTTCCTTGCCAGACGTATTCCGAACGCCAGCAGGCAAAGGATATACACGCTGGACACGGTCATGTCGTAGGTGTTCAGAATCACGAAGGTAGCATCATCCGCGCCGAGGGCAAGTTTCACGGATGCCATGTTCATGGTGCCACCGGTCGCGCATCCTGATACCATTCCGGCAACCTCTGGACCCGGATGGAATATAGAATAGCTTATTGCAACGGCGCTCATCGTGGCGACAAGGCAGCTCACGAATGCAAGCACCATATCCCTTGTACTCTTCTTAGTCAGGTTGATCGGGTTGCCGAACAGGATGAGAGGGATGGCGACAGGAATGGTCGCGTTCGCGATAAGGTTCTGCATCCCGGACTTCAATCCCAGCAGTCCGGCAACTATACCGAGTCCATAGAGTATGATGACAGGACCGATCGCGTCAAGGCGAGGATACTTCCTGCATATATGAATCACCGCTGCCGGCATAGTGAATGCCAGCAGCAGTGTCAAAACTTCCATCAGGATGTTTCCCATATTAGTCACTCCTAAAAAATAAGTTGGTAATCTCAAAAGATTACTTGCTGAACTGCCACCAGTCGAGGTCGAAGAGTTCCTCGTCACCTCCACGGAACAGGATCCAGACGTCATGCTTGCCGCTTACCTCGCCACGAACAGGGGCGGTGATCACGCTGCTGCCAGGGGTGACGTTGATGGTCGCGATAGGGCGGACGCGCTTCTCCTGGATATAGAGAGTGTCGAGATAGAACTCGGCGCGGCCTTCGTTCTTGACATTGAGTACCTCGGCGGTCAGGTTCTTAGGCTGGCCGTCGGTGCCGAAGTCGACCTCGCGGATGCGGATCCAGTCTCCGGTATGGATCGATGTAGCGTAGTGACGGTCGCCGGCCAGGCGGTCATTCTTGATGCCATAGCATTGAGCCATGGTCTCGCCCTCGACGCGCTTGTAAGGGTTGACGGTGCCGACCGGAGCAACGCCCTCATCGCTGAACGGAATGAAAGGAATGGAACCGTCAGCGTTGAACTTGAATTCCTCTACGCAGGCTGAGCGGCGGTAGCTGTTTCCGTTAGGAAGCATTCCGCTGTGGTAGAACATATAGTCGTGACCCTTGTAGTTGACATTTCCGCCGTGGATGGTGAAGCTGTTAGGTGCAATATCCATGATCTTGCCACCATAAGTCCAAGGACCGTTGATGTTCTTTGCGGTAGAGTATGCCATGTGCTCAGGAACGCCTCCGGCAGGGTAGCTCATGTAGTAGATGCCGTTGCGCTTCATGACCCAAGGGCCTTCCTCGTAGCCGACCATCATCTCCATCTCGCCCTTGTCCCAGTTCATCTTCATCACGGCAGGGCCGAAGCACTTAGGATCGTGGAAGCCGGGAACCTCCTTGAAACCGTTCTTGAACGAGATCATGTCAGGGTTGAGCTCGCCATACCAGCAGCCCTTGTTGCCCCAGAACAGGTATGCACGGCCGTCGTCGTCTACAAATACGGTAGGGTCGATGAATGAACCTTCGCCCTTTGCGAGAGGGCCTCCGATAGCGTCCTTCCATGGACCCATTGGGCTATCAGCCACGGCTACGGCGATTACCTGTGCCCTGGTGGCCTTCTCGATGATGCTGAGATACCAGTACCACTTGCCGTTGCGCTCGACAGCCTGGCTTGCCCATGCGTTGTCGCCCTGAATGGCCCAGTCGAAGGTCGCGGTTGTCACCTGTGCTCCGAGATGGGTCCAGTTGACCATGTCTTCGGTCTCGAAGATGTGCCAGTCCTTCATGTAGTAGAATGTAGCATCAGGTTCGTCGTGGTCGACGAAGAGGTAGACCTTGCCGTCATGAACGTATGGCGCAGGATCCGGCGCAAACATTGAGCTGATGATAGGGTTCTGGGCATTTGCGGCGAAAGCGGCTGCTGCCAGAGCGATGGTTGTGTAGAGCTTTTTCATTATTGGTTGGATTATTTCAATACAACTTCTTATTCAGCGTGAAGTATGAATGAGTAATTATATGGTTTGTTTCCGTCTATGGTGTATTCATCGAGGGTACGTGCGCCCCAGCCGTCGTTTCCTCCTACACCATGGATGTTGAGGTCGAGATTGACATTGATGAAATCACGGGCCTCGAGATCCTGAGGATGCCTTGCAGCCTCGATGTCCTCCTCGCTCCATGGCCATGCCCTGAAGCAGAGCGGCTGAGTGCCATCGATACAGATCTTTGCCTTGCCGTCACTGAAACTGATCCAGCGGGCGTCGCAGCGGTTGGAGTTGTCCTGCGGGGCAGGGTAGTTGACCACGAAATCGCTGAGAGGCAGTTCATGGAGGCCTATGAGATAACCGTTCTTGCGGTCAGGATAGTTTTCCTGCTCTCCGCGGCCGTACCATGAAATCCTGTCCATCGAAGGCTTGATACGCATGCGCATTCCGAACTTCGGCATGAGCGCGATATTCTCGCCGTCCGGCCTGTAGTCGGCACTGACCTCGATCCTGCCTTCTCCGTTGATGCGATAGCTGAGAGTGTAGGCTGCGCCTATCTCCATTTCATTCTTGAATGTCAGCGACAGTATTCCGCCGTCGGTGGCTGTCTCCGTGCCGGTGAGCTTCATCTCGCTGCCGGCATTTTTCCAAGGACCGAGTCTGCGGTTGTAGTTGTTGTGTTTCTGATTCTCTGTCGCAGGCTTCCAGAAGTATGGTTCCAGTGCGCCTGCCATCATCTCGCTGCCGGCATGTTTCCATGAAACGAGGTGTCCGTTTGACTTGTCGATAAGGATGACGTCGGAACCGGCGGTTACTTCAAAGCAGCCATCGACAGTCTTGAGAACAGGTGCTGAGCCCTTTGCCTGAAGCTTCACGGGAGCTGCGTCGGCCAGCTTGAACTGTTCCTTGGCGATGACGAATCCAGCGTCGGCCCATGCTGTGGCACGGCGGAGTTTGGCGTAAACGTTGAGGAAAACCTCGCCCTCGGTATCGCCGAAGGCCGGAATCTCAAGTATGCTGTTGGTGTTGAGCGGCTGCTCGCCGGAATAGACCACCTTGCCGTTGTCGACAAACTCATAGAAATAGTCGAACTCGTCGGCGTATGTGAAACTGTATCCGTTGTTGACCTTTACGTTGCTTGATGAAACCAGCTCGAAGCTGAGGAACTGGTTGACTTTCTGGACCTCGTAATACTGAGGATAAGGCACGCGGTCAGCGCGGACGATGCCGTTGATGCAAGTCGTTCCGGACTCGGGTTTGTCGCCGAAGTCGCCGCCGTATGCGAAGAACTCGTCAGCCTCAAGTTTGAGTGATGAAGGATTTGCCCCGTATCTCATCACATTGCTGCCGATCTTCTTTGCGAGACCGTGGTCGCACCACTCCCAGATCGCTCCGCCAAGGATGCTCGGGTCGGCTGCGATCACATCGGCATATTCCTGATAGTTGCCGAGAGAATTACCGCCGGCGTATGCATACTCGCGCATGAAGAAGGGCCTGTCGCTTATCTCCTTCGCCAGTTCGGCTGTACGCTTCGGAGGCAGATAGCCGTCATCATAGATGTCCGAGATCTCGCGGTCGGTGTCGCTGAACACCAGCCTGGTATTATCCAGGCTACGGACAGTTTCAGCCATCGCGACAGAGTTCATGCCTTTGCCGCCCTCGTTGCCGAGAGACCAGAAGACGATGCTCGGATGGTTCTTGTCACGCTCCACAAGGGCCACGGCTCTGTCCACATGTGCCTTTGTCCAGTCTGGATTGTCGCCAAGCTCCCTGTTCCTGAGACCATAGTCATGGCTTTCCTGGTTGGCCTCGTCCATTACGTACAGACCATAGATGTCGCAGAGTTCGTAGAACAGAGGGTCATCAGGGTAGTGGGAGGTTCGCACCATGTTGATGTTGGCCTGCTTGATGAGCCTGAGGTCCAGCTCCATGGTCGCCCTGTCGATGGTTCGGCCGGTGTGAGGATGGAATTCATGCCTGTTGACGCCCTTCATCTTTATAGGTTCGCCGTTGAAATAGAATACCTCGCCGCGGGTCTCGATCTTCCTGACGCCAAGATGGCTCTTGAAATGCTCCATCTCGATGCCCTTGCTGCTCAGGATGATGTCTACGTCATACAGGTTAGGCTTCTCGGAAGACCACAGAGCTGGGGATTCCATGCCAATGGCAAGTTCTACAGTTACATTTCCCTGCGGGTCCAGTTTCTTGACAGGCTGGCTTGCCGAATAGCTGACAGCCTTGCCGCGCTTGTCCTTGCCCTGGAGGCTTACAGTCACGTCAAGATTCTTCACCGCCTTGGCAGCCTTGTTCTCGAGAACTATCCTGATCGAAGCGTCAGCCTTCGAGAAATCGGCATTCGGCTCGGCATTGATAGCGTAGTCCCTGATATGTGTTTCCGGACGGGTCCAGAGATCCACAGAGCGGAAGATGCCGGACAGGCGCCACATATCCTGGTCTTCGAGATAGCTTCCGTCAGAAAACTGATATACTTCGACCGCAAGGGTGTTCCTTCCGTCGATAACGTATGGCGTGATGTCGAATTCTGCTGGAGCCATTGAGTTCTGGCTGTAGCCGACCTTATGACCGTTTACCCAGACATACATTGCCGACTCGACGCCTGCGAAGTGAAGATAGTAGCTCTTCTTCTCTTTCTTTATGTCGAAGGTAGTCACATACTGTCCTGTAGGATTGCGGCTCTCGAATGTGAACCAATCCTTAGGCGGCTCGGTCATGACGAATGGCTGGTTCTTCTTGAAAGGAAGAGTCCAGTTGGTATAGATAGGGATGCCGTAGCCCTGGAGCTGCCATTCGCCCGGCACGACGATGTCATCCCATCCGCTGACGTCGAATCCTGCCTTGAAGAACTCCATGTTTCTCTGTTCAGGCCTTGGATACCAGTGGAATTTCCACACTCCGTCCAGCGATGTGCATTCACCGCAGTCATAACGCTGTGACGGAAGCGTCAGGGTCGCATGGTACGCTTCCTTGTTTATCCCGATGACGTCAGGGTTCTCCCAGTCATTGACTTCCTGTGCAAGCGTCACGACGCTGCACATCAGGGCTAATACGGTGATAAAGGTCTTTTTCATACTCTGAGGAAAGTGTTATTCAGTGAGCTCGAAGCCGAAGTACTGACCCTTGCGGGTCTGAGGAACTCCGGTGACCATCCATGCCGGAGCAGGCGCGTCCTTGAGGTAGTGGTCGAAGAACTGCTGCAGACGTCTGCTGAGGTCCATGCAGTTTCTGCGCTCGACAAGGTTGTGCGCCTCGTCGTTGTACTGGAGCAGCCATGCAGGATTGCCGAAGCGGCGCAGCGACATGAAGAACTCGATGCCCTGGTACCATGGAACGGCGCCGTCAGCGTCGTTGTGCATGATGAGCACAGGAGTCTTAACCTTGTCGGCATGGAAGATAGGAGAGTTCTCGATATAGAGGTCCAGTCCGCCATCAGCCCAGAGTGAGGTTCCGATGCGGCTCTGGCCATGCTCATACTGCATTGCACGGACCATTCCTGACTCCCAGCGGATACCGCCGTATGCACTTGTCATGTTGCCTACAGGAGCGCCCGCGCCTGCTGCCGCGAACATGTCGGTACGTGTCACGAGGTATGCTGTCTGGTAGCCGCCCCAGCTCTGGCCCTGGATAGCCATACGCTTGCGGTCGATGAACTTGAACTGGTCGCACATTGCCTCGGCACCCGAACAGATGCAGTTGTATGCGCTCTCGCCTGGATGTCCGTCAACGTAGACGATATCCGGGATGAACACTACATAGCCGTTGCTTGCGTAGGTTGGGAAGTTTACGGTAGAACGGCTTGGCGATGGAGTTCTGTATGCGTTGAGTTCGTTGCTGTATTTCTCGTAGAAATAAACCATCATAGGATAGCTGCCGTTGACATCGAGGTTCTCCGGGGTATAGAGAAGTCCTTCGAGCTCGGTGCCGTCGTAGGCGGTCCACTTGACGAGCTGAACGTTCATCCAGTTGAAATCCTTCTGCTGCGGGTTGATTGCTGAATGGCGTGAGCTTGTCTTCCAGAGGTCGTTTGTTGTATAGATGTCAGGGGAGTCCTTGACGTTGGACTTTTTGAAGACGATGGTTTCGGAATTGCGGGCCTTGCGAGGTGATGCGTAGGTGTTTGCGTCCGCAAAGCAGCTCTTGATGCCAGGCTTGGTGAGGCTGACGCTTGCAAATCCGTTGTCCTTGGTGTTCCTGTCGAATACGGTGAGCATGACGTCGCGCTTAGGATTCACGAGTCCGCTGGCGCCAAGGCTCATCATTGCGCGTGAAGCATCGTTTTCCTCGATACTGACGAATTTAAACTGGATGTTGCGCTTTGCACCCTCCTTCGCGGTGAGGCAGACAGCCTTGCTGCCGTCAGCGGCAATCTTCCAGATGTCGAACTTGTCGGCAAGGATGAAGCTGTCCTCGCCCTCGATCCAATGTGGATTGTCGCTTGCCGGCTTGTCGTCAGGATGGTCGTCCTCGTCGTCATAGAAGATACCGTCGAGCTGAGATGTAAGGTCGCGGACGCTGCCGTCAGCCAGTTTCATGCTCTTCCATGCGAGATCCTTGTATTCGAACCAGACGATGAAATTGCCGCTAGGGGAGAGTCGTGGAGTGCTTGACGATAGCTTTTCGAAGAGCATCCTGCGGCTGCCATCGCGGAGATTCACGAGATATACGTCGTTCCATGAGTTGCTGTCCCATGTAGAGCTGATCATGTATGGAGCTCTGTCGGTAACGAGTGCGAAGTCGCTGTCTCCTAGACGGGCGAACTGGACATTCTCGAACTGGTTGCCGATGATGCGGATAATGCTGTTCGGATTGCTGTCAAGGTTGATGACGCTGCGGAAAGTCTGGCTTCTGAGCTGTGCAAGACGGACCTTCTGCATTGGAGGAGTCATGTAGATGTCATAGTTCCAGATATCCAGACTTGCGGTCTCGAAATCCACTATGGTGGTGTCTTTCTCAGGAGCGCACTCGCCGATTCCGAGAAGGATGCGGTTGCCGCTCTTGGTGAATGAAGGGGCTGCGTTTTCGTTTACGCAGAGACCGTCGGATGACCATGTCTGTGGAATGAGTTCGCTGATTCGGAAATCCTTTACAGCCTTGCGGCCTTTGCCCTTCACAATCTCTTCGTAAAGGTTGACTGAACAGTGCTTGCCGCCAGTCTTAGCGCTGTCGATGGATGCGAGCCAGACGAGCTTGCTGCCATCCTCGGAGAATGATGGCATGGAGTAGAACTCCTTGCCGCTATCAAGCTTGCGGCTGGTCATTCCTGCGAGCTCGTAGAGATGGAGTGCATTCTCGGTGGTTGAATCCTTCTTGTCCTTTTCGAAACGTACGGCCATCTGCTTGCCTGCATTGTCAAAGGAGAACGCAGCAACGTGCTTGAGAGTGTCGCGGCGTCCATTGAACATGTTCATGACAACGGTAATGTCCTCTTTCTTCTCCTTGGTCTTTGCAACTGTGTCGGCAGGAATGGTAAGCTTTGACTTGTAAACCGCAACAGATCCTTCTTCACTTACGGTGAACTTCTGGGTATCGTCTATCCTTGAGATCTCGAATGTCTTGAGGTCGACGTATGCGGCGGTGTCCTTCGGCATGTCGTCAGCCTTTTTCTTCTTGATCTTTGCCTGGCGGGTGGCCTGGAACGGAGCCTTGATGCTGAAGAATGCCCAGCGGCCGTCACGTGTTATGGTTGCGTTGGTTCCGCGCTCGATCCTGAGTTCCCTGCCATCCAGTCTGTTCTTGATGACGAGTTCTCCGTCGCCCTCCTGGGGATTGATGGTGAATGCCACTATCGATCCGTCAGGGCTGAGGACCGGTGTGCCCGTGCTCTGCCATGAATTGTAGTCCTCGATGGCTATGGTCTTCTTCGCATTGTTCTGTGCTGCCGCAGTCAGGGCAAGCAGCATGGAAGCTATTGTTAAAATCCGTTTCATATGCTTCTACTAAAGGTGATCGGTGAAATAATCTGCAATTTTCTGGTTGAGGTGAACTCTCCATTCTCCTGCAACGTTGTGCTTGGTGCGAGGATATGGGAAATAGTCCAGCTGGATGTTTTCTTCGATGCACTTCTGGACGAAGCTGAGGCTGTGCTCCCATACCACGGTGTCGTCGATGGCACCCTGGCAGATGAGAAGCTTGCCCCTGAGGTTCTGGGCCTTGTTGATGAGGCTGACCTTGGCAAAGCCTTCAGGATTGGTCGCTTCTGTATCCATGTAGCGCTCTCCGTACATGATCTCGTACCATTTCCAGTCGATCACAGGACCGCCTGCGACGCCGACCTTGAATACGTCAGGGTAGGTTGTCATGAGCGATATGGTCATGAATCCGCCGTAGCTCCATCCATGGACGCCCATGCGGTCCTTGTCTACGTATGGCAGGCTGCGGAGCATGTTGATGCCGACCATCTGGTCCTGCATCTCGGCGACTCCGAGCTGGCGGTTGATGGCCTTCTCGTATGCTGTTCCGTGATATGGGGTTCCGCGATTGTCCTGGACATAGACGATGTATCCCTTCTGGGCCATGAGCATCTCGAGCATGCGGACCTGACCGAGCCAGCTGTCTGATACGAGCTGGGTGTGAGGACCGCCATATACGTAGACCATGACAGGATACTTCTTTCCTGGATCGAATCCGAATGGAAGTATCATGCGGTAGTGGTTGTCATACAGTCCGTCAGCACTCTTGACGCTGCCGAAAATGGTCTCGCCGTATCGGTACTCGGCAATAGGGTCGGCTGCCATGAAGAGCTGCCTTACCAGTGCGCCGTTTGATACCTGACGGATTTCGGTAGCGGATGGAGTGTTGAAATTGCTGTAGCTGTCGATGATGTACTTGAAATCAGGGCTGAAGCTGACCCTATGCACTCCGCGTGCGCCGGTAAGACGTACTGGCTTTCCGAATCGAGCCTGGGCTGCGGTCTTCCTGTATCCCTGATGGATGTCGACACGGCATACATGTCTCTCGGCAGGAGAAACTTCCGAGCTGCTGTAGAATACCGATGTCCCGTTGTTGGTAAGGTATTCGATATCGGCGTTGACGTTTACGATGCGGCGGGCTGTGCCGAGTGTGTCGCAGAGATAGAGGCTCTTGTATCCGTGGCGGTTGTCGCTGCTGTAGATGAACTGGTAGGTCCCTTTGAGGAAGTGAAGCTGTGAGTATGGTTCTACCCATGCGTCGTTATCCTCGGTGAGCAGGGTGCGCACGAATGCTCCGTTGTCGGCGCGGTACATGTTGAGGTGCATGTGGTGCTGGGTTCGGTCGAGAACCTGGATGAAGACATATTTCTCGTCAGGCGACCAGCTTATGTTGGTAAGGAATCTCTCTTCGGTGAAATCATCTGCCTTTACCCAGACGGTCTTGCCGCTTGATAAGTCATAGATGCCGAGGGTGATGAGCTCCGAGTCCATGCCGTTCATTGGGTATGGAATGTTCATCAGCTCTCCGACACGGGTATTGATGTCGAGGAGCGGAAAGAATGTCACCTTTGCCTCGTCCTTGCGGTAGAATGCTATCTTGTTGCCCATAGGTGACCAGTAGATGCCCTCGCCGATTCCGAACTCGTTGCGGGAAACGCTCTGGCCATAGGTGATACGGTCTCCTTCGCTGAGCGCTACACTGTGACTCTTGTCGAAAGCATCGATGTAGTACAGGCTCTGGCCGAGGGTATATGCCGCCATGGTTCCGTCAGGAGATGCCGTGATGTCTGCTGCATTCTCAGGAATGCCGGTGTGTCTTGGTCTGACAGGCATAGGTCCTCTGTATGAAACGTCATTCCCTTCTCGTGGAACAGGCAGTTCATTGCCTTTCACGTCGAAGCGGTACATGCGTCCGCCGATGGTTCCGGTAATGAATCCGTCATTATCCCAGTAGAGAGATGCGCGGGTCGGGGCGGTCGGGCCCATGGTGACGATCTCGGTAGTGAACTCCTTGGTGCCGCTGGCGTTCGCTGGACGCCTGTCAATGATTCCTTGAAGTTCCTGCGCTCCTGCGATGCCGCATGCAAGCAGGAGGAATGCTGCTGATACTGCTTTTCTCATGGTCTAGAGTTCTTTAAGGTCCCAGCCTGTCATTGTTGCGATGTATGGAGCTATTGCGTGAGCCAGCTTGTTGTGTGCAATCTGGTTTGGATGATAGCTTGCTCCAAGTTCATCATTGTTCTCATGATGCACTGCATCGAAGAAGCCGAGATATTCGACATTCTTCATTCCGCAGTCCTCGGCAACGCGGCGAACATAGTCGAACATGAGGTTACGCTTTGAGGCGACGCAGAGTATAGGATGATCCTCGCCGTAGTTTGCCTTGACCTCCTCGAGAAGTCTGAGGTATGCCTTCTCAAAGTTAGGGAAGTGAGGCATGAGTGAGGTCGAGAAATCGTTTGTTCCAAGATAGATGACGGTCATCGCCGGCTTGAACATGTTTGCGGATGCGTCCCATGCCGGTTCCTTGATCTCATCAAAAACCTGGAGGTAGCGCTCAGGCATGGCATATCCCGGGAATTTGGAGTTGTAGTTGCGTACGATGCCCATTCCCGAGTGTGCGACTGTTACGTAGTCGGCCTGGAAGCAGCGTGCAACCAGGGCTGCGTATGTCTTGCCGCTGTTCTCAGTCTCCGGGGTGAACGGGTCGGTCGAGATGCTGTTCTCCGAGCCATAGCCACAGGTGTATGAGTCGCCGATGAATTCTATCATACGTTCGTTGAGGCCTGGTGCCTGAAGCATTGCTCCCATTGTGTAGAATGCATGGAAGGTTGTCTTGCCCTGCTCTCCCTCGGTACGTTTCTGGATGATTGCGGTATGGCTCTTCGGACCTTTCTTGCCGTATTTCTGCTTGAACCAGTCTGTGTCGGCGATGGTAACGAAGGAATTCTCGCCCTCGGTCGCGATGACGAGGTCCGCCTCGGTAACCGGCATCTTGTCGATCCATACGTTCCAGTAATTCTTCTTGGTGTCGGAAACACTTACCGCCAGGAAGTTGCCCTCGAAAGAAATCTTTGCATAGGTGGCACTCCAGTCGCATGATACGTTCCCGCCTTCAATGAGGGTTCTGCCGACCCAGGTGATGCGGCTGTCTGATGCAGCGGTTGCGGTCTGACCGTCGTTTGCACTCAGCCTGATGCTGCCTGCCGCGAGGAGGACTGCGCAGGCGATGATGGTGATGATTCTTTTCATATGCTTTTTGTTTTCTTTTTTATTCCCAAAACCACAAATTTAGCCAAAATGAAAGAATAAGACAATCGCGCGCGCGTTGACATATCGCTGGATTCTTGCTATTTTTGCAAGATATACACTTGAATTATGAAGATTAAGCTTTTAGGCAAGACACCTGCCGAACTGAAGACCATCGTGACCTCTCTGGGACTGCCGGCTTTCACAGCTAAGCAGATCGCTGACTGGATGTATTCCAAGAGGGTTCACAGCATAGATGAGATGACCAACATCTCAAAGGTTGGTCGTGAGAGACTGTCTGAAAAGTACGAAGTCGGCGCGGTGGAGCCTGCCGGCATGGCGTTGTCGTCTGACGGTACGAAGAAGTATCTTTTCCCTGTCAGCTGTGTCCGCAAGTCTGGCCTGAACGCTTACGAGAACGCGCGCCCGGAGGACTTCGAGGACGCGGCCATCGAGGCTGTGATGATTCCTGATGCCGACCGCAAGACACTGTGTGTGTCATCCCAGTCGGGATGCCGTATGGCCTGCAAGTTCTGTATGACAGGACGTCAGGGCTTCCATGGCCACCTTTCCGCTGCCGATATCCTTTCTCAGTTCATTTCGATCGACGAGTCCCAGGAGCTGACCAATGCCGTGTTCATGGGCATGGGAGAACCTCTCGACAACTGGGAAAATGTATCCAGGGCGATTGAGGTGCTTACGGCGGACTGGGGTTTCGGATGGAGTCCGAAGCGTATTACCCTGTCTTCGATCGGAGTCCTTCCGAATCTCCGCAAGTATCTGGAAGAGAGCCGCTGCCATCTCGCAATCAGTCTTCATGATCCGTTCGCGGATGAGCGTGCATCGATGATGCCTGTCCAGAAAGCATATCCTCTTGACGAGGTTGTCGCGATGATCCGGCAGTACGATTTCACCGGCCAGCGTCGCGTCAGCTTCGAGTATACCATGTTTGCGGGCTTCAATGATACAAAGCGTCACGAAGATGGTCTCATCCGACTGCTTCGCGGTCTTGAGTGCCGCGTGAACCTCATACGCTTCCACCAGATTCCGGACTTCCCTTACAAGACTTCTTCGGACTCGATCATGGAGGCTTTCCGCGACAGGCTCAGTTCTCATGGACTGACCTGTACCATACGCTCGTCAAGGGGCGAAGACATACTTGCCGCCTGCGGAATGCTCGCAGGCCAGCACAAAGAGAATCAGTAGCATGAGAAAGATTATCGTTTTTTTGTCTGCGGTCGTCTTGATGCTGGCCGCACATAATGCCGATGCACAGGTCGTAAGGCAGGGCCAGACAGTGGGTCTCTCTTCTGTAACTCCAGACGAGGACCATGCCGCCATGCTTGACATGCGCACCAGAATGGATGTCATAAGGCAGACCGAGAACCGGCCTACCGTGGCTCTGGTGCTCAGTGGAGGAGGTGCCAAGGGTGGCGCCCATATCGGTGTGATGAAGTATCTCGAAGAACAGGGGATACCTGTCGACATGGTTCTTGGAACCAGCATCGGAGGCCTCATGGGAGGTCTCTGCGCAATGGGCTACAACCCTGTCTGGATGGACTCGCTTATGCGCTCCCTTGACTGGGGAGTCATAATGAGTGACAAGATACCTGTCACATATCTGTCGTACAATGAACGAAAGTACAAGGAAAAATATATCTTCAACGTACCTTTCTACTATCGTCAGAAGGATTCGGACGGCTCAGAGGGCATCTTCCTTGGCGCGGATTCGGACGCAGGAGCCTCTACCATCAAAGAGAACCTGATGGGCAGTCTCCCTTCTGCGTATATTACCGGACATAACGTAAGCAATCTTATCAACAAGGTAACCGTGGGATATCATGATGACATGAGTTTCCTTGACTTTCCGATTCCTTTCGTCTGTGTCGCAACTGATATGCTGTCGTATCGCGCCAAGATCTGGCACAGCGGAGACATTACCAAGGCCCTGCGCTCGACAATGTCGATCCCGGGCGTGTTCGCTCCTGTCAAGACGGACGGCATGGTGCTGGTCGACGGCGGAATGCGAAACAATTTTCCTACGGACATAGCACGCGAGGCGGGTGCGGACATCATCATCGGTGTGGATCTCTCTGACCGTGCACTTGGCTATGATGAGGTCAACAATCTTGGAGACCTGCTCAACCAGACCATAGACATGCTTGGCCGTGATGCATTTGAAACCAATGTCGGCATTCCTGATGTGTTCATCAAGCCAGACCTTACAGGCTACGGCATGATGAGTTTCGATAAGCAGAGTGTGGCCGATATCATTGACAGAGGCTACCAGGCGGCCGTAAACAACGCCGACGCAATCCGAAGGGTCAAGAGAATGGTAGGTCCTGCAACGAAGACTCTCCGCAACAAACCGGCGATAGATCTCGGCAGCAATTCAATCGCGATTGACAGGATCTGTTTCGAAGGCCTTTCTGTCAAGGATGAGAAGTATATCCTCAAGAATATGCCTTTCGATGTAGGCCCGTCCATCAGCTACGATGATATCGAGAGTGCCGTTGCTATGGTATATGCCACGGGTGCATTCCGTTCGGTGACGTATGAGCTCCGTGGAATGGACGAGCCTTTCGAACTCGTGATCAAGTGCGAGAAGGGTCCGATCAACCGTCTGGGCGGTGGCCTTCGCTTCGATTCGGAAACGACTGTTTCGACCATCTTCAACCTTGGCTTCAATACAAACACTGTAAGTGGATCGGCTTTTGACCTGACTGCCAAGCTTGGCTCCAACCCTTACGCCGACCTTCACTACAGGCTTAACAGCACCGGGGGAGCGACTGTCAATGCGGATGCGCTTTTCGGCTTCACTGATGCCAAGATGTTCAACTATGGCAGCGTCCGTCCCGACTTCAATGTCGACTTCTGGCGCTTCCGTCAGAGACTGTACTTCTCGAACGTTCATTGGTCCCGCTTCGATGTAAAGTTCGGCGCTACCAATGAGTTTGTAAAAGTGATGTCGCTGATCGGCGATGCCTCTACGCTGGATGCCTATAAGGAGGATTACCCATCAGTCTTCATCGATGCGCGTTTCGATACGACACATGATTCTTATTTTCCTGAGTCCGGCCATGAATTCGGGCTCAAGGCAGATTGGATGTTCAAGAATCTCTACGGCGACGATGTCAGGGTAGGTGTCGTCCAGATAGATTGGAAGAAGATACATAAGATGGGCAGCAGATTAAGCCTCATTCCGTATCTTAATGCCAGGGGTGTCCTCTCGTATAACGAGGAGGGCTTGGACAATGAAGTTCCTCAGTTCTATACAAACCTTGTCGGAGGAAGCATGGCCGGAAGATATCTTGACCAGCAGATGCCATTCATCGGAATAAACTATGCCATGCCGGTGGGACGTTATGCTGCGGTTGCCCGTGAAGAGATGAGACTCAAGCTTGGAGCATCTCATTACGTTTCTCTCATGGCTAACTGCGTCGCAGCTACCGATGGCTTTGAGAATCGCGAGGGTATGGATTCCTTATTCAAGAATGGATTGTTCCACTATGGCGCCGGCATTGAATATGCCTATGACTCGATCATAGGTCCAATGAAACTGGATGTCCATTGGTCTGATGTGACAAATAGTCTCGGAGCATATTTCAGCATGGGATTTGATTTTTAGACATGGAGGAAGGCCGCAGCGAATCATACAGGAATGCCCTTTCGGCTCTGCAGACTCTCTGTTCCCGCAGGGAGTGCTGCTCGTACGATATCCATAAGAAAGCGATCAAGCTGATGGAGGGCGATTCCGATGCTGCAGAGTCGCTTGTCGAAGACCTGAAGAAGGATTCCTTTCTCGATGATTCCAGATATGCTTCTGCCTATGCCCGTGAGAAATCCGCGATCAGCGGATGGGGACCGGCAAAGATCGCGACTTTCCTTCGGGCAAAATTCATAGATCGTAATGTGATCAATGCGGCATTGGAAGAACTTGACTGTGAGGTCGCCGATACCAAGATGGTCAAGGTCATGGAGGCAAAGTGGAAGCTGCTCGAAGGAGATCCGTATGCCAAGTTCAAACTGATCCGCTTTGCGTTGTCGCGTGGATACGACTATGACAAGGTTGCGCCGGTTGCGGAGCGCCTGTCAAAGGTTCATGATTGAAGCTTTTTGACTATATTTGCACGATATGCAGGACAAACCGACCATATATCTTTATACTGACGGGGCCTCTAGTGGCAATCCCGGTCCGGGTGGATATGGTGTTGTCCTCAAGTGCGGTGAATATCGCAGGGAACTGTCCGGTGGCTTTATAAAGACCACTAACAACAGGATGGAACTGCTTGCGGTGATCGTCGGGCTGGAGACGATAAGATGGCCACATGCTCATGTGGAGGTTTGGAGTGATTCGTCATACGTCGTGAAGGCGATCAACGAGGGCTGGCTGAAGAATTGGGAATTGAAAGGATGGAAAAAGGTGAAGAACGTTGATCTTTGGATACGTTTCAACAGGATATACAAGCTTCACGATGTGCATTTCAACTGGCTCAAGGGACATGCCGGACATCCGGAGAACGAACGCTGCGATGCTCTGGCCGTCAATGCGGGAGCAGGGGCATACGCAAGGGGAGAACAGCTTCCCGAAGATAATGGATACGAAGACAATACATTGATTTAGATATATGCAGAACGGAAAAATAGTTGTAGGCATCACCCAGGGTGATGGAAACGGAATCGGATATGAGGTGATCATCAAGGCTCTTGCGGACGCCAGGATTCTTGACGCATTCACTCCTGTTGTCTATGGTTCGTCAAAGATCATGGGCTTCTACAAGAAGACTATACACAATATCGAGAACTTCGATACAAATGTCATCAGTTCTGCAAAGGATGCGTTTCCAAAGCGAATCAATGTTGTGAACTGTCTTCCTGACAATGTATATGTCGAGCCGGGACAGCCTTCTGCGGATTCAGCAAAGGCTGCAATCACTTCTCTTGAGTGCGCTGTAAAGGAACTTAAGGAGGGCCTTATCGACGTTATCGTTACAGCTCCTATCAACAAGAAGAGCATGTCCAACCAGGGCTTCGAGCATACCGGTCACACTGAATACTTCCAGAAGGAGTTCGGCGTCAAGGATGTCACAATGTTCATGGTCAGCGAAAACCTCAAGATCGGTGTGGTTACAGGTCATATTCCTCTCAAGGATGTTCCTTCAAGCATCAGCGAGGAAAAGATTCTTACCAAGCTTCGTCTCATGAACGAGTCGCTGAAGAAGGACTTCTGTGTAGACAAGCCAAAGATTGCGGTTCTCAGCCTCAATCCTCACAGCGGTGACGGCGGACTTCTCGGTGATGAGGAGCAGACCATCATCTCTCCTGCAATCAAGAAGGCTGTAGAAGAGGGCATCGATGCATTCGGACCATTCTCACCCGACGGATATTTCGGTCTGCACCATTATGACCGTTTCGATGCAACACTGGCCATGTACCACGACCAGGGTCTTGCCCCATTCAAGGCTCTTGCATTCGAGGATGGTGTCAATTTCACCGCTGGCCTTCCTGTAATCCGTACTTCTCCTGACCATGGAACAGCTTTCGAGATGGCCGGACGCGACGAGGCGGATCCACGTTCAATGATTTCAGCAATCTATACTGCTGTGGATATCTTCAAGCGCCGTAAGCGCTATGAGGAACTCCTTGCCGGCAAGATGCCTGAGCGTGAGAAGCCAGCCCGTCCTGAGCGTAACGGACGTCCGCAGATAGCATAATCCATCGACCGGTCCTTCTGAACCGGTCTTTTTTTCGGGTTTGGTCCCAAGACGGTCGGCTGTCTCCTCCGGGACCTGTGGCCGCCCATGGCCACATGAATGGGTGGATCGAGCGAAGCGAGAGACGGGATGGAGCGAAGCGGAAGGTCTCCGGAGGAGAGCAGCCGATTCAATATGATAAGTCTATTTGCAGACCATGATGTCGAGGATGACGCGGTCAGTTTCCTGCATTCCGAGGGAACCGATTCGTCCGAGGTTTGCGATTGTCTTCTCGATATCGTCCTCGATGATGCCGTCATTGGATGACACGCAGCGATTCTCCATCGCCAGCATAGCCGACTGAATCGCCACGCTGACTCCTGAAGCGACTTTCATCGCACAACCAACCTTCGCTCCGTCGCAGACCATGCCTGTGATGTTTCCGATCATATTCTTGATCGTCGCACAGACTTGCTCATAGCTGGCACCCTTGAGCCAGGCGATGCCGCTGGCCGCGCCAGTCGATGCCACCACGCAGCCACAGAGAGCTGACAGGCGGCCGAGATATGCCTTGATGTGGATAGCGACGAGGTTTGCCATGATCAGAGCGCGGGCTAGTCTTTCGTCATCTATGCCATAGCGCTCAGCGTATGCGATTACAGGCATGCTGACAGTGATGCCCTGGTTGCCGCTGCCGGAGTTGCTCATTGCCGGGAGGGTGCATCCAGCCATGCGGGCGTCGGATGCCGCTGCGGTGAGGAACATGGCGTAGGTCATGAAGCTGTTGCCGAATAGTGCCTCCTTGTCGTCCGATATGGTCTGTCCGACGCACAGTCCATAGCTGCCCTTCATTCCCTCGCGGGCGAGAGCCATGTTGAGGGTCCTGTCTTCAAGAATGAACTTGATGTCGTTGTATTCAGCTGTCCCGGCGAAGTCGTATATTTCCTTCACGGTTATGCCGTAATCGCCGCAGGCGTCGCTGCCGCCATCCTTTTCGTCATCCTCGGTCCTGAAGATCACCTTGCCGTCAACGTCACATTCGATTATGTTGTCATGGCTGTCGCGGATTATGGCGTCTGCTTCATGCTCATCGGAAAAGGCGCATGCCTTGACATACAGGATATGCGGGTCTTCGGAAACAAGAATCTCTACGTTTCCGCAGTCAACCATTGCCTTGGCAGTCTCGACTGCTACGCCATCTACATCTTTCAGTACCTCAAGGCCATATTCGGACTTGCCGCATACGGCTCCGAGGGCAGCTGCGATGTGCAGACCTATCATGCCGGTGCCGGGGATGCCGACGCCCATTCCGTTCTTGAGGATGTTCGGGCTGACGTATACCTTGAGCCTTTCAGCCTTGCCTGCAGGCAGGTTCTCTGCCGCCTTTGCGCATGCAAGTGCCACAGCTATCGGCTCGGTGCATCCGAGCGCCGGTTTAACTTCGCGTTTGATCAGTGAGATGATCTGTGCGCTTCTGTTGTTCATGTGTTCGTGGATTTGTTAAACTGTATCAATCTGCCAGCGTCTTGAGCGCTGATTTGATAAGTTCGTCTCGCATCGATTCATCCTTTACGGTTTCAAGGGGGAATCCGTAACTGATGACCTTGTACTTCTTCATTTCAGCGCATACCGCTGCGCTGATGCCGTTCCCTGTGTAGCGGAGGATCGTGCTGGCGTTCTTGCCTGCAGGAATGATTCCGTCAGGGCTTTCCACGGAGTAGATACCGGCATTGATGTCCTGCCAGAACTGGATAGGAGTCCGGGTCTGGATCTGGCTTCTGCTGTTACGGACTCTTTCGAATGATCCGGTGTAGCAGGCGTGGTTGGTCAGCCAGTTGTATCCGAGGACATCCTGGATGAATTTTCTGGTGTTTTCCACATGGACGGCGTCCTTCTTGATAGGATATATCTCGTCCCAGGCGTCGGTTCCTATGTAAGCTCCTGAGATGATTATGCTGCCGCCCTTGGAAGTATAGCTCCTGATGGCGCTCTGGAGGGCATCGGGGAATACCTCGTGACGGGCTGGGACCGCGTCACGTCCGAGAGCTGTGGATATCTGTTTTCCACAGATGATGTCGGCTGCAAACGAACCGTCGGCTATGGCCGGGTTGCTTGCGAAAGCGGCAGAGCTTGACGATGCAAAGCTGTATCCGGCGTTCATGATTGAACGTCCATGCATGATGGCGAAATCGAAGGTGTTGCCAGGAATGAGCAAACCGGCATGAGTTGAATGTGATGAGCCGAATCCAGGATTGTCATCGTCCGTCCATTCCATCTTTCTGCGGTTCTCGTAGTTCTCACCGATGTAGTTGATCTCGTATCCGTATGCGACACCCTTGTCGATGTTGCCGTCAAAACCTGCGTACTCAGGTGTATCGAACCAGGATGGCGCACCGACCCTGGTGAAATTGTTCACGACGAGTACCTTCTTTGCGTTCTTTGAAGCGATTCCGGCACATAGAGTCTCTGATGGGAAGCTCTTTCCTCCGTCGTTGAATGCTACGATACGGAATGAATAGATGTGGCCTGCATCCATGGCAACTTCGGTGCTGAATCTGTCCCCGTCTCTGCGTACATTCTCGAGTATCCTGCCCTGGTCGAACGCACCGTCGTCAATCCTGGTATAAAGGATATATCCCTTTGCGTCAGCGGTAGGCTCCTTGGGGTCATCCGTGTTCTTCCAGCTGATTCTTGCCTTGCTGCCATCAAGGAGAACACTCATTGAATTGACAGGGAGCGGCTGGACAATGTAAGGTGTGCGGTAAAGGTCGCTCAGGTATTTGAGCATTCCCTTGTAGATTGCACGGCATACCGCGAAACGGAATGAAGGATCCAGTCCGTACTTCATGTCAGCGAAATTCTGGTGCGAAAGGAGCTCGAGCAGCATCGCCGGGACAGTCGTGGTGCGTGATTCGCTGTAGTTGCGGTCCCAGAGCTGACGTCTGTTCCACGCAGGTTCGTAGTCAGCCCGGATGTCGTCGACAATCTGCTGCTGAACAAGGTCGGTGAGGTGTCGGGCTGTAATTCGGTCGCGTCCGTCAGGAAGCTTTGAACTTCCGTCAGCCATCAGTGTATAGATTGCAAGAGTTCCGACAATCTCATCATCAGGAGTCATTCCCGCGTCGGTGTGGAATGCGAATGACAGGTCGAAAGGAATACCCTTGTCTTTCATGTATTCGGTCCAGGCACCACGGCTGGCGTAGTCTGTTGTATAGTCGTTGTAGTCCCACCTGTTCACGACCGTGGTATCAACACCTGACCACTGCATGTTGTATACGGCTCCTTCGACAAACGCCGGCATTCCGGAAAGCTCCCAGTCCTCTACGGGGTCGGTCTCGACACCGCGGGCAACCTTGCCCATGCCACCTCCGAACCTCACGGCATCAGCTGTGACTACACTGCCGACTACTGCGCTGCGTCCTTCCGGAAGGATGTTGTCCAATGTGACGAAGGCATCGCTGCCCGGAGCAAACTCGAAGTTGCCGAGGCAGATCCATGTACCGCCGCCGATCTTCTGATTGACCAGGAATTCGGTCGTTCCTCCCATATGGTGTACAGTGTAATGGGCATCCTCGCTGCTGTTTGGCATGGACTTGTATGCTACATATACGGCATAGTTGCCACGCTCGGGAATCTCTGCTGTCCAGCGCGCTTCTGCTCTGTTCCAGTTTTCACGGGAACTGATGCAGTCTGCCATACGGACGGTTCCCATCTCGAAAGGATTGTCCAGTCTGGTGTAGACTTCCTTCATGTCCGCGAATCCTACACCGGCACTCTTCCAGACGCCTGTTTCCCTGTAGCTTCCCTGCAGACGTACCCCCTGGCCGCGGGTGCCTGTGAAAGCCTTGTCGTTGTCACATACGACCTCGTTCCTCTGGGTATCGGTCTCGCGTGGAGACATTGTGTATGCGCCTGCGTTCTGGAGCATAGGGATGAGGAAAGGAATCACGTAGCTCTGGGTGTACATGTCCTCCACGGTTCTCTGGACGGTGGCTCTCTGCCATTCCCAACGTCCCGTCTTCGCTTCGAAATAACGGCCGTGGCTCTGCCAAAGTGCGATGTATCTTCCGCTCAGTCCGCTGTGGAAGGTCTGTTCGCCGACCCTGCGGATGAAAGGAGGGTTGACAGGAGCGGTACAGGACTGGTCATATTCTTTCGGACGTCCGTCATTGCCAAGCCCTGGAGTGACCATGGACTCGAGCGTATGGTTCTTGTATCTTATCTCGCCGACACGGCAGTTTGCGTACTTGGCAGGGAAGAGATCCTTCAGGGTCTTCTTGAACCATGCGACATCCTCCTTTCTCCACGAGAAGTCGCTGAGCTCCTGGGTGAAGTAGAAGTCGAGGTTGTCTCCACGGCGAAGCACCCTGTCGATTGACAGTGTCGATTTCACGGTCGTGCGTTCCTTCATGAGGACACGCAGCGAATCGCTAGCCTGCTTGAATTCGTCCTTGATTCTCTGGGCGTCTGCACTGAATGCCGAGAGGCATACGAGCGTGCCTGCTATGATGAGTCTTCTAAGGTTCATTTTCTTAAGGATCTGTATATGTTGAGGAAGATTACCAGTATCGTAGAGATGATGACTGCAAGGCAGTCGGCCCTGTAGTCTGCAATATCGCCGACACGCCAGTCGGTAAGCATGTTCTGGCCGATTTCGGTCAGGGCAGCGCTTGCCATGCCTATCGCGCCAAGAATCAATCCGATGCCGATACCGCTCTGCCATTTGTCAGGTCGCCGTCCTATTGCCCAGTTGCAGAGAATCGCAAACGGAAAGAACATGCAGAAATGGACGATCTTGTCGGTAGGGATGCCGAAATACGACCACTTCACACCCTGGACGTTGTCGAAATGTCCGAAGCACAGATATATCACTGCTGCGATATACAGCAGGAATACGATTCTGAAGAATATGACGGTTCTGCGCTTCATTGCTACAGGCTCTGCATGTCGTTGAGTTTCTTGTATATTCCACCAAGATTGATGAGATCGTCATGCCTTCCGCGCTCCACTATGCGTCCTTCGTCCATCACGATGATTTCGTCGGCGTTTCGTACTGTCGAGAGCCTGTGGGCTATGGCGATGGTCGTCCTGGTGCTCATGAGTCTGTCCAGAGCTTCCTGTACACTGCGTTCGGACTCGGTATCCAGAGCTGCGGTCGCCTCGTCAAGGATAAGGATAGGAGGGTTCTTGAGAATTGCGCGGGCTATGCTTATCCTCTGGCGCTGTCCACCCGAGAGTTTTACTCCGCGGTCGCCGACGTTGGTGTCGTATCCAAGCTCCTTCTCCATGATGAAGTCATGGGCATTGGCGATCTTTGCCGCTTCAACGACCTGTTCCATCGTGGCGTTCTCCACGCCGAAGGCTATGTTGTTGAATATCGTGTCGTTGAACAGGATAGGGTCCTGGTTGACGTTGCCCATGATGCCGCGCAGGGACTTGAGGCTTATGTCGCGTATGTCGGTTCCGTCTATGGTGATTCTGCCATCAGCCACGTCGTAGAAACGCGGAATCAGGTCGACAAGAGTGGATTTTCCAGCCCCGGAGGCTCCGACGATTGCTACGGTCTTGCCTTTGTGTATCTCGAGATTGATGTTGTCCAGAACCTTGCGGCTTCCGTCCCGGTAGAGGAATTCGACGTTCTCGAAACGGATGCAGTCCTCGAGACCGCTGATGCTCTTTGGCTCGGCAGGCTCGGTGATTGTGTTGACACTGTCCAGGATCTTGTCGATTCTCTCCATCGATGCCATTCCCTTCGGGATGCCGTAGGCAGCCTTGGAGAGGTCCTTGATAGGCTGGATCACGCTATAGAGAATGACCATGTAGAAAATGAAGGTCGGAGCGTCGAACGGTGCATGCTCGCGGAGGATGAGGCTGCCGCCGAACCACATGACGATAGCGATCATGACGGTTCCCATGAACTCGCTGACCGGATGGGCCAGAGCCTGACGTGTCGCGACCTGGGAATTCTTTATCCTCATGGCATCAGTGACATTCTCGAACCTGCTGCTCATCTTCTTCTCGGCAAGGAACGCCTTGATGACGCGGAGACCTCCGAGAGTCTCTTCAACCTGACTCATCGTGTCGCTCCAGAGAGTCTGTGCAGCAAGAGATTTCTCTTTCAGCTTGCGCCCGACTGCGCCCATTATCCAGAGCATCACAGGGGCAAACAGAACTGTGAAGAGGGTAAGTTCCCACGAAATGAAAATGAGGGCTCCGAAATATCCGACAATGAGTATCGGATTCTTGATGAGCATGTCAAGTGCTCCTGTTATCGATGTCTCAACCTCTTGGACGTCACCGCTCATGCGGGCTATGATGTCGCCTTTCTTCTCCTGGGAAAAGAATCCGAGAGGAAGAGAGAGAATCTTGTCGTAGATTTCCATGCGGATGTCCTTGACGATTCCGGTCCTGAGCGGAATCATGATTGCGGACGCTCCAAAGTAGCAGGCGGTCTTTATCGCTGTAAGGACGCAGAGGACTGCGCAGAGGATGAGGAGGGTGTTTCCGGCTCCGTGCTGGATCATGAACTGTGACACATAGAAATACATGTTGTTGACTATGATGTCCTTTGTGTCGATCCTCTCGCCGGCGAGCTCGACTGTTCCCCACGGGATGAACTCATATACCTTGTCGTTGAGGCTGAACAGCATGTTCAGGATCGGTACCAGTAATGAGAATGAGAAGAGGTTGAACACAACCGAAAGGAGGTTCAGAATGACCGAGCCCCCGAGATATCTGTCATACGGCTTCACGTATCGCCGCAGGATTTTCGCAAAATCTTTCATCTGTGTGGATAAACACACAAATATAGCAAAAAAACTTTATTGAAGGGAGTGCTCCAGCCAGTGGAAGATGAGACGGACGCGTCTTAGAAGCACTTTGTAGTCAAGAGAATCTGGATTGTCGTCAACGCGGTTGGTCTTCATGGTGATTCCGGAGGTGAACATCACGGATGGCACCTTGTTCTGGAGGAATATGCGCTGATCGCATATGCGGCGGTAGAACAGGTCGGTAAAATCCTCGCTGCCATAATAGTCGAATCCAAGTTCCATCCTTGTCAGGCCGGACATGTTGATGGTTCTCATTCTGTCGCGTTGGACATTGTCTCCGCCGAGCATGATGAGGAAATCGTCGCGTCCGTTCGTGAGAGGAGCCAGTGTGGATCCAAGGATGTCAAGATTCACGAACATGTCTATCTGCGACGGAGTGATGACGGTCTTGCTTACAGGATCACGGAATTGTCCGCTGGCTATCTTCGTGTACAGAGCTTTCGACCCTGCCATGCTGAACTGCTTTCCGTCAAGCGCGACGAAGATGATGTTCGTGTCGTAGCTGCAGCCCATGGACCTTGCTGCCTGGAACATCTTTGCGATGCTGAGCAGCGCGCTGACTCCGCTGGCGTTGCTGTCTGCTCCCGGGTAGAGTATTCCGTTCAATGTCCCGACATGATCATAATGAGAGGCCACGATGATGTATCTGCGGGTCATCTGGGTAATTCTGCCGGGATAGAATGCCACGATGTTGTGGCCGATGTGACCTTCCTCGGAGAAGCTTGAGACATATCTGCCGTCGAAAGGCATCAGGCCAAGATGGCGGAACTGTCTTGTCAGCCAGAAACCTGCCTCTGAAGACCCGGAAGTGCCCATTGCGCGGCCGGCACAGAGGCTGTCGCAGAGGAACTCGACATTGTCGCGGATGCTTTTTTCGCTGATGACATTGTCAACGGCTATGTCGGAATACTGTGCGGCCGCCTGAAAAAGAGGACAGAGCACAAGAATGATTGACAAAAGCGATATTTTTAGCTTCCTGTTCGGCATTCGGGCACGATTAATGATTATATTTGCAAAATATGGCTATGTGTGCCTCGATTGCAAAATCCTGTCAAAAATAGTCATTTCAGCCCGTATATAGAAATTTATGAAAAGGTTTTTACTTGCAGTTCTGCTCGTTATGGCGACTATCATGCCTGTGCGGGCACAGTACGACAGGGACGTCTTCTACTTCAGGGGACGTACAGCCCTCGCGGACGGCAAGTATGCCGCAGCCATCGAGCAGTTCAACATCCTTGCGAGGCTGGACACGACAGACTACTGGAGCTTCTTTTTCCGCGGTATCGCCAAATACAATCTGGGAGATATCCGCGGAGCCCAGACCGATTTCGACAATTCCGTAAGGCTCAATCCTGTGTTTACCAACGGATACCACTATCGCGCAATCACTTTGAGCCGTGCCGGACACTATGAAGAGGCGTTCAAGGATTTTGACAGGGCGATCGAGCTTCGGCCGGGCTATGACGGAGTATATTTCAGCCGAGGAGTGACATTCTTCCTCGCCCAGCAGTTCGACAAGGCCATCGCTGATTTCGACCATTATATCAGGAAGGAACCGAGAGATCCGTCCGCATATCTCAACCGAGGAGCTTCCTATCTGTTCCTCGGCGATACGCTAAAGGCGATAAACGACTATAACAGAGCGATAAAGATTGACAGATTCGAGCCGGAAAGCTATATCCGCCGAGGCCGTCTGTATGCTGAACAGAAAAAGTATGACGAGGCCATTGCCGACATGGACATGGCCATTGACATCGACAGATACAACACTCTGGCATATTTCAACAGGGCGCTCATGTACTACGAGAAACATGACTACAATGCCGCCATGGCGGATCTGAACAGGGTGCTCGAAGACGAACCTGGAAACGCGCTTACGCTATACAACCGAAGTCTCATAAATGCCCAGGTCGGCAACTACGAAGAGGCTCTGGCCGATATGGACCGAGTCATAAACATCAATCCAAACAATGTCCTGGCATATTTCAACAGAGCGTCTTTCTTCATTGAAATGGAGAAGTGGCAGGATGCTCTCGAGGACTATGACCGTGCCATCGAGCTCTATCCTGACTTCGCAAAGGCTTACATGAACCGTTCATACGTGAACAACATGCTTGGCCGTACCCGTGCATCCAAGGCTGACTATGATACTGCCCAGGCAAAGGTCCGCGAGTACAGGGCACGCAACGCCAGCGGAGCCTCCTTCGCTGACACCACCCAGAAATACAGCTCTCTGATTGCTCTCGATGCTGAATTCGCAAAGAAGGATTTCGACAATGAACTGCTTCAGCACAGAGATATAGATATCCGTCTGCGCCCGCTGTACAGGTTCGCGCTCAAGTCTGAGAAAGACAATGTCTATGCCCTTCAGAACCGTTATGAGCATTCGCTCGTCGACCGTTTTATCGGCGACAGCCCTGTTCCTGTGACCGTGTCTAATTCTGACAGCCTTCTCCGCAGACCTCTGCTCGTAGATGTCGCGGCGTCTTCTGAGTCCGTCTCCGAGGCTCGCAGACGCTTCCTGATGGGAATGGAGAACGTTCATAACCGTCAGTTCAGTGCTGCTTTGACTGACTTTGACGCGGCCGTGAAAGAAGCTGAAGCCGACGGAGACCGCTACGGAAAGTATTATAAGGCTTTCTACCTGATGAACAGGGGAGTCCTTCGTGCGGAGATGATCGACTTCATTGCATCCATCAGCAGCAATGTACAGACATTGACCATGGATGACGCCGGAACCACCCGTGCCAGGGTAAGTGACCAGGTAGACCGTACATATGACTATTCCGAGGCTATCGCAGACCTCGAGTCGGCAATTCAGGAAGTTCCGGATGTGCCATATCTTTATTTCAACCTGGGAAATCTCAACTGCCTCTCGTCACAGCTTGTGAATTCGATCGAAAACTATACCCGTGCCATTGAGCTCTATCCGATGATGGGTGACGCATACTTCAACCGCGGCCTTGTCCAGATATACCTCAAGGACAAGGAGAAGGGATGTATCGATCTGTCCCGTGCAGGAGAACTCGGAGTAGGGGACGCGTACAGTGTGATTTCTAAATACTGCGAGGATGACTGATTCTGAAAAACAGATCAGGTTCTTCAGCCTCAGCAGCGGAAGCTGTGGAAACTGTTATTTCATTGCATTGGAGGAAAATGGTGAGGTCACGGCATCGGTGCTGATCGATGCTGGCGTCAGCATACGCCGTCTCAAGAAGGAACTTGAGGCAAAAGGATATGCCATGGACAGTTTTTCCGCTATCCTCATCACTCATGACCATATGGATCATATACGCAGCCTGGGCTCATACTGCAAGAAGCTTCCGGTTCCTGTCTATGCGACGAATACCCTCCACAATGCTCTTGCCCATCATACATTTACACGAGACTGGATTGCTGACCATCGTAAGGATCTCAAGGATGATGACTGGACGGAAATCATCGCCGGCAAGATCATGGCCAGGTACTTTGTCGTGCCTCACGATGCGACACAGACGGTTGGCTACGCACTGTGGATCGATGGATACAAATTCACGATCATGACGGACCTTGGCGCAGTGACCCCGGAGGCCCTGTCATATGCGTCTCATTCCGATACCGTGGTGGTCGAATCGAATTATGACGTCGATATGCTGCTTGGCGGAACCTATACCTATGAGCTGAAGATGAGAATATGCAAGGGCAACGGTCATCTGAGCAATGAAAACTGTGCCGATGCAATTCGCAAGTTCTGGCATCCGGGACTCAGGCATATCTTCCTTTGCCATCTCAGCGAGAACAACAATACTCCGCAGCTTGCTCTCGAGGCTAATAATGCGGCTCTTGAGTCTCTGGGATTCAAACCGTCATATCCCAAGGCTCCGCTCTTCCTCAAAGGCGATGAGGAACTGACCCTGTATGCCCTTCCGCGCAGGACTGCCTCATCCTTATTCACTCTTTTGTAGCTGCTTCGTGCTTTTTTTATCGATCGTTGGTTTTTCTTTGTAACATTCGGGTAATTCTTCAGTATATTTATACAGATAAACATTACCGAATTGATGAGACCATTCCTCAGGCAGGTCGTGGACCACTATTACGAGTCTGCCTCTATCGAGAAAACCGTATTCATCTTCCCGAACAGGCGTTCTCTCGCTTTCTTCAGGAAGTACCTTGCCGATGCAGTCCGGGAGTCATCCACGGACAGACCGCTGCTTGAACCGCGGCTGCTGACGATCAGTGATTTCTTCGGCCGTCTCAGCGGCCGGACATCGTCGGACCGTATCACCCTCCTTTTGAAATTGTATGACTGTTATGCCGTTTTGAATCCCAAGGCGGAGAGTCTTGACGATTTCATCTACTGGGGCGATGTCCTGCTCGGTGACTTCGACGATGTGGACAAGTATCTTGTCGATGCCCGCCAGCTTTTCCGCAACATATCCGACATCAAGGCGATCCAGGATGACTACTCGCATCTGAGCGAAGAACAGACCAGGGCAATCGAGAGACTCGGAGCCGTGAAGACTCTGGCTGAACACTTTACACCGGCCAGAAGGAAGACTGTCGAGGCCGGCAGGCCTGACGTCAAGGAGAACTTCCTGATGATTTGGAACATACTGTTTCAACTGTATGAGTCGTTCCGCAAGTCGCTCGACGATGCCGGCCTGGCTTATGAGGGTATGGTGTTCCGCAGCATTGTGGACAGGCTTGTAAATATGAGTATCGTAGACCTGCTCAGTCCCGTCTTCGGCCAGGCAGACCGATTTGTCTTCGTCGGGCTCAATGCGCTTAACGAGTGTGAGAAGACAGTCATGAAAAAGATGCGTGACGCCGGTGTTGCCGAGTTCTGCTGGGATTTCCCTGGCGAGATGATCCGGGACAAGGCAAATGCCGCCTCGCATTTCATGCAGACCATGACCGGGTCAAATCTGGAGCTGTTTCCTAACGCTTTCGAGCCGGAAGATGGCGGTGGCAAGCCAAGGGTCAATGTGGTTGCAGTGCCTTCCGCTACCGGTCAGGCCAAGCTTATCCCTGGACTGATAGAAAGTGTACCGGAGAATCAGCGCGCGCTCGATTTCGCTGTGGTACTCCCTGATGAGACCATGCTCATGCCTGTGCTGAACAGCATCCCCGACGGAATCGAAAAGATCAACATAACCATGGGCTGCCCTCTGGCGACAAGCGAGTTCTCCACCCTCATGCGCGAGGTCCTCGCGATGCAGCTTCACCTGCGCAAACAGGGTGACAGTGTCTATTTCAACCATAAGCAGGTCTGGGCAATCCTTTCCACCGGTATCATGAAGTCGGTGATGAACAATGATGAGCGCAGGCAGTTCACTGCAATCAGAAAGGCTGCGAAATTCCATATCCCCCAGGAGGATTTCGGAGACAGCGAGTTGTTCAGGATTCTGTTCCGCCCGGTTGTGACTGACCAGAATGCCGTGGATGCATCCCAGATAGCGTCGCTTGCTGAATACCTTCTCGAGGTCGTGAAGAAGATAGCCGCTTATCTTCGCGGCCGCGACAGCGACGATTCGGGAGACGAGAAAATCGCCCGCCAGCCGCTGCAGCTGGAGTTCGCCCGGCAGTATTATTGCTGCATCAATGCGTTGAAAGACAAGAGTCTGGCTATCCGGCCGCAGACATGGGCACATCTGGTTTCGCAGATGATTGCCGGCCAGTCCGTGCCGTTCATTGGAGAGCCGCTCCAGGGCCTCCAGGTAATGGGCCCACTCGAGACCCGCGCATTGGACTTCCGTCATATCGTGATTCTCAATTGCAGTGAAGGTGTGTTCCCACGTCGCAGCGTAAGCTCCTCATTCATTCCGCCAGAGTTGCGTACTGCCTTCGGACTGCCGACATATGCATATCAGGATGCTGTCTGGGCTTATTATTTCTATCGGATGATAGCCCGTGCCGAGAACGTATGGATGATATATGATTCCCGCACGGAAGGCTTGAAGAGCGGCGAAGAGAGCCGGTATATAAAGCAGCTCAGATCACTTTACGGAGACAAGGTCGATTTTTCCGAGAGCATCGCAAAGGCTCCGTCTGGGAGCCCGGTCAGGGAAGACGGGATTGCAAAGACGGATGAAGATATCGAGAAACTCAGGACCATGACATATTCCGCAAGTACAATAGAAAAGTATCTTGCGTGCCAAGCACAGTTCTATTATTATGCGGTAAAGGGACTTAGGGCCGAGAATGAGGTGTCTGACACCCTTGATCCGGGAGCGGTCGGAAGCATCTGCCATACGATTCTCGAGAAAATATATGGTTCTTCGTTTGCGGATGGCGGTGTTGGAAAGGTCGATGAAGCGTTCCTCGAGTCCTGGATGGGTCGCGAGGACGAAATCAAGGCTATGGTCCATGACGAAATCAGATCGAAGCTGAACTGTATCGATGTCTCAGGCAAGAACCTCATAGACGCAGAGATAGCTCTTCGTTTCATCCTAAAGGTGATGGAACGTGATATTGAAATCATCCGGGAAAGGAAGTCTCCGCTCTCCATTGTCGGCGTCGAACTCAAGTATGGAGGCAAAGATGCCGCCAAGGATACTGTTGAGATATGTGGCCATAAATTCAAGGGTACCATTGACCGCCTGGATAGTTTCCAGGACGGAACAGTCCGTGTCGTAGACTACAAGTCCGGCAAGGACAGTCCGGATTGCCTGGGAAAGCCTGATGTAGACCATCTGTTCAAAGGAAATACGGAGACCAAGGCGGCTTTCCAGTTCTATGTCTATAACTGTTTCGTGAAGTCGGACAAAGATATTGAAAGCGTAATCCTCTTTGATTCCATGTACGCGATGTCGGACATCTTCTCGCATAAGGTCAAGTCTGAACTTGCCAATCCCGATCTTCTGCCCGGAGGCAAGATGGAACAGAGTCTGACGACGATGTTTGCTGAGATGGAGAGCAAGGAGTTCCCTTTCAAGATGGCCGACGAAGACAGCAACCACTGTAAATATTGTGATTATAAGGTCCTTTGCGGCCGCTACCCAAAGAAGAAATGACGCAGGAAGAAATAAAGGCTAGAGAAGAAGCAATCAGGAAAGTTCAGCAGAATGGTGGAGTCGAAGTCATGATGGCCTCGGCAGGATCAGGAAAGACATTCTCCCTCGCTCGCGAGTATATTCGTCTGCTCATGACTCCGGATAAGGACGGAAGACGAAATGAGAGAGCGTACAGGCATATTCTGGCGGTGACCTTCACGAACAAGGCGACCGGCGAGATGAAGGCCCGTATCATCAGTGAACTCGGGAAATTGAATGCCGACCCGGAAAAATCAGATTACAGGGATTACCTGATGGAGCGCTGTGCCTTCGGAAGCGTGGAAGAGATGCAGAAGTGCGCAGGAAAACTTCTGTCGGCCATCCTGAATGACTATGGTTCGTTCTCGGTCAGTACTATCGACAAGTTCTTCCAGACCACACTCAGGGCGTTTTCCCGCGAGATAGGCCAGTTTTCTGAATACCAGATCGAACTGGACAGGGATTCGCTGGTCAGCGAGTCGGCTGCCCGCCTGCTCGAGAGCTTGTCGGAGAATGACGGTCCTATGCTGAAATGGCTGTCGGACAGCGTGATCGGTTCATTGAAAAATGGAGGTGAATACAAGATTGACAAAGCGCTGGACGAGTTCGCTTCCGGCTACCTTTCCGAGTCCTATGCTGACTCGGTGAAGTCTTTGGGCATCAACGAGGATATGGCCTTCTCTGAAGAGAATATCAAGAACCTGAATGATATATGCAAGACGGTGATGGAGGGTTGTCAGCAGGATTTTGTTACAGCGGCTTTGGATGCCGTATGTCTGGCTGACAGTCTTCCTGGATTCAATGGCAGGTTCAAGTCTACGCTGAAAGATCTTCCTGGCAAGGACCTAGGAGACAAGAAGGAAGCCCTTACGGATTCATTCATGAAGAAGATAAAGTCTCCGGAGGACTGTTTCAATTCGGGTAAGGGCACTTCCGAGGCGATTTCGCAGATACATTCTGCTCTTGTCCGTATCCTGGACATAGTGAGGAAATACAACACCGCCAAGGCGCTCTCCCGTCAGTCATACATCTTTGTCGTTGCCAAGCAGCTGAAGGAAAGATTCGCGGAGCTTCTTAAAGAGAAGAATGTACTCAGCATCGACGACACCAACTCCATACTTCGTGACATCATCGCCGGTTCGGATGCTCCGTTCATCTACGAGAAGACTGGCCTTCGCTACAGTCATTTCCTTCTGGATGAGTTCCAGGATACAGCCCGGGTTCAGTGGGATAACTTTCTGCCGCTGCTCCAGAACAGTATCTCGGAGGGCTGCTACAACCTGATCGTAGGCGATGTGAAGCAAAGCATCTACCGCTGGCGAAACAGCGACTGGAAGATTCTTGCCGAGGAAGTCAAGGAAAACCTTGACCGTATTGCGGAGAATCCGCTTGACAACAATTTCCGCAGCGCCGAGAATATTGTCGAGTTCAACAACGCCTTCTACAAGGACCTGGCGGCCCGCATGGACTCCCAGCTTGGCCGCGGGGACAACAAGATAAAGACCATCTATAATGAAGTCCACCAGAATGTCAGGAAGCCTTTCAAGGGATGGGTCGAGACAACCTGGTGCGATAAAGACAAAATCGTGGACAATGTCGTCCTGGCTGTCAAGGATGCGCTTGACCGGGGATTCTCGAAGAAGGATATTGCTGTCATCGTCCGTACCAACAAGCAGGGTGGGGAGATGGCGAAGGCCTTGCTGGCAGCAGGCATAGATGTCGTTACCAATGACTCGCTGCTGATCGGTTATGGCGAAACTGTCCGCAGACTGGTGTCGCAGCTGTACTCTTTCAATGATTCGGAGGATAAGATCCATTCGCTGTATGCAGATACGTTTGACAGGGAGAAACTGGTGGACGCCGATTCCTTGACCGATATGGCAGAAGAACTGCTGCGACAGGGCGGAACCGACGGTGACGATCTGTATGTGCTTGCGTTCATGGACCTTCTCCGAGAGTTCGTCGAACGTAACGGCAATGCTCTGGATGCTTTCCTGAAATACTGGGAAGAAGAGGGAGCCCGCCGCAGCGTGTCCGCGCCCGAGGGCAGTGATGCCGTCACCATCATTACCATACACAAGGTGAAGGGACTGGACTATCCATATGTCGTTCTTCCTTTCCAGAAAAGAGGATTATTCATGAAGGGTGATTCCAGGTACTGGGAGATGCCTGATGTGAAGGGGACCGAGTTCGCTAAAGCCGAGAAGGCGCTGTATCATGTCGGTCTGTCTGAACAGTCGGAGAAGACCCTGTTCAGTGAGAACTATCGCCGTGAACTGCAGATGGCATATATCGATGATGCAAATATGTGGTACGTTGCAATGACACGCGCTTCGCAGGCAATGCATATCATTGGCCCTAAGCCTGCTGACAAATCCGACAAGTCCAAAAAGGACACGAAAGACTCGAAGTTTTCCAATACAGGAGAAGCGCTTCGCATGTTCATCAAAGATCGGCTGGACATCTTCAAGACCATTGATCCAATGGCAGAAGGCAGTGGAGACGAGCATTTCGTTTATGGAGACAAGGGTGTCAAATACGTGTCGGACAAGGAAGAGAAGAAAGGACCGGAAACCATTGAGCTCCGATGGACCAGCGGAAGCGGCAACACAAGTGGAACCAGACTCAAGATCAGTTCGGACTCGAAGGATTTCTTTTCACCGGACGGAGAAACCGGAATAGCTGCGTCAAACCGTCTTCGCGGAACGGCTCTGCACAAGATAATGGAAGGAGTGCGGACTCCGAAAGATCTGCATAGAGAAGTCCTCAAGGCAGTGGCTTCCGGCGACCTTGATGCGGTCCAGGGCAATGAGTCCGAGATTCTGCTTTCAAAGGCGATTGCCGACGTGACAGAGTATGGCTGGTTCGATGGTGATGCACGGGTGGAATGCGAGCGTGGAATCATCGACACTGATGGTGAGAGCTACAGACCTGACCGCGTTGTCATCTTTGGCGACCATATCGACATCATCGACTACAAGTTCGGCAAGGAGGAGAAATCCTACACAAAGCAGATAAGAAACTATATGAATCTCTACGGACGAATGTACAATGGAATGGCAATCAATGCCTATCTTTGGTACATCGGTGACAATCCAAGAGTTGAACCAGTAAAATAGACAGATATGAAACTCGATTATTCAATGATTGAAGAGCAGTCGCTCCCTAATTTCAAAGGTGGTGAGAAAAGCATGGAGGCAAAGATGTTCTTTGACGGTAAGTGCCGTATTCTCAAGGCACGCCTCCAGCCGGGAGCATCCATCGGCATGCACAAGCATGAGACCAATCTTGAGGTCATCTATGTCCTCAAGGGAAACGGAACGTTCATCTATGATGGAGAGAGCTGCCCGATTGAGGCCGGGAATGCCCATTACTGCGCTCAGGGTCACACCCACTCATTGATCAACACGGGAACCGAGGACCTGGAGTTCATCGGTGTCGTTCCTGAAGTTCAAGCTCAGTAGGTAAGTTTCAGCCTGTACTTGAGATTGCCTTCGACAGGACAGTCTTCCTGGACAAATCCAAGTTTTTCATATACGCCTCCGTCAGATCCGGCGGGGGCGTAACTCATGATGTCATCAGGGGAAACTTCATCGATGAAGGCCTGGAGAATCTTGCCCATGCCGCCGGCCACGCGTACGTCAGGCAATGACGCTGCGCGCACCCATTCGTATGAACGCACGGTTCTGTCGCCCTTCACCCATTTACGCGCGCCTGAGAAGCATCCGACCGCTACCATGGTGCCGACAGGATAATCATCGGAGCCGCAACGTTTTATGAACAGGCCATAGCGGTAACGGCTGCCGGTGTCTCCAAGCCAGTGGCAACGGTCCAGGAATGGCCCTGCCGTAGCCTTGTCTATGCGTCTGACCTCGCAGTTCCGGGCATATATCTGCCAGTATGGACCTGTCCTTTTCACGCCTTGATCTCTTCGATGGAATAGATTCCGTTGCGCGACATGATGACCCTTACGCGTCTGTATTCTATCCTGTCGCCTTCGCGCAGTTGCTGGACGATGTTGATCGGGTAGTATTTGAGTCCTTTTGTCGAACTGTAGTTCCCGTTCTCGTCCAGGATAGGTATCATCTGCTCGGGGTTGTCCATCTTCTGGGTGAATCTGGACAGGTGTATGCGGAAGATGTCGTTGATTCCTTCGATAGGGTAGGAACCTATCTCGTCAAGCATGTCGGGATATATGCTGACATGCTTGCGGTAGAGGATGATGTGCTCGTCGAAGAAATCATCTCCCTTGCGCAGCACTGAATTCCTGTTGCGCAGCTCCATGACCACGCCGGGCGTGCGGCTGCTGCTGATGAAGTCCAGACCTTCTTTCATCATTCCGACGACCTTGCCTTTGACGAAGATCTTTGACTTGTTGTCAAAATAGTGCGCGCTGAGCTTGTGGACGAACCAGTAACGGCTGAGCTCCTTGATTCTGTCCTTGATCATATATGAGAAGATCAGGGCGAAGAACAGGGGAATCGACAGGGAACCGTAGGCGCGTTGGACTGAGAACGAAACAACTGTCGCGAAGATCATCGCAAGGCCGGCCGCAATGGCATAAAGGGTCTGCTCGAACGCTACGCCGTCCTTTTTCTTGTCCAGACTGACGAACAGTCCGCTCTCGAAGAATTTCTTGAGGACGCTGTGCCTGTGCACGAGATTGTTGTTCTCGACCTGGTTGCCTTCTTCTGCGACAGGGAATCCTTTAGCTTTCCTGTCGCTGTCGACCTGATTGACAAAGCTTCGACAGAGATCTCTTACTCCGGACTCCGGATCTGTTCTCTCTATGTGGGATAACAACTTGAGTGAATGGTACTTTGCCAATGCTCCAAGATACTCGTCGCCGAAGTCGTATACTGTCTTGATCTCTTGACTGGCAAGCTTTGTGACATCTTCTTCGAGCCCCCAATAGGCAACCATGCAATTCTTCAGGTCTTCGATGAACGCCTTTGATGCGTCCTCGTATGAAGCGGCTTTCTTCACCTTCGCATGCCCTTCCCTCATGGAACTCTTTGATATCGAACAGAACATCTTCATGTAGTATTCGAAATCGTCGGTCTCGGTCTTGCTGATGCCGTTTTCCATGCGTCCTATGGACTCTTTAAGATAGGAAAGTGGCGTGCCGGTCACATCGCGCAGCTCAACCTCCGGCGTAATCAACCTGAGATTGCTCTTGATGTCACGCCAGAACTGTGTCTTGCCGTAGGTCGCAGAGTTGATGTCCAGCGAGTTTGGCACGAAGATCCATGTGTTGACGACAAAGTCCTTCTTCTTCTCGCCGGTATTGTAGCCCGACACGAAGCTCTGCTTGAACTCAACGGAAAAGTTGTCGTGAATCTTTGTCTTGACTTCTATCATATCCCCCAGTTCTTGAAAGGATTCTTTGTCAGATATGAATTGTAGAAATGCCTGTCTCCGGTCACTTCGTCTCCGAGCCACTCAGGTCTCTCGAAATCCTCGTTCTCACTGTTCAACTCTATCTCGGCCATGACCAGTCCCTCGTTGTCTCCATGGAATACGTCGACTTCATATGTATGCTTTCCTGCAGGAATGAGGTGCCTTGTCTTGTCGATGGCACCCGGTTCACAGAGCTTGAACAGGTCATTGGCGTCCTCAAGGCTGATTTCCTTTTCCCATTCGAATCGGCTGAGTCCGTTGTCCGTGCTCGCCCCTTTGATTGTAAGGTAGCCCTTGTCATCCTTGATACGTACACGAACGCTGCGCCCTGGTAGGGTACAGATATATCCCTGGGATATACGCATGGATTTCACTACTTTGTCCATGAACTCGCCATTGACGAGAAATTTTCTTTCAATTTCCTGTGCCATAAGTCATTCCTAAAGAAAAATACTCCGTGTTCTACGGACCTGGAGATCGGCCATTTCCCAAAAATAACGGATTTTCCTTATATTTGGAAACTGATGCCTGCTAATTCTATTCAATATGAAATACCAGTCACGTATGCTGCCCAACACCAGAATCGATGTAGCTGACGCACTTCGAGGATTGGCTGTTGCGGGAATCATTCTCTATCACTCAGTCGAGCACTTCAACATCTTCGGTGGAAAACCGGTTCACGCTCTTGCCAGCGACAGAACGGTGTTTGACGCTCTTACATGGCTCCTGTCTGGAAAGATGTACGGCATCTTCGCCCTCCTTTTCGGTCTCAGCTTCTTCATCATGAACGACAACCGTCAGCAGAAGGGCAAACCATTTGCAGGCCGTTTCGCATGGCGTATGCTTCTGCTTTTCGGATTCGGCGTCATCAACATGTCTTTCTACGATGGAGACATCCTTACTTTCTATGCCATCTTCGGCTTGTTCCTGATTCCTTGCAGTTTCTTACCGAATGCAGCCGTATGGGCAATCATAGCATTCCTTGCAATACAGCCTGTCGAGCTTTTCTCGCTGATCAGCGGCCACCATATCAGCACTGCGGCCATGGGCAAGTTCTATGGCGCGATGGGTCAGGCACATACCAGCGGTACCATCTTCGACGTTGCTGCGGCAAACCTCAAGTACGGATTCCTGGCCTCTGGACTGTGGTTCGTGGCAAAGGGGCGCATAACCCAGACCATCATGCTCTTCCTCCTCGGTATGCAGCTTGGACGTCACAGATTGTTCTACAACGAGGGCAACAACCTCAAAATCTGGAGAGGCATCTGCGCCGCTTCAGTCGCACTCGTGATTGGCGGCAGCCTTTTCGAGTTCGGCAAGCTTAACGCATGGCTCCATCCTATCTACAACCTCTTCATTCTGTTGATGATTGTGTCTGGCGTAGTCCTTCTCTGGTACAGATTCGGAGGATTCCGCAAGGCCATGGGACATCTCGGAGTGTTCGGCCGCATGAGCCTTACGAACTATCTCCTCTCATCAATCATCGGCGGCTTCATCTTCAACTACTATGGACTTGATGGATGCCACCAGATAGGAGAAACCTGGTGCGCGCTTGTCGGCGTCGGAATCATTCTCGTCCAGTACACATTCTGCCGTCTCTGGGCGCTCAAGCATGACCGCGGTCCGGCCGAGACTCTCTGGCGCAAGCTTACATGGATCAACAACAAATAACCGTATATGAAACGAATCTTTACTCTTTTTGCTGCTGCGCTCGTTGCAGCTGCAGCAGCTTGTTCATGCAGCAATGCCCCTGTGGCTGCTGACGGCGGCAACGCGGCTGTCGAGAATATGATGAGCCGCAAGAGCGTCCGCAGCTTCACCGACCAGAAACTCACTCCAGAGCAGATCGAGACCCTTCTCCGCTGCGCCATGGCCGCCCCTTCAGGATCTAATATCCAGCCTTGGAGTTTCGTTGTCCTTCAGGACAAGTCCCGCTATGAGAAGATCTTCGAGGGCAATTTCAACCTCAGGGTATTCAATCAGGCAGCCGCTGTATTCGTCCTCTGCGCTGATACCACTGTAACCCGCCAGCCTCGTGACGGCCAGGGTGCTCCTGTAACCATGCCTAACGGTACATGGCGAGACGACATGGGTGCTGTTACCGAGAACCTCCTTCTCGCTGCTGAGTCAATGGGTCTTGGTGCCGTATGGACTGCAGGCTATCCTTACAAGGATCGCTATATGACAGTAAAGAAGGAACTTGGACTTCCGGATAACGTTCTTCCATACTGTATGGTACCTGTAGGATATCCGGCAGGCGACGACCAGCCTAAGGACAAGTGGAAACCTGAAAGGATCCACTACGAAAACTGGTAGCATATTATTGATCTTTTTCAGCATTTTGGGCCTGTCACTTGGTCATGTAGAGAAAACTACACTCCCGCGTTCCAGACCCAAAACTCTTGAAAAATCTCTAATAATAAAGATCGAAGCTATTTGAAGGAGGCTCTACCTCCTCTGTGCGTTCATCCAATCGAAGAGGTTGGCATGACCCTGAGGAGCGATGGAGCCTCCTCCGTTGTTGCTTGGAGCCCATGCACCGGCCTTCTGCTCCTGGGATGCGGTGACTTCGTCGTTGAAGACGTATACCCATGAGAAATGTCCCATGTACTTCGCGCCAGGAATGTCGCTGCCGGTCACGTCCTCGAACATGCTGTACCAGACATTCTTTGCGCCCTTCTCCATCAGTCTGTCGTATGTAGCCATTCCGAAATCCTGCGGCTTGACTGTGGTGTCGTTGAATGCCTGTACGAACCAGATGTTCTCGTTTGCGAGATAGCCGATCTCCGCGTCGCTGATGTTGCTGTCGCTGTATGCTTCGCAGACAGGATAAGCTGCAGCGAAGAACTTTGGATGACGGAGGAGAAGGTTCATGGTCATGTAGCCTCCGTTTGAGCAGCCGCCGACATAGATTCTTGATGGGTCAACGTCAGGGTTCTTCGCAGTCACATAGTCGAGGATGGCATTGAAGAGTACGTCGCTGTAGCGGGAAGGAACATCGCCCATCGACATGCCCTTCATTGAATCCATCCACATGGTAGGACTCTGGAGAACGAGCACGTATGCACCGTCAGCGCCGCCGTCGGTGGTGAAATGAGACTGGATGCCGTCGCGGATGAGGGAGATCGTCTCGTTGCCCATAAGAACGATTCTAGGGTCTGTTCCGCCTTCTCCCATGCCGTGGAGCCAGATGATGAGCGGGTTTTTCCTGCCATCGCTGAGAAGCTCCCATGGCTCGTATGCAGCGGTTGCGATTGTCTCGTCCTGTGGAAGGCCTGTCGAAGGCCCTGTGTATGTCCCGCGGGTCATGATGTCTGACTCGGAGATGAATCCTGGGATCATATTGTCAGATGCACAGTCGATAGCGCTGAACTTTACGCCACCGACCTTGATGGACTTGCCCTTGGCAAGGCTGATGCTGACAGGGAATGCCTTGACCCAGTTGTTGAATCCGGTCTTGCCGTCATAGACCATAGGGGAGCCTCTGCGGCTGAATTCCAGTCCGAAGGCGAGATACTGTCCTGCAGCATTGAACTCTCCGCGCTCGTCGCAGCGATATATGCCGGTGACCTTGCGCTCTGTACCGTTTGCCTCGACGGTGTATGCTGAAGGGTCCAGCACATCCGGCATCGCCTCTGGCTGTACGATGATAAGGTTTGCAGAAACCGAAGCCTCGTAGGTGTCGATCCTGATGCGCTTCGGGGTCATCTTGAGCGGCTCGCTGCTGGTGTTCGCCGCAACGGCGATCAGCGTCGCCGACATGATTGCAATGATGCTTGCGATGATTCTTTTCATGGTTATCGGTGTTATTATATCTGTTTTTTTTGCTCTTAATTGCTCAGTGCCGAGTGGCTATTTCCATTTTGGAAACAACCACATCTTTCCTCAATTCACCCTCATCAAAAATATGAGTCAAATGCTTGCTGATAGCAGGTGTGCCTACGCAAAAAAGTTGAGCCATCGCCTTTTGCGTTGCCCATATGTCTTCGTCTCGGATAACCACCTGTACCGACCCATCGGCATCAGGAAGCTGATAGAGAAGAAACTGTATTTCGTTCATGTCAGGCATGTCGTTATTTGCCATAGCTTCAAAACATATTATTTCACTTGTAAATGTAAGCTTATTCCATGAACCACCCAAATTGTTGCAAGGAAACTGAAACTTTATGCATTTGCATGCAAGACTATGCTGCCCTGTTTGCTGTATCGGTCAAAATATCATTCACATCCAAAACATCCTAATAGATGGGATTTGATGCAAATTTAGATGCTGAGAGTCAGACCAAATGCACTGAAAAAAGAAGACAAGGTGTGAACGGTTGTAAGAATAACATGGTTTGAGTTTGAAGTATTCATCTTGTTTGTTGACTATTGTTGATCTGTTGTTTTGTTGTGTTTGCGTGTTTTGAGAACGTTGTCAATCAGTCCGTATTCGCGGGCCTCCTGGGCTGTGAGCCAGAAGTCGCGATCTCAGTCTGCAAGGACCTTTTCGATGGTGTTCCCGGAATGTTCAGCGATGATGCGGAACAGTTCTTCCCGAGTCTTTTCGATCTCTCTTGCGGCTATCATGATGTCTGATGCCTGGCCATGTACTCCGCCAAGTGGCTGATGTATCATCACTCTCGAGTGGGAAAGGACAGTTCGTTTTCCTCTTGCTCCGGCGCAGAGAAGGACTGAGCCTATGCTGGCTGCCATACCGGTACAGATGGTTGACACTTCCGGTTCAATCAACTGCATGGTGTCGTAGATTCCAAGACCCGAACTGACATGACCACCTGGCGTGTTGATGTAGAGCGAGATGTCTTCTTTGGGGTTCTGGCTCTCAAGGAAGAGAAGTTGTGCCTGAATGATGTTGGCAACATCATCATCGATAGGGACGCCGAGGAAAATGATGCGATCCATCATCAGACGGCTGAATACGTCCATTGCTGCAATGTTCTGTCTTCGCTCTTCGATTACGGTAGGGTTGATGAATGAGTCAACGGCAGACTCATATCTGTGAAGGGTCATGGGGTTGATACCCATGGAATGGTTTGCGAATTTCTGGAACTCTGTCATGTTAGTATCCGATTCTTCTGTTGTTTGACATCTTGGCTGATTCTTTGCCGGTATCTGAGGCCGACTGTTCTGAAGGCCGGTTCACTTCCTGTATGAAGCCTATCTTCCGCCTTGGCGTTTTGGCTTCTTCGCTCTCTAACGGCATCTGTTCAAGGAGACTGCAGTAAGCGTCTTTCTGGAAGTTGACGCAATGGTTGATAGCACCCATGTAGTAGCTGAACTGGCTTGAGAAGTCGGAGTAGTTCCTGCAGATTGACTCGGCACAGAACCTGAGACAGCAGGTATTCTCTTCTTTGCCGAGCATTGCTTTGACTCCGTAAACCTCTCCGGTAACCTTGCGGCAAGCAGCAGACATGACTCTCATGGACAGGCCTTCTTCCGGCAACGAGTAGGTCTTCACGAAACAGAGGCGTACTCCGTCATAGTGGATCTCGTACATTTCCCCTTGAACCTTGAATGCCACTCCGTCATCACCATTCGGGAAAGGGACGAATCCTTCGGTTCTGATGAAATGCTTGATCTGGTCAAGTGTGAGTTTCTGTTTGGAGGGGAATACTCGTCTTACGGCCTCACAGATGTACATCAATGGTTTGATGTTCATGCCCTTTTTCTCGCTTTCGGGCTGGTTCTCCGTGGCAACCGGTACGAGTGCAGTTGAATGTGCTTCTGGTTCCTGATTTGTCGGTGTCTGTGTTTTCTGTTCTTCTGTCATGGGCAGTTTTGTGTTTGTTCTTGTCTTGTTTGTTGTCGGTTTGAGGAGAGGAGGGGGCTGAAAAACCTAGGCTTCTTCCGGTGCGGAATCTTGACCAAACGACATCTTCCTGATGCGGTTTACAAGGTCCGTAACGCTCTTTGTGGCTTCCTTGCGGGCGGTTTTCAGCTTCTGTGCGAAATCTTCATCAGACATGTCTGAATTGAAGGCATCCACAAGTTCGTTTTCCTTGTCCAGGTCTGTTTCAACTCTGATGTCCGCATGACTGAGCAGTTTTCTCATTGATAGAATACCCCTGTCATATTTTGGGCGAATGTCGACAAGACTTTTCATGTATTCCAGGCATGGATCGCCGATTCTGTCATTGAGCATGGCAATCTCGTAGAGCACTTTGGCATCAGGAGTCGACATGTCAAAGAAGTCGGCCAGTGTGACGTTGACCTCGTCAGCCTCATGGTCACGTCCAAGCATCGCGAGGGCTCTAGCCTTGATGAAGAGGACCTCTGTACATGGCTGACGGAGGAGCAGGTCGTTGCAGCAGTCGACGGCGAGTTCGTAGTCACCACTGTAGAGTGCAAGGAGAGCCACAAGAAACTCTTCGTCCCAGCTGCGGGACGCTGCGAGTGTTTCAGGGATACCGTCGATTGCTCCGTAAAGAGCCTCGTCTGAGATCATCGTGCTCATCATGCGCTTAGCCTGATGCATTGCCTCTGCGATGTCTCCTTCTTTGGCTTTCTTCTGAATCAGGCGAAGGTATTGTACGGCTGCAGTGTCGTAGTCGTTTTCCTTGAAGGCCGCATACACAGCTTTGCCGCTCTCGATCTCGTTTGTCACGCTCTGGAGGTTGTTGTAGTCTCCAGCGAAGTTGAGAACCTCCTGACTTGTGCGTGCATACTGAGGGATGATGCTTCTTGTGAGGAAGAGTCCATCAAGAGACTTCACACGGCTGAGGGCAACGTAGAGTTGGCCCGGAGCGAAAATGCCTTTGCTGAGGTCGAGGACCATCTTGTCGAAGGTTGTGCCCTGACTTTTGTGGATGGTGATTGCCCAGGCCAGTTTCAGCGGATATTGAGTGAAAGTTCCCTGAATTTCTTTCTTGAGCTTCTTGGCTTCGCTGTCATACTCATAGGCGTAGGACTCCCATGAGCAACAATCTACCTGGTAGGTTTCTCCGGTTGTGAGTGAGACCTTGATTTCGTTCTCACTGAGTTCACTGACTGTCGCAAGGGTACCGTTAGCCCAACGGCGGTGAGAGTCATTGCGAGTGAACATGACCTGGGCACCAACCTTCAGACGGAGTGTTTTCTCTACAGGGAATCGTTTTTCGTCGAAGTTGCCTTCTACTGTACCTTCGAAGGTGAACTCAGGTGCGTCTATGGCATCAAGGCGGCTCTGGTTGATCTGGTCGGCGGTCTCATTGCGCGAAGCAAGAGTGATGACGGCACCATCGGCTTTGGACGGAGTACGAAGCCTTGTGTTGAGCCTCATCAGATCGAACGGGGTGACCCTGTGAAGGCGGACATCGTCCAGCAGTTTGAGGAAATCAGCGTCTTCCTGACGGTACACCTTTTCGAATTCGATCTTCACAAGGCGGAGGCGCTTGATGGCGTTTGCCTGGTAGAAGAAGAAACTGTCGGTGCGGTAGATGTCCTGGAGAACCTCTCTGTCGGCTGCTCTGTTTACCGGCGGGAGCTGGAACATGTCACCGACGAATACCATCTGCTTTCCACCGAAGGGGAGGTTGTTGCGCATGTAGTAGCGCATTGTGAAGTCTATGGCGTCGATGAGGTCACAGCGAGCCATGGACACCTCGTCTATGATGATCGTGTCAGCATGGAGGAGTGTGAGAATCTTTGCCTGGCTCATCTTTCCTACAGTGCCCGGGGTGCAGACCTGCATCGGGAGGCCGAAGAAGGAGTGAATGGTGTCTCCGCCTGCAAGGATAGCGGCTACACCGGTAGGGGCAAGGGTGAGGAACTGCTTGTCCTTGACCATCTTCTGAACGTTGTTCAGGAAGGTTGTCTTACCTGAGCCGGCGCGTCCAGTGAGGAAGAAGCTTGAGTTTGTGTTGGCTATGAGCTCGTATGCGAGCATCTGCTGTCTGTTGGATGTGTCGAGTGTCACTGTGTTGTTTCCCATGTTCTAGAGGAGTTTGAGGGTTTCGGTTTTGTTGCTTGTGCATTCCAGGGCAGGAAGGATGTTGGTGAGACGTGTCTCGAAATCCTTGTCGAGGAAACTGGTGTAGCTGCCTTCTACAATCTGGTGCACATGCTGCTTCAGTTGTTCGTCAGCTATGATCGTTCCGGTCATCTTTGCCTGACCGCTGAGGTAGTCGCGAAGCATTGCCTCGCTGTCGGCTTTTATGGATGCCTCGTTGCGGAAAACCTTGTCGTAGTCTTTTTTCTGAACCAAGACCAGCTTGTCTCCGTTGAAGGCGTAGAGCTCAAGGCTGTCGATGTAGGTCCAGTTGTGGTACATTCCCACTGTTTCCGCGAAGACCACTCTGTCACAGAAGCGTACGCCTCTGTAGTAACGGTGGCCGGAAGCACTTTCGTACTCGTCGATGATGAACATCTTCTGTGAGTTGTCGTAGCCGTTGATCTTGACTTTGCGTGCGTTTCCGTATGTTGGAAGGACGCTGTCTAGGAAGTTCTGGTTGATTGCTTTCTGCAAGTTTGCCATGTTCGTGTCGGTTTGAGGGTTAGGCGATTCTTTTTTTTTCGGTTTCTTCGATGAGTCCCTTTGAGAACTCGAGAAGCTGAGAGTCAGGTATGCTGGAGCCTGAGAGCTTGGCCTGACTTGCGAGGTAGTCCTTGACGAGGCTGAGCGCTATGTCTTTGACTTTGCTGTCGCTGAAGAAGGTGGTGCAAGGGCTTGTCCAGTTGCCGAGAAGGCGTGACTGATGTCCATCCCATCCGTAGATGGAGAGGCCATTGAGGAAGAGGTACGCGTAGCCTTGGCCAAGACTGCAACTGATGCAGAGCCTATCCGAGAGACGGTACGTCTTGTAGTAGGTGTTGCCTGCAGTGCTGGTATAGCCTGAGGTGAGGAAGATGTTCTTGTCAGCGTTGTAGCTGACTGAGTCGCCAGAAAGGCATGGGAGGGCTCTTTCTGCGAGGGTTGCGAGCTGCTTGTTGTTGACTGCACTCAGTGTTGTGTTCTTCTTTTCCATTTTCGATGGGATTGGAAGTTCGACTTTTTGAACCGACTTCGCTTGAGTTGATTCTCAAGCCCCGTTGCCCCGGTTCGTTAGGCATTCGGCAGAAATAATAAATAGGTATAGTCGAGTGCAGTATTTCAACGAGCTTTTTGCATATCAGCCTGTTGCGGCTTGATTGCGGATGCAAATATAGATAGAGTTTTGCATCTTGCAAGTGGTTTGGGGGAGAGGATTGGTTCCAAGCGCCAGGAACCAATCTGCTGCTTTTTTCGATTAGTAAGTGCCGTACTTACTTGGGCGGGAAAGATCGTGCCTGAGCTTGTCAAGGCTGATGATAGCCGTTGTGAATTCTCCGCCGTGCTGCTGGAGCCAGACCCAGCAGGGAATCTTAGTCTTTTCGGTTTCGCTGAAAATCCACCAGTCACAGTTGGCTATCTTGGTGCCCCAATGGTTGGAGCGTCGGATGATGCATCGTCCTAACTTCCAGTAGGTGGATGTTATGTTGCCGTTGCGGTCTGTGCTGTTGCGGATGAACTCTGCGCCTTCAGGCACTTCATCAATTTTACACCAGCATCCAACAGTTCCGTCGAAGTAGTTCTCGAAGGTGGTGGCAAGGAAGCCGGTTGTTGTGTTGTTGGTTGCTGCACTCTGTGTTCTGTTTGCTCTTTCCATGTTATGTAGGGTTTGAGAGTTGACCTTTTCGAGCCGGCTTGCTCTTGGGTTAGTTTTCCCGGAGTGATGCCCGCGACTCGTTCGGGCGATCTGAAATAATAATAGATAAAGGTCGAGTGCAGTATGTCAACGAACTGGGTGCAAATCTATCGCATTTTCAGAGACTTGCAAAGGACTTGGATTGGAGGATTGGTTCCTTGAGATTGGAACCAATACATGGGTCAAAAGAGTTACGCTGAACAAATTATTTCTCGAAAAGACTTCACCGTTTCTTTCTTCTGTTTTGCAAGTGTACTTTGACTGCTCTTTTCCGGACTGTGCCCACCAAGAGACCTTCAAGATACTAAACACCTATATTTCTCCCAGGAAGATATGTGCCAACCATGACAGCTTTCGCAGTAGTAGGCAAAGAGACGGCCTGACTCTGCACGATTGAGGACGTTTTCGTATGTAATGTAGCGTTCGGCCGCTTCGTATGTTTCAAAAAGGACCTTGGGACGACCGTACTTCGAACAGTAGGTCTTGCACCTGATACGGCAGGAATTGTCGTCACCATCCTTCTTGCGCATCTTGACCTTTTCGTTGCGGGATGCTGTGGCGCGTACCTTTTCGCGTTTGCGATCCGTACGGACACGTCTGATGGCAAGGTGGGAATTGACGGTCATCCTCTTGGCTTCATCTGAGTTGCGGAGGAGGCATTCTAGGTCTACAACGTCAGCGAGTTCAGGTGTGCGGGCAATCGACCATACGTGTTCCTCACCGGCAACGGGGGAGAGACGGCCCTTTGTTACGCGGCTGATGCTCCTGCTGTTGCGGGCTATCATCCTGCGCAGTGCGGTTTCACCGGAGAAGGTGGGTGTGTTGAAGAATTTGACAGTTGCACTCATTGTGTTCTTCTTTTCCATTTTTGTCTGTGGTTGGAAGTTCGACTTTTGAACCAATTGGGCGGGAGAGAATTCTCTCGACGTCTCGATGTCCTGGCTCGTGGGCAATCGATTCAAATAAATAATAATGAAAGTCGAGTGCTGCGTATCTAAGAACTATGTCGCTGACCTGTGTCGTTTGTTTCAGGTCAACGGATGCAAAGGTAGACAAGTTTTTTAGACATGCACAAGGTTGTCTGTTGAAGATTGGTTCCTGAGGGCAGGAACCAAGATAATTTGGATGTAGATGTTATTTTTTAGTTCTTATTCCATATCGCCAAGCGAGATGCTCAACCTTTATTTGAATTTCTTCGCGTAAAGAGGATGGCGAAATGACTTCAAGATCCGGTCCGAAAGTGAGGACCTTACCGATAAATTCTCTATTGGGTTCCAAATCATACGAAATCAAGCCATAAGGGTATTTATCATCCTCATGTGACGAATAGGTGCTGAGTTCAGAGAATGATTTATGGAATGGTTTCGTAACCATCAAACCATGTACGTATGATGATCTAGTTTTGATGACTATATGCTGAATATTTCCGTCAGGTTCGTGTGTTACCCCAACAATGTTATTGAAATAAGACTTAAAGAACCCCGAAGTAGCGGGAATATATTTGACTTCTGATGGCTCAATCTGACTGACAATCCGGTCCAAAGCATAAACGTCTACAGCACGTTCACTGCCTTCCTTGATGCCAAGAACAAACCATCTTCCGTTGTACTCTTTAAGATATTGGGGATGGAGTATTATATGCTCTTGATGTTTACCAAACTGACAGTAATCAAATGAAATGGACATTTCCTCATCAATGTAGTCATATAATTGAGGAAGAAGGTCTATGTTCTTTAGAATCTGTTCATTGGAAGCGCCAATAAATAATTTACCCTCACGTTCTTCTTTGAGAGTCTCCCCGAGAATCTGAGTGCCATCAAAGAATGTCGAGAACCATCCTGGGGGCAAAAGTCCAATGGTACCTTTGCAGAAACGAATGTAATCAGTAATAGTCTGTTTGCGAGACATTGAACGTTCATCAGCAAATGGGTCTTCAATTGCTCCAACGTATCGATATGCAATACCTTTCTTTTTCCCATTATCCTCAATGCTGCCTGGTACTTTGTCTCTTAGAGCTTTGAGAACGATAGCAAAGGCTTTTTTCAGTTCGCTATAATGTTCTACTTTTGAAAGTGTGTTTCTGACAAAGTATGATTCATCAACACAGAGATGCTTCGCCATTTCCCCAGCATATGTAATCCAATTGCGAGATATGAAACTCTCGTATATTTGGACGCATAGCTGGGCAACACAACTGCCATTCTCAAAAAAGGAATAATATCCGGAATTCATCAAATGGACTCAATTTCTATGTTTACAGCATAGTAGAACTTTCTTCCAGAACCATCGGGATGAGGTCTGTCCCTTTTATCAAAGACAACACGATCGCCATCCCTAAGACCATCCGAAATACAATGCTCGGCCTTATAATAGAAGGTTCTTCCGTTTTCTGAGTACTCAACGCTATCATTTCTGCCATCACGTCCAGACTTAAATACTCCATGACTCATTATAGCCTGTCTGCTGCCTGGTGAGTATACAGGAGGAAGTTGACGACCTCCGTTTTCCCAATGTTTTATTTTGTTTAGAATGAGAGCGCAGTAATCCTTTGCCTGATTCTTATCCTCTTCACTCAAGATGTAATTGTTCGTATGGGCATATGGTCGTCGAACCTTCATTAGATAGTCGAATACTGTTTCCCACTGCGCGGCTGCAGAGCCAATATTTATGTGAGATTGAGGCAGATCATTCTCAGTAATATCAGTAAAAATTGTGGCAAACCAACAGTTCCAATAACGCTTGATAAACTGGTAGTATATTTCACCGGTCTCCGCAAAAGAGACAGGAGATGAGATGTTGGCATTATAATAGACTCTCTGATTTGTGGCATAGATGCTTTTCATCTTTCTCCACCTTGCAAGCCAATCAGAGTCGTTCTGGTTCTCAACTTCTATAATGGATTGCCAGTTTATTCCATACCTGTTTTTGGCAAAGAACTCTACAATATCTCTAAGTTTATTCTCAGTATTAGTCCACTCTGCCCAGTAATCTATCTGTAAATAGAACTTTGCATAGAATAATTGAGTGAAGTAATCAGAGAAAAGAATGTAGGTGACATCGTTTTCTCTAATACTTGGATATGAACGATTAAGAAGATCAGACTTGTATGCGACAGTGACTTCTCGTAAAAATCCATAGTCAATCAGTCTATCTACGCTAATCTTATTTATTGATTTTGCAGGGCCAATAACTACTTGAGTGACATCATCAAGTAATTCCTTGTCTTGAAGGATATCCAAGAGCTGTTCAAACTCGTCATACAACCTTTCAAGTAAATCTCTGTTATCTAGTAAGTTTGCATCGGGATGTTCCAGATAGCTTTGACAGCACAGATCCAAAAACATCGGGTGGTTGCCTGCAATATAAGAGATGCTTTGCTTTATTTTGGAATCTATTTCAAGTCCATTTTGGGATAGCCTGCTCCAGAAGCATGAAAGGTCTTCTTCGCCAAAGGGTTTCAAATGAATCTGTGTATTAAATGTCCCGTAGAAATTTGAGAGAGAAGAATCTTTTGCTTCAATCTCTTTAATGGCCTTCCTGGACACCACTACATATGAAAGATTAGTCTCAGGTACGTAGGCAGTTTCTCTCAAGAGCAGAAGATCTCCTTTGTCGAGGATTGATTCACTCTTGTCAAACTCGTCAAGAATATAGATAATGCCATATCCGGCATTCAGATTCAGTTCTTCAAAGAAATCCTGGAATGAGTACTTAAGATCCTTTATGCTGCAAGACGAGATTTCTTCAGCGATTGAAAAGATATTTGACGATGCCGACCTCAATTCGGAGGTGCTGTCTGATTCAACTCGAAGTACAGCACGTATCTCCTTAACTGCTTTCTGGATAAGAGTTTGGAAGAAGTCAAGATTTGATGAACATGAACCGACATCAACATATACTGGGAACAGCTTGCGTGTAGAAATAATCTCTGCCTTCTTTGATATGAGCGCTTCCCATGCGAGACTGGATTTTCCTATTCGTGGCAAACCGGTAATTGCAATGTCACCACGATTATTAATCGCGGTTTGAAGGATTGTACGTATTTCATTCTGCCTTCCAACAAATCGAGCCCCTGTAACGATTTTGCCAGTTTTTTCGAATAAGGCAAGGAATTGGTCCTGCGTGTTGTACATGTTATTGGATATTACAATGAATGTTCTTTAATTGAAGCTAACTCTGGAGACTGATTTTGAAGCCATTGTTGGAACAGTTTGACTTTAATCCTATAAAGTCCGGCTTTCTCCTCGATGACTTCACGTGCTTTAAGGTTGTCAAGCACTTTCCTGACGAGTTCAAGTTCATTCTCAAGCAGCTCATCCTTGAAGAAATGAGCGATACTTGTTTCTGAGCAGAATTCATCACTCTTTGTCAGTATGGCAATCCTGTACAGTACAGCCACAAGAGTCTTTTCGGTAATTCCCTCAATTTCAATAGCATCTCCCGGGCTGATAAGATTGTCAAAATCTGGCATATCCATAGAAGCAATTATTTTATTTGCAGTTACGGCAACATCTGCCTTTGTTGCAACCATTGCATGCTTCTTATTCATATCTCCTACAAGGTTGCTGCATATCAGCTGAATGTAGTAAGGGTTGCACGCTGAATAATCAAGAATATGCTCAACTGCTCCAGATGCATACCTGTCTTTGCCAATAGGGGATTCCACCAATGCGCGAGCATCTACTTCATCAAGATAGTTTAGGCGGAATGCTTCCATCATCTGGAATACATTCTTGGCATATACTTCATTCTTGAAGTACGGAATAACGTCTTGACCAACAAGAACAGATGCAAATGACGAATCTGGATCTTGAATCACACTCTTCCACTGCTGAAGGATGGTTGGATTTACGGTCCCTTGCTTAATTCCAGTATATAGGTATGTGAACTCATCAATCATAATGACAACAAGTTTATTCTCCCATCCTGGAGTTTCCTTGCAGGCATCCTTAAATGCAATCATATATGAAGCAAATGATAGACCTGGATTGGTAGGGTTCTCTGCCTCAAAATCAGTAGGGGTAGGAATGTTGAAGTCAGGTTTTTCTCCTTGAATCCTTCTCAATGCACGATGGATGTTCTTCAAAATAAGATAGAAGAAAGATGCGCTGCTTATGTCACCACCTGAACGAAGAATACCAAGAGAAAAACGCACGCAGAATGCACCGGAATTCTTGAGCTCATTTTCAAGCCAGTACAGAACCGATGATTTACCACTTCGTTTTTGTCCGTAGAATACAAGTTGTTTTGATTTGGATGAATTCATGACGTTTACCAGATTACTGATGAAAGCGTCACGGCCAAAGAACATATCTCTATTCTCTACAGTGTCACCAGCGTTGTATGGATTGTCGAACGGTTCATACTCAGATTCTGAATAGAAGCGTACTGACAAAGCCTTTTCGCAATTCTCAATTGTGTTATTTGTGCTTTCATACGAACAGATAACAGAGATGGAAATAGCTTTTGCTTCAACGTACTGCTTGTTTATGTCAAGCTCAATATGGAAGATAATAGGATCGTCTCCACCTTTAAGCATCTCGAGATATTCTCCTTCAACACATCTCCAAGAGTCTATTTCAGGACTCTCTGCTATAGATATGCTTAGACGGCTTACAGGAGACGAGTCTTTATCATTGGCAACTTCAATCTGGAGAGCAACAGTATTGTTCTCATCTTTGTATGCGTATTCAGTAAGAAGGGCAATATTTAGATTAGGCTCACTACTGATAACAATATTTTCCCAAGCTTCCGTAAGAAGAATCTGGAAACGAAGGAGAAGAGGCAGGACTGCTTCATACGAGAATTTAGTTGGATATTCACGGATTGTGTGAATCAATCCTTGGAGAATTCGGCTTGAGTCTTGATAATTGTTTTCCTTGTTAATGAAGCCTGGAGTAATGTTAAACGCTTCAATCTTTGGGATGAGTACTTTGAATGTCTCTCTAACAACATCGCTGTCTTGTGCAGATAACCAGGAGACTCTGCATTCCTGTTGAAGGGAATCCATACTAGCGGTTAATTTCTGCAATGAGGAGTGCTCAAGTCTTGCAAGGAATGAATTGCAAAGTGCCCTCTCGGAGGCAAAGCGTTCTTCAATCAATTCATACCATACGGTCTCGAACTTCTCTTTTGCATCGTTTGAAGATAAAGATTTTCCTGTCGAACTTGACTCTTCGGCAAAAGACTTTCTAAGTTGTTCGTCATCATATATGGCCGAGATTACCCTATTGGCAATCTGCTCATTGTACAATGATGGATGAAGCAGACTGTTAAGCCAATCGAATTCAGGTGCACAATTCAAGACAAGATCATGGATGTCTTGTTTCATACGGTTCTCCTGTTCGCCTTGTGGCAACTTGCCAAATATTGCATCTTTCTTATCCGGAATCAGGGTTTCCAAATATTGAATGAACTGTCTTCGATTTGATGACCAGTCGGTTGTGAGAGAGAAAGATTCGTTGAAGTAGAAACGAACCACATCCCATTTGATTGAGTTAGGGTCTTTCAGCATAGATACACGAGCCATATCATTACAGTAAAGTGCAACGTCTCGTTTATCGTATGCTCCGTTATTCATCCTCATGTCAAGTTTTATCTTGGTCAACAAAAGAGGAGATCTTCGGGCACTATCTGATTGGACATCGGATTCATCAAGCAAATCCACAAGGGCATCGTATGTAGGCTTACTATACAACCTAGCCTCGTCTAATCGCACATAGTTAACCACGCCGACAAAATCAGTGTATCTTTCAATAGTATCGCTCAGATAAGCTCCGATAGGATTATCAGAAAGCTCTGCTCCATCCAACAGATCGGAAATATTTAAATCTTCATTGCTTCCTAAGATTTGATCTTTTAATCGTCTAGCCGTGTTATTGGACGAATCAAGTCGCAAAACCTGGTTAATCACATCTTCTGCCTCATGTTTTCTCTTAAGAGCTAAGAGTACCACGGCCTTCTTATTAAGGAATATTACGCGTTGAGATGGACCCTTTGTCTCAATAAGACGGTCTACTACTGCAAGATATTTATCGTATTCATGCAATACATAGTATGTCGACTCCAAAAAATGATAGGTCGATTGACCTTTCGGTAGCCTGTCAACATTGTTTTTAAGGAATTCTGCACCTTCTCTTCTGTATGTGTATACGTTAGGCTTATCCTCAGGGTGACTCTCTATGTATTTCTTACTGCAGAGAGTGCAATACTGCATTCCAATATCTTTGATATAAGCTACGCTTTTTTGCGCTTCATATGCCTTCAGATAGTGTTGCAAAGCTTCTTTATGGCGCTTGTTGTTGACGCACTGCTTTGCTTTTGTGTATTCCTCGGTTGCTTTCTTATTCTTCTCGATAGACTTGTCGTGACTCTTTGGGTCGTATGTTTTGGCTTCTTTCAAAGCATCTAAATCAAGAGGTATGGAAAGGGAGTGGATCTGGCGTTTTTTGAATGCTCCTTTCAATTCTTGGATCAGATATTTTGCGTCCTCATTCTCAGGGTTGTGAGCCAATACGTCCTGAAGAAGATCATAAGCATTTTGCTTCGTTGTAGGTTCATCGGAAAGATCATCGGCCAAGGCTAGAATTTCATAAACTGGACGTGGTAATGTTATACCAACAGCCTTGACACCCCTGTTGTCATTTATTTTAATGTAAGACACACGCTTACCAACCCAAGACTCACAATCATAAAGGACGTCATCACAAATGTCTTCAGCAATGAATCCAATTTCAGATTCAAGTCCCTGGTCCCAGATATATCCTTTGTCTTTATTATCAGCTACGATATAGCCGCAAGCCTCAATCATCTGATCATTCTCGTCTTCAGACTTGTAGGATGACACAAGGGAACTAAGTCTATTGTCAAGAGTCGCTTCCGGTTGATCCAGAAGGGCTAACTCCCTAGGATCGTGCTTGATGTTAGGCCTCTTTCCCTTCTGGGGATCAACTTTGTCAAGGTCTATCCAGCCAAGAATATGTCCTGGCTGTCCAGGTTTACTTTCTATGATAGGGGAAGCCGGTTGTTGCTCAACATGTTTCGTGTCTTGTTCTTCCTTGCCTTCAGAAATTTCGTTCAAAGGAACCTTAGTCGCTTCTGTTGCGGCTACATCTGAAGTTTCAGTTATAGGGGTAGATGCTGCTTCTGGTTTTGAGCTAACATGTTTCTTGAACGAAACAATTTCGGAGCCTGGAATATATTCTTCGTCACCATCTGCATTTTGTATGATAACTGTGTCCTCGTCTATTTCAAGAACTGTTCCTGAGAATGAATCGCCAGACTTTGTCTTGAAAGAGACAACGTCATTAACAACACATCTTTTTTTGATAATGTCAAAAGTCATATTCGGCCTATTTTGATGAGAGCAACAAACTTTGGGGACTGTGCGACAAGGGTTGATATAATTACTTGACCACTAATCTGCAACAACCTTCACAAATATCAAATTTAGCAATTATTTCCTAACTATGTATTAAAGTACATCTCAAACACAAGAAATAAGTCCCAAAATATACTTTCAACAGTTACCAAACCATTACAACTCACTACAAATAATCTCCGCAAAATGAAAACTAAGGTTTCGTGGAGATGGAGTCAAGATTGTTTGAATGTCGGATTACTCCAGGAGGTCAGTCATTTCGCGTACCATATCGTCATCGATGTCGCGGTAGCGGGTGAATGCTCTCGAGTGCTCAGAGTGGCCAGAGATCTTGCCGACGAGGCATGGATCTTTGACCTTTTTGTAGAGGTTGACGACGAAGGTTCTACGGGCCATGTGCGATGATGCTACCTCGTAGATAGGGTGCTGCTCGCTTTCTCCGGTGGACGGATTGATGACGGTGACCATGCGGTCTATGCCGGCTAGCTCTAAGACTCTGCGGATTCCTCGATTGAGTTTGTTCTTGTCATAGTATGGTATCAGATAGTTCATGCGACGGCCTTTGTGGCGTTCCAGGATCTCGAGTGCTGTCTTGGTGAGGTAAACCTTGACTACGCGTGGCTTCTTGTCTTTCGTTTTGCCAGGGATGTATAGGATCTATATAGTATAAGGGATAAAATGACAAAATTGGCACGATATTTTGTCATTATTTCGAAATTATGTAGGATATAATGACGAAAAACATGCTGAAATTTGTCATTATCTCGGTATTTTGTGGGATATAATGACAAGACTGAGAGGCTAAAGAACTATTTAGGAGGCTTTTTAAGTTTTGTTAGGTTGCAAAAACAGAGCACCTATCCAATTAAGAATAAATGCTCTGTATAGTTTTTTTATCGAACGTATGTGAGGTGCTTATCTCTCACTGTCGATGCATATCACAGGTCCAAATATACAACATTGTTTTGAAATGGCAAATTTATATATCTGCATGTAGTAGATCTATTGCTGAGTCATACATCTCATCTGATTGCCAGACTCTCTCTTATCTGGACAAGTATTTTGGACAATTCGCCCTTGCAGTCAGGCGAAATAAATAAAAAATCAGGAGGAAAACGAAAGCTTTCCTCCTGATTGATTTTTCTCGCGAAGCGAATCCGCATCAGCGGATCGGCCGTGCCGTGTATTTGTGAGTTTACGAACAAATACGGAAAGGCGAAAAGGCCGTAGGGGTTGCAGGGGGAGTGTCTCCCCCTTATATAATTCTGTCTCCCCCTTATTTTACAAACTGTCGCCGAAGTCTGCCTTGAGCTTCTCGACGAGTTTCTCCTGCCAGTTGCCGATCTCCTTCATGCGGACGAAGAAGAAGCGGAGCACAGCGGGCTTCGCACTAGTTTGCACTAGACTTTGAAAGAATAAACATCACAAAGGGGTGACATGTGACAGAAAAGTCGTAATTTTGCAAAAGGGTTGCGACTCTCGGCTACACCTCTTGATAAGAATTCATTCTTCTGGGTTCGGTTTGCAGAGAGTTGCGGTCATGATGATCGCTTTGTCGGTCTATCGTATATAACTGATTATTTAAGAAAGTTTGAATATGGCAAAACCTATTAAAGAGACTCCGGTCCTGACGGGAAAGGATGCTGAACGCTTTGCGTATGCAGTGGAGCATCCCCGTACGGTGACCAAGGAGGAGGTCGCTCGTGCGCAGGAAGTGTATGAGCGACTTTCGAAGGTTGCGGCCATCCCTTTCTGATTCTGATGGATGTGCTGAGGGATGGTGGCGTATGAACTTAAAAGGCTCGAGGCTGGAAGTGTGATTGAAGGCTTCGACTGTGGCAATGAGGATATAAATGGTTTTCTGGCTGAGGATGCCAGAGACTATCAGGATGGACTCATGGCTGTGACTTATCTGGCTGTCGGCGGCGAGGATAAGGATCTTGTGGCTTATTTCTGTTTGCTAAACGATAAATTGGCTTATCTTCCTGGTGATGATAAGAAGGCCTGGAATCGTCTGAACAGAAAAGTGAATAACAGGAAGCGGATGAAGAGCTATCCTGCCGTGAAAATCGGTCGTCTGGGGACTTCTATTAAGTATGCAAGACAAGGTGTTGCTCGCGAATTGATTGATCTTGTGAAATTGCGCTTTGCCGTGAATAACCGTACGGGATGTCGATTCCTGACGGTTGATGCTCATCGGGATGCAATCGGGCTGTATGAGAAGTGTGGCTTTTCTTTTTTCACAGAAAGTGATAGGGATGAGGAAACTCGACTGATGTATTTTGACCTGAAGCTTTTCAGTGATGCTTTGAAAAATGGATGATATAGGTCACACTCATCTTACGCTGACGGTGATTCCCTCAGCTGAAGTACGTGCGATCTTTTTTCGGAGTCATACATCTCATCTGATTGCCAGACTCTCTCTTGCCTGGACAAGTATTTTGGACAATTCGCTCTTGCAGTCAGACGCAATAAATAAAAAATCAGGAGGAAAGTTTTCGTTTCCTCCTGATTGATTTTATCTCGCGAAGCGAATCCGCATCAGCGGATCGGCCGTGCCGTGTATTTGTGAGTTTACGAACAAATACGGAAAGGCGAAAAGGCCGTAGGGGTTGCAGGGGGAGTGTCTCCCCCTTATTTTACAAACTGTCGCCGAAGTCTGCCTTGAACTTCTCGACGAGCTTCTCCTGCCAGTTGCCGATCTCCTTCATGCGGCCGAAGAAGAAGCGGAGAACCTCAGGCTCCTCAACCCACTCGAGACCACCGATGAGGTTTCTGTTGTCCCAGAGCCACTTAACGCGGTCAGCACAGTACTTGATCTGTGAGAGTGTGAACACACGGCGTGGAACTGCGAGGCGCTGGAGCTCGAGCTCAGCATAGCGCTCGGTTCCGTCTGGCTCACGCTGCTCTGATACGGTACCGCGCTCCATACCGCGGATACCTGAGATGATGTAGAGTGCTGTACCTACAGCTGCTGCTGGATACTGGTTGTGCGGCATGTCAGGAACGAAAGCACCTGCGTTGAGGTGGCAGCCGAGACCGCCTGCAGGGAGGATTACAGGAACGCCATAGTCAGCAAGTTCCTTTGCGAGAGCCTCGATGAACATAGGTCCCTGGCTGATATAATCCATATCCATAGACTCGTAGAGACCCTGTGCCATAGCCTCCATGGTACGTACGTCGATACCGCCATAGGTAAGGAAGCCTTCGTACAGAGGAATGAATGGCTGGAGCATCTTGGTCCACTTAGGATCCTTAGAGCAGATGATACCACCCTTAGAGAAGCTGAGCTTGCGTGCAGAGAAGTAGATGAGGTCGAAATGGTCTGCGAGGAGATGGTAGATATCCTTTACCTCCATGTACTTGCAGCGCGCCTCGCGGGTCTTCATGAAGTAGATGTTGTCCTGGAGAAGGGATGCGTCAAGAACTGAGAGACAGCCGGTCTCGTGACAGATGTCGGTCACTGCGAGCATGTTCTCAAGAGAAACAGGCTGACCGCCGATGAGGTTGGTGCCAGCCTCGACACGTACGTATGCCACATTCTCGGAACCGATTTCTGCAATTCTCTTTCTGAGGAGATCGAGATCGTAGTCACCCTTGAAAGGATCGTCGCTCTGAGGGATGAGGCCCTTAGGCTGTACGAGCTCCTCTACGGTTGAACCAACACGCGTAGCGTGAGCCTTGGTGGTGGTGAAATGGAAGTTCATGAGAGCGACCTTGCCAGGTCCGCAGAATGCCTCTGCGAGGATGTTCTCGCAGGCACGTCCCTGATGGGTAGGAAGCACGTTTCTGCAGCCGAAGAGCTCATCTACTGCGTCAACCACGCGGTTGAAGGTCTCACATCCTGCGTATGCGTCATCAGCCTTCATCATTGCAGCGAACTGCAGATCGGACATGGCGTTTACACCTGAATCGGTGAGCATATCGAGGAATACGTCCTTGTTCTGGAGAAGGAAGGTGTTGTTTCCGGCCTCCTGCATCTTTCTGAGACGCTCATCGACTGGAAGGAGGTTGAGCTTCTGTACCATGCGGACCTTGTGCATCTCGAGAGGCACCTGGTTCTCGCTCTTGTAGAATTTTACTGCCATTGTGTAGTATTGGTTATTGGTTTAGTGTATTAATAGTGCTCTATTGAGTAGTTTGACAAAGTTAAGCTTCTGTAAAACTTGCAGCCTACCGTCATCAGCCTTTTTTCTACCAAAATTGATGATAGGGTCATTTTAATACCCAAATCAACTACCAAAATCAACGATAATTAAAGATTTTAATTATTTTTGTACCATAATCAACTACCAAAATGAGTTTCAACGTAGTCAGTAACCTGGACCGCTTCAACGCCTTTTTCGGCCAGCCGACACTTCATCCAATGGTCGGAATAGGAGACCTCTCGAAGGCGGACAAATCCATATTCGAACCGACGGATTTCACCTCATATTGTGTCATTCTCATGAATTCCAACTGCGGCGAGATGGTCAAGTCAGGCAGAACCATACAGTACAAACAGGGCACGATGGTGACAGTGCGTCCCGGTGACGTCATATCCATGAACCTCGCCCCTGACGCTCGCCCTATGGGCATGATGCTGCTGTTCCGCCCGGAAATGATAGAGAACACCGGTCTTGGCCGCGACTTCTATATGTTTAATTTCTTTGACTACGATGTAGGAGAGGCACTTGAACTTACGGACAGAGAACACGAGGTCATGATGAACTGCTTCGCCAATATCCAGGCTGAACTTGACGCCAAGAATGACGAGCTGACGGGACACATGCTCCGCCTGGGCATAGGCCAGATGCTCAGCTACTGCAAGCGCTTCTACGAGAGACAGTTCGATACCCGCAAGTTCCATAATTCAGACATGATGGTGAAGCTGGATGCCATGCTTGACTCATATCTGGCAGGGGAGGGCGGTCTCATGGAGACATTGGGGTATCCGACAGTCGCATGGTGCGCATCCCAGTTCCATCTTACACCCAATTATTTCGGCAACATGGTTCGCCGCCAGGCCCATGTCTCAGCCCAGGAATACATCCAGAACAAGATGGTGGAAAGGGCAGAGGAACTGCTGGCCGATCCGGTCCTGTCGATCGACGACATCGCTTTCAGGCTGGGCTTCGTCTATCCGAATCACTTCACCCGTATGTTCCGAAAAAAGACAGGCGTCTCTCCCTCAGCCTATAGAAAAAGATAAAGTCGACCCTCATAAAGGCCGACTTTAATATTACTGTTCTTCCTATACTATGACATCAATCAAACCATGGCCGCCCATGGCCATGTGAATGGGTGTCACGAACGAAGTGAGTGACGGGACGGAGCGAAGCGGAGGTTTGAGGATGTCATAGTATAGGAAATACTACTTTACAGGGTACGCGAGCTTCGAATAGATCGAATCGCGCTGAGGCTCGACCTGGAATCTCTTGAAAAGCTCAGGAACGGTTACGAAGGTATATCCCTGCTCCTTGAACTCAGGAATGATGGTCTTGAGCATCTCGACAGTATTGTAGTTCTCGCCGAAGTCATGGAGAAGGAAGATAACACCGTCGTCCACGATGCGGCGCATGCCTTCGATACGCTGCTCGGTAGTAACCCTGCCTTCCCAGTCCATGCAGTTGAGACCGTTGATGAAGGTAAGGTCGACAAGGTCGTGAAGGCGCTGGTCGTGGTTGATGAACGGCGGACGGAAGAACTCCGGACGCTTGCCGATCACATTTTCGATGGCAGCGGAGGTCTTCTCGATCTCGTCAAGAATCTCCTCGTCGCTGAGACGGGTCATCTGCTTGTGGGTGAAGGAATGGTTCTCGATGTCGCAGCCGAGAGACACAGCCCTCTTGATGTACTGCTCGCGCTCAGGGACGATCTTTTCGCCCCAGAGGAAGAATGACGCCGGGATGTCGTACTCTTCGAGAAGGTCGAGGATGAGCGGGGTAGTGGTTGGCTCGGGACCGTCATCGAAGCTGAGAGCGATGTATTTTCCAGGGACCTCCGGAGCCTCCTCCTTCGAACCCTTGAACATCTTGCCAATACCATAGCCGACAGCAAAGCATCCTGCTATGAGGACGGCCGGGATGATGATTGATCTGGCTTTCATGGCTATTATTTTCTTCTAGGCCTTCCGGTGAGGAAATCGATGTATTCGCGGATGGACTTGTCGCATACAGGACAGAACTCGTCCTGGGTGTGCATCCAGTTCATCATGCAGTTCGGCATAGGACGGTAGATGCCCTTGTCGAGGTAGCCGCCGCCTTCGTATGCACCGAGCTTCCACTCGCTCATCTGATGAACCTGGTCGCGGTCATAGTCCTTTGCGATAGGGGTAGGGACAGGGGTCTTCCTTTCAATCATGTCCTGCCACTTTGCCTTGCCGCCAGGAAGGATGGTGAGGTTGGCCTCCCAAGGCTCGACGTCAAGGTCGTAGAGAGCAGTCTCGCTGCCGCCGACATATTCGTCACCCAGGCCGAGGAGAAGGTGGCCGAACTCATGAGCATAGGTCTTGCGGACTGACTCTGGACGAGAGAAGATGTGGGCTGCGCTGATGCCGTACCAGTTGTAGATGGCACCACCGCCGTACTTCTGGCTGTTCGAGATGATGTAGATGTACTCGTATGGAGCGTTTCCTGCGATGTCGCGGAGGTTCTGCATATCCATGGTCATCTGGTAGCGCTCTGAATCGAAGGTGTAGTACTGAACCTTGCAGGCGGTGTTTCTCCATACATTTTCGCCAGGGATGCTGACGCCGGCATCCTGTGATGGAGCCCAGACGGCGCGGACATTGAATCTGCCCTTGTTGTCACCGTATGGCGCGTATGAGAACAGATAATCTGCGAACTTGTGGCAGTCCTCCTCGAAGAGTGCCTTGTCGGCCTCGGTATAACCCTCAGGAATGAGAACGAGGTCCACGCAGTGGTCTGAATTGCCCTGGTATGCGATCTCCATGGTCTGGAGGCTTGGCTGAGACTTGCGGATGAAGTAGCTCTCAGGGTCGATGTCATAGGTGTAGAGCTCATGGAAGACATTGCGTCTGTCGCGAGCCTCGATGACGAGCTTGACCTCCTTGCGAGGATATGGGAAAACGATGCTCTCAGGCATTGCCTTGCTGAAGATCTCAGCCTCGGGGATGGTACGCCACTCCTTCATGAGGTTGTCGTAGCCGCGTCTGTAGATGAGCTTGCCGCTGGCCTTGTCATACAGGCTGAAACGGTAGTTGCCGTATCCGAAGTCGTCGATGAGGTTGGTCTTTGAACCGGCATAGTAAGGCTCCTCGATGATCTCGTCGAAGAAGAGATACTCGGTTGTGGCAGAGCCGGCATGATAGTAATCGAAGCGCATGGTCTTGTTGTAGAACCATGTTCCGAAGTCGTCGGCATAGATGTTTACGCATGCGGACAATGCGAGGACGAAGGTGAGAATCGTTTTTCTGTTCATGTCAATCGTTTGTTATGAAGTGCCTTGTGGCGGATGCAAAGATAGTATTTTTGAGTTATCTTTGCACCTTCGTCGTGCGCATGCGCGATGCAAAAGAAGTACAGAAAGAATGAAAAAGACTACAATTATGGCAATGGCTGCATTACTGGCCTGCTCATGCAGCGCTCCAAAGGAAGAAAACGCAGCATCATCATGGAGCATGGACCGCTTTGCGGACATCGAGGTGCTCCGCTACGAAGTTCCTGGATTCGAGTCGCTCTCGCTCCAGCAGAAGAAACTTGTTTATTACCTCTCCGAGGCAGCCCAGTGGGGCCGCGACATCCTCTGGGACCAGAACTGCCGCTACAACATCCCTATCCGCAACATCTGCGAGGATGTTTATGTCAATTACAAGGGTGACAGGAACGATCCTCAGTGGAAGGCTTTCGAGCAGTACATGAAGCAGATCTGGTTCGCCAACGGCATCCATCACCACTACAGCAATGCCAAGTTCAAACCAGGCTTCAGCCGCGAGTGGCTGGCTGCCCAGGCCGGTGATGTTCCTGCCGACATCATGGACGTTATCTTCGATCCCGCAGTCATGCCTATCAAGGTCAACCAGGCTGATGGTGTCGACGTGATTCTTGAGAGTGCCACAAATTTCTACGAGGGCGTCAACCAGAAAGAGGTCGAGGCATTCTACGGCGCGATGAAGGATCCGAAGGACAAGACTCCGGTGATGTTCGGTCTCAACTCAAAGCTCGTGAAGGAAGATGGAAAGCTTGTCGAGAAGACCTGGAAGATTGGCGGCATGTACGGAGAAACCATCGAGCATATCGTTTATTGGCTCGAGAAGGCATCCGAAGTCGCAGAGAATGCTGAGCAGAAGGCTGTCATCGAGAAGCTTGTCTCTTACTACAGGAGCGGTGACCTCAAGGATTTCGACGAGTATTCAATCCTCTGGCTCAAGGACCTCGACTCCAAGGTGGACTTCGTCAACGGCTTCATCGAGAGCTACGGCGATCCGCTTGGCCTTCGCGGCTCATGGGAAGGCCTTGTCAACTTCAAGGACTCAGTCAATACAGCGCGTACAGTTGTCATTTCCGACAATGCACAGTGGTTCGAGGACCATTCTCCAATCGATGACCGCTTCCGCAAGCCGGTCGTAAAGGGCGTTACAGCAAAGGTCATCACAGCCGCAATGCTCGCAGGCGACAGCTATCCATCGACAGCTATAGGCATCAATCTTCCGAACTCGAACTGGATCCGTGCCGAGCATGGTTCCAAGTCTGTTTCGATCGACAACATCACCGCTGCATACGATGCTGCATCAGCAGGCAACGGCTTCGGAGAGGAGTTCATGTGGAGCAATGAGGAAATCGAGCGTGCAAAGCAGTTCGGCCACTATACTGACAATGTCCATACAGACCTTCATGAATGTCTCGGCCATGGCAGCGGCCAGCTCCTCCCTGGTGTGGATCCTGACGCTCTCAAGGAGCATGGCTCAACCCTCGAGGAGGCTCGCGCAGACATCTTCGCTCTCTACTACATGGCGGATCCAAAGCTCATCGAACTTGGCGTGATGCCTGATCCAGAGGCTTACAAGGCCGCCTACTATCAGCAGATGATGAACGGTCTCATGACCCAGCTCGTGCGTATCGAGCCAGGCGAGAACCTTGAGGAAGCTCACATGCGCAACCGTGCTCTCATCGCATACTGGACACTTGAGCGTGCATCAAAGGACGAAGGCACTCCAGCTCTCGCGTTCGAAAAGAAGGACGGCAAGACATACGTAAAGATCAATGATTACGAAAAGCTCAGAACCTATTTCGGCGAGCTTCTCGGAGAACTCCAGAGAATCAAGTCGGAGGGTGACTATGAGGCAGGCCGCCAGCTGGTGGAGAACTACGGTGTCAAGGTCGACAAGACCCTCCATGCCGAGGTGCTCAGCCGTTACGCTGCCCTCGACCTTGCTCCATACAGAGGATTCGTGAATCCAAGATACGAGACTGTCTGTGATGCACAGGGCAATATAACCGATGTCAAGATCGTATATGGCGAAAGCTATGTAGATCAGATGCTCCGCTATTCAAGCGACTACTCTGTAAAATAGTATCCGCAAGGGAGTCCTCCTGCTGAAACCGGCAGGACTCCCTGAGCCGGAATGACATTCTGCACGACCTTCGCTGCCGCCTTGGCATTGAAGGTCGTGTTTTGATATGCGATGATGAAGGAGCCCAATCTCCTCCAGTCGATGCGGTCAAGGATGTATGGATTGCCGAAATAGACGCTGGTCAGCCTGTCCTCGGGGAGACTGTACATGAAGTCCATCACCTCCTCGGGAATGTCATAGACGTTCTGCTTGCGGATGTTGTAGTTGTGGTAGCCGACTATGATCCTGTCATAGCTGCGTACCGATTCGAGCTGTTCCGGCGTGCCGTCAAACTTCATGAATTCGACTGAACCGCCATACTCCCTGAGAGTCTCCAGGAACACTTCAGCGGTCTTTTCCGGGTTGAGGCCGGGATATCCTCCGACGCCCTCGAATGTGCCTTCCTTGGCCGTGGTGTCCATGTACGCAAGATAGACTGTCCTCTGGCCGGCCGTCGCCTTTGCGGGTCTTCTGCCGACAAGGGTCATCGTTTTCTCCGCTATCTCGTCCATGAGGGCAAGGTTCTCCTTGCGGATTCCTCTGGTCTGGATGTCCTGGAGCGAAATCCTGTTGTCATGGTCGAAAAGTCCGAGTCTCGCCTTGAGGGTGAGTATCCTGAGAACCTTCTCGTCCAGCTGCTCCATCGTGACGACTCCATTCCTGAGAGCCTTTCTTATGATCTTCATCGATGCATCCATGTCCTTGGGCATGAGCAGCATGTCGGATCCGGCCATGAAACTGGCAAGGGGTATCTCGTCCTGGGTCAGGTCGGAACCGTTCACCAGTCCTTTCATAGTAAGGGCATCGGTCACGATCACTCCCTTGAAACCCATCTTTTCCCTGAGCAGCCCGGTCAGCATAGGCTTGGATATCGAGGACGGGGTTCCTGTCGGGTCAAGGGCCGGAACGCTGAGGTGTCCGACCATTATCATGTCAACCCCGGCTTCGATGTGTTTTCTGAATGGATACAGTTCCAGGCTGTCCAGTCTGTCGCGGTCGAATTCTATGACGGGCAGGCCTTTGTGTGAATCGACATTTGTGTCTCCATGACCTGGGAAATGCTTGGAAGAGCCCGCGACACCGGCAGACTGCATGCCCAACATATATGCTGTCGAGAAGCGTGCGACCTTGTCTCTGTCTTCGCCGAATGAACGGGTGTTGATCACAGGGTTGCCCGGGTTGTTGTTGATGTCGACGACCGGGGCGAAGTTCACGTTGAAGCCGAAATCCCGGCATTCGCGTCCGATCAGCTCACCCATGCGGTAGACCAGCGACTCGTCGCTGAGGGCTCCGAGCTGCATCTGTCGCGGAAACGACGGCACGCTGTAGTATCTCATGCCGACGCCCCATTCTCCATCCAGGGCGATGAAAAGCGGAACTTTCGCATTGTCCATGAACGCGTTCAGCTGACGCGAGGTCGCTTCGATGTCTCCATCGTCTATGATGATGCCTCCGGCTCCGTCTCGAACGGCCTTCATCCTTATTTCCAGGTCTTTGCCTTTCTGGAAATCTCCGTAGGCGAAGCAGAATAGCTGGGCGATCTTCTCTCTTGTGCTGAGCTTCCTGAGGATGATTTCAGCCTGGATTCCGGCCTTGTCGGCCGGTTTGCCGCTCTCGCCCTGGACCTGCGGCGCGTTTCCGATCATGGCGGCCAGCGTCATCGTTATTATGCTAAATAGTTTCTTTCCGGTCATGGTGTATCTGCACGAGTCTTCCAAAGTTACCATTTTCCCGCAAATTATGTGTATATTTGAGAGTTTGAAACACTTCGACTGAAAAATGACACAACCAATGAATAAACCAAATGCAATCCTCGTAGCGCTCTGCTGCATCTTCATTCTTACTGGCTGCGGCATTCTCAATCTCCCCGCTGGAGAAGGCACTGAAACTGCCGCTGCCCAGACCTCCAGCAGCACAGATTCCGGCAAGTCCGACATCGGCTCCATTCTCGGCAGCGTCCTTGGGTCGCTCGGCGTATCGACTTCAACTTCGATAACCGGCACCTGGGTATATCAGGAGCCTTCAGTACAGTTCACCAGCGACAATCTGCTTGCCAAGGCAGGTGGAGTCAAGGCTGGCGCAGAGGCTGCAAAGAAACTCGCTCCATATTACGAGAAGGTTGGTATCAAGCCTGGAAAGATGTCGATTGCCTTCAAGGAAGACAATACAGTCGACCTCATTCTCGTGTCCAGAAAGCTTTCCGGTACGTACGAGTATGACAAGGCCAAGGGACAGGTTTTCATCTCCAGCTCCATTTTCGCATTTCCTGCCGCTTACGTTACAGTCGTAGGCAACCAGCTTTCGCTTACATTCGATTCGTCCAAGATCCTCTCGCTGGTCCAGGCTGCAAGTGCTCTTCAGGGCACAAGTGCCAGCCTTGCCGCTGTCTCTCAGATTGCGGAGTCTTTCGATGGTATGAAGACAGGATTCCTCCTTGTAAAATAATTCTGATATGAAGAGACTGACTGCATTCATCGTCACGCTCTTATTGTGTCTTGCCGGCTATGCCCAGGAAACAGAGATCGTGACCGTCTGGGGCAAGGCCGTGGACTTCATATCCGGCGAACCTGTAGCCCATGCATCTGTGCGTGTATCCGGTGGAAATGTTGGAACCGTTACCAACTCCGAGGGAGTTTTCTCCCTGAAGATTCCTGTGGCATACGCTGACGGCATCCTGTCCGTCGACTGCCTTGGCTATTCCATGTGGCATGCTGATGTGTCGAAGATGACGGGAACCACCGAGAAGGAACCATACAGCATCGGAATGATGCGGACCTTCTTCAAGCTGGATTCGGCTGTGGTGCGCTCGATCGAGCCTCTTGAGCTTCTCAAATACGCATACTCGAGGGTCTATTACAATTACCCGACACATCGTGAGGCTACCACTGCATTCTATCGCGAGATCATAAAGAAAGGCAGCTCCAAGTATCTTAGGCTCAGCGAAGCCGTGATCGATATCGATAAGGCGTCATATACGGGCTATGGTACAGACAAGGCCGCTGTCTACAAGGGCAGGACTGTGTCAAACTATGACCAGACCGATTCCATCCTGATCAACTATCAGGGCGGCGTGATCTCTGCGCTTGAGCTTGATCAGGTTCACAATCCTTTTGCCGGAGTCCCTTGGCAGCATGTCGAGATGTTTTATGACTTCAGGATGGAGGAGCCCCGCAACATCGGAGACCGTATGTTCTATGTCGTTTCATTCAACCAGAAGGCGACCGAGAAGGACATGCTCTGCCGTGGCAAGGTCTACATCGATACCGAGACCTACGCAATCGGTCGTTTCGAAGGATGGGACAATGTCGAGGGCCGTCCATACGCCTATACCGACTACATCAAGGACAAGCCGAAGGACGCCAAGGTGGCGATGAAGGAGGTAGCCTGGGAGATGAACTACAAGGAATCTGAGGGCCGATGGTATCTGGACTACAGTTCGCTTTCATTCCAGATCAATGTCCAAAGAGCCGGCAGGCTGCTGCGCAATACATATTCTATCGTTTCCGAGATGGCCGTTACTGACCACTATCCAGGCAATCTTGAAATTACAGGCTCGGCAAGGATACGTCCGAGGGACCAGATAGCAGACCTCGTCAACGACTTCACTGACGATGCCTTCTGGGGTACTTACAACATCATCGAGCCGGATCAGTCTATCGAGGATGCCATCAGAAGAATCATAAGGAGCCTCAGACGTAGAAGATAATGATGGCACGAGTAAGAGAATACATCATATCGACGGTTCTGATCCTTTTGTCTGCATCATTTTCGTACGCACAGGAATCCAAGGATACGGAAAAGGAGGGTGACGGAAACAACAGCGCCATGTTCCTTAATGCATCATCGGACAGCAAGCCGCGTCAGATATCTCTTGGTCTGCCGACAAAGTCAGGCGGTTCCGTCCAGATATTCGAAGACGGCCTTCCTGTCTCGTACTACACCTATCAGCTGCAGCCTCACAAGTCATGGCATGCCGGCGTCAGCGCAAGCTCGACCGGTACCATGTCTCCATCGGAGTCAGCCCTGCGTTACGGTGAAATCAACTATTTCGCCGAGAGTACCAGCAGATATGGCAGCGACAGTTTCCGTGGAAGCCTGAGCTATACCCTTGGAAGCTACGGCCAGAACAAGATAGACCTGAATGTTTCCGGACCGATCGCTGCCGGATGGCAGTATTCGCTCAGCACCTATCAGAACATAGATCCGGGCTCCAACCACATGATCAACCCGAAGATCAAGGACAGACATCAGTTCTACAAGGGAGCGATCTCAAAGGAATTCGGCGATGGCAGCGGCCGCATGGCATTGCTCTATCAGTATGTCCATTATGCTACATTGAATGAGTCTAATGGACCGTTCATCTTTGTGGGAGACGGCAGCGTCAAGCCATACGATGGATTCAAGCTCGGTACTGACTCCTACTGGCCTTCCGAGACAAGGCTTGAGTATCTTGACTTCATGACAGGGGAGCACGTTGTGACCACTTTCAGGGATGGCTGCAAGGATGAGGCGAATACTCTGTCATTCATCCTTGACAAGATGCTTGGCGATGGCGTGCATCTCGATGTGAGAAGCCGCCTCAAGTGGGGTACGTCATTCCGCTCAAACGGTTCTCTCGGCGGAATCGAGAAGGCTGTGGAAGGAACAGGATACAGCCTGCTGGATGGGACACCTTACGTCGGCATGGTCCAGAAGCGAAGCATTCTCCATTTCGATGCCTTCGAAGAGTCGTGGATGAACAATGCAGAGCTGTCGGGACGCGGCGGGAACCATGCGTGGCGTGCCGGAGCAGACCTCTGGCTCAATCATGGTGGAACCATAACCTCATCAGTGATTGCCGCTCACGAGGTGAAGAAGGATCCAAGGCAGCTCCTGTTCAAGGGCGAGAGATTCTTCAATACCAATACATCAGCCGAATACTATGACGGCAATGAGACCAAGGCTGCATTGTATGTGAAAGATTCATGGCAGGCTTCTCGAAGACTTTCGCTGGATGCATTCATCAGAGCGGAATACCATTCTATCGGAGGAGAGGCTGCAAACAATATCGGTGACGATACAAGCAATACACGCTATGCCGGCTTCACCCTTAAGCAGGGAAAGATTACCGAATTCGCCGAGAATTTCCTTAACGGAGCGTTCGGTAGTGAGCTTACATACAATCTAGGATATGGCTGGAGTCTCCAGGCTGACGGAACTTTCACAAGAATCCACAGCAACATTTTCAATTATGGAGGTTTCCATTATCCTGACTGCAAGCCTACCGATACATATCTGCTGCGTGCCGGCCTGGCATACGCTAACTCATGGCTCAATCTTCTCTCTCAGGTGAATTATATCAGCCAGACAAACAACAACAGCAGAGCAGTGTTCCACCATATTCTGGTAAGACCTGTAGGCGACAAGCCGGCAGGCTATGCCGAGTCTCTGGCTCTGCCTATGATATATGATATATGTTCGCTGGGCTGGGTGACCGATGCCACAATCAATACGGAATCCGGCTTCAGCCTGCATATGCAGCTTGCCCTTAGAGATCCACGCTACAAGGATTTTACCTTCACACCAGTCTTCTCGGACGGCGTGGCTGATACATATGATTTCTCCGGGAATGTCCCTGCAAACGTCCAGAAGGTAGAGCTCTCATTTGATCCGTCTTATACGACCGGTCCTTGGAGGCTCTGGCTGAGTGGCCGCTATCTGAGCAAGTCATATATAAACAAGACCAACTCTCTTTACTTCAAGGGACGTGTCGAGACCTTCGGTGGTGCGGACTATAAGATCAATGACAAGGCCCGTCTGAGCCTCAATGTAATCAACATACTTAACCAGAAGGGAGCGAGCGGATCTATCGGTTCAGCAGACCTGGTATCTGATACCTCAGCGTTCACGAATTACCTCATGGCCGGCGCATATATCCGTCCGTTTACCGTCGAGTTGGGAGTCAAGGTCGATATCTAGGGCGTTCGTCTAAGAAAACCGGCAGTTCGTCTAAACGGGCCGAAAACGCGATTTTTTGGCTGAGTTTTCGCAATTGGTATAGTCAGGAAAACAAAAAAACGACTATATCATGAAAAGAATCGCAACATTCGCAATCGCGGCACTCGCATTCCTCACTTCTTTTGCTCAGACACGTGTAAAGGGTCTCGTACTCGACTCTGCTACCAATGAACCTGAGATTTATTCAGTAATCCGTTTCTACAGTTCGGCAGACATGAACACCCCTGTGGTTTACACAACCACCGACGAGAACGGAGCGTTCAATATGAACATCAAGGATAACGGAAACTATGTGATGGTTTTCGAGAACCTTGGCCGCAAGACAGTCAACATGCCTTTCACCGTGGCAGGCGAGAACGAACTCGATCTTGGCAGCATCCAGGTAGAGGATGACGCCGAACTTCTCGAGGCCGGAAAGGTGGTAGCGCTCCAGAACCTTGTCAAGATGGACGTCGACAAGATCTCCTACAAGGTTGAGGAGGACATCGACTCGAAGTCAAGCACTCTCCTGGACATGCTCCGCAAGGTTCCTATGGTGACTGTGGACGGCTCCGACAACATTACAGTGAACGGCAGCAGCAACTTCCAGGTCCTCGTGGACGGCAAGCCTAACGTTATGATGAGCAGCAACCCTTCACAGGTGTTCAAGTCAATGCCTGCCAGCTTCGCAAAGAGCATCGAGGTAGTGACAAACCCAGGAGTTAAGTATGACGCAGAAGGTGTCGGCGGCGTGCTCAACATCACTACCAACAAGGCTGTGACAGGCGGCCAGTCTGCTTCCTTGGACGGATACAATGCAAGCGTTGGTGTGAATGTCAACAACAGGGGCTATACCGGCCGTGCGTTTGTAAGCGGTCAGAACGGCAAGCTCTCATACAGTGCGAACCTCAATTACATGGAAAACACCATCGACGGCAATGAAAGCTGGTCAATGCGTCAGCAGCTCGATGCCGCTGGAAACGTCATCTCGACCATGGAAAGCACTTCTTCAAGCCAGATGAAGTCCCCTTCGAAGATGGGATCGATCAGCCTCGGATATGAAATCGATGAGCTCAGACTTGTTTCTGCTTCAGTAGGTCTCACACAGTTCGCATCCAACAACACCAGCCTGAACCAGACCACCATCAATACCCTTGGCAACAGCTTTACATACGGCAGCCAGACCGAAAGCATCTGGGATTCCAACAGCATCACCGGAAGCCTTGACTACCAGAGAAGCTTCAAGAACAATCCAGACCAGATCCTTACTCTTTCTTATCAGTTCAACTCAAGTCCTTCAGTGACTGACTCGAAGAGCATCTTCGACGCAGGCGACTCATTCCTTGACTTCACAGACAGATATACCGACGGTTCAACCAATACCCTCCAGAACACTCTCCAGCTCGATTATGCGACCAGACTCAGCCAGGCTCTTACAATGAACACAGGAGTCAAGTACATCAACAGACTCAATAAGTCAGACCAGACTCTCTATCTTGACAATGGCGGTTCATGGGCAGCAGACGAAAACGGCAGCATGATCTACAGACACAACAACAATATCGTGGCAGCATACGGCGAAGTATCGTTCGCGAAGAACAACCTCAGCGGAAAGGCCGGCGTCAGATATGAGCACACTCTCCTCGGTGTCGAGTACAAGCTCGGAAACGGAAGCGACTTCAGCCTTGACTATGGCAACCTTGTACCGGCAGCAAGCCTCCAGTACAACATCGGCATGAACCAGAACATCGGTCTTACCTACAACATGCGTATCAGCCGTCCTGGTATCACCTACCTCAATCCTTACGTAGATGTATCGGATCCTACCGCAAAGAAGTATGGTAATTCTAACCTCGAGCCTGAGCGTGCACACAACATCAGCCTGGTCTACAACTACATGTCCCAGAAGTTCATCGTAAACTCCACTCTTCGCTATACCTACAGCGGCAACTCAATCAGCGGCTACAGCTTCTATGATGCTGACGGTCTTCTTAACACCACCTACGGCAACAACACTGTTAAGCAGAATGCAGGTCTCAGCACCATGCTCATGTGGAATGCAAGCAGCTCGACCAGACTCGTCCTCAATGGTGGCCTCAACTACATGGATATGGGCAGCAGCAGTCTCGGTCTCAGCAATGACGGATGGTCAGGCAACGTGATGCTCAACCTCCAGCAGACTCTTCCATACGACATAAGATTCAGCGGAAACCTCATCTGGAGCTCAGCCAACAAGACCCTCGACGGAAGCTCAAGCGGCATGACCATGCTCATGGCAGGTCTCACCAAGACCTTCCTCGATGACAAGCTCAGCGTAGGTGTCAACTATATGGGCCCAGCTACTCTCTCGACAACAATGGAGATGGAAAGCCACAGTGCAGGCAAGGACTACATCAATGATTCAGTGAACAAGATCAACATGGGTTCAGTTGTACTCAATGTAAGCTACAGCTTCGGCAACAACTCAAGGGCAAATGTAAAGAAGACCCGCAAGACCATCGCAAACGAAGATGTAATGGATATGAGCAGCGAAGGCCAGCAGATGAACTCGATGATGGGTATGTAGCTTTCAGATTGTAAGCAAAGTATTTGAATTGAACATATAATTGGATAACTTTGTTACATGCGTGTTAACAGAATTCCACTTTTGACCTTAAGCATCCAGGTAGTAGCCTGGATGCTTATAGTCATGACTGTACCGGTATATGTTTACCTGATGAGCAACGATATGTCGGCGGCCCTCAATTCCATTTCGATGGGTCTTAGAGGCATCACTCCATGGTTCCTGATTTTTTACATCAACTATCTGCTTCTCATCCCGAAGGGCCTTTTCGAGGACAGAAAGTGGTTGTTCTATGTGGGAAACCTGATCCTGCTTGCCGTCCATCTGTATCTGAACATAACCCATATGCACCATGGCCGCCCTCCGGGACCGCATATGCCGTTCAACCCGAACCTCATTCTGGGTATGTCCTGTACCTTCGTGGCGACATTGCAGCTGCTGATAACCCTTCTGGCATTGGGTTTCAGGTTCATGATACGCTACTACAGGCTCAAGGAAAAGTCCGCACACCAGAAGCAGGAGGCTACGGAAGCCGAGCTTCAGTGGCTCAAGAGCCAGCTCAATCCTCACTTCCTGTTCAATACGCTCAACAACATCTCTTCATTGACCCAGATTGACGCTGACAAGGCGCAGGACAGCATAGGTCAGCTCAGTGAGCTTCTTCGTTACGCCATGTATGAGACCGCCGACGAGTCTGTGCCGCTTGCCCGTGAAATCCAGTTCATGAAGAATTATATTGATCTGATGGCTCTCAGGTGCAATGACTCGACCGCAATCAATGTCGATTTCGACATGGATCCGAAGTCTGTGATGATTGCACCGCTGCTGTTCATCTGTCCGATCGAGAATGCATTCAAGCACGGCGTCAATGCCCGTATGGCATCTTTCGTGGATGTTTCGCTCCGCATTGACGGGAACGATCTGGTGTTTGTCTGCCGCAATTCGATGAATGAGCATGCGGAGGAGGACCGCGCAGGCCACGGAATCGGTCTGGCCAACCTCCAGAAGCGTCTTGACCTAATTTATCCTGGAAGATATTCTTATGTCACCTCGACGGAATGCAATGTATACACATGTGAAATCAAAATCAAGGGAATATGCTGAGATGTGCAGTAGTAGATGATGAGCCTCTGGCTGTAAAGATGATCGAGAACTTCATCTCGAAGACTGAGTTTCTTGAGCATGCCGGTTCATGGAATGACCCTGTGGAAGCTTTGTCCAGAATAGCTGAAATCAAACCTGACCTGGTATTCCTGGATATCCAGATGCCCGATCTGGACGGTCTCCAACTGGCTTCAATGCTGCCTGATGAAACCAAGGTGATTTTCACGACCGCTTTCAAGGAGTACGCATTCGACAGCTACGGAGTGGCTGCCCTTGATTTCCTTCTCAAGCCGGTGAGATACCAGAGATTCCTTGAATCTGCGACCAAGGCGAAGGAATGGTTCGAGATGAGGAATGCCTCTGTTTCCCGTTCCGTCGTGGATGACGGCAGTATTTTCGTCAAGTCTGACGGCAGTCTGGTCAAGGTCGTGAAGAAGGACATCCTTTTCATCGAAGGCATGAAAGATTATGTTGTGTTCCATGTCGATCCAGGCCGTCAGGTTGTGACTCATCTTACAATGAAGGCTGCGGAAGAGATGCTGGCCGGCAGCGACTTCCAGCGTGTCCATCGTTCCTATATCGTCAATCTCTCAAAGATCGATTCGGTCACCTCTGCAGGCGACCTCGTAATAGGGGACAGGTCGATCCACGTCTCGGATGCCTACCAGGAAATCCTCAATGACTTCCTGACCTCCCGCCTCCTCGTCAAGTGATAGTTCTTTCAGTGGTTTCGTTCGGCTTGTGACAGCTCTTTCCCTTCGCCGTCTCACTGCCGTTCGACCCCACCATTCGCTTCGCTCATGGTCCGTCCCTCTAGTGCCGAGGGTGGCATTGGCTCCGGGAAAGACTGTCACAACCCGAATTATCTGAATGAAAAAAGTGGCCTAAAGTCAGAAACCTTGGGCCACTCCTTTTGTTGTGTATTTCAATCGAAATTACTTTGCAGGCTCGATGACGCGGTAGTTTCCGCTCAGGTGCATGAAAGCGAAGAGGCGGAGGATACCGTCATAGTATGCATCGAAGTAGCCATCCTCGTATGGCTCGTTCTTGCTGTTCCAGAGCCTGTCAACGAACTCGATGGCGATGTCGTTGTCGGCAGCGAGAGATGCTGCTGCAAGAGTAGCAACGAGGCCGACTGAGTGGCGTGTGCCATTGCCCTGATACTCACCCTGGCCGGCGCGCATAGGATTTTCGATCTCTGTTCCGTCAACGTTGTACTGGTCAGCGAAGGTGTCGATGCCCTTTGAATAGAAGAAGTTCTGGATGGTATTGGCATAGTTATTCTGCCACTCCTTGTCCGCGCATGCCCATGAGTAGTCAAGAGCAATGTTCATAGGGACTCTCCAAGAATCGTAGCGGAATGAAGGCTTCATCACGAAACGGCCGAATCCACGGGTCATGTTTGAACCGTCATAGTTGTTGTAGTCAGAGTTGAGGCCGGTTTCAGGGTCGATTGACTTGTGGAGGTACTCACGGCTGGCCTTAGCACACTCGCGATAGAAGTCGGCACGGCCGTCATTTGCCCAGCGTGCCCAAACTTCATAGAATGCAGGGAGGTGGTATGAAGGGTCAGTATAGTTTACTCCCATTCCGTCAGGAGTGAAGGTGATAAGGTGATGCTCCTTGTTGATGAAAGGCATGATTCCAGCTTCACTTCCGTCCTTCTCCCATGAACAGTTGAGGATGTTCTGAGCCTCGGCGAGATAGTTGATGTCACCATCGTTGCCCCAGCGGTTTGACGCGAAGATGAGTGAAGTGATGAAATAAAGCTCACCGTCGGATGCGGGACCTCTACCCTTGATTGTTCCATCTGTGGCAAGGCTCCATGCGAAGTATCCCTTCATAGGCCCTTCCTGGTACTGCATGTACTTCTTGGCCCATCTCCAGATACGGTCGAAGACGTCCTTCTTGTCAAGCTGAACGGCGATCATGAGGCCGTATGACATACCCTCGGTACGAGCATCGTAGTTCTTGATATCGGATACATAACCGAGAGAATCGCCAACCTCGAAATATACCTTGTTAGGTCCCTCGAAGACCTCCTTGTAGATCTCGTCGAGTTTTGCGTCGATCTCGGCCTGTGAGTGGCCGGTCTCTTTGAATACATTTCTGTATTTGCCGGTGTCAAGACCACCCTGGCTCCATGGCTCCTTGAGGGAAGGCTTGCATGATATTGCCAATGCGGCAATCGAAAGAAGAATAAGAATCTTTTTCATATTATCTGTCTCTGAAATTCCACTTAGAGTTGTCTGAGTTGAAGTCGTACTTGCCGAGAGCCACGGTGCTGTCACCGGTGCTTACGATAACGTACTCTCCCTCCTGGCCGGGAACGCTCTTTGCCATGATTCTGAAGGTGCCGTCAACGAGCTGCTCGATTCTCCAGAGCTGCTCGTCTGCGCCTGTGTATTCAGGAACGGCTACGAGTTCTGCGTCAGCTGTAGCTGCGAGAGCCCTGTCGGTACCCTCGATGGTGATCTTGTAATAAGGAGCGCCAAGGTAGCCACCCTTGTCAGGAACTGCAGTCACAGTCCATCTCTGGTGAGGACGGAACATATAGTCACCTGCGCGGAGATCGATCTCGCCGGTAGGCCATCCGCTGATGACCTCCTCGAGCTTCTGGTTCTCCAGAGGCTTCACAGGCTCGTCAGCCCTGATGCCGAAGGCTCTCATGCCGGCGTTCATACGAACGAAATCAACTGCAAGCTCGAGAGAATATCCGCGTCTTTCAGACTCGATCTCGTAAGTGCCCTCCTTGAAAGGATCAGCAGCAACTGGCCAGTCGTTCTTCCAGAGAAGTGAGCTGATTCCGAGAACACTGCGTCCGCCACGCTCGAAGTCTGCCTCCCAGTGGTATGACATCTTCTCGCAACCCTCATCCTCGACATACAGTCCGAAGTGGCCAGGACCTGTAGCCCTGTTGCCGGCAGAAAGAACCATCTTGCCGCCGCCTTCCATCATGTCGCGTCCCATGTTGTCGAGGTATGGTCCGGTGACTGATCTTGAACGACCGCATACGATGTTGTAGGTAGAGTTTGCGCCGTCGCAGCATGTACCATGTGTTCCGAGAAGGTAGTACCAGCCGTTGTGGTACATGAGTGCGGTTGCCTCACAGTCGATGGCGATGTCCACAGGCTCGTTGCCAGGCATTCTGGTTCCGGTCTTAGGGTCAAGCTCTACGATGCGGATCGCTCCGAAATAGGTTCCGTATGACATCCAGAGACGTCCGGTGGTAGGGTCGAGAAGGAAAGCCTGGTCGATTGCCCAGCAGTCGTCGTCAGCTCCTGCCCATGCGACAAGGTTCTGCTCTGAATATCCGAAATCAGGAGAGTTTGGATCAAGGGTCTTGGTCCAGACGGTGATTACGTCACCCTTGGTGTATCCTCTAGTTCCAGGATAGTTTGAACTGTAGCCGACGAGATATCTGTCGCCGATCTTGATTACGTCAGGTGCAACGCCGCCGCCGGTTCTGACTGCGCCGTCTGTCCAGGTCCAGCCATCCTCTGAGATGAGGCCGCCTGATCCTGTACCGAAGGTATAATACTTTCCGTCACATTTTACGATGGTGGATGGGTCGTGGATATATACGTTTCCGACCTGAGCCTTTGCTGTGATGCCGATGCAGCAGAGAAGAATGCTTACCGCTGCGAATATGTTGATGTTTCTCATGGCTGCAATCATTAGTTGTTGGTGATGGTGATGTTCTTTACAGGCTTTCCGTCAAGGTCGAGGAAGCGGACGCAGAAGTCGCTCATGCCAGGTCCGTTGATGACGGCGCCGCGGAGAACGTTTGCTCCAGCCTTGAGGGTGATCTTCTTGGATACACAGTCGTCTACTACCATACGGCGGTCGCCGGAGAGAAGGAGGACTTCCTCACCGTTCAACCACCACTGTGATGCTGAGTTAGAGCCGACGGCGAGCCTTACGGTCATATCCTCAGGGACATTGATCACCGTGGTAGCAAGGAAAAGTGCCTCGGTAGGGTGGAGGCCAAGGCCTGTCGCGAAGCGGTAGAGCTTCACGTTGTAGCGCTTGCTGTCAAAGAAATGCCACATTGTGAATTCCTTCTTGCCGAGCTTGATCTTCTTGCCGTCCTTCGGAGCTGCGCTGAGAGCGTCGGTCCAAACCTGCGAGAATGCATCCTTGAGGTAGGTGTCGGTGAAGATTGCGTTTGTTCTGATTTCCGGTCTTGGAAGCGGCTCCAGAAGAGCCCATCTGAGGATGAATCCCTTTGCGTCAGGGCTTGCAGGAGCAGCAGTCGCAGGGGCGAAGTAGTCTTCGAGAACCGGTTTGGTTACGTCCATGAAGTTCTGGGCGTCGGCCGTGTTGGAGAAAGAGAGGCTGAGCGCAAGCGCAGCAGCTGCGATCTTCAGCATAGAGCCAGAAGAAAAATGCTTGTTCATGATTATTGGTTATTATGGTGTATTCGTGGTTGCGTGTTGCGTGCAATCATTCAAATTTACGTGAAAAAAACCGTTTAGGTTTTATAATTCATACAAAACATTTATATATTTCGCCAAAACAACACTGAAACATGAAAAAAACTGTATTTTCAATCTTTGCTGCACTGGCATTCTGCGTGACAATGAGCGCTCAGGCTGCAGTCTATCCGACTCCTGACCTCGTGATCAAGCTGTGGCCCAACGGGGCTCCTACTTCAAACGGAATCACTGAAGCCGAGTATGATTATGGCGATCACGTGACCAATGTGACTGAGCCTACACTCTCAATATGGATTCCTGAAAACCCATGTGGACTCGCAATCATTTCAACCCCTGGCGGCGGCTACCATGACGTTTGGGACAAGACCGAAGGTTTCTCCCTCGCCGAGTGGTACAAAAGCATGGGCATCACATATGCAGTTCTCAAGTACAGACTTCCAAACGGACATAAGGAAGTTCCTCTCGATGATATCCAGGAGGCGATGCGCATCATGCGCAGCAATGCCGACAAGTATGGTTTCAAGTATCTCGGTGTACAGGGCAACTCGGCCGGCGGCCATCTTTCAGCCATGGCGTCGACACATTATACCAATGCTGTCAACCGTCCTGACTTCACAATCCTGTTCTATCCTGTAGTGACACTTGACAGCAGCTTTACCCATAGGGGAACCCAGGTCAATCTTCTTGGAAGAAATGCTTCCAAGGAACTCATCGATGCGTACAGCAACGAGAAATGTGTCACTCCGGACACCCCGCCAGCATACATCATGCACGCGACCGATGACAATCTCGTTCCTGTAAGGAATGCAATCGAGTACTACAATGCCCTCCTTGCAAATGGCGTCAGGTATTCGGCGATGAACATCATCCCGTCAGGCGGTCATGGTTGGACCGACAGGGAGTTCATCTACAGAAAGGCTTGGATGAATGGTCTTCAGGCTTGGCTCGAAGGCCTCAAGGACGCCTTGGATAATAAATAGAAAAAGCCTTCCAGAGTAACCTGGAAGGCTTTTTCTATTTATGTGACTATGTTTAGTCTCTCTGCTTTGGCTCGCCGGTGTAGGATGCTCTTGCATCGTTCTCGTCGAGGCAGAACACGCGGAATGAAGGAGTAGCACTTGTATATGGAGTCCATTCGCCACCGTCAGGACCGTTAGGGTCGCCGTACTTTGCGAAGTTTGACCATGCAGTGATCATCTCCTCTGAGAGATCCCAGTCGCCCTGGGTCCAAGGACGCCAGCAGTTCTTGAGTGACTTGAATACGAACCAGAGGTCTGAAGAGTGGAATGCGCCCTTGAGACGGTTGGTGAC
>JAKSJO010000010.1 GCA_024398125.1 Bacteroidales bacterium
GGCCGCAAGGTCAGACAAGTAAACATATCTTTTGGTAAAAAACGGAAAAACTTTCGGTTACGTTTTTAGAAAGATATGTTTTTTACCTTTCATAAATGTTTTTACGTCGAATTCAAGACTAATTATTTATACATCAGCAGTATAATTGCCTAATAATCCATATGTTGAAGATTCTTGGCTTTTGATGTAAAGCATATAATAATCCCGGTCGCCAACGCTCGTTGAGGACCGGGATTGTTCTTTGGCTGGTGCAAGTGGGCTGACCCTTGATCCACTAGAGGATTGCGATGTCGTAGGAAACGGCGAAGGTGTCGCCGGCAGGGAGGTGCTGCATCCAGTCTTTGTCCTTGTACTCGCCGGAGTAGCGGACGCGGTCGCAGCGGCCATACCATGGCTCGATGCATACGAATGGCGACAGCATGTCCTTGCGAGGGGCCCAGAGGCCGAACAGAGGAGCTGCAAAGCGGACGCTCAGGTACGCGTTGCCCTTGGGGTCCAGAAGTTCGACTTCGTCAGCCTGGGAGTTCTCGATCACCAGGGCGTCATGGTTGAAAGTGTCGGGGCGTATGTCAATGCGTCCGTCGCTGATTTCCATGACATTCTTGCCTTCGGTAAGACATCCTTTTTCTCCAAGTACCGACCTGTCGATCCTGCCTACAGGCTTGCCGTCAAGCTTGAGACGGAAGGCTCCACCGGCAGTCATGTCTTCGTTACGAAGCAGGAATGCAGGATGGGCGCCGATCTGGAAATGAATCTCGCCATCGCTTGGATTGATGACCTTCCATACTACCTTGACGGTCTTGCCGGAAAGCTCATATCCGATCACCAGACGGAAGTCGTAAGGGTAGAGCTTATGACTCTCCTCGGAAGATGTGAGTTCGAAGAATGCCGACTGGTCGTCCTTAGACAGGAGGTTGAACTCCATGTCGCGTGCGAAACCGTGCTGACCGAGCCTGAACTCCTTGCCGCACTCGCGATATACACCCTCCCATACGCTTCCCACGATGGGGAAGAGTACGGGTGAGTGACGTTTCCAATATTCAGGATCTGCGTTCCAGAGCATCTGGCGTCCGCTCTCGAGGTTGATGAGCGAAGTCATTTCGGCGCCATGGGATGAGATCCTGGCTTGAATAAGATTGTTCTGAAGGGTAACCTCCATGGGAATTATTCGTTCTTGAGCACCTTTGCGCCAGGGACGTTCTTGAGCTGGGTGGCAGCGTCACCTACAACAACGATGATCATGTTGTCAACATTGAGATACTTCTCGGAGAGAGCCTTGAATTCATCAATGGTGAATGCCTTTACAACGGCCTCCTCCTTGGTGATGTAGTCATCGCTGAGCTTGTAGTTTCTGATGCTGCTGAGCAGGCTTACGAGGCTGGAAGTGGTCTCGAACTTCGATGCGTTGGCTCTGAGCATTGAAGCCTTGACGCCGTCAAGCTTCTCCTGGGTGAACTCTGGACCGAAGGTCTTGAAGATCTCCTTGAAGAGGGCGAGAGACTCCTTGGTTGAGCTGCCCTGTACGCTTGAGGCTGCCGAGAAGACACCGTAGTCGAGAGTTGCCGAGAATGATGAGCTTGCACCGTAGGTGTAGCCTCTCTGGAGACGGAGAACCTCGAAGAGACGGCCGGCTGAACCGCGGCCGAGCTTTTCGTTGACGATGTCAAGCTTGTGATAGTCGGCATTGTCGATGGTCATACCAGGTCCGATGATGTAGATGTATGACTGCTTTGAGCCAGGGAAGTCGATGAAGTAGGTGCCGGCAGCTGCATGCTCGCCGACGGTGGCAGCTGGAACGGCTACATCCTCGCCCTGCCATCCCTCGAGAGCTGCGAGAGTCTGCTTGAGAGTGTTGAGGTCGATGTCACCTGCAACGTCGATGCTGGTGTTCTTTGGAGTGAGGGTCTTGTAATAAGCCTTCACGTCGTCCATAGTGATTGCGTCGATGTCAGCTTCGGTAGGGAAAGCAGTATAGATGCTCTCGCCGAGCCAGAGCTTCATGGCAGCTCTCTGACCGATGGTGGTGATGCTGGTCTTTGCTCTTGAGATGTTTGACTTTGCATTCTTTGTGGCACGGTCGAATGCCTCCTCGTCGAACTTAGGCATGGTGATCATCTCGTTGACGATCTCCATTACTGCAGGGAGGTTCTTTGAGAGCGAGCTTACGCTGATGGTTGTGTTCTTGGTGCCGCTGCTGATGCGGGCGCTTGCACCGAGCTTCTTGAGTGCCTGCTCGAGCTCTACGGCTGTGTGAGCTGAGGTTCCCTCGTTCATCATGCTTGCATTGATAGAAGAGGTACCGTTCTTGCCGGCTGGGTCAAGAAGTGAACCGCCATCGATGCTGATGTTGAGGGTTACCATAGGAATCTCGTTCTGGGTGATTCCGGCAACCTTGATTCCGTTTGCGAGAGTTGTTCTCCAAATGGTAGGGATGTTGGTCTGTGGAGTGTTGGCCATGTAGTCAGGCTCGACGCTGCGGTCGATCTTCGATGGAGTGCGCTCGTAGTCATCGTCGATGACAGCTCCTGCTGCGCTCTTCATGGTCTGCTTGCTCTGATCCTCCATGGTGAGGTTTGCAAGCTGGCTGCCCTCTACTGAAAGCTCAACCTGACCCTGTGGAACGGCAACCACTGCGATATAGTTGGCGTCCTTGACATACTTGTTGTAGACTCTGATCACGTCCTCTGCGGTAACGGCGTTGAAGTCAGCGATGTCCTCGATGAACTTGTCAGCCTTGCCGGTGAATTCCTTATTGCGTGCGAGCATCTGAGCCTTTCCGAGTACGCTTGAAAGCTGGCGGTATGCTGAAGTCTCGTTCTCAGCCTTGAGGGTTGCGAGTTCTTCCTCGTCAACACCGTTTGCCTCGAAGTCAGCCTTTGCCTTCTCGATAGCAGCCATGACATCATCGATGTCGACGCCTGGATATGCGGTTGCGCTGATTTCAATCATGCCGGCGCTTTCGCGGGTGTAGTTGTATGCGCTTGCGCTTGGCGCGAGCTTGGTCTCAACGATGTTCTTGTAGAGAGGAGAGTTCTTGCCGCGGCCGAAGAGGCTGCAGAATGCGTCGAGAGCTGCCTCATCCTTGTGACCTGAAGCTACAGCTGAGTAAGCGATCTCTACGCCTGGCATGCTTGCAAACTGATCCTCATAGTAGAGAACCTTGGTCTCGTCGAGGGTGACGTCCCATACTGCAGGCTTCTCTACAGGATGGCTTGGGATCTCGGCGAAATACTTGTCGATGAGGGCCTTTGCCTCGGCGATGTCGAAGTCACCGGCGATACAGAGGGTCGCGTTTGAAGGCACATAGTAGGTACCGTAGAACTCCTTTACATCCTCGATGGTGGCTGACTTGATGTCCTCGAACTCACCGATGACGGTCCAGCTGTAAGGGTGTCTCTTAGGGAAGAAGTTCTTGCACATTACGTCATCCATCATACCGTAGGCGTTGTTTACCTCGGTCTGGCGCTTCTCGTTGCAGATTACATCGATCTCGCGCTCGAGACCGCTCTGGGTAACGGTGTTGATGAAGTAGCCCATACGGTCAGACTCCATCCAGAGAATCTTCTCGAGGGCATTGCGAGGTACACACTCGTAGTAAACGGTGTAGTCGTTGGAGGTGCCGCCGTTGAAGGTACCGCCCATGTCGGCGATCTTGTTGAAGAAGGCGTTGCGTGGGAGGTTCTCAGAGCGCTGAAAAAGCATGTGCTCGAAGAAGTGTGCGAAACCGGTCTTGCCTTCCTTCTCGCGTGCGCTTCCGACGTGGAATGCAATTGCCTGTGCGACGATAGGGTCACTGTGGTCCTCGTGGAGGATGACTTTGAGGCCGTTGTCGAGGGTGTACTCCTCATAGTCGATGTGCATCTGAGCAGGCTTCTCGCTCTTGCAGCTTGAAACTGCAACGAGGGCTGCTGCAAGTGCAGCGATCATAAATACTGTTTTTTTCATATTGATTGATGTGTGAATTGTCAGTCGTTGATTGTGTTGAGGTCCATTGTCTTGTCTATGATGGACGGGAGTGTGTCGTTGAAATGCGTCACGAAGAGCAGGGTCTTGCCCGGACGTGAGCAGAAATCCTCGATGATGCCCTTGGCGCGGACGATTGCTTTGCGGTCCAGCCCCTGGAAAGGCTCATCCAGAACCAGCAGCTCGGGATCCTTGACGAAGGCTCGGATAAGGAGAATTAATCTCTGTTCTCCGCTGGACAGGGTCATGTAGTTGCGCTCGGCAAGGTTTTCAGCCCCGAACGCCCTCATCCAGGTCATGCATATCTCGCGGCTGTCCTCAGGCACCCTGTAGACCTCGCCTATGGTGTCCTTCAGTCCGGATGCGACCATTGCCAGCGCGCTGCTGCGGACATTGATCGAGCTGTGCATCTCCGAAGACAGATATCCGATGCGTTTCTTGATGTCCCAGATGCTCTCGCCCGTGCCGCGCTTGCGGTCGAACAGGGTTATGTCCATAGAGTATGCGCTTGGGTTGTCGGCGCAGACCAGACTTAGAAGAGTACTCTTTCCGCTGCCGTTCCTGCCGAACACTCGCCATGCGTCGCCCTTGCGGACAATCCAGTCCAGCGACTTGAAAATGACACGCTCGCCGTATGCCACATGGATATTCTTAAGTTCAGCGACATTGTCGTATGGCGGGTTGGCGTCAGTCGTGCCGGGGATGCATGGCTTCTCGGAGGCTGTACCTTCCAGCCTTGCGGCCTCAGGAGCAGTGAAAGCTTCTTCGCGGCAGTACTTGCGCGACACCTTCATCTCCTCGAGGAAATAAACGTGCGAAATCACCTTCGGCAGGTCGGCCAGGGATGTCGCGGTCATGAGATAGCATACGCCAAGCTTCGCGGATGTGATTTCCATCATTTCGTTGATGAGGTCGCGTGTGCCTGGGTCCAGTCCCATGAACGGATTCTCGAGGATCAGCATCTGCGGCCTGTCCATGAGCGCCTTGCAGAAATGATAGCGGCGGAGCTCTCCGCTGGACAGGGTGATTATAGGCTTTTCGAGAAGAGGTGCTATGCCGAGAAGCTCGTAGAGCTCGCTGCAGTATGCAGGGTCGCGTGCGGGCTCTCCCGGTATGGTCTTCTCCAGCAGCTCGCGGACATGCGGAGCGGCATCGCGCTCGAAAGCCTGCCAGCGCTGCTGATGGTAGTATGGGACCTCGGTAGTGCTGTATGCTCCGTTGAAGCTGATGGTCTTGATAGAGTGGTAGCCGCTTTTTCTGAAACGGTTCTCCATTGTTCCCTCGCGTAGATACCATCCTCCTGCGATGAGTCCTGCGAGCGTGCTCTTGCCGCTGCCGTTCAAACCTACGAGGGCGATATGCTCGCCCTCGCAAAGTTCAAAGTCTATCGGTGCAGCCATCCTTCTGAGCGGGTTCGAAACCACGGCTCCGGACAGCTTGATTAGAGTTTCTGACATAGATTAGAGGCTCTTCTCCGGGTAGAGTGCATTCCACCAGGTAGGATCGTCCTGGAGATACTTTGCAAACCATGCCCAGATGGTGTTCTGCCACTCGAGGCGCTTGTTGTACTCGAGGATATGGTGGTTCTGGTCCTTCACTGCCACGAATGCAGTCTCCTTTCCGAGGAGCTTGAGGGCTGTGAACATCTGGATCGACTCGTTGACAGGAACGTTGGTGTCGGCGTCGCCGTGTACGAACAGGATAGGGGTGTTGATCTTGTCGGCACGGTAGAGCGGGCTCTGGTCGACATAGAGGTCCTTGCGTGTCCAAGGATAGCTGTTCGCCATCGAGGTCTCGCTGTATGAGTATCCCCAGTAGCCGAATCCCCAGTAGCTGGTGTGGTCGCTGATACCTGCGTGCGAGATTGCGGTTGCGAAGAAGTCGGTGAGGGTAGGGATGTACTGTGACATGAATCCGCCGTATGACGCGCCGATGATGCCGACCTTCTTCTCGTTTACGAACGAGTGCTCCTTGCAGAACTGCTGAGCACCCTCGATGATGTCCTCTGCAGGACCCTGGCCGGCTGTGTTGACATGTCTTGCCGACCATTCCTGGCCGTTTCCTGTAGCACCGCTAGGAACTGCGACGATGTATACGACATAGCCGAGCGCAGCGTATGCGTGGTGTGGATAGCGGCTCTCGAAGTTGCGGCTGGTAGGGCTGCATCCGCCGTAGTAGTTGACGATCATAGGGTACTTCTTCGAAGCGTCGAAGTGAGGTGGAAGGTAGTAGCGGCCATAGACGGTCTCGCCCTTCGAGTTCTTGAAATTCCACTCATGGCACTCGCCGAGAACGACGTCCTTGAGGATTTCAGCGCTGAGGTCCTCGCTGAGGGTGGTCTTCTTTGACTTGAGGTCAACGGTGTAGAGGCGGTCTGAGTTCATTGCTCCCTGGCCGTAGTATGCCATTACCGGAGCATTGGCAGCGAGTGAGAAACGGTTCACGAGGTCCTCCTTGGTGTCGAGCTGCTCGATCTTGCCGTTCTTTGGATTCATCTTGTACAGGCTGTAGTAGTCGCGGTTCTCTGCGGTGAAGTAGATCTGGCCGTCTGCCTTGCTCCATACCACTGACTGGACATTAGGGTCGAAGTTCTTGGTCAGAGGGCTGATCTTCTTGCTTGAGAGGTCCATGAGGTAGAGCTCAGTCTCGGTAAGGCTTGGGGTCTGGCCAGGCTTTACGTTCATGCCGACGCGGTTGAATGCCTCAGGCGAGCCGCTGAGAAGAATCTGCTTGCCGTCAGGTGAGAACATTGCGCGGCTCATGAATCCGTCTTCCTCTACGAGGGTCTCTGCCGTGAGGGTCTCGAGGTTGAGGAGGTAGAGCGAGCCTACAGTGGTAGGACGTGCTGTGAGGCGCTCCTTGCTGACGCGGAGAAGGGCCGTCTTGCCGTCAGCGGTGACATCTGAGATGTATGCGTCGTGGTAGCCGTAGGTGAGACGCTGCATGACGCCTGTCTTGAGGTCATACTTTGCGGAGTATGAACGGCTTCTCCAGCCTGGCTGGCGGTCGTCCGGTGTGAGGATCTGGTAGATCTCAGGCTTCTCGGCAGGGCCGTCCTCGCTGAATGTGTAGATGAGGAAATCCTCGCTTGGAGCGATCTGGAAGCGGCCGTCAGGAACGTTGGCTGCAAGAACTTCCTCTGCGCCGGTGGCAGGATCCACGACCATGAGGTCGGTGCCCTCGACACCTCTGCGTGAGTACCAGTACTTGTTCGACTTAGGCATCCATGAAGCTCTCTCGGGTCTCTGTGATACGACCTTTCCGGTGGCGATCTCCTTGATCTTGCTTGCCGAGCTGGTTCTTCCGCCCTCGAAGGTTGTGGTGTATGATACGATCATGTACTTTCCGTCAGGGGATACCTCCACGCCTGCGAAACGGGTTCCGAGGAGTACGTCCTTCATGCCGTAGAGGTGCTTGCCGCCCTCGCAGAGCGAGATCTTTCCTTCGTCGGAAGTCTCGAGAGTCACGTTGAGGCTTTCCTTTCTGCCGGCCTTTGAGAGATACTTGATCTCAACCTCGTGGGTCGCAGGGTCGAGCTTGAGCTGTCCTGCGGCAGGCTTGCCGTCAACGAAAACCTTATAGTCGCTGAGACCCTCGACCTTGAGGGTCGCGGTGGCATAGCCGCTGTTCTGGAAAGTGAATGCCGCCCAGCTGAGGGCGTAGTCTGCATCTGTCTGGGGAAGTGCGTTGCCAGAAACGGTGTTTCCCTGCTTGAGGCCTTCCTTTGAAAGCTGAGACTCGAGCACCGACTTGCCGTCGAATGCCTTCGAGTTCACGTTCACTTCGTCGACCATGTAAGGCTTCATCACCGGATACGGTCCGGCGTGGCGGAAGGAGTCGACCTTGATGCTCTCCGCAGAGAGACTTGCGCTGCCGAGCAGGCAGATCGCCATGATAAGAATGTTCTTTTTCATCGTTTGGGGATTATCTGCTAAGTGCCTCGTATAAACGGAGGCCTTGCCGTTCTTGTTTGTAAACAAACAAAGGTAACCATAATTTCGCAATCTGCGGAAAATTGTTTACATTTACGAATCCTAATAACCGATTAACCGATATTTTACGATGAAAAGGAGTCTTTTCGCTATCGCTTCAATGGCTGCTCTCTTCCTTGCAGCCTCATGCAGCAAACCTGTTCCGCAGGCGCAGGATGGAACCGAACTCTGGTTCGCAAACTCGCGCTCGTACGAAGAAGTCCTCGGCTCGGTCGAGACGGCAGTCAACCCTGGACTTGAGAAGGAGGAATACCATGTCTACGATGCATCCGGAAAGCGCATCGTCGAAGGAGGATCCGATGCAGCCGTCATGTACGGCGTATATGCCCTCCAGCGCGCCGAGGTGCTTGGCCAGGCCGGCCAGGGCATCGATCTCCGCGAGAAACCAGCCTACGAGTACAGACTCCTCAACCACTGGGACAACATGGACGACTCTGTCGAGAGAGGCTATGCAGGCCCTTCGATGTGGGAGTGGACATCTGCCGACATTCCTGTCGAGCGCATCCACAAGTATGGCCAGCTCTGCGCTTCAGTCGGCATCAACGGCTCAGTGCTCAACAACGTGAACTCTAACCCTGTCGTCCTCGACTCTGAGCACATCGCAAGAATTGCCAAGATCGCCGACATTCTCCGCCAGTACGGCATCAGGACATATGTTTCCATCAAGTGGACCAGCCCTATCGCGCTCAGTGGCGTCAAGACAGGCGACCCTCTCGATCCTTCAGTACGCCAGTGGTGGAAGGACAAGGCTGACGAGATCTACGCTGCCATCCCAGACTTCGGCGGTTTCCTCGTGAAGGCTAATTCGGAAGGCCAGGAAGGCCCTCAGGATCATGGCCGCACCCATGCGGACGGCGCGAACATGCTCGCAGAGGCAGTCGGCCCTCACGGCGGTATCGTGATGTGGAGAGCCTTTGTATACCAGGCAACCAATCCGGACCGCGCCAATACCGCAGTCGAGGAGTTCGAGTCTCTTGACGGACAGTTCCTTGACAACGTCATCATCCAGATCAAGAACGGCCCTGTCGATTTCCAGCCTAGAGAGCCTTTCAACCCTCTCTTCGCCCGCATGCCTAAGACCAACCTCATGATGGAGTTCCAGATCACCCAGGAGTATCTCGGCTTCAGCAACCATCTCGCATATCACGGAACCACCTACGAGGAGTGCCTCGATACAGATACCTACCGTGACGGCGAGGGCTCTACAGTGGCAAAGATGATCAAGGGCATCGCAGGTGTCGCAAACACCGGCCAGGACCCTAACTTCTGCGGCTATATCTTCGCTCAGTCGAACTGGTATATGTACGGACGTCTCGCATGGAATCCTGAACTCGGCGCAGAGGAAATCGCTGACGAGTGGATCCGCCAGACCTTCAAGACCCCTCAGGGAATGTCTGCAAAGGCATTCGAGACCAAGTTCATCAAGCCGGTAAAGAACATCATGATGGAATCCCGCGAGGCTGTCGTGAACTACGAGATGCCTCTCGGCCTTCACCATCTGTTCGGTGGCTCGCATTACGGTCCGGGCCCATGGGAGCGTTCTTCACGTCCTGACTGGTCCCCTGCATACTATCACAAGGCAGACGCAGAAGGAATCGGCTTCGACCGCACCCTTACCGGTTCAAAGAACACCCAGCAGTATTTCGAGCCTCTCGCATCAAAGTACGAGAATATCGAGACCTGTCCTGAGGAACTCATCCTCTGGTTCCACCACGTTCCATGGGACTACAAGCTCAAGTCGGGCAAGACCATGTGGGTGGAGCTCTGCGAGCACTATGACACCGGTATCTCTCAGGTAGAGGGTTTCCAGAAGACATGGGAGACTCTCAAGCCATACGTAAGCGATGCCATCTACGAGGAGGTGAAGACAAAGCTCACCATCCAGCATAACGACGCAGAGTGGTGGAGAGACGCTTGTGTAGGCTACTTCCAGAAGTTCTCCGGCCGCGAACTTCCATCGAACGTGCGTCCATTCACAGTTCCTATCGACTCTCTTGAGAACAGGTCTGTACGTTCACTCCGCAACGGTATGCCTGTGCATGACGAGAATCTCAGACCTATCGTCGAGGTCAGAAGGATGTTCCGTCCGGGCAATGCCCCTATCGTAGGCGATTCGGCCGGCCCTGGCCACGTCCCCGCACCAGAAAGCAAGCCAGCCGGCAGATAAACACGAAAAAGAAAGAATTATGAAATACCGTAACCTGATTGCAATCGCGGCGATGGCCGCAGCCTCACTGAGCCTTGGTGCTCAGGAGAAGCTTTATCCACAGCAGTTTAATCTCGGAGATGTCACTCTTCTTGAGGGTCCGTTCAAGCATGCGCAGGACCTCAATGTAGAGGTTCTTCTCGAGTATGACATGGACCGTCTTCTCCAGCCGTTCCTCAAGCAGGCCGGCCTTGAGCCTAAGGCGGAGGCATTCCCTAACTGGGAAGGCCTGGATGGCCATATCGGAGGTCATTATGTATCAGCATTGGCAATCCATTATGCCGCTACGGGCAACAAGGAATGCCTTGACCGCCTCAACTACATGCTTTCCGAGCTAAAGCGTTGCCAGGACGCGAACGGCGACGGCTATCTCGGAGGTGTTCCGAACAGTGCCGAGCTCTGGCCTGAGGTGAAGAGCGGTGACCTGAGACGCATGCACTCTATGTGGGTTCCATGGTATAACCTTCATAAGATCTATGCCGGTCTCCGCGATGCATACATGTACGCAGGATCCGAGCTTGCAAAGGATATGTTCCTCAAGCTCTGTGACTGGGGTATCGGCATCTTCGGCGGCTTTACCGACGAGCTGTTCGAGAACATGCTCTCGCAGGAACATGGAGGTCTCAATGAGATGTATGCCGATGCCTATGCAATCACCGGTGACCGCAAGTATCTCGAGGCAGCACGCAAGCTGACCCATCACGAAATCTTCGACAGCATGCTGGCAGGTGTCGACAACCTCGACAACCGTCATGCAAACACCCAGGTGCCAAAGATTGTCGGTTATGCCCGCTATGCCGAGCTCGCAAACGACAAGGACTATTTCAACGCTTCGGATTTCTTCTGGGAGAGTGTCGCAGACCATCGTTCGGTGGCATTCGGAGGAAACTCCCGCCGCGAGCATTTCCCTGCAGTGACCGATTACGAGAGCTACATGGAGGAGCGCGAGGGACCTGAGTCCTGCAATACCAACAACATGCTCAAGCTTACCGAGAATCTTTTCCGTATCAAGCCTGATGCAGTATATGCCGACTATTACGAGAATGCTCTCTATAACCATATCCTTTCTACCCAGCATCCTCAGCATGGAGGTTACGTGTACTTCACACCTGCCCGTCCATCGCACTACAGGGTTTATTCACAGCCGAACAGCGGTATGTGGTGCTGCGTAGGAACCGGTATGGAGAATCACGGAAAGTACGGTGAGTTCATCTACACCCACGAGGGCGATGACCTTTACGTCAACCTGTTCATCGCATCCGAGCTGAACTGGAAGGAGAAGTCTTTCTCTCTCCGCCAGGAAACAGGCTTCCCAAGCGAGGAAGGAACCACCCTTACCGTTACATCGAAGAAGGCTGCAAAGCTGAATCTGCTCATCCGCTGTCCTGAATGGACCGAGGGCATGACAGTGAGCGTCAACGGCGAGGCATGGCCTGTCGAAGTTGCAGAAAACGGCTATGTGTGCGTTTCCCGCAAGTGGAAGAAGGGCGACGTCGTTTCTGTCGCACTCCCTATGACAACCAGAATCGAGAGACTTGAGAATGTCCCTGACTATATCGCAATCAAGCGCGGACCTATCCTTTTCGGTGTAAAGACAAACCAGCGCGACATGGATGGTCTCGTATCTGATGACGGCCGCTGGGCACACATCGCTCACGGTCCTCTCCAGTCTGCTTTCGATGACGCACCGGTCATCGTTGCTTCCGACAGCGAGATCCTTGCTAAGCTCCAGAACGCAGTTCCTGTAAGTGGAAAGCCTTTCCATTTCAAGGTTCCAGGCCTCTTCAAGGGCGATTTTGCAGACGCTGAGCTTGAGCCTTTCTACGGCATCCACGACAGCCGCTACTCTATCTACTATCTCTGTCTCGACGAGAAGGGCTATGATGCAAAGGTCAACGAGGCAAAGACCCGCGAGGCTGAGCGCATGGCGCTCGATGCACGCACAATCGACGCAGTCCAGACCGGTGAGCAGCAGCCGGAGATCGACCACAGAATGCAGGTCGGACGCTCATCAAAGGGTAACAACCAGGGTGAGGCATACCGCCAGGCAATGGGCAGCTGGTTCAGCTACGAGCTTGAGAACAAGGGCGAGACCGAACTCGCACTCATGCTCCGCTACTGGGGCGCAGAGAGCGGAAACCGCAGCTTCAAGATCCTTGTTGACGGCACCGAGATCGCTGCCGAGAACATAGCAGCCAAGTGGAACCGCAGCGCGTTCTTCAATGTCGAGTATCCTATCCCTGCGGCATTGCTCGAGGGCAAGGACATCATCACCGTGAAGTTCGAGTCGGCAGGTCCTAGGGACACCGTCGGCGGAATCTATTCAGTTCGTCTTGTAAAGAAGCAATAAACTACACATATGAAGAAGCTTATCATAAGCCTCGCCGCAGCTTTGCTTGCAAGTATTTTCAACCTTCCTGCCCAGAACAGCAGGAAGGTTGACATATATAGCGTCAACGGTCGCGAAAACGTGACCTCTCTTGACGGAATGTGGCGCAACATCGTCGATCCGTTCGAGAACGGATACTACGACTACAGACTCAATCCAACCGATGGCGGATATGCCCAGGACCGCAGTTATGTCGACCATACGCGTCTCCAGGAGTATGACTTTGCAACCGCCAGCCAGCTTGCCGTTCCGGGAGACTGGAACACCCAGTCGGACAGACTCTACTACTATGAGGGAACAGTCTGGTATCGCAAGCGTTTCGATTACGACCTGGCTGAAGGCAGGCGTCTCTTCGCACATTTCGGTGCAGCCAACTATGAGACCATCGTCTGGGTCAATGGAAAGCGCGTCGGCCAGCATATCGGTGGATTCACTCCGTTCTGTTTCGAGATTACCGATGTTGTAAAAAAGGGAGAAAACAGCATAGTTGTCAAGGTCGACAACAAGCGTCATCCGGAAGGTGTTCCGACTGTCAATTCCGACTGGTGGAACTTCGGAGGTATCACCCGTCCGGTGTCGCTCGTCGAGACTCCTTCAACCTTCATCAAGTCACACGCAATCGGTCTCAAGGGCAAGGATACCAAGAAGATCGAGTTCAAGGTGTCGCTTGACGGTGCCCAGGCAGCCGGACGCGAGGTGACCGTCGAGATTCCTGAGCTGAAGATCAAGCGAAGCGCCGCAGCCGACGCAAACGGCAAGGTCGCATTCGAGCTTAAGGCCGCTCCTGAACTCTGGAGCCCTGAGAATCCTAAGCTCTATGCCGTGACCATTACTTCCGGTGAAGAGACCATAAAGGACGAGATAGGTTTCCGTACCATCGAGACAAAGGGCAACAAGATGCTTCTCAACGGCAAGGAGGTATTCCTCAGAGGTATCTGCATCCATGAGGAGACTGCGTTTGACAGTGGCCGTGCATGGTCCCGCGAGCATGCCCACACACTGCTCTCGTGGGCAAAGGAACTTGGCTGCAACTTCGTCCGTCTCGCCCACTATCCTCACAACGAGGAGATGGTACGCGAGGCTGAGCGCATGGGCCTCATGGTATGGAGTGAGATCCCTGTTTACTGGACAATCCACTGGAACAATCCTGATACGTATGCAAATGCCGAGGCGCAGCTCAGCGACATGATCGGCCGCGACATCAACCGTGCAAACATCATCATCTGGTCCGTTGCCAACGAGACACCGCGAAGTGAGCCTCGCAATGAATTCCTTACCAGACTGGTCAACAAGGCCCGCGAGCTTGACGCTTCGCGACTTGTCGGTGCGGCTATGGAGAAGGATGAGCCTGTACCTGGAAAACTGACCATCAACGACCCTCTCGGCAAGGTTCTGGACGTGCTGAGCTTCAACGAGTATGTCGGCTGGTATGACGGCGACTGGGAGAAGTGCGACCGTGTGGACTGGAGTTTCGACATCGACAAGCCTGTGCTTATAACCGAGTGCGGCGGTGGCGGTGTCTATGGCTATCACGGCAGCGAGAAGGAACGCTTCACCGAGGAGTACCAGACGGCTCTCTATGAGCATCATGTGGCCATGCTGAAGCGTATCCCTGGCCTTTCAGGTGTCGCTCCTTGGATCCTCAAGGACTTCCGTTCGCCTCGCCGCCATCTTGCGGACATCCAGGATGACTTCAACCGCAAGGGCCTCATTTCTGACAAGGGACAGCGCAAGCCTGCGTTTTATGTCCTCCAGAAGTGGTACAAGGAAATCGCAGGAAAGGAGTAGCCATGGTTGACGTAGGGGAGAGGATGGCCCGCGCGGAGCAGCTGTTCATGAAGGGGTTCAATTGCTCCCAGAGTGTCGTGGCTGCGTATGCCGATATCTTCGGATATACCGAGGAACAGGCCTTGAAGTTCAGTGCCGGTCTTGGTGCCGGCATCGGACGCATGAGGCTCACTTGCGGTGCGGTGTGCGGACTGGCTGTGCTCGCAGGCCTCCAGTGCGGCAGCGTGACTCCTGGGGACAATGAAGGCAAGTCGGCCTGCTACAAGGTCGTGCAGGATCTTTCCGCCGCGTTCGAGAACGAACACGGATCCATTTCCTGCATGGAACTGCTGAAACTCAAGAAAGACGCTCCTCTTTCGTATGTCGCGAGTGAAAGAACCGAGGAATACTATCGCACGAGACCGTGCGTGAAGCAGATCATCTCTGCGGCAAGGATATTCGGTGAATATCTCAATGGGGTCTCTGGTCGCTAGGACCTCATTCCAGACCGTCCGGCCTGTAATACATCTTCATGTAATCGGTCCCGAAAAGGGATACCCGGATGTCTGTCTTCTGGAATCCAAGTGACTCGTACAGATTTATGACCTTGTCGTGGTCAGTCTCCACGATGAGGCAGGGCTTTTCATCCTTGTGGTCTTCTGCGGTCTTCTTGAGAAGATCCGCGCCTATGCCGCGGCCGCGGAAGTCAGGGTGTGCGGCAAGCGTGTCGAGATAGTACTCGCCAGGCTCCACTTCTGTCCCGAACTCTTCGGGAACGCTGTCCCAGCCCATCCTGACCGAGACGCTCTGCCTGAGCTCAAGATACCTGTCTCCGCTGTATGAAATCATGCAGGCGGCAGCCCTGCCGTCGCATTCGGCGATCACGGCGTTCCTGTAGCTGTAAAGCGTGTCTTCCGCCGTGCAGATCATGTCGCGCATCCTCTCATAGTTGATGGGGATGTCCTCGCTCATGGCCTTGCCGTCCCAGTATTCGTATCCCACACCGGCAAGGACGGCCGATGCCACGAATGCAACATCGTCAATCGTTGCGGGGCGGTATGTGATCGTGCCCATCTAGATCAGGTCAAGAAGCTCGCTGAATGAGTCGAGTATCCTTTCGGCGCCGGCTTCGGTCATCTCGGCCGTCGATCCGTTGCCATAGCTGACTCCGAAGGCATGCGCTCCGGCACGTACGCCCATGAGGACGTCGAACGGGGTGTCTCCTACGACCAGAGCCTCGTCGCCGCTGAATCCAAGGTCTTCGAGTGTCTTCAGCACGGGGTCAGGTTCAGGCTTCGGCTTCTCCACGTCACCGGCCCCGAGTACGTAGCCGATGTATGGCTCGAACCCGAGTCTGTGGCAGTAGTCGAGTAGCGATGGCTTGTTTCGGCTGCTGGCAATGGTCAGCACCAGACCTCTGTCCTTGAGCGCCTTGAGCGTCTCGAGCACTCCTTCGTAGAGTGGAGCCGGGGTAAGTTTCTCGTTCTCCTTGAACAGTCTGCGGTATGTCGCCTGGTACAGTGCCGGGTCGAAGCCTCCTTCGGGGAAGAGAGTCTTGACTGTGACGTCGAGTGGGAGACCGATTAGAGCGGTGCACTGCTCGTCGCTGCGGGCGGGAAGACCGAGTTCCTTGATAGTTCCCTGCTGAGTGCGGAGGATAACTCCTGTGGTGTCGGCGAGAGTGCCGTCGAAATCGAGTATGACCAGCTTGATTGCCATAGTTGAATGTCAGATTGAATTATCGGGCTGCAAAATTATGAAAATCCCTCGCTTATTTCTAACTTTGACCGATTATACGTGTATTTTTTGCACACCGTAGACAAGCAATGAAAGTAGCGATTCAAGGAATCAAAGGCTGCAACCATTATGTTGCAGCAAAAAAATATTTCGCGGGCAAGGATATCGAGACGATTGACTGTGACACCTTCAAGGAACTGGCCGGCCTGGTTGCCGGTGATCCGGAGATACTCGGCATCATGGCAATCGAGAACACCATCGCCGGAAGTCTCCTCCAGAACTACCGCATCATACGCGAGGCGGGCCTCAAGGTTGTCGGTGAATACAAGCTTCGCATCAAGCATGCCCTTGCGGCTCTTCCAGGAGTCAAGCTCGAAGACATAGTCGAAGTCAATTCCCATCCAATGGCGCTTATGCAGTGCGGAGATTATCTTGAGAAGCTTCCAGGCATCAAGCTCGTTGAGAAAGATGATACCGCAGGAGCTGCAAAATGGATCTCGGAGAACGGTCTTCGTGACCATGCTGCCATCTGTCCTGCAGACGCGGCTGAACTTTTTGGCATGAATGTACTTGCGGACGGAATCGAGACAAACAAGCGCAACTTCACACGCTTCCTTATCGTGACACATCCGGATGTCGCCCAGAAGATAATGGCCGAGCAGTGCCCTGGCGGCGATGTCGAGGGTCACGTAAACAAGAGCGAGCTCGTCTTCACACTCCCTCATACCCCGGGAAGCCTTTCGAAGATACTTACGGTTCTGTCGTTCTATGACATGAACCTTACGATGATACAATCACTCCCAATCATCGGAAAGGAGTGGGAGTATCAGTTCTATTCAAGCCTGATGTTCGACAATTATACCCGCTACCGTCAGGCAATCAGCGCAATCGTTCCTCTGACCAAGGAATTCCGTATCCTCGGTGAGTACATGGAGGGACAGAAATCGATAGAGAACAAGCTATGATAGCACCAGCAGATAGAATAAGCAGCGTAAGCGAGTATTACTTCTCGGTAAAGCTCAAGGAAATCGCTGCGATGAACGCAGAAGGTGCCGATGTAATCAATCTCGGCATCGGCAGTCCGGATCTTCCACCATCCAAAGCAACCGTAGATGCCCTCACTGAGTGTGCCCGCAAGGCTGACAGCCATGGCTACCAGCCATACGTGGGTCTTCCTCAGCTCCGCTCCGGTTTTGCAGACTTCTATGGGAAGTGGTATGGTGTGGAACTTGATCCGGCAAAGGAAGTTCTTCCGCTCATGGGCAGCAAGGAAGGCATCATGCATATCTCGATGGCCTTCGTGAACCCGGGAGACGGTGTTCTTGTCCCTAATCCGGGCTATCCTACCTACAGTTCGGTCAGCAAGCTGGTAGGAGCAGATATCATTACCTACTCTCTTGACGCCGAGCATGGCTGGCAGCCTGATCTTGCCGACCTCGAGTCCCGTCATGCCAAGGGGGAGATCAACCTGGACGCAGTCAAGCTCATGTGGTGCAACTATCCTAACATGCCTACTGGAGCGAACGGATCCGAGGATCTTTTCCGTGCCCTCGTGGACTTCGGAAAGCGTCACGACATCATAATCTGCCATGACAACCCATACAGCTTCGTGCTGAACGAGCATCCGATCAGCATACTTGCCGTTCCGGGTGCGAAGGATATATGCATCGAGATGAACTCGATGAGCAAGAGCTTCAACATGCCTGGCTGGCGTATCGGAATGCTCGCTTCCAATCCTCGTTTCGTGGAGTGGATACTCCGCGTGAAGAGCAACATGGACTCGGGTATGTTCAAGGGCCTTCAGCTCGCAGCTGTAGAGGCTCTCAAGGCTGACAAGGCGTGGTTCGACGGTATGAATGACGTGTACTCACGCCGCCGCGACCTCGCACGCCGCATACTCCGCGCCGTAGGTACCGAGCCTCGCGAGGATCAGGTCGGACTGTTCCTCTGGGCAAAGGTCCAGGATACATCCGTCGCACATGACGGCATCAGCTCCGGTCAGGCTATCTGTGACCGCGTGCTCTATGATGCAAAGGTGTTCCTGACTCCGGGATTCATCTTCGGCAGCAACGGAAACGACTATGTAAGAATCTCTCTCTGTGCCAACGAAGAAACACTTGCAAAGGCTCTGGAGAGAATTGAAAAACTGAATAAATAAGTACGATATATGGAAATGAAGATAACCAAGCTCAGACTTGGAGGTCTTGAGAAGGAGAACCCGATCATCATTTCGGGACCTTGCAGCGCTGAAAGCAGAGAACAGGTTCTTGAGACGGCGACCCAGCTCGCCGAGCAGGGTGTTAAGATATTCCGAGCTGGAATCTGGAAGCCTAGGACCAAGCCGGGCGGATTCGAAGGCATCGGAACTGTTGGTCTTCCTTGGCTCAAGGAGGTTAAGCAGAAGACCGGCATGCTCGTGGCCACCGAGGTAGCAACCCCGACTCATGTGCTCGAGTCCATCAAGGCCGGAATCGACATCCTCTGGATCGGCGCAAGAACCGTTTCCAATCCATTCGCGATGCAGGAGCTTGCCGACGCACTCAAGGGCGTCGATATCCCTGTTCTCGTAAAGAACCCTGTCAATCCTGACCTCGAGCTGTGGATCGGTGCCATCCAGCGCCTCTACAATGCGGGTCTCACCAATATCGGCGTAATCCATCGCGGATTCAGTTCATACGACGCGAAGCTCTACCGCAACGCCCCTCTGTGGCACATTCCTATCGAGCTCCGCCGCCGCTTCCCTGAGATCACCATCATTGCGGATCCCAGCCACATGGGCGGAAAGCGCGAGCTCGTCGCTCCGCTCTCCCAGCAGGCACTTGACCTCTGCTTCGACGGTCTCATCATCGAGAGTCACTGCAATCCAGACTGTGCGCTCAGCGACGCGAAGCAGCAGCTCACCCCTGACGTGCTCGGATATACACTCAAGATGCTCGTTGTACGTGACGGCGCACCGCAGAGCACCGAGAATATCTCAGTCCTCCGCAAGCAGATCGACGAGATCGACGAGAACCTCCTCACCATGCTCTCGAAGCGTATGCGCATCTCCCGCGAAATCGGTACCTACAAGAAGGAGCATAACATGACAGTCCTCCAGAGCGGCCGCTACAACCAGCTTCTCGAGAACCGCAACAAGATGGCTGAGGCGCTCAACATCTCGCCTGATTTCGTAGACCAGATCATGAAGGCAATCCACGAGGAGTCCGTTAGGGTCCAGATGGAGATAATGAAATAATTCCTTATGAAGATTCTCATTCTCGGAGCCGGCAAGATGGGCTCGTTCTTCACCGACCTTCTCAGCTTCGACCACGAAGTGGCGGTGATGGACAATGATCCGCGCCGCATGCGCTTCATCTACAACGCCCAGCGTTTCACCGACTATGAGGAGGTGCGCTCATTCGAGCCTGAAATGCTCATCAACTGCGTCACCCTCAGCTATACCGTCAGCGCCTTCGAGAAGGTCATGCCGTACCTTCCCAAGACCTGTATCCTTTCCGACATCGCGTCAGTCAAGACCGGTCTCATGGAGTACTATGAGGCTACAGGCATGCGCTATGTGTCCGTCCACCCTATGTTCGGCCCGACCTTCGCGAACCTTGGCAATCTCCAGACGGAGAACGCCATCATCATCAACGAGCCATCCGTGCGTGAGCGTATGGCCGACGGAAACACTGTCACGACAGTGCGCGGAACCGACTACATGGGTATGGTATTCTTCCGCGACATCTTCAACCGCCTCAAGCTGAACGTGTGCGAGTATACCTTCAACGGCCATGACGAGGTCGTTGCATATTCGCTGTCTATCCCGTTCGCATCGACTCTCGTGTTCGGTTCGATCATGAAGCATCAGGATGCCCCGGGAACCACTTTCAAGAAGCATATGGCAATCGCCAACGGACTTATGAGCGAAGATGATTACCTGCTCCAGGAAGTACTCTTCAACCCATATACCGAGGGTGAACTCCAGAATATCATCGACAGGATCAGTCTCCTCAAGACCATCGTCCACGAAAAGGACGCGGCTGGCATGAAGCAGTTCCTCGAGACCGTACGCAACAACATCAAATAAAATATGTCAAGCACTGCAGTTTTTTCCGCAATCCTTACTCTTCTGGCCGGCATAGGTATCTTCCTTATCGCTTGCCAGATGATGAGTTCGAACCTTGAGGCCGTAAGCTCACGCAGGCTGAAGAACCTGTTCGCAAAGGCCAGCAAGAGCAAACTGCTCGGTGTCGGCATCGGTACAGTAGGTACTGCCGCCATCCAGAGCTCCGGTGCAACCACTGTCATGGTCATCGGTTTCGTGAATGCCGGAATCATCTCGCTCGTCCAGGCTGCAACTATCATCTATGGTGCGAATATCGGTACCACCGTAACCGCACAGATCGTCGCCCTGGGTATGTTCGGCGGTGGAAGCGGACTGTCGACCACCATCATCTTCTCGGCCTTCGCGGGTGTGGGAGCCTTCATGACCCTGTTCTCGAAAGAGGCTGTATGGAAGAGTGTGGGCGGCATCCTGACTGGCTTCGGTATGCTCTTCGTCGGACTGTCCATGATGAGCGGCTCCATGTCCGACTTCGCTGCGCTTGACGGCGTGAAGACTTTCCTTGCAAGCATCCGCAGCTCGCTGCTTCTCGTGCTCATCGGCGCGATATTCACCGCAATCATCCAGAGCTCTTCGGTCATGACCTCGATCGCCATCACCATGGTAGTCGCAGGCCTCGTGAGACTCGACCAGGGTATCTACCTGACCATGGGTTCCAACATCGGATCCTGCGTCGTTGCCCTCATCGCCGGTCTCAGCAGCAGCAAGAATGCAAAGAGAACAGCGCTCATCCACCTCATCTTCAACTGCAGCGGCGTTGTGATCTTCATGATCATAGGCTGGCTTCTAGTACTCCTTTCCGGCGGCAGCATGTCCTTCGGAAGCATCTTCGAGAGCATGTTCCCTGGAGCTCCGCAGACCCAGCTTGCTATGTTCCATACTATCTTCAACGTGCTGACCGTTGTCATCATCCTGCCTCTGACAGGCCTTTTGGTGAACATCGTCTGCAAGATTGTCAAGGACAGCGACAAGGATGCCGAGGAAGAAAACGGCCTAAAGCTCTACTTCATCGACAAGCACATGCTCAAGACTCCTCCTGTCGCAGTGGAACAGACCAAGGCAGAGATCGTCAACATGGCAGACATCGCCATGGCGAACTTCAACCGCTCGCTCGACATCATCACAACCATGGATTATTCCAATGTCGCTGTATTCCGCAAGAACGAGGAGGAGCTGGACTTCCTGAACCATGCCCTCACCGACTTCGTCGTGAAGCTTTCGAAGTGCAAGGGACTCAGCGATTCCGACTCTACCTATCTTACCACAACCTTCCGTACTGTGCGTGACCTCGAGCGTATCGGTGACTATGCCGAGAACATTATCGAGTACACCGACCACCTCCAGAGCACCAATGAGCACTTCTCTGACATGGCTCTCAAGGAGATTGACTATATGCGCCAGCTCGTGAACCGCATGTATCGCAACGTTATCGCTGCCTACAGGGACGGAGATGCATTCTCTCTCGGAAAGGCTTACAAGATCGAGGAAGACATCGACGAGTTCACCAAGCAGATGGAGGAGAACCACATCCGCAGACTCGCAGAAGGCCTCTGTACATCGACTGTCGGTGCCCAGTACCTCCAGCTCTCTACCAACGTGGAGCGTGTCGCAGACCACTTGCTCAACGTCGGCAAGACCATCAAGCTCCTCAAGGGCGACGAGAACAGAAAGGTCAGATAGGACTTTAATGAAAAAGATAAATCCGGTGAGGTCAATCACCGGATTTTTTCGTCATTGCCATTATTCCCCGTCGTCCCCAGACAAGGACGGCGGCCATGGCCCAGCGGGAAAGCAGGAGAACCCACCAGATGCCGCCGACGGAGGCAAACAGGGTCAGGTCCTCGAGATTGCTGTGGGCGATGCCGATGTGCGTGTTGAGGAGGTCGACGTCATCCTTTGAGACGTTGCCCCCGCGAAGTTCCTCCTTCATCGCTGCCGCGCCGTAGCCGAGACCGACCACGTTGGCGATGATCCAGAGGAATGAAACCTTCTCCGGAAGGCCGAACACTGTCATCAGCGGCTTAAGAGACTTGGAAATCAGCTTCGCGACGCCGAAGTCGGTAAGGATGGCCTGGAGAAAGTTCAGCAGTGCGATAAGGATGGTCATCTTGACGCAGAGCTTCAGGGTCGAGACCGCCCAGTCGCCCAACTGCTGCATGAAAGGAGCAGCCTCGGCCGCACTGATGCCTCCGGACGCCGCCAGGGTGCCGAGGACGTCCCCCGAAGGAAGGATGAGGTTCAGCACGAAGGCCAGGATGATTCCGGACATGGTGCGCACGAGAACCACGTCCCAGACCTTGCTTCCGGTCATTTTCTGGACTGAGGACTCTATGAACATGTTGTGTGAGCAGAGAGCCATCACTGCAAGGATGGTCATCTGGCGGACGTCCAGCCCGAGTGTCACTGCCACGGCGATGGCCGAATAGTTGTTCACGAAATAGCCTGTGACATACGCGAGGGCGGCTTCGCCGGGAAGTCCGAAATGGCTGAACAGAGGTCCCAGCTGTCTGGACAGCCAATCAAGGATGCCGAACTGGCGAAGGACGAGCACCGCAAAGGAGACGATCACGGTCATCTCGATCATCCAGATACAGGTCTTTATTGTTCCCGGAAGTACTCTCTTTATCGAATTGATCAGTTTGTTCGAGAAATCGGTCATGATGCAAGTTGGTTTTTCAGCGTGCGAAAATAACGAATAATTATTTATATTTGTGAGGATGCGGTCCTTATCCGCACACTGTAGAACAACAAAAAAACGAACTTATGAAGCGTAGATTCATCATCGCAGCGATTGCTGTTGCGGCCTTCATCGGCATCCAGCCGGCAGCATCAGCCCAGAAGACATCAAAGAAAGCCCAGGAGGCCGTCACCGCAAAGATCATAGAGGAAGGAACGGACAACAACCAGACTATGGTTCAGCTCGACTACCTCGCAAACCGTTTCGGCGGCCGCATCGTCGGCTCTCCTAACTATACAGCCGCTACCTACTGGTGCGCCGATCAGTTCCGCAAGTGGGGCTTCGACGTGGAGGTTCAGGAAGTGGGCGAAGTCCCAGTCGGCTTCAACCGTGGCCCATGGTCTGGCCGCATCGTCGGCATCGGCGACAGCAAGACCGCATTCGGCAGCGGTACCGTGCTCCATTTCACAACACCTTCATATACCTCGGGAACAAAGGGCGTGCAGCGCGGACATGTAGTACGCGAGCCTCTGACTACCCGCGACTTCGAGCGCATGAAGGGCAAGATCAAGGGAGCATGGGTGCTCATCGGCGGAACCAACAATGGCTGGCCTATCGACTGGGGCGAGGCCGGCGAGAACCAGCGTGCCATCGACAAGGCATACAACGACAGCATCGCGGCGCTTCCACGCAACCGCGCCGAAGGTGCGACCCTCCGTCAGACTCCGGCTCTCTTCTACAAGGAGATGATAGAGGCAGGTGCTCTCGGCATCATCCAGAGCGCAAAGGTTCCGATCACCACACTCTATGACAGAAAGAACCTCATGGACATGAGCTTCGACAACCTGCCAACCCTTCCTGACATCAAGCTTGACAGCGAGCAGTACGACATGATCGCGGCAATGGTTGACCGCAACGAGTACTTCCAGCTCGAGTTCGATATCCGCAACAACTTCTATCCAGGACCTGTCAAGTACCACAACGTCATCGCTACCCTCAAGGGAAGCAAGTATCCTGATGAGTACGTGATCGTGGGTGGCCATCTTGACGCATTCGACAGCGCTACCGGCGGCGTCGATGACGGCAACGGTGCATCAGTGGCTCTCGAGGTCGGCCGCATGCTTTCTGCAGCTGGCGCCACCAAGGAGTGCAAGCCTCTCCGCAGCATCCAGATCTGTCTCTGGGCAGCTGAGGAGTACGGCCTCTGGGGCTCGAAGTACTTCGTTGAGCACTGCAGCAAGGACAAGATCAAGAAGATCTCCAACTACTTCAACCGCGACTCCGGTCCTACCGTTCCTGTAGCAATCAGCGTCACCGACGCAATGTATGACGACATGGTAGCTATCGCAGAGCCTCTCAAGAACTACAAGGCGACCGCAGCATATCCTCTCCAGGTTGTAAAGCGTCAGGGTGCAGCCGGTCCGCGTCCTACCTCTGCAGGCGGCAGCGACCACGCTTACTTCGCAATGAACGGCGTTCCTACCATGGGATTCCAGCTTGGCGACCCTTGCGGCTACGATTTCCAGTACGGCGAGATCTGGCACACCGACCGCGACACCTACCAGATGAGCTATCCTGACTATCAGGAGCAGTCTTCGACCATCACCGCAGTCTTCACCTGGGGTCTCGCGAACCTGCCGCACATCCTTTCCCGCGACGGCCTGTACACAGACTAGACTTAACCATCTAACTTAATATAATCATGCTTGAACTCTGGACACAGCTGACGACCCCTATGCAGGTGCTGTGGGGCGTCACCCTGACAGCTTCGCTGATCTTCCTCATCCAGTCCGTGCTGACCTTCATCGGCGCTGATGCCGATACGGACTTCGACATGGATGGCGGCGATGCCGACGGCAACGGCATGGGTCTCCTGACCTTCCGCAACTTCGTCAATTTCGCACTGGGCTTCGGCTGGACCGCAATCCTGCTGCACGACAGCATAGGCTCTGTACCTGTACTCATCGTGCTCTCCATCGTTGTCGGCATTCTCCTTGTTGCACTCGTGATGATGCTTTTCAAGTGGCTTGCGGGCATGCAGCAGTCCGGCAACATCGACATCCGCGAATCGGCTGTCGGCTGTACGGGAACCGTTTATCTCCCTGTACCTGCCGCACGCGAAGGCGAAGGCAAGGTCCAGATATCGATAAAGGGATCTCTTCGTGAGTATGCGGCCCAGACTGCGGGCGCTGAACTCGCCACCGGCACTCCGGTGAAGGTGGTCGAGGTCATCAATGACAACACACTCCTTGTTGAAAAGAAATAAAGGCGGCCTTTTACAGGGCTTCTCAAACAAAACTGGAATACTATGGAAATGTATCTTCTTCCAATCATCATCTTCGTGGTCTTCGTGACCTTCACAGCCATTCTCCGTCGCTACAAGCGCTGCCCTTCTGACAAGATTCTCGTGATCTACGGTAAGACCGGCAAGACCAAGCAGGGCGGCAATTCGACTGCAAAGTGCATCCATGGCGGTGCAGCATTCATCTGGCCTGTGTTCCAGAGCTACGAGTTCCTGGACCTCAAGCCTATCGGTATCGACTGCAACCTTACCAACGCGCTCTCGAAGCAGAACATCCGCGTCGACGTTCCTTGCCGATTCACAGTCGGTGTGACCACTGACGTGGACAGCATGAACAATGCTGCCGAGCGTCTTCTTGGCCTCAAGACCGAGGACATCCGCAACATCGCTACCGATATCCTCTTCGGACAGCTCCGTCTCGTGATCGCGACCATGGACATCGAGGAAATCAACTCTGACCGTGACAAGTTCCTTGCAAACGTCAGCACCAATGTGGAGGCTGAGCTCCGCAAGATCGGTCTCAAGCTCATCAACGTGAACGTTACCGATATCCGTGACGAGTCCGGCTATATCGAGGCTCTCGGTAAGGAGGCTGCTGCAAAGGCTATCAACGATGCAAAGAAGAGCGTTGCCGAGCAGAACCGCTATGGTGAGATCGGTAAGGCAGAGGCTGACCGAGACAAGGACATCCGTATCGCCGAGACATCAAGAGATACCCGAATCAGGACTGCAGATGCCAATGCAAAGGCTGTCGAGGGAGAGAATAACTCGAAGATCGCCATCGCTCAGTCGGATGCAACCCGCCGTGAGCGTCAGGCAGAGGCCGAGAGATTGGCTGTCGCTGCCGAGAAGGTGCAGGCTGCAAAGGCTCTCGAGGAGGCCTACAAGTCAGAGCGTGACGCCGAGCTTGCCCGTGCTGAACGTGAAAAGGCTACCCAGCAGGCCAACATCGTGGTCGCTGCCCAGATCGAGCGTGAGAAGGCCATCATCGAGGCCGAGGCCGAGGCTGAGCAGATCCGCCGCAAGGCAAAGGGAGAGGCTGACGCTATCTATGCAAAGATGGACGCACAGGCTCGCGGTACACTCGAGATTCTCAGCAAGCAGGCTGAAGGTTTCAACGAGATGGTCAAGGCTGCCGCAGGCGATCCACAGAAGGCTGTCCTCATGCTTATAGCAGACAAGCTTCCTGAGCTCGTCAAGACTCAGGTCGAGGCTGTCAAGGGCATCAATATCGACAAGGTTACAGTTTGGGATACCGGCAATGGCACAGACGGCAAGACCGCAACCTCAAATTTCATTTCCGGCATGATGAAGTCAGTACCTCCTCTTGATGAACTCTTCAAGATGGCTGGCATGGAGCTTCCATCATATCTCAAGGGCAAGGAGACTGCCGCAGAGGAATCTCCAGCCGAGGAACAGTAAAAAATCAAGGGGCCTGTTGAGGTCCCTTGTTTTTTCGATATGAGTGGTGCAGGGGCTGACCCCTTGCGCCATTTATTTTGTTCCGAAGATTCTGTCGCCGGCATCGCCGAGACCAGGGAGGATGTAAGCCCTGTCGTTGAGCTTCTCGTCAAGCGATGCAGTGAAGATGTCTACGTCAGGATGTGCTTCCTGGAGTGCGCGTACACCTTCCGGTGCAGCTACAAGGCACATGAGGCGGATGTTGGTGCAGCCGCATTCCTTAAGTCTGGTGATGGCGTCGCTTGCGCTGCCGCCTGTCGCGAGCATAGGATCTGTGACGATGACTGTACGCTCCTGGATGTCCTCAGGCATCTTGAAATAGTAGAATACCGGCTTGCGGGTCTCCTCGTCGCGGTACAGTCCGATATGGCCGACCTTTGCGACAGGGATGAGGGTGAGCAGACCGTCCACCATGCCCAAGCCTGCGCGGAGGATAGGCACTACCGCCACTTTCTTGCCGAGGACCTGATATCCGTTCATCTTGCACATAGGTGTCTCGATTTCTACGCTCTGAAGAGGGAAGTCGCGGGTGACTTCATATCCCATAAGCATGGAGATTTCCCTGAGGAGTTCTCTGAAGTCCTTTGAACCTGTCTCCTTGCTTCTCATGATCGTCAGCTTGTGCTGGATCATTGGATGGTTGATGATATGTAACTGGCTCATGTTATTTGTGGTTAATCATTCCTTAATGTTCTCAAAGATAATGATTTTTTGTTGTGGAATCCGAAAAAATGAGTAATTTTGCACCGATTTACGCGAATAGTGTCAAATCGAAGTATTTTTAGTATTAACAACAAAAACTTTTGCACGATGGCTGAATATCTGATGCCTGAAAAGAAGCAAGAGATTTTCGCAAAGTACGGAAAGTCTAATAAGGACACCGGTTCTGCAGAGAGCCAGGTGGCACTGTTTTCCTACCGTATCCAGCATCTTACCGAGCATGTGAAGAAGAACAAGAAGGACGTGGTTACCCGTCGTTCACTTCTCCGCCTCGTTGGTAAGAGACGTCAGCTCCTGGACTACCTCCAGGCAGTTGATATCGAGAGATACAGAAAGATCGTCAAGGAGCTCGGTCTCCGTCGATAATCTAGATAGGAACTTGCACGGGATGGTTTTCCGACCATCCCTTTTTTGTATTAAAACGTTTTCCGCCGGAAGGCGGCCGACATATCTCCGCTGCCCGATAAATTACGGTCTGCGTCGGGTGGATGTAGAAAATGATGTATAATGACTCCCAACGGGGGAGGCGGACCGAACACAAAAACTGATGAACGTAATCAACAAGAAGATCGAACTTCCTGATGGAAGAGTGATCGAGATCGAGACCGGCAAGCTCGCAAAGCAGGCAGCCGGCTCTGCTGTTGTCAAGATGGGTGGCACCATGCTTCTCGCTACCGTGACCGCAGCGACTGAGGTCAAGGAGGGTACCGATTTCATGCCTCTGACCGTAGACTACAAGGAGAAATACTATTCTGCAGGCCGTTTCCCAGGCGGTTTCATGAAGAGAGAGGGCAAGTCAAGCGACTATGAGATTCTTATCTCACGTCTTATCGACCGCCCTATCCGCCCTCTCTGGCCAGATGATTTCCACCTCGAGGTATTCGTCAATGTGACCCTTATCTCAGCAGAGAAGGACATCCAGCCTGATGCACTCGCAGGTCTTGCAGCATCATGCGCACTCGCAGCAAGTGACCTCCCATTCGGTGGCCCTATCTCTGAGGTTCGCGTAGGCCGCATCAACGGCGAGTACAAGATCAACCCTGCATTCTCCGAGATGGCAAACTGCGACCTCGACCTTATGGTTGCAGCTACCGAGGAGAACATCATGATGGTTGAGGGTGAGATGAACGAGGTAAGCGAGCACGACATGCTCGAGGCTATCAAGTTCGCACACGAAGAGATCAAGAAGCACTGCCGCGTCCAGAAGGAGCTCATCGCAGAGCTCGGCAACGAGGTTAAGCGCGACTATCCACACGATGTAGAGGACGAGGAGCTTCGCAAGGCAGTTCACGAGTTCTGCTACGACAAGTGCTATGCACTCGCAACAGCTGCAAAGCCAAAGCACGAGCGTGCAGAGGGCTTCGAGGCCATCAAGGCTGAATTCCTCGCTACCATCCCTGAGGAGGAGCTCGAGGAGAAGACCCCTCTCGTGAACAGATACTATCACGCAGAGGAGAAGGAGGCAATGCGCAACATGATCCTCGACGAGGGCAAGCGCCTCGACGGTCGTGTATGCGACGAGGTACGTCCTATCTGGTGCGAGGTTGACTACCTCCCATGCGCACACGGTTCAGCAATCTTCACCCGTGGTGAAACCCAGTCACTTGCTACCGTTACCCTCGGTACCAAGATGGATATGAAGGAGACCGACGAGGTTCTCATTCAGGATGACCAGCAGTTCGTCCTCCATTACAACTTCCCTCCATTCGCTACCGGCGAGGCTAAGCCACAGCGTGGTGTAGGCCGCCGCGAGATCGGACACGGAAACCTCGCGATGCGCGCTCTCAAGCCTGTCATCCCTATGGCACCTGAGAACCCATACGCAGTTCGCGTCGTATCGGATATCCTCGAGTCTAACGGCTCATCATCAATGGCATCAGTGTGCGGCGGCTGCCTCGCACTCATGGATGCAGGTGTGAAGATCACCAAGCCTGTTGCAGGTGTTGCAATGGGTCTCATCACCGACGCAGAGCGTCCTAACGACCGTTACGCAATCCTTACCGATATCCTCGGTGACGAGGACCACCTCGGCGACATGGACTTCAAGGTAACCGGTACCAAGGACGGTATCACCGCAACCCAGATGGATATCAAGGTTGACGGTCTTTCATACGAGGTTCTCGAGAAGGCTCTCGAGCAGGCACGTCAGGGCCGTATGCACATCATGGGCGAGATGATGAAGACCATCGCCGAGCCACGTGAGGACTACAAGCCGTTCGTTCCACGCATCCAGTCATTCGAGGTTGCCAAGGAGTTCATCGGCGCGATCATCGGAAAGGGTGGCGAGACCATCCAGAAGATCCAGGCTCAGACCGGTGCAACAGTCAACATCGATGAGGTTGACGGCAAGGGTATCGTTGATATCGCTACCAACGACGCAGAGGCTATGAAGAAGGCATACGACTGGATCATGTCTATCTGCGCAGTTCCAGAGGCAGGCGAGACCTACCACGGAAAGGTTGTTTCTATCCTCGAGTTCGGTGCATTTGTTGAGATTCTCCCTGGTAAGGAAGGCCTCCTCCACGTATCTGAGATTGCATGGACCAAGACCGAGAAGGTTGAGGATGTGCTCAAGGTAGGTGACGAGGTTGATGTGAAGCTCCTCGAGATTGATGCAAAGACCGGCAAGATGCGTCTTTCAATGCGCGCTCTCATGGAGAAGCCAGAGGGCTATGTAGAGCCTGAGCGCCGTCCAAGAGGCGACCGTCCTGAGCGTGGTGAGCGTCGTGACGACCGTCGCGGTGGCGAGCGCAGAGGTGGTGACCGTCGTGATGACCGTCGTGGCGGCGAGCGTCGCGATGGCGAGCGCAGAGAGCGTCGTGACGACCATCGTGATGGCGAGCGTCACAGCTTCCGCAAGCCAGCTGCTCCAAAGGAGGCTCCAGCTGACGATATGCCAAAGCAGGAGGAGTTCTTTTAATAGCTCCCCGCTTCTAGACTGATCACTCAGCAGATTCAATCTGATCAATCCGCAATAATGATAAAGGACGGCCTTCGGGTCGTCCTTATTTGTTTTGGCGGTCTGGAAGTGTCACATTTACTGGCGATTCCGTGCGACATCCCTGGGTCGAAGGAGGGTAAGTGACACGCATTTGCCCGTTTCCGTGCAATCTCCCTCCGAAATCATCCGTTTTGGCGGTCTGGGGAGGGGAAGTGTCACATATACTGGCGATTCCGTGCGACATTCCCCGGTCGAAGGAGGGTAAGTGACACGTTTTTACTCGTTTCCGTGCAATCTCCCTCCGAAATCATCCGTTTTGGCGGTCTGGGAAGGTAATGATAGCGGTTTTGGAGCATGAGGAGACCGACTGCTGTGTCATAATGAAAAACCTTGCCAGTCTGTTAAAAAGTCTCATATGATTTCAAAACAGCTTCTAATATTCGAATAGAAAGAGCGTATTATTCATTTCTGGATAATAGAATAAAAGAAAGATGAGCAATCGCGCAAGAAACCAAGATGTACACAACAGTATTGTTTAAGCAATTGTCTTTCCCTATGGCAATTCTGTATGATGAAATTGACAAAAAGGCAAACATCGACATACACCACACCTTAAGAAATCTCGCTATGGATCTTGCCAGCAAGATTTTATCCTGTTCGGACATACTTCTACTTGCAAATGGAAGGTTAACAAAATTTGGGTATAACTGGCACAGTGAGATCAAAGAATAAAGCGCCATACCGATCAGAGCAAGATAAACAAATATCACTCGGGTTGACCAAATGTCTACACATCCGTTAGAATAGTGCTGAGGAACCTGTATGCCGGCAAGATCCCCATATCTCATAATCGGATAAAACGAAAGCAAAAGAAAAACTGCAGCCAGAACTTCGGATATAATAGAAGCAAGCTTATCTCCCATGGCTATTATATTAACTCCATAATCAGGCGTAAAAATAACACATATATTCTGTTTTCATAATCAAGGGCCCTGACCATCGTGTCACTTTAGTCTATCAGGATTATGATTTCTTAATAATTATTTAGCCGAGAAAACCCATAAGCTGAAGACTTATGGGTTTTCTCGGCTGGCGTTTCTCTAGCGAAGATAACCATTAACCTTGGTTCTCAATATATCTTCGTACTGTTTCCGGTGAAGCTTCTCCGATTGAGCATACGAAGAATCCGTCGCTCCAGAAAGTTCGTTCTTTCCAAAAGTGATGTCGTAGCCACTCTGGATATCGTTTCCACAATTCATGTGTGCTGTCTTGTTTCAACCGTCGTACGATTGAAGTGACTGAGACATTTGGCGGATAGGATATCGGCATGTGAATATGGTCTTTGTCCGTTTCCATGACTTCAATAACGAAATCGGACACCTTCTCTATGTCAGAGAAGATGCCCTTGATGATTTGTTGCATGTCACCCTCAAGAAGACTCTTGCGATACTTGCAGACGAAGATGAGGTGGCATTTGAGGTAGAACTTATGTCGGTTTTGACATGTGTACATCGTCCGATTTCATTGAGAGCGCTCAATCATGCACTCCTGCTCCACTCATTGGTGTTTATGAGCGGCAGAGAGCCGAGGATGAAACTCGTCGCTGCCAGGAGAGTCAGGATAGTGTCTCTGTGATCAGTGTAGAACATGGTTAACTCCGGGAACCGGTTGCCCGTAAACACGAGATTCAGCAAAGCATTGTCAGCGGACGGATGGTACAGCACCAGCCCCATAAGGAAACATCCTGCCAGCAGGCCGACGATGAAGCAGCAGGCCGAGACCATCCTGTGGAAGCGGTTCATCAGGTCCTGTTCAGGTTTCACCATGTCTATCACGTCCATCTTGCCGGAAATCTCTGTCATGATGCGTTCAGCATTGACATCGGGCTTGAAACTCTTGAAGAGTTCATCTATTTCTCTGTCCTTATTCATCTTTCAATTTTTCTTTCAGGTGGTTCCTGCCTCTGCTCAGATAGGACTTGACCGTTCCTGTCGGCTTCCGCATGACTATCGCAATGTCAATTATCTTCATGTCTTCCATATAGAAGAGCAATAGCGCTGTCTTTTCGTCTAATGGAAGTCCCTCGATTGCTGAGTACAATCCCTCAAACTCGTTTCGGCCAGGTCTCTCTGTGCTCTCGATATGGATTCCAGCCTCAAGCGGCACTGTGGGAAAGCTCTTTTTTCGCCTATGATCAATGAAACTGTTGTACGCGATTCTGTACAGCCATGTAGAGAACTTGAATCTTTCTACGTATCCTCTGTATGACAGGTAGGCTTTCAACGAGGTCTCTTGTGCAAGGTCCTCCGCTTCAGGATGATTGCCATCACAAAGAGCCAGGAGAAACTTCAGAAGTCCCTCCTGCTCCTTTTCCAGCAACTGTATGAATCGATCGCGAGTCATCTATTCCTGAAGCATCTTTTTCCCCTTGAAGTAGCCGAGAAGCAGCGATGCACCGATGCCAAGAATAACTACACATCCCGCTAACAGGCCTAAATTGAAACAGCCTTGGTTAACGCTGTCAATTATGGTGATGGCAAAGTTAATTACTGCATACAGGCTGACACCGGTTCCGCAGACAAGCAGCGCAAGAAGGATATACTTACTGACCAACTTGGACTGTTTATCCGAACGGAACAGTTCCGGGTCAATAGTCAGCCCCTTCTCTAAAGCGGACAATAGTAAGTTCGCCTTGAATTCTCTCTCTTTCTTCTTGAACCACATTACAATTGTAACGAAACCAAGGATGAAAAGAATGACCAGAAGTAAGATCAACAGATTGTAAAGTTGATAATCCATTTTCAATAATCGTTTTTAGTAATACAAAGATAACTTATCAGAGGCGTCTCTGCTTATATAAACGAAAACTGAGTATGAAAGGTTGCAAGCATGGAATAATTCTGATGATAATTGTCTATTATCCTTGCCTATCTGGCTGATTTTTTCGTATCTTTAAGTAATGAAAACGGTGTATCGCACATACAAGTTCAGGATGTATCCGAACGCTGATCAGCGGCAGGTCCTTGCCCGCTACTTCGGCAGTGTGCGCTTCATCTACAACCATTACCTCGCGGAGAGAAAGAGGCAGTACGAAGAGACTGGTAAGAGTGACAACTATGCAAAACAGGCAAAGGATCTTGTCATCCTCAAGCGTACTGAAGGCTTCGAATGGCTGAAAGAAATCAACAGCCAGACTCTGCAGCAGACGCTGATGCATCTTGATGCCGCCTACAGGAACTTCTTCAATCATACGGCGGATTTTCCTAAGTTCAAGAGCAGGAAGAGAGGCGGCCGCTTCACTGTCCCGCAGTTCTGCTACATTGAGGACGGATATGTCCATATCCCGAAGTTCAAGGAAGGACTGAAGGTTAAGGAACATCGCAAGGTCAAGGGTGCGGTGAGGTCAATGACCATCAGCATCACCCCTACAGGAAAATATTACGTAAGCATACTCACTGAAGAGCAGTACGAACCAATGCAGAGAACCAACGCATCGGTCGGGCTGGATATGGGCCTCAAGTCCCTTGTCACCACTTCCGAGGGGGAGACTTACGACAACTACAGATACACGAAGAAGTACGAGCAAAAGCTCACTATGGCCCAGAAGCATCTTTCAAGAAAGCAGAAGGACAGCAACTCATGGGAGCGCCAGCGCCTGAAGGTCGCCAAAATCCATGAGACACTAGCGAACAGCCGCAAGGACTGGCAACACAGGGTCAGCGCGGATATCGTCAGCAGGTACGACACGATCTGTGTCGAGGACCTTGGCGTAAAGAAGATGGAAGCAAAGACGTCAAAAGCCGGCAGGAAGAACCGCCTGAGCAAATCCATCAGCGATGCCGGATGGTCAAGTCTTGTCGCAATGATAGTGTACAAAGCAGAGATGAACGACAAGACAGTCGTCAAGGTGGACCGCTACTATCCGAGCAGCAAGACCTGCAGTGTCTGCGGCTGGAAGAACGAATCTCTGTCGCTTGCGGATCGAAGCTGGACTTGCCCGGAGTGCGGTACAAAGCATGACCGCGACGCGAATGCCGCGGTCAATATCTTAAGCGAAGGTCTTCGTGTATTGAGTAGTAAATTATCGGCGGGAACCGTCGATTACACTGGTGGAGGCAGTGTAAGACCTACTTCGGTGGGCAACTGCCGGCGAAGCCAGAAGCCCAAAAGTCTTTAGCTTTTGGGTAGTTCACTTGTCATCAAAGCACTTCTCCAGGACTGAGTTCAGCTTCTTGACGGCATCGATCTGGCTTTGGTTGATCTTGCTGACCTTGCTCGGATCCTGTAGATGGTCGGCGCCATACTCAAACTGCAGCAGGAATGGTAACTGTCCCTGTGCCACAATGACAAATGTTTCTCTGTACGTTGCCGAAGAAAACCCACTAACCTGCATTGCCTCAAGAATCACTTCATCGTTGATATAGAATCTGAACATGATATCCTTGTGCGTTTGAGTAAAATCTGCCTTTTTGCCGAACTGTATGGTCGCAAATCCACATGAGGATTTAATGTCTTCAGGTTGACTTATAACGACATAAGAGTCGATGCCCTCCAGAGTGAACGTCTCATTCAGATCATTTCCCGTTTCGTATTCCTTTCCCGTCACGACAATCTTGAAGTCAGGGGTGTCGTCCTTGCTGAACTTTTCGCAGCCAGGAAGCACCAGTACCGCAATTATTAATGCGAATGTAAGAGTGAGTAGCCTTTTCATAAAAGATAATTGTTATGGAGTAGATGCCTTTACATCAGAATGTGACAGATTTCTACCTGCAGGGATGCTCTATCGTTACGGACCCCTTGAGTTCTTTTTTTCTGAACTCAGGATTGAATCCCTGTTCGACGTAATTGAAGGTTGGGATGCTGATGTTGAAAGTGTTGCTCTTTCTATTGGACTTGAGGGTCAGGCGGTCATATTGATAATACTTCTTATCCGCCTCCGAATAAGCCTTGAGTGACCAGCTGCCATTTCCCTCGTATGTCGCATAGTATATGCATGCTGTGACACTTTTTCCAGAAGACCCATCCTTCCTATCTGGGACGAAGAAAGGACCTTCCTCGTAACTTCCATACTGGGTAACGATGAAATTGAAGGAATAGCCATTCTCCCAGAAGTCATCCTTTCCGTCTGGTGGCGTCTGTATAGGATTGCCGAGCCCGTCAATCGGCACTATCTTCAGGTCATACTCGTCAGTGTAGGTAATGATATCGATTTTTGAGCAGGACGAAGCAGTGCAGACGAGTACTGCAGTGATGAAAATAATCCATGCAAGTCTGTTTAAGAGTCTCATTGTATTCGGTAATATGTTATTAGAATAATAAATGTGTTCAGTCTGTCCCCTACTTACTACTTTTCAAAGACGTTCTCTTCGTCGTATGTCTGCCTTGCAAGATGACTTGTTTGTCATTTACATTTTCATAATTCTATAAAAATACGGAATTAATTCGTATTCGAGAAATCATGAATGATGGCAGAATTAGATAATAAACTGTAGTTTAGCCCAAGAGAGGAGTCGATTGCATACCATGCATCGTCAGAGCAATTATATGTGCACCATCGCATTCCGTACATGGCATAGTATGGTGATCCATATCTTCTTTCAAGATATCCCGGCATTTCTGTTCCGTCCGGACCTACATATTTGTAGTAGTATATGGTATCATCACGATACATTTTATAGGCGTCTATGAGGAAATAGTTTTGATGGTATTCGTAAATCGGGTCACCGTTGAACACAGCAGTAGTGACTACTCCCAATACTGGCATCTCATTTCCAAGGCTGTTGTCAATAGTTGATTTGAAGGCCGACATTCCACCGGAATTACTTCCAATGCTATTATCTACTCCAAAGGATGAAATTGTCTCTGATAAGTTGTTGTACTCTGTCCAAATTACGCGATTGTAGTAAGTGGAGTTGGTTGCATGATAAATATAGTCAACTAAGAGTCCTCTATTGATACTACTCCATGAAAAACTGCCCAGGCCGCTTGGAGTAGACAGATTGAAACCTTTTTCATTATACAGGTATGTCAGCAATTGCGATGCCGCTACATTTCCGGTACCGCTGAAGTACCAATCATTCAAGTCATAATCATACCCTTGAGTGTACGATTCTTGATACCAAGCAGTGGACAGCAAATGATTTACCGTACGATATGTCGTGGTGGCATGCTCGACATGATCAAGGGTATAGTAACCAACTGGATTGACAGCCTTTGTATGTGGGTTAGCATCAATTTCGCAGGTGATCAGTTTCCAGAATAAGATGTTTTTCTCCGCATTTTCATTGCCTGTAACAATGTCTTTACCATCCTTCTGCATAGAGGCGATTGACTTCAATACAGAGTTTAAAAAGGCACCCTCAGAAGTAGTAGATTCTTTTGGACTGAAGGATCCTTCGCTGCTCTGAGCCAATACTGGTCTGATTCTCTTGTCTGCAGAGACTATCTCCCAACCTTCGTCATAGTTAATAGCATAAGCCTGCACGCCATCATCAATACCAAGCGGTATGATTTCAGGCCTCTGCTTCTTTTGTTCTTTGCCACATAATTGTTTATAATGAACATAAGAAGCAATATCATCTTCTCCAACATAATAATCGGTTGGCAAGGACGCTTTTGTATCTATCGTCAAGATGTCGTTTTCGATTGGATTATCGTAAGAAGACTCAGCAATTTCAACTGACACTTTCTGGCATGAAAGAGTCAGAATGATTGACAGGGCAATCAATAAGTAAGTTTTTGCGTTCATGTGAATGTGATTAGTTAGTTAATTAATTATGAGACGATTATCCAACCGTTTGGATAATCTATCGGCAATTATTTCACAAAATCTCTCTCGAAAGCTCCTGCAGCATAGCACATGGCATTATAAATAGGAGCACACTCCCGACGTGGATCGGCAACAGTGTTCTTTATTTCTGCCATGTATGCTTTGTCTTCATCGTTCATCAAGTCAACCAAGAGGAACATGGATAGCAAATCTTTGTCAAAAAGCTTCTCGTAAACCAAAGGCAGCGCGTTTTTCCCTATTGCTATGCAATACTCCAGTAACTGGTTGTATTCCGCATTCTGTTTATAGAAATATGGGTTGCTGTGAATCTGTATATCCCGCTCTTGACATCTTTCCTTCCACTTGGTATAAAGATTTGAATATATCTCAACAACATCTTCACGAATGTAATTGCGGATATAGGATGAGATGATGGAAGAGTCATAATCGAGGGAGACAAGTGGTTCCAGGACGCCTCTCGTGGACAGTGAATTACTGCTGTTGTTTGGCTTATAATAGTAGGCGATGACACCATAATTGACGGACATCAATGCCTCTTTCGGGTGCATTATTCTTTCATTAGCTCCCATCTTGCTCTCCCAGTCATATCCATGAGGATAGTTGCTCATAGAATTGTTTCTGATCGAGGCATGGGTGAACACATCATCTTTTGCCCACAGAGCAACGCCCGCATTGGAACTGCTTGCGCCCGTTCTGGTGTATCCACGCATCATGTAGAAATGATCAAAGGAACCTAATGGATTGCCTTCGATGTAATGACTGGATGTAATGTCGAGAGGCCATTCCCAATACTCCATTATATCTCCAGTCCAGCTGATGCAGTTATAGTTGGTTGAAGCTTCATCAGTGACGATTGCATCGTCATAATAGAGCCTTGGGTAAGTTCCAAGGAAAACAGCATTCCACCGATTTGCAAGGGCAGAAGGCAATCTTTGATAGACATCGCAGATTCCATCAGGTGTGTTAGGATTCGTGGAGAACAGATGTAGTTCATTGATGCTTGTGTTATGCGGCAGAGAACAGCGAGAATCGTTTCCCCATGAATAGATTCCAGACCCCGAATAATTATCGTTTATGTATTTAACATCATATGGAGTCGAATTGCCGCTGCAAAGATACATTGTCGGATTACAGCCTGCGGTGGTATTACACGTGAAGTAGTTTACATTTCCAGTCGAGTAAATAGACCGAGATTGTGTGCTTATATTGTAACCAGAAGCGACGCAGTTGCTGTAAGTAGTCGTATGTCCATTATGAGTCAATGATATGACGCCTGTCTGACTGCCCTGTTGGCCGGATCTCCTTAGGTGAACTGTGTAGTTGCCGTTTGGCATGGTGGCCGACACCATTGAAGATGTTGATGAGAGGATATATGATTTTGTGAATACTGCATCCTTGAACACGTCAACGATAATCGGATCATTAAACCCGGCTACCCGTCGGATTGTGAAACTGCTGTTATTTGTTATTACCATGTCCAATGTCGTGCTATACATAATCGGACATGAAATATCATATTGGTAGTTTGTTGGATATAATGACGATGCAGATTGGGCAATGCTGCTGCCCCCTGCGTTGATGTCGTCAATGAGTCGATGATAATTGTCTAAAGAAAGGCTACATTCATTCTCATTCTGCGAAATGACGATGTCACGTACCTGAGGTACTTCATAAGCAGAAGAAATGAATGAGATTGTATTAGTTCCGCTGGACAGATAGACTGGCTGCTGGCCGGTTCTGCCATTATCAAATCTCATTATCTGCCATCCCAATCCTTCAGAATTCACTGAACGGCATTCCTCTCCTCCATTGAAGCGCACTGTGAAAGAGGCGTCATCGGCAGGCATAGCCATTATAGACAGATAATAAAGGCCTTCTTCATTGACATCGAATGAATAGGTAACCACAGGCCATCCCTCGCTGTTGACTGTAATAGTCTTATTGTGTGAAATGGTCTTCCCGTTCAAAACCAGAGGAGCAATTGAATCTTTGTCAGATGCTTTTGTCATAATTGCCCCGGATTGTTTTAATTCCGTTAAGGAATCCGGCTCTATTGATTGACAGGCCGGCATTGTAAACGCCATTGAGAAAAAAACCACAGGAATAGCGAAAGCCGTCATCCTGCGTTGATTGAGAAATGAAGTAGATGATAGCATAGTGTTTATATAGACTCACAATTAGGAGAACAAAGAGACGGGTATAATGGCAATTATGGCTCGCAAGGAATCATAAGCCAATGGTATCGATTATTTTTATGAGTGTTTATTGTTGGGAATCGATCCATCGGATGGACCGATTCCCGTGGCATATACTTTAGAAAATAACATTCAATAAATTACCGACATGATTGCGAATGGCTCTAGGATTTTGAGATTGTTACGTAAGCAATGAGGGTAGGAGTTGTCATAAACAGGTAGAATGTTCCGCTGACAGACGGCAGGGGCATAGTGAAGATTCCTGAACCGCTGATAGACTGATGGCTGATTATCGCACCGTTTACATTTGTCAGGTCCAGTTCGGCCGTGCGTTCCTGGTCGTAGGTGATGATGAGAGAGTTACTCTTTTCGTCGTATTCAATGTGGAACGGAAATAGATAGGCTCTATCATCTCCTGTGTCTGACCTATTGTCTTGTATTATTTCTACAGTTGAAATAGTAGGATTATCGTCTAATACTCCAATGTTGGAACCTTTCGCCTCTAATCCAATTATTGTGGCGCAAATTAAGGAAGCTATATGTAATATTGTCTTTTTCATAATGTCTTTTTAACATAGTAAGTCTTAATAAGAGTTGTATACGTCTAAGTATCAGCACTTTACCCCCCCCCTGTCGGCTATTGAGACCATATTGGAGTCTTGTATCCCTTTCCAGGATTGCTGCAATGACTTCTCATCTCTTGAATTAATGACTTTTGTGCGATTGATGCTTAACATTATTCGAGGTTTTTGATATGTCAAAGTTGCGTATCATATACCCGAATTCAAAATAAATACTTTCAGTATTGCTTATGTAAGTACTTCATAATCAAATGGTAATTTAATAAAAGTTTCAGCTTGTGGGTAGAACTTTTGTTCATGACTCTTTCGGTCGATAAAAAAGGCTGACCATTATTGGCCAACCTCGTTGTTTGCTCTTCTTTGTGAGAGGACAGTTATTCATGATTCCGAATTCTCGATTATCAGAGACTTATCTTGACTTTTTGTCAACCCTTTTCAAGATGCTTAACTATTTAGACATGCATTGATACTGCTCGAATAGAGTTCTTATATATTTTGAAAGCGTAGTGTCGAATTTGGACAATCCGAATTTCTGGCGGATAAGACTAGAATAATTGTATGCATTATTAGATGAGAAAACATATCCTGCAATATCTTTTCCATTTAATCCTAGTAAGTAAAGGCAACAAAATCCTATTTCCCAGGTGGTAAGATCATGCTTTTTCAGGAATCTGACGAAATCGGGATGACTTAATGAATATTGCATGGCGAGGCTTATGATGAAACCATCTCGGTCTTCTACGAGAGAATCAATGGTGGATCTGGAATGTCTTGCCAGACGTTGGCTATCAGTCATCCTGCCGATAAGGACGTCATTTAATGCTTTGATTCTATCGGACAGGAGTTCGGCCATTTCTTCGGATATCTGTGTCCCACTCTCAAGCAGCTTTTCTAGCTCAAGCTTTTCTTTTCTTGCTTCCTGCAGTGCCCGATGCATTTGATGTTGACGCTTACCTTGTTGAATTATGACTAGAAACGCTGTTAATGTAAGGAGGATGAAAAAAAATGTAGTTATCCAGAATCTATATGTCGCTGCGACTTCATTCCTTGTGGCGATTATCCGTTCTTCAAGGATTCTTGCATCTGAAGATAAAATACTCGACTCGTATTTGTCTCTTTCTGACAACAACCTAGACATGGAAACCATGGCGTTTTGATAGTCTCCGGAAAGTGAGTCAATCATATAGTGCCTATGCTCATACTCCTTCGACCCAAACACTTCCTGTCCATAAGAGACGGATGTGTTCAATGCCTCTAACGCAGCTTCCGGATCCCCTTTGCTGATGTGGTAATCCGTATATGCTATGTATGGTTGATTGGCAGGACTGATTCCGGAAGAAAGACATTCGGAGTAGATGCTGTCAACATCTGGTTTTCCGTCCAACATAGAATAGGTCAATAACAGCCTGTAGTATTGTCCTTTACGGTAATCATTAATCTTATCCCATACCGGCTCAATTTGGGCCAGGTAAAAATAAGCACTGTCTTTTTCGTTAAGAATCCTATATTTTGAACTGCATGACAACAGAGCCGTGGCAAGTCCACGGTAATCATCGACCATCCTGCTGTGCTGTTCTGCGGCAAGCGAGGCATTGAGCGCTTTATCCCATTCAAACTTGTCGGAGTAAAGCTGGCTTTTCTTGATATAGTATCGCCCGGCAAAGAGATGATCCTTGGCCTTCTTCGTGAATTGCTCACCCCGGATTATCATATCCAGCGCGGCGTCCGACTCTCCGGCGTTCTCGAGGATCCGGGCGTGGTAGTAGGCGGTCTTGAGCTTGTCGTCGGCGCTGCCGTGACGGGCAAAGTATTTCACGGCCGGGGCGATGAGGGAGTCGGTGGTAAGGTCGATGTATTTCTTGTCCAGTGCCATTGACTTGAGAAGGCTGTAGCGAGCCGCCTCCCTGCGGTTCAGTGTGACGGTGTCCAGCGATTCGAGTATGGTGTAGGCTTGTTCGTGGTTGCCCTCCATAAGAGCCGCTGCCTCGGAGAGAGCCTCGTCTACGCCGGAGGATGACCTCTGGCACGATGCGGCGAGAAGGATGAAGGCGAGTATAAAAAGATGAATTTTTTTCATGAAATCGGGTTGATAATACTTCACAATTTACCAACTATTATGTCCACTTCAAAAAATAAAGTCTCATTTTGGAAAACTTAACAATATGGTAATCAATGCTGCAAAATGTAATAGTTTCCATCGTCCCTGTGTGATACCACCGGCTTTGCACATTTCTTGCTACCTTTGTGAGGTATGCGTCATTGGGTGTTCATATTGGTGCTGATGCTTTCTGGGCTTTCGTTGAGGGCGCAGGAGGTGACTGTGCGGCAGGATACCACGTCCACCAGAATGGTCCGTGAGAGAAATACAGTCGGTAGCGAAATAAGCGGTCAGGGGTCTGCGGAGAAGGGTAATGGGGCTGAATCCAGCGTGATTTCCACATTTGAGGGAGAACCGGCCTGGGGACAGTTTGGAGAACTGGAGACTGATGCGGCAGAGTCGTTGGCGGCACCGCATTTCACACCGATAGTTGTCGAGCCGCCCAAGGTGCCGTCATGGCTGTATGGTGGATCCTCAAAGAGCAGCTACATTGGATTGGGGACAGTCGCCAATGTCAACATGGGTTACCGTGGCGGCTATGGACCGCTTTCATACAGTGTCGGAGTCGGAGTGGACAAGTACATGTTCAACTATACCACAGCAAACAATCCATATTTCAGCGGCGCGGTGAACTACGCTTTCAATGAAAATTGGTCCGTGTCAGCCTTCGGACAGTATGCATTCAATCCTGTCTTCATCTCCATGCAGGCATATCCATTCGTGACGACCTCCAGATATGGCGCTACCATCAACTACCAGAACGACAACTGGGGACTGCAGGTCGGCGCAAAGAGAGAGTTCGACCCATATACTCAGCGCTGGGAAATGTATCCGATCGTCGTCCCTACTATCCGCATCGGGGATGTCAAGGTTGGTGTCGATGTCGGCCCGATGATGAAGCAGGGCTATATGATGATGCAGAACCGTCATAATCCGCCGCCGCCACCTCCGGCCGAAGGAGGATTCCGCGGATATCCGACAGTAGGGCGTTGACCCCGGAGCCGCCGCATTCCGCATAAACTCGTGAAGAATATTTGAAGAATGGGTTTGAAATGTGCTTGATGTGGTCTATATTTGGAATGCAAACCAACAACCAAAACACACACCTGATGCAAGCACAACTCCTTTATGACCGGCAATCCCGGCCGTCTTCCCTTGTACAGAGATAGGATTCAGCAACACGTGAAGTCGATGATGGAAACATCACCGACACAGTTATCATATAGTAATGTCTGGTCCTGTCAATCTGGAATTCTCGTAGAAGAATCATTCGTGGTTATATGGTATTGATAGAACCAGCAGAGGCTGACCGTAATGGCCAGCCTCTTTTTCATCAAATATGGAATGAAGATTGATTACTTCACCATGATCTTTTCGTAGAGGTACTTGAATGCCTGGCGGGTTACCCACATGTCACCCATGTTATGGGTATGGCTAGGGAGATAGAACTGGCTGAAGTCCTTGTTGGCATTGAAGAGAGCGTTTACTACCTGGAGGGTAGAGGTAGGGTCGACGTTGTCATCAAGTTCTCCGTTCATGAGGAGGAGATCACCCTGGAGAAGGTGTGCGTTGGTGACATTGGAGTTTTCGTCATACCAAGGACCGATAGGGTAGCCCATCCACTGCTCATTCCACCAGATCTTGTCCATGCGGTTGTCATGGCAGCCGCACATTGCAACACCGACCTTGTAGAACTCAGGGTGGAACAGGAGGGCAGACATTGTGTTCTGGCCACCTGCTGAGTATCCATAGATACCAACCTTGTCGAGGTCGAGGTACTTGTACTGCTTCTGGGCAGCCTGCATCCAGAGGATACGGTCAGGGAAGCCTGCGTCCTTGAGGTTGCGGAAGGCAACGTCCTGGAATGACTTGCTGCGGTTGTCGGTACCCATACCGTCGATGGTTACAACAACGAAGCCGAGTCCCTGGAGGAAGCTGTTGCGGGTGTATGCCTCGAAATCCTTTACAACGTGGTTGTCGTGAGGACCTGCATAGATGTACTCGATTACTGGATACTTGCCCTTTGCCTTGAAGTTTGCAGGGCGGAAAATGGTACCCCAGATGTCGGTCTTGCCATCGCGGCCCTTTGCAACGAATACCTCAGGCATGGTGTAGCCGGTAGCGAGGAGGCGGCTGATGTCGGCCTTTTCGAGCTGCATTACAACTGTACCGTCCTGTGCGCGGAGTACGGATGTAGGAGGAAGGTCTGGACGTGAATAGCTGTCAACGAAATACTTTGCGTCTGGGCTGAGGCTGACGGTGTGGTTAGCGTTCTCAGGAGTGAGGTCGGTAACCTTGCCGTTGAAGTCAAGACGGATGAGATGCTTGTTGTATGGGTCCTCACCCTGTGGCTTGCCGCCCTTCTCGTTGATTGCGTGGAGGCCGTTGGCGTCAGCGAGGAGGTAACCCTCCTTCTCGTTCACATAGTATACGGTGCGGATGTTCCACTCGCCCTTGTCGATCTGGCTGATTGCGCCGGTATAGAGGTCTACCATGTAGAGGTGACGCCAGTCGTCGCGCTCGGAAGCCCAGAGGGCACGCTTGCCGTCCTCGAAATAGTAGCGGTAGCACTCGTTGTAGTAAACGAAGGTATTGGTCTTCTCTTCAGCGGCGATGCGGGTCTTGCCGGTGGCTGCGTCGACTGCTACGAGCTGGTAGAGCTGATGGCCGCGCTGGTTGTACTCGAAGGTGAAGTAGTCGCTCTTAGGAGACCACTGGCCGAAACGGAGGTTGAACTGGTTGCTGAAAGGACGGTTGTCGACTGCAATCTGCTTCTTTGCAACTGCATCGAAGAGAGCAACCTCTTCCTGTGGGAGGCGGTCACCTGGCTTTGCATAGTCGAGCCAGCGGAGCTTTGGCTGGATCTGGTCCTCTGGAGAAGAGGCGATGAGCGGAATCTGACGCTCCTGGACAACCTCGAACTTGGTAGCGGCAATCTTCTTGCTGTCCGGTGACCAGATGACAGCGTTGTATGGGAACTGGGTGGTTCCGTCAAAGCTGAGCTGGATTGCGCCAGGACGGCGGGTCTGTGCCTGTGGGCCGCGTGGAGCTGCAGATGGAGCCTCTGACTGTGATCCCTCGTATGGAGCGATCCATACGTTGTTGTCAAGGATATATGCCTCCCAGTCGCCATCAGGAGAAACGGCAGCCTGGGCGTCGCCGCGCCAGTTGTATGGACGTCTCTCGGCAGGCTGGAGAGACTCGACAGCGGTCTTGGTCTTGGTTGCAGGGTTTACGATGTAGCTCTGCATTCCGTTTTCTTCACGTACTGTGTAACCGAAAGTGCCGTCCTGATTCCACTGAGGAGTCACAGCACCATGAAGGACAAGGTCTCTGAGAGAAGACGCGTCCTTTACCTTGTCCCATTTAGCATCGAAGCTCTGGGCAGCTGCTGCGGTGGCGAACATGCCGAGTGCAGCACAGATGAAAATGATCTTTTTCATTATTTGTTGATTGTGATTTTCTGGGTTGCAAAGATAGGGTTTCCTTCGGAATCCACTCCCTCTATCTTGAGCATGTAGTCTCCAGGAATATGAGGAATCTGGAACTTGTATGATTCTGATGCTCCGGCGTCGAGCTTGACGAGAGGATGCCAGAATGCGGTCTGGCGGTAATCCGGCTCATTCTTGGAGTCTATGGACATGCCATTGATAATACCAGGTACAGCGGCTCCCTTGTATGCTACGACACGTACATCCGGAGTGAATTTCATCGATTGCAGGTTGCGTCCGTAAGTCGTGAAATTGACGATGCCGTCATAATAACGTGCGCCGATATAGAAGCGGGAGGTATAAATGTCTACTGTCTTTATGAGAAGAGGATCATAGGTGAGAATCTGCTCATGGTCAAAGATTGGAACGCCGTCAACCATAAGGAGAGCTGTTCCTTGGGAGAACGATGCTCTCTTGAATGAGTCGTTCACGAGTACGTTGAGATGGCGCTTGTCCTCATTTCCCTTTCTGATCCTTAGCTCTGGGATGAACTCAACGATGACCTCCTCCATTGTAGGGAATCGGGTATAGTCGTCAAGGGCGTAGGACCTGCACTCTCCACTGAAAAGAAGGCTTGGACGTATTTCAAGGAAATCAGTTATAGCCTCGCTTTCAAATGTCGCCCCAAGCTGGGATGCTGTACTGCGAGCCTCGATGTCGCTGCGCATGCTTTCAGAGAGAATAAGGCTTGGAATCTCGCCTGGATTCACGTCCACGAAAGGGGACAGTATCTCGACGTGGGCGGCAGATCCTTCCCTCTTGTCTTCTATCTCGCAGATGAGGTCCTTGTTTCCATATATGTTGGAAGTGTAGAATTTCATGCTTCCGTCAGCCGCAATCGTACATGAATAGACGTCTGATTTGTCTCCAGGTGCAGAGATGAAGGCAATTCGTCCTTCCATATTGGCGACTTCTGCATCAGGAATGCCTGCTACGCGGGCCCTGATGATCTCTCCTTCGTAATCGGGAGTCATTTCATCATACATCGCTGGACCATGGGCATCAGCTGCCATGAAACCTGCAAGACCGATGTTCCCAGGTTCGGAAAGACCGTCGGTACGTACTATGGATACATCCAGCATCGCGTCTGAGGCTCCCTTGTTTGTGAGTTCAAGACTCATGCTTGATCCTATGCGGGTGGCGCCGGTCAATGTCATCGAGACTGATCCGCTTGAAGCGGGCTGCTCGGCCTTGGCGGCAGAGAATGAGCCGGCGTCAGCAATCTCGACACCCTTCTCCACTCTTTCTCCTCCATAAGGGTTGATGATGGTTATTATCCTTGCAGCAGAGGCAGGATTGCAATCCTTGTGTGTGAGCCCGACCTTGGTATAGGCAAGAAGACTGTAATTGCCTGTAGGAAGGTTGCGTGGAAGCTCTATCTCGGCACAGCCTCGGCCACCCACCAGAGCCGCACGCCCGGTGGCTGCAAGACCGGAAGTGGAGTGAAGCTCCAGATAGGCGGTCATGCTGAAGCTGGAAAGCTTGCCGTCGTTGCCGATGCTGTACGCGGAACAGTGGATATTCTCTCCTGCAATATATATCTGTCTGTCGGTGGAGATGTAGACTCTCTCACCGCTTGCCTGGGCACTTGCCAGGAATGTTACTGTCGTAAACAGTATGCTTATGATATGCTTGAGTCTCATGTTGACTTACAAATCGTGGTTATTGATCCAGAATTCCGGTTTCTTTCGTGTTCCTCCCTTTGAGGTGCAGTCTACGCACCTCTTTCTTGTCCACATATATCCTCCATTCATGGTATAATAGACAGGACGCTTTCCTTCCTCCCAATAGGCTCTTTGCCAGTTGAAATCTTCGATAGATTCAAGCTCGTCTATGTCTCTCTTTCCAGGGATGTAGAAGAACTCCTTCTCATTTTCATAAAAAATGCGTTTCTGGACCATTGTTCCGGCTCCGATATATCCTGCGACGAATAATGTGGTGTCGTTTTCGTTGCGGAGATTGCCTCGCATCTCACTTGGATTCGGAGAGAAAAGGTCCCCGTTATAGTCGGATACGATTGCGAGATGCTCCAGATACTTGTGGTGCTCTTCGGAAATGCTCATGACACCTGCGGTCAGGCAGTAGATGTAGGAAATCCTTTCATCGCTGCGTGTCATCTTCACAAGCGGCATTGTCACCATATCCGAGGCAAGAGCGTGTGTGTCGAAAACGTTGAGCTTTGATTCAACCTCTTTCTTCCAACAGTAATAGTTTGGATGTTCGTTTTGAACCAACTCGCCGGGATCATTGCTCCTTTTGTCGTTAGGTATGTACAGCAGGCTCTGCATATAGTCAGCCTTGTATTCCCAGTCCTCGCGCAAGGCAAGACGGTAATAACCTTCACCGCCGTTGCCGTGGACGCTCATGTTTACGACAAACTGGTTCTCTTCTTCGTCCATGACATAGTTGAGCGAGTCGATTGCACATGCAGGATACACGTCAACCCATGAAGAAATATATGATTGGTTGTTTTCCAGGTTGACTGCGCGCAGACGGTATCTGCGTGAAGGGTCTGCATCGGTAAGGTCAACGAAGGATGTTCCAGGCTTGAAGAAATCGGAATTCCAGCCATTCTTCGCTTTGGTTCCGATCCAGGAGCGGCCCATGTCATCTTCAACGGTGAAAGAGGCGTTTATTGTTGTTCTTCCCTCTTCCGAGTTGCTGATGGCCTTGAGTGGGTACATCGCAAAAGACGAAACCGCACCGACGTTGATGTATCCTTCAATCGCAACACCTTCGAATCCCGTAAGCTCCTCAGTATTGTCGATAGGGTAGATGCATGCGCTGAGCATGAGTCCAACCGATATGAGTAATGCTAATCTTTTCATCAGAATTTCATGTTGAGGTTGATGTATGGGATCTGGGTGGCGAACACGGAAATCTTATATCCGTTGATGTTGGTACCGCCTCCGGATGAGGTGTAGAATATTGAGTACGCATTCTTGCGTCCGGTGACGTTATAAACGCCAAAGGTCACGGTCATGTGGGTGAGCTGTTTGAGATAGTGGCTTGGGTCGACATTGAATGCAAGGTCCATGCGGAAATAGTCAGGGATGCGTCTGCCATTACGCTCTGAGTAGGCGAGTCTCCAGCCACCTTCATACCAGTACTTGGCGATAGGGATGGTAACAGGGCGTCCTGTTGAGTAGTCGATATTGACAGACATGCTGTAGCGATGGGTGAACTTGTAGTTGCCGACCATCTTGAAGTCATGTGGCTTGTCATGGGCGGCACGATACCAGTCGCCTCCGTTGATGGTGTCGGCACCGCGGTCTTCTGTCTCTCTAAGGAAGGTTCTTGCCCATGTGTATGAGATCCATCCGTTCAGCTTTCCAATGTTCTTGCGGGCCATGAGCTCGACTCCGTAAGCCTTGCCCTGGGTTTCCACCAGATCGTCCGCAAGGTTCGGATTCATGCTGAGCTGGGCGCCTGACTTATAGTCCAGATAATGCTCCATTTCTTTCCAGTAGCCCTCGACGGACAGGTCAAGCTTGTTGTCCGCGATGGTCCAGTAAAGACCTGATGCCGCCTGCCAGCCGCTCTGCGGACGGATGCGGTCATCGCTCAGCTTCCATGTATCCATAGGGGAGATGGATGCGGAGTTTGTGATCATGTGTATATTCTGGTGCATTGTGTTGAGTCCCGCCTTGAAGCTGAAGTTGTCGCGGAAAGAGTATTTTCCAGACAGTCTCAGGTCTGCGGAAGGATACTTCGTGCCACTTGGAACCAGGAACATGTTCATGCGGGTTCCATATTCGAAGGCCAGTTTGCCTGATCCTGGCGTCCAGCTGTCGCTCAGGAAGAGCGATGCCTCGATTGCGGTCTCCTGGTCCAGAGTCACAGGGACGACTGTGGATTCTTCACCGTATGGAGTCATTGTACCCGGGTTCATCAGGTAGTATATTCCCTGGGCTCCATAGCCGAACTTGTGATGATCTCCGACCTGATGGCTGAAAATCAGCTTGCCGTAGGCCTGGTTCACATCGGTATTCATCGTGTATGCCCCGTTGCCAAAAGTGTGGTCGTCAAGAATGTTGCCATACGAGTCCACGCCGGTTACCGCGGACATGGTAAGGTTTCCGCTGAGCTGGCTGCGCAGCTTCAATGATGCGTTGAAGTTCGAATAATGGAAGGTCGTATCGGAGCTGAACGAGAAACGGTCACTCGATGCGTAGACATTGGCGTGGATATCATTCTTTTCGTTGAACTTGTGGCTGAGTCCGAAATTGACGTCGTAGAATGACGCCGATCCGCCTGAATATCCACTGTTCTCCGGGAGCAATCCAAGCATCCAGTCCGAGTAGGTGGTACGTCCTCCAAGAACGAAGGTTGTCTTGTCCTTGATTATCGGTCCCTCAAGGCTGAAGCTGCTGGTGAGGAGGCCAAGGCCGAGCGTTCCGGAAATCTTCTTGCTGTTTCCTTCCTTGCTGCGTACATCGAGCACGGATGATATGCGTCCTCCGAATTCGGCTGGAATCGAGCTCTTGTAAAGCTCCATCTCGCTGACGATATCAGGATTGAATGCGGAGAAGATACCGAACATGTGGCTCGGGTTGAAGATCGTACCGTCATTCATCAGGATGAGGTTCTGGTCAACGGATCCACCACGTACGTTGTATCCACTGGACGCCTCGCCGACTGTCTTGACTCCCGGCAAGGTCAATACGGCCTTGAGGACGTCAGCCTCTCCGAAAGCAGTCGGAATCTTTCGTATGGTGTTCATGCGGACCTTTTCGATACCCATGCGGGAATCGCGGTGATGCGATACGCCCTCGGCTGATACCACGGCACCTGTCAGTGTCGTTATCATCTCCTTCATGGTCACGTCAAGGCCGCCGTCATCGTTCACTTTCAGGTTCAGCTCCAGTTCCTCGAGTGAGTATCCGTTGAACTTGAGAACATTGTCTCCGACAGGAAGCTGGAGACGGTAGAAACCGTATGCGTCGGTAACGGCATAGGCTGAGCCGTCAGGAGTGTGGACCGCAGCGCCGAGGATAGGCTCTCCGGAGACAGCGTCACGAACGTATCCGTGGACGAAAGCCTTGCCCGTACGTCCCTCCTTACGGTCTCCGATTTCGTAGATCTTGTTCTGGAAAGTTGCCAGCGTGCTTTCATCCTCAAGAAGGGTTTCGGTCTCCACTGCCTTCGCGAAGTAGTCGTAAGGAAGGGTAGAATAGATCAGCCTGCCGCGGTAGATGAAATATTCACCATTGTACAGATACACAGTGTAACCCATTTCGCGAAGCTCATTCAAGGCCTTTTCCATGAAAGCTCCCTTGTTCTCCGAGATGGTGAAGGTAGAAACGTCTTTCTCATCCTTGCGGAAATAGATGGTCTCGTTGTACTCCTTGCGCAGGAAGCTGACCAGCGAGTCGGAATTGATTCGCTTTACGTCTAGCGGCGGGTCCTGTGGCCTGGCCGCGTTCAGTCCTGTCATGGACAGGAGGAGCAGCGCTATGCTCAGTATGGTCCTAGTTGATTTCATGTCCTGCGAGTTTTGAAGCTTTTGATCTGCTCAGCTTGCGAAGACGTCCATCCTTCACGGTATAGAAGCGGACACGCCTTTCAAAATAGTCGTAGTAGCTCAGATTGAAGTTGGAGACTGGATATCCGAGGCTGTCTTCGCTGATAGGCAGAGCGGATTCTGTGAATATCTTTGCGATTCTTCTGTAGACAGGCTGACTGCCGCCAAGGATGACCTCGTAGAAACCCTCCTCGGCTCCCTTGACGCCCTGTCTCTCCAGATCGGTGAATCCGGATTCACCAATGCTGAGGGCATCGATGTATTCCCGCTCAAGCCTTATAGCCTGACTTATGTCATCCTTCTTGACCAGGACTTCGTTGGTGTTTGCGTCAATGTTCAGGAGCACGTCATAGTATTCCTTTCCATTGTAGGTCAGGTTGCCTGGAATGAAGCGCTCCTGGGCCCAGTATGGATGTCCATTGTGCGGAAGTTCATACTGAAGTGCTCTTCTGCCACGGAAGATCAGAGCATTTTCACTCGCATCTGAGATGTACTCCGAGTAATCTTTGCCGGAATGCTGCTGCGCTTCAGCTGACAAAGACAGGAGTAGCAGAATCAATGTGTATATCTTTAAAGGTTTCATAATACTGTGAATCCATATCTTTCCAATACAGGTGTTCCGTCTGCGGCAAGTCCCTCTATCTTTATTTCATATTCACCCGCTGTCTCGGGGATTCTCACGCTGATGGTCTTGTCCTCACCGCTCTTGATATTGATGAAGGGATGCCAGAAAGCGGTCATCCGGAAGTCGGGGTAGTCTTCAGGGCTGATACCTTCGCATGTGTATGCAGAAGGATATGAAGTACCCTGGAAGTCCACTATTCTTACGTTAGGATTGAATTTCATGGATGGAAGATTGCGCTTGTAGGTCACAAAGTTCACAATACCCTCGTAATAGCGGGATCCGATGAAATAGCGGGATGGATATATGTTGATGCTTTCGACAAGAAGAGGGTCGTAGCCGAGCACTTTCTCATGGTCGAAGATCGGAACGCCATCCACCATCAGCAGAGCCGTTCCATGAGAATAATAGGAGTTGTGATAGGAGTCGCCCATCATCACGAATATCTTGCGGCTGCCGTCCTCCTTGCGGGCACGCAGCTCGGTTACATATTCAGTTATCACTTCCTCCATCTGGGGGAAACGGGTATAATCGTCCAGCATGTATGTCTTTGCCAGCTCCGGGAAGAGGAGATTCTCCCTCTTAGGCAGGAACTCGGACAGAGTATCCGAAGCGAAGGCCTTCTCAATCTGGGCGGCATATGCGCGCTGGGTGATGTCCTGGGCTACAGTCTCGCTGAGCAGCATCTCCGGTATCGTTCCCGGGGCAATGTCCGCGAAAGGAGAAACGATTTCGATGTGGGCCGGAGAGTCCGCCGGTTCATTTTCGATCTCGCAGATGAGATCCTTGTGACCGTAAATGTTGTTGGTGAAGAAACGGAGCCTGCCATCATCCTCCATCTTTGCAGAGTAGATGTCGGATTTCTCTCCCGGGGCAGAGATGAATGCAAAGTGACCTTCCCTTAGTCTCAGGGCATCGGCATCGAGTCCTACAACCCTTGCGTCTATTATCTCGCCTTCGTATTCCGCTACGTTGTCATTCTCGATGGTGCCTTCATATCCGGTCGTTTCAAGGAAATGGGCAAGGCCTTTGGTTTCCGGCTCCAGAATTCCGTCCTTGCGGTATACGGAAACGGCCAGGTCGGCATCCTTTGAAGATGACAATGTCACCTGTATATCCTTTCCTGCCTTGGCGGAAGCGGGGATGAAGGCCTTGGCTATGTCTGTGCCCTTGAAGGCTCCGGCGGCATTGCGGGCAGATACATACTCGCTCTCGCTTGCAATGTGTACTCCTGAACGAAGCGTGCTGTATGGATTTATGATGGATACTACAGTGCCTCCATCTGCCGGCCTGGACTCTTTGCAGCCAAGCTCGAGGGCTGTATATGCGAAAAGCTTGTAGTTGCCGCTCGGGATGTTTTTAGGGAGCTCCAGCTCCGCGCAGCCGCGTCCTTTGCTGAGCGCGACACGCCCGGTACATGCAAGACCATCCGCTGAATGGAGCTCGACGTACGCGATGGCACTCAGGTCGGAGATGACAGCCTGTTTCGAGTCAAGGCACCAAGCCGAGCATCTCAGGGTTTCGCCTGCGACGTATATCTGCCTGTCGGTTGAAAGATAGACCCTCTCGGCACCGTCTCCGGCAAAGGCGTAGGCGCTGAGCAGGCAGGACAATATGGTAACAGCAATCTTTTTCATGTCCTATTTGTGTGTATTCGGCCAGTAATCGGGCTTGTTCTTGGTTCCTCCGGCAAGCGTGCAGTCGACGCAGCGCTTGTCTGCCCATTCATATCCCTGGACAGGGTTTCCGCTTACAGGCAGCATGGATCCATACTTCCATGAACGATACCACATCGGAGGGGACAGGTTCTCGAGTTCATAGGTCTGGTGCTTCCTTTCGTAAAAATGGTGGTCGTTGTCATCGTAGAATACCCTTGCGGCGGAAACCTTTCCGGCTCCGATGTAACCGACCACGAACTCTGTCGTGTCGTTCACGCAGCGGATGTTGCCGTGCATTTCGCTCGGGTTAGGCGAGAAGAGGCTGCCGGTATAGTTGGAAACATCATTGAGATGCTTGAGGTATGCGTGATGCTCTCTGCTGATCGTCATTGCTGCGACGTTGAGGCAGTAGATGTAGGACAGCTTGTCGTCTGATGCAGGCACAATGTGGATTCTTTCGTTGATGAGCCTGTTCTCGCTGAGTTCTTCGGTACTGATCACGTTCAGCTCAGGAATCTCGTGTGTCTTCCAGCAGTAGTATGTATTCTCTCCGTTCTCGTAGCGCGCAAGCATTCCTGTGCTCTTGAACTCATCCGGAAGGTCCTGGGATGGCGGGAGGTAGTAATGTGTCGCATGATAGAGAGTCGTATATTCCCAGGCCTCGTCCATCATCAGCTGATAGAATCGTGTATCATCCGATCCATGGAGACTGATGCTGAGATCAAGCGATCTGCCCTCGGCATTGGTGACGTAGGAAAGGCTGTCGATCTCGCAAGGTTCAAGAATGGTCTGCCATGAGGATACGTATTCCTTGCCGTTCATCAGGTTTGTGGCGTGGAGACGGTATCTTCTGTCCGCGGGGGCGGTTATGAGCTTCAGGTCGCCATTCGCATTTGCCTTGTAGGATCCGCCCTTGTCATCTTCAACGGTAAAGAGTGCCGGGATGGATTCTGGCTGGAGATGGCTTGTGCCTTCGAAAACCTGCATCTCGGACATCTTGAAATGACTGGTTCCTCCGATGACGATGTCTCCCTCGATGACTATGGAGTCTGTGTCAACCACGTTCACGTCCACCGAGAAAGGGTAGACGCATGAGACTGCCGCCATCATGGCAGTAAGTATGTATATCAGTCTCTTCATCAGAATTTCAGATTAAGGTTGATGTATGGAACCGGACACGCGAAAACGGAAATCTTGTATCCATTGATGCTCGTACCGCCTTGATTGGTGTAATAGATCGAATAGGCGTTCTTCCTTCCGGTGACGTTGTAAACTCCCAGGGTGACGGTCATGTGTGCCAGCTGCTTGAGATAATGGCCAGGGTCGATGTTGAAGGCCATGTCCATGCGGAAGTAGTCAGGAATCCTGTATCCGTTGCGCTCGGAGTAGGCAAGACGCCAGCCTCCCTTGTACCAGTACTTGGCTACAGGGATGGTCACAGGACGTCCTGTCGAATAGTCTATGTTGAGGGACAGGCTGTAGCGGTGGGTGAACATATAGTTGCCGACCAGCTTGAAGTCATGCGGCTTGTCGTGTGCCGCGCTGTACCACTTGCCGCCGTTGATGGTTTCGATGCCGCGGTCCTCCATTTCCTGGAGCAGGGCGCGTGACCATGTGTACGATACCCATCCGTTGAGCTTGCCGAGAGTCTTTCTGGCCATGAACTCGACTCCGTATGCCTTTCCGCGGGTTTCGACAAGGTCATCGGCCAGGTTCGGGTTCATGCTGAGCATCGCTCCGGACTTGTAGTCAAGGTAATGTGACATCTGTTTCCAGTATCCCTCAAGAGACAGGTCGACCTTGTTGTCCAGAACTGTCCAGTAGAGTCCGGATGCCGCCTGCCAGCCGCTTTGCGGACGTATGCGCGCATCGCTTATCTTCCACGTGTCCATAGGCGAGATGGAAGAAGAGTTGGTCAGCATGTGGATGTTCTGGTGCATGCTGTTGAATCCGGCCTTGAAACTCAGGTTGTCGCGGAAGGAATATTTTCCGGAGATGCGGAAGTCCGGCGCCATGTACGTCGTTCCGCTGTTGAGGAAGGCAGTGAATCGCGTGCCGTACTCCATTGCGAACCTGCGGCCAGGAGACCATGTGTCTCCCAGGAATGCTGCGGCCTCCAATGCGTTTTCCTTTTCCAGTGCGGCTCCTTCGTACAGAGACATTTCGCCCAGGGCTGTGGTTATGCCTGGATTCATATCATAGAAGATGCCCTGGACGCCATAGGAAAGCTTGTGAGTCTGGCTTGCGCTGTAGCTGAATCCGGCTTTCGCATGAGCCTGGCGGACATCGGTGGCGAGAGTGTAGGCGGTGAATGGATTGCTGTTGTCCTCCAGCCTGTTGGAATATCCGTCGACGCCGGTGCTCAAGGTCATGGTATGACGCAGGCTGAGCTGGCTGCGCAGCTTGACGGAGGCGTTCAGGTTGGAGTAGCGGAATGTGGTGTCTCCGCTGAAAGAGAACCTGTCCGCAGACCAATAGACGTTTGCGTGAAGGGAATTGCGCTCGTTGAACCTGTGGGTGATTCCCGCATTGATGTCGCTGAACGATGCCTTTCCGCCATTGTAGCCGCTGTTCTCCGGAAGCATGTTAAGTATCCAGTTGCTGTATGTGGTTCGTCCTCCAAGCACGAATGTGGTCTTGCCTTTTGCGATAGGGCCCTCCAGACTGAAGCTGCTTGTGAGCATGCCCAGTCCTATGGTTCCAGCCATCTTGTTGCTGTTGCCTTCCTTGCTGTGTATGTCAAGCACCGATGAGATTCGTCCTCCGAACTCGGCCGGGATGGAACTCTTGTAAAGCTCCATTTCGTTCACGATGTCAGGGTTGAATGCCGAGAATATGCCGAAAAGGTGGCTTGGGTTGAAAATCGTGCCGTCGTTGAAAAGGATGAGGTTCTGGTCCACTGCGCCGCCGCGGACATTGAATCCGCTGGAGGCTTCGCCTACAGTCTTCACGCCCGGCAGGGTAAGCACGGCCTTGATGACGTCAGCCTCGCCGAACGCTGATGGAATCTTGCGTATGGTGTTCATGCGGACTTTCTCAATGCCCATCCTTGAGTCGCGGTGGTGAGATACACTCTCTGCAGAGACTACGGCACCTGTCAATGTGGTGACCATTTCCTTCATCGACACGTCCAGTCCGCCATCGTCATGGACAAGCAGGTTGAGCTGGAGTTCTTCGAGGGAATATCCGCTGAAGTTGAGCCTGTTGTCTCCGACAGGCAGCTGGAGTCTGTAGAATCCGTATGAGTCGGTCACTGCATAGGCGGAACCGTCAGGGCTGTGCACTGCAACTCCTACGATAGGCTCGCCGGACGCGGCATCGCGGACATATCCCTGGACGAAAGCCTTCCCCTTGCGGCCTTCCTTGTATTCTCCGATCTCGTAGATCTTGTTCTGGAATGTCACCTGGGTATTTTCATCGTCTCCGTCTCCGTACACTATGTCGGAATTGTCAGGGTCGAAGAATCCGATCGGGAGGTTTGCCGAGATGGCAGCACCGCGTCTCACGAACCATGAGCCGCTGAAGCTGGAAACGGTGTAGCCCTTGGATCTGAGCTCTTCGAGCGCTGCCTTCACGAAGTCTTTCCTGTCCGCGCTTACGCTGTAGTCGGACACATCGTCGGCGTCCTTGATGAAATAGACCTTTTCCGCGAAATTGGCTCTTACGAAGCGTACGAGCGAATCTGATGAGACTCGCTTGACTTCTACCTGCTGGGCGGACAGCGACGGTATGAATGCGAAAATGCAGGCGAGTACCGCCAGTATGTTCCTAACGTTTCTCATCTGCAATCATTTTTCTTGCCTTGCTGCGTCCGATCTTCTTCAGTGCGCCCTTGCGCTCGGTATACCAGGACTCTCGGAGCGAGAAGTATTGGTTGACGTTGAAGTTGAAATTGTCAACTTCGTATCCGAGCTTGGCTGGGTTCGGTGCGTCGGACGATTTCTTCAAATCCTTCTTCCTGCAGCAGTACAGCGTGGTACCTTTTGCATCTATGACTTCGACATATCGGGTCGGCAGTATCGGACTGATGGTCTCCGACAGCGCGAATGAGCGGTCCCCTATGCGGATGTCGCCGACATGGTCCTGATCCAGCACGATGGCTGCAAGATCATTGTCGAAGACGGCAAGGAGATCCTGAGTGCAGCAGTCTATGTTGAGGAGGATGCCGCTGTATGTCTTTCCATTGTATTCGACTGAACCGGGCTCGAAACGGCGGCTGTCCCAAAACTGATGCCCGTTGTAGCGGAACTCGTACTGCATGGCGCGGTGACCTCGGTAGATGACGGAGTTCTCTCCAGCCTCGGCCATGAAGACGTCATAGCTATGGTTCTGCTGGGCATGCGCGTTGATGCACATCGCCAGCAGAGCGGTCAATAAGGGGAATAAGGGTTTCATATGATGCAAATGTAGTTAAAATCGTGGAGATTATGGAATAATTCCATAACTTTGGGAAATGGCTGCCCGGCGGCCAGAAAAGAAAACAATAAAACACGAACATATGAACAGAAGAGATTTCCTCAAGACCGCTGCAGTGGCTACTGCAGGCTCCGGCCTTCTCTACTCCTGCCGTCCTATCCTGGACAAGGGAGAAAGCCTTCCAAAGCCATACAGCATCAACACCCATGGCGCGACAGCCAGGATGAAGCTCAGCTATGCTCCATACGAACTGAAGCTTGCCCACACTTTCACTGTGGCTTCATACTCACGCACCACGACCCCTGACGTCCAGGTGGAGATCGAGTATGACGGATTCATCGGATACGGCGAGGCTTCGATGCCGCCATATCTCGGCCATACAGTCGAGAGTGTATGCGCATTCCTCGCAAAGGTCGATCTCGAGCAGTTCGCCGATCCATTCTGCATCGAGGATATAATGGCTTACGTGGACAGTATCTCCGAAGGCGACGCACCTGCCAAGGCCGCAATCGACATCGCTCTCCATGACCTCGTCGGCAAGCTCCTCGGCCAGCCTCTTTACCGTATCTGGGGCTACGATGCAGCAAAGGCCGGCAGCACCACCTTCACCATCGGAATCGACACCGCCGACGTGGTCCGCGAGAAGACCCTCGAGTGTGCGGAGAAGTTCAACATCCTCAAGGTCAAGGTAGGTCTCGAGAACGACGAGGAGATGATCCGTACCATACGTTCAGTCACCGACCTCCCTCTCGCAGTGGATGCCAACCAGGGCTGGAAGGACAAGTACAAGGCCCTCGACGAGATTCTCTGGCTCAAGGAACAGGGTATCGTCATGGTCGAGCAGCCTATGCCTAAGGAGCAACTTGACGACATCGCATGGGTTACCGAGCGCAGCCCGCTGCCGATCTTCGCCGATGAGAGCTGCCAGCGTCTCTGCGACATCCCTCACCTCAAGGGTGCGTTTACCGGAATCAACATCAAGCTCATGAAGTGTACAGGTCTTCTCGAGGCGCGCAAGATGATGACATACGCACGTGCCGAGGGCATGAAGGTCATGGTCGGCTGTATGACCGAGACCAGCTGCGCGACTACTGCAGCCGCACATCTCAGCCCTGTGATCGATTTCGCCGATCTCGACGGAAACCTCCTTATCGCGAACGACAGATTCGAAGGCATGGTTGTCGAGGGTGGAAAGATGATCCTCCCAGACCGTCCGGGTCTTGGTCTCATCAAGCTCTAGGCGCCATGATGAAACGTGTGATATCCCTTGCGGCAATGGCTGTTCTCGCCATCGCCTGCACCACAGGAAACAATTCGCAGTACCCGAATCCTGACTATTCATGGGAGAAGGATCTGGCGCATCGCTATGCCGTCGACTTCAACAAGACCCGCCAGGATGTCAAGGATTATATTTCCCGCCTCATGCCTGATGTTACCGACGAGGCCATCGACGCATGGACCGAAGCCGGCATACTCGAGTCCCGCATGATCGACGGCGAACTCATGTACTTCGACCGCACCGCGCCGAACCTCTTCCGCGTCGTTCCCGAGGCAAAGATTCTCAAGCGCGCAGCAATGACCCCTGAGGACAAGGCTGATGAGGCTTTCGAGGACGCATTCAACACCGAGATTTACCGTACCGTGATGGCTGGTGCCCCTTCGGCAAATGCTCCGGCATCCCACAGCCAGCGCATGAGAGTGAAGTATACCCTCACAGTCGATGCGGATGCGGTTCCTGACGGCACAGTCCTCAGGTGCTGGCTCCCGCTCCCTCGCGAGGACGTGTCACGCCAGGCTGATTTCAGGTTCATCGGCAGCTATCCCGAGAACGGGGTGTATTCCGCTCCCGAGTTCAAGCACAGGACACTCTATCTCGAGCAGAAGGCAAAGGCAGGCGAGCCTACAGTCTTCAATGAGATGTTCGAGTATACCTTCATCGCCGAGGATTTCAAGCTCGATGCGGGCAAGGTCGAAGCTGCAGCAAAGACAGCGACAGGCAAGGATTCTTTTGCTAGCACGGCAGACTATTACAAGGCCACTGCCGAGTACGCCGAGATGACATCCGAGCGTGAGGCTCATGTCATCTTCACCGATCGTCTCAAATCACTCGCAGACGAGCTTACAGCGGGTCTGGTAAATCCATACGACAAGGCAAAGGCGATCTTCACATGGATCTCTGACAACTTCCCATGGGCAGGCGCGCGCGAGTACTCGACCATCGAGAACATCCCTGAGTATGTACTTGACGTACGTCATGGCGACTGCGGCCAGCAGTCCCTGCTCTTCATAACCCTCTGCCGCATCTGCGGCATCCCTGCGCACTTCCAGAGCGGTTTCAACATGAAGCCTCATGGATTCTGGAACCTTCATGACTGGGCAGAGGTTTATTTCGAGGGCATCGGCTGGGTCCCTGTCGACCAGTCGAACGGCATCAACTATGACGCGGAGGACGAGGCCGGACGCTATTTCTTCCTTGGCGGAACCGACTGTTACCGCATGATCGTGAACCAGGACTACGGCATGCCGCTTGATCCTATGAAGATCTATCCTCGCAGCGAGACCGTGGACTTCCAGCGCGGTGAGGTCGAGTCCGAACTCGGCAACCTCTACTTCGACCTCTGGGACTACCACATGGACATCGAATATCTCTAGAAAAAAACCAATCTACCACATATGAAATACACAGAACTCGGACATACAGGCATGGTCCTTTCGAACGTCGGACTGGGAGCATCTTCTCTTGGCTCTGTATTCCACAGTATCAATGAAAGCGAAGGCATCCAGGCTGTTCATACAGCCGTGGACAACGGAATCAACTTCATCGACGTATCGCCATACTATGGACATCTCAAGGCTGAGACCGTGCTCGGCAAGGCCCTCAAGGAAATCGACCGCAACCGCTACTATCTTTCGACCAAGGTCGGCCGCTACGGCAAGGACGGTGTCAACACCTGGGACTACAGCGGCAAGCGCGCAAAGGAAAGCGTATATGAGAGCATGGATCGTCTCAATGTCGACCATATCGATCTCATCAACGTGCACGACATCGAGTTCGCCGACCTCGAGCAGGTATGCAACGAGACCCTTCCGGCTCTTGTTGACCTGCGCAACGAGGGCGTGGTCAGCCATGTCGGCATCACCAACCTTACCCTCCGCCATTTCAAGTATGTAATCGACCATGTGCCTGCAGGCACAGTCGAGAGCGTGCTTTCATTCTGTCACTATACCCTCAATGACGACGCTCTTGTCGATTATCTCGACTACTTCGAGTCAAAGGGAGTCGGCGTGCTCAACGCATCCCCTTACTCTATGGGTCTTTTGACCAAGAGAGGCGCTCCGGACTGGCATCCTGCACCAGGCGCGCTCGTACGCCTGAGCCGCAAGGCAGTCGCATACTGCGAGTCAAAGGGAATCGACATCGAGAGGCTGGCAGTCAACTTCTCAATGAACAATCCACGCATCGCCAGCACCCTGTTCAGCACCTCCAAGCCGGAGAACGTGCTCAAGACCATTGCATACGCCGAGGAAGCGGTCGATTCTGAGATCATGGCTGAGGTCCGCAAGATCTTCGAGCCAGGATATCGTGACACCTGGGTAAACAGCTAGAAACAATGAAGGCACTTCAGATAATCGAGACAGGAAAGACTGCGGTTGTAAACATTCCCGCACCTGTCGCAGGGCCCGGACAGGTTCTGCTCAAGCTTGAATATGTCGGATTCTGTGGATCCGACCTCAATACTTTCCGCGGCTTCAATCCGCTTGTGACCCTTCCACGCATTCCTGGACATGAGATCGGTGCACGCATCGAGAGTCTGGGAGAGGGCGTCCCAGGGTATCTCAAGCCGGGAATGGCAGTAACTGTCAACCCTTATTCGAACTGCGGCCACTGTCCGGCATGCCGCAACTTCCGTCCGAACGCGTGCGAGAACAACGAGACTCTCGGCGTCCAGCGTGACGGAGCCATGGCTGAATATATCGTCCTTCCATGGGAGAAGGTCCTTCCTTGCGAAGGTCTCGATACAAGGGAACTTGCCATCGTCGAGCCTATGAGCGTCGGCTTCCATGCCGCTGACCGTGCCGCTGTAAAGGATATCGACACCGTCATGGTGTTCGGCTGCGGAATGGTCGGACTCGGCGCCATGGTGCGTTCAGTCATCCGCGGAGCACGCGTCATCGCCGTGGATGTTGACGACTCGAAGCTCGCGCTTGCCAAGGAGATGGGAGCTGCCTACACCGTCAATTCGATGACCCAGAACCTCCACGAGGAGATCCAGCGCATCACCAATGGCCGCGGTGTGGATGTCACCATCGAGGCAGTAGGCCGTCCCGAGACCTACCGTGCTGCAATCGCGGAGACCGCGTTCACCGGCCGCGTGACATACATCGGCTACGCAAAGGCCGAGGTTTCATTCGATACTTCATACTTCGTGAAGAAGGAGCTTGACATAAGGGGCTCCCGCAATGCGCTTCCTAGCGATTTCGAGGCTGTGATGGCCTACATGAAGCGCGGCATCTGTCCTGTGGACAAGCTCGTCAGCCGCGAGGTTTCATTCGAGGAGGCTCATGAGGCTCTCGAGGCATGGGCGGCAAAGCCTGGCGAGGTATTCCGTATCCTTCTCAAGCTCTAGCCTATGTATCCGATAATCGATGCGCATGCCCACCTGTGGCTGCGCCAGAACGGCCTCATTGACGGCCGCAAGGTAATCTCGAAGCCTAACGGCCGTGCCGATTTCATGGGCGAGGAGCGTCAGATGATGCCTCCGTACATGCTTGACGGCGCCAATACCGCGGAGATGTTCCTGTCCAACATGGACTATTCCCGTGTCAGTGCCGCAGTCATCACCCAGGAGTACATGGATGGACTCCAGAACGACTATCTCGCCGAGGTGGCGGCAAAGTATCCGGACAGGTTCCTCTGCTGCGCCATGGTCGATGTCCGTGAACCTGGGTTCCTTGAGCAGACAAGACAGCTGATCGACAGCGGCTTCCGCGCAATGAAGCTGCCTGCCCAGAGACTGATAATGTCCGACAGACGCATCTGGCTGACATCCGAGCCTATGATGGAGCTGTTCGACCTTTTGGAGAAGAGGGGAGTCATCCTTGCTCTCGAGCTCGCAGACGGAGACCTCCAGGTAGCCGAGGTGGAGGAAGTGATCGCAGCGCATCCTGACCTGAAGATAGCCATCGGCCACTTCGGAATGGTGACCACTCCGCACTGGCAGGAACAGATAAAGCTTGCCCGTCACAAGAACGTCATGGTCGAGTCCGGCGGTATCACCTGGCTTTTCCACAAGGAGTTCTATCCTTATCGCGGGGCAGTCGCTGCAATCCGCGAGTCTGCCGACCTGGTGGGCTGGGACAAGCTCATGTGGGGTTCCGACTATCCTAGAACCATGACTGCCATCACCTACACCATGTCGTACGACTTCATCGAGAAGACGACCGAGATGACTGAGGAGGAGAAGGCGGCATTCCTGGGACTCAACGCCGAGCGCTTCTATGGATTCGAGCGCAGCAGGCTCATCGAGCTCCCTTATATCGTCAACATGGTAGAATAACCAATCATCAACCACATAATGAAATCAAGACAGAAACTGTCCCTGGTCCTGATCTTCAGCCTGTTCTTCATATGGGCAATCAGTTCCAACCTGCTGCCGACAATGGTGCGTCAGCTGATGAAGACCTTTGAGCTCAGTGCGTTCACAGCTTCCCTCACCGAGGCTTCGTACTGGATCGCCTACTTCATCTTCCCTATACCTATAGCGATGTTCATGAAGCGCTACAGCTACAAGGCCGGCATCATCGTCGGTCTGTGCATAGCTGCAGTCGGCGGCCTGCTCTTCTTCCCTGCATCCATGATCCGCCAGTACTGGGCATACCTTGCGATCTTCTTCATCATCGCATCCGGAATGTGCTTCCTCGAGACTGCTGCAAACCCATATGTGACAGTCCTCGGCGACCCTAAGACTGCGTCCCGCAGACTCAACCTTGCCCAGTCGTTCAACGGTCTCGGCGCCTTCGTGGCAGCGATGTTCCTCAGCAAGCTGGTCCTCAGCGGCAACGACTATACCTCCGAGACCATTCCTGCCGACTATCCAGGCGGCTGGGACGGCTTCGTGGCAACCGAGACTGCTGCAATGAGACTTCCATACCTTATCCTTGCGCTCGTTCTGCTTACCGTGGCAGTCCTCATCTGGGCGGCCAAGCTTCCGAAGATCACCGAAGGCGGTCAGGAGGAAGGCGAGGACAAGGACGCGAAGCTCATCGACTTCAATGTGCTCAAGCGCTCTCATCTCCGTGGCGGCGTCATCGCCCAGTTCTTCTATAACGGTGGCCAGACCGCGCTCAATTCGATGTTCCTCATCTACTGCTGCAAGTATGTCGGCCTCGCCGAGTCGCGTGCGACAACCTTCTTCGGCCTCTACATGCTGATGTTCCTGCTCGGAAGATGGATCGGAACCCTTCTGATGGGCCGTTTCAAGCCGCAGAACATGCTTACGGTATACGCTGTGGCCAATGTGCTTCTCTGCGTCATCGTGGCTGTCTTTGGCGGAATGGTGGGCCTTTACGCGATGCTCGCAATCTCGTTCTTCATGTCCATCATGTATCCGACCCAGTTCTCTCTGGCAATCGAGGATCTTGGCGGCCAGACCAAGAGCGGCTCGGCTTTCCTTGTGATGGCCATCGTCGGCAACGTAGTCGTTCCGCCTCTCACCGGTCTCATCATGGACCACAACCCTGGAATCTATCACATCGCATACATTCTCCCTCTCATCTGCTTCGCCGTCTGCGCATGGTACGGATGGAAGGGTCACGTAATCAAAGACTAATCATGAAAAGGATATTTGTTGCAATCGCATCCGCAGCTTTTGTGCTTGCCGGCTGCTCAGCCAACACCGACCTTGTCTCTCCTAACGGCAAGATTGCAGTAAGCGTCTCAGAGGACGGTCATTTCACAGTCTGCGAGAGCGGCGTGGTCATTCTTGACAACGCCAGTCTCGGCTACAAGACAGCAGCCAACGACTTCAGCACTGGCCTCAAGCTCGCCAAGGCTGGAAAAACCAGCCGCATAGACGAGGAGTACGACATGCTTGCGGGCAAGCGTCTCCATTGCAGCAACAGCGCTGCCGAGCGTACCTATACGTTCAAGAACGAGGCTGGCGCGAGCATGCAGATCGAGTTCCGCGCATACAATGACGGTGCTGCTTTCCGTTACATTCTCAGCGGCGACGACATGGTCATGAGCGAGGAGACACTGTATCCGATAGCTGACGGTACCAAGCGCTGGATGTCTACATATTCGCCGGACAGCTACGAGCGTATGTATCCGCTTGCTACCGACGGCAAGGCCCAGAAGGGAAGCCCTTATCCATGGGTGAAGGCACAGACCCAGTACGGCTATCCTGCACTTGTGGAGCCTGTGGATGGGCATTTCATGCTCATCACCGAGTCGGACATCCGCCGCGGCCATCCTGGTTCGCTGCTTGACAATACCGACAATGAGACTGCATACAAGGTACTCCTTGGCTCGGATTCCCTTGCATTCAAGGGCAACTGGGAGTCTCCTTGGAGAACCATCATCGCAGGATCGCTTGCGGACATCGTCGAGTCAACACTCGTGACCGACCTTGCAGAGCCTTCAAAGCTTGATGATACATCGTGGATCAAGCCGGGTGTCGCTTCCTGGATCTACTGGGCATACAATCACGGCTCGCAGGACCTTCAGCTCGTGAAGGAATATATCGACCTCGCTGCGGAGATGAAGTGGCCATACAGCCTCATTGATGCAGAGTGGGACGTCATGGGCAACGGTGGTGACGTATATGACGCACTTGCATACGCGCGTGAAAAGGGTGTCAAGCCTATGCTCTGGTACAACTGCAGCATAGGATGGATCAATGGAGCGCCTACCCCTAAGTTCCGTCTCAACGAGCGTGAGGACCGTCTCAAGGAGTACCAGATGCTGAAGGATAACGGAGTAACCGGTATCAAGATCGACTTCTTCCCTGATGACAAGGCTTCAACTATGGATTATTACCTCGACCTTCTCGAGGATGCCGTTCCATATCACCTTACCCTTACCTTCCATGGTGCGACTGTCCCTCGCGGCTGGCAGAGGACATATCCTAACCTGATGACCGTCGAGGCTGTCTACGGTGCGGAGTGGTACAACAACAATGCATTCCTTACCACACGTGCGGCTGTCCACAATACCACCATTCCGTTCACCCGCAACGTGGTCGGTCCTATGGACTACACCCCGGGAACCTTCACCGATTCCCAGAATCCTCATATCACCTCTGACGGACATGAGCTTGCCCTCATGGTTGCATTCGAGTCAGCAATGCAGCACATGCCGGACCGCCCATCTGCATACGCAGAACTTCCTGATGCTGTCCGCACAGAGCTTATGACTCTTCCTACAGTTTGGGACGATACCAAGCTTCTCGCAGGTTATCCTGGACAGGACGTCGTGATCGCACGTCGCAGCGGCGATGCCTGGTATATTGCCGGCCTGAACGGTCGCGACGAGGCAGCTGACCTCAGCTTCAGTCTCGATCGCCTCGGCCTCAAGGATGGCGCGAAGGTTTCTCTCTACGCCGACGGCACAGAGCAGCACGGCTTCACCATCAGCAGCCTTGATGCTGCCGCCCTGAAGTCTGTCCACTGCATCGAGCGCGGCGGCTTCCTTGCCGTGATCCGCTAATCCGGCTTTATTGATACGCGATTTTATGAACTGAGGCTGGCTTTTTGGTCAGCCTCAGTTTTCTATTACCTTACATGAGGTGAAAGTATGAATCAAGGGGACTGAACCCCTGATTCAGGACGATTGGGCGTTACAGAAGGCTTTGGAGTTTATTTTCAGTGGAATGGAGGTGGTGTGACTTCGTGGTTTCATAGGTTTTGGAGGCTAATTCGACAATTTTATCTGCAAAAAGAGGGAATACTGTAACGCGATTCCTTTTATAAGCCTTTCTTTAAAGGAAGGAATTTGTTTAATTTGAAAGATTTGAATTTGCCATCAATGAAACCGCTCTCCTTGATCATCCTTCTTGCTTTTGCATTATCCTGTACATCTCCTGTCATGAAACAACTGGAGGAGATTGATTCATTCCTTGCGGACAATCCCAAGGAAGCGTTGTCCCAACTTGAGGGAATGAAGGAAGGAGTTGGTCAAGGTGCCAGTAGGCGTGTTGCTGCAAAACATTCGCTTCTCTATTCGATTGCGTTGGATAAGTGTTACATCGACACTGCCGATCTGTCCATAATCCAGCCTGCCGTCGACTATTATTCCAGGCATGGAGCCAATGTCGACAAGAAAAGAATGCATTACTATCATGGGTGCATTCTGGAAAATGCAAAGGATTATCAGAAAGCCATTTTCGCATTCGAAAAGGCTCTCTCGTTATCGGGAACAGAGGATTATTATTTCAATGGTCTGGCCTATTCTGCGATAGGAAGGATGTATCAGTCGTCGCATAATGACAAGGAGGCATTGGCGTATGCTGAGAAGGCTCTGGAATCATTTGTAGCTATAGGACATATGGAGAATACCAGATCTGCCAAATACGCCCTCGGTATTATTAATCATAATCTACGAGACTTCGACTCTGCTGACTCTCTATTGCGTGAGGTAATTGGAGGTCTCGATTCCCTGCAATACAGGAAATATGCAGCAGGCCAGTTTGCAAGAAATCTCATGTGCTTTCAGCATGCGCGCTCGAGTGAAGCTGTGAAGGTCTATGAGAAAATGCAGGACTTAGGCATCCCGATGAGCTCCGAAGATAAGTCATGTTTCGCATACGCATTGCTTCTTGAAAGAGAAAAGAGTCGGGCTGAACAATTGCTTTCCGAACTTGGAAGGATCCCAACAGACCATAAGGCTCAGGTTTGGAGGAGGTTGGCGGCCATTCATGAAGGAGATTACGAACTCGCACATATTCTTGTAGAACAGATACGTTCATACGAAGATGTGTACATCAAGGAAAAACTGGAGCAGTCCCTCTTCAAGGCCCAGAGTGAAAATTCCAGACTGATTGCTGAGAATGCTGACCAGGGACGCCGACTTGCGATCATATCTGCGATACTTGTTTCATTGCTGTTTATCTTATTATCTGTCGTTATTGGAATAATAGCGGCAAGGAAGCGACGTGAATCAGAAAACGAAATCAAGCGGCTCATTTCCGCTGCGGAGGAATCAACCCGAATGCTGACGGACATGGAGAATGAGTTGAAAAAGACAAAGGATCATCAGGAAGAAGCCCTGTCACAGCTACGCGTGTCTTACGTTTCTCTCTTCAGGAAGCAGTTTGAACAGATAAGCAAAGCCTTTGACTCAAATAACCTCGTAGACAGTCGTGAAATACGTGAGCGATTGTACAAGACTGTCGACAATCTGCTTGTATCATTATCCGAGCCTTCTTCGCAAAAGACTCTTGAACAGATGATAGATAACCACATGTCCGGGATAATCACTTCAATCAGGGCGGATTTCCCGAAACTGACAGACGATGACATCAGATTCCTGTGCTACCTGATCATGGGATTCGACAATACATCCATCTCCGTGCTGATGAACATCTCGCGTGAGAATGTCCGCGTCAAGAGGCATAGGCTGAAAAACAGGATCATGTCATACGAAAATGGTAAATACCAGGATTTTCTTCCTTGTTTTTCATGCTAATGCGTTACGGGGGGGGGTAAATAGTTGGTATTTAGCGTGTTACAAATAACGGCAATGCTGCGGCTTCGGGTGAAATTGCAGCATCACTACTGAAAATCAGTGAGTTGGACGCTTCTCAAGTCTCAAAACTGTAACGCGATATTTGGCCATTTGTATCATACTCGAGGTTTTCGGTTCATACATTTGTGGAAACAAAACCACAAATTATGAACCTAAGAAAAAGCCTTTTGACAATTGTTCTTTTGACCATGTCTATGGTCACAATCAACTTAAGAGCTGACGATAATAATCCACTTAAGGAGATCGATGTTCACGAAACTACTCAAGAGGGAGGAAAACCCAGGATGCCAGATTACGGCCCGGCTTTGTCTTGCTATCTGTTTGACGATGGTATTCGTTTCTATGCTCCTTACCAGGATGTGTTAGAGGTCATCGTACATAATATCGACAATGGATGTCAAGGAGTTTCTGAAATCGTGATCTATGGAGGAATCTCAGATCTCTTGCCTCTATATGGGAACGGCCACTATGAGATTACAATAACTACTTATTACGGAAGGTCATATTATGGTAATTTTTTCATAGAAACAGTGTGATTTACGTTCGTTCCATTTAATTGCATTAGCGATATTTCAAATTGATACAATATCATGCTAACCCTGCAAATGCAGTATATCTAGATCTTTCTTACATCATAGAATAATACTAACAAAATTAACTAACCACATTCACATGAACGCAAAAACTTACTTATTGATTGCCCTGTCAATAATTGCGGCTCTTTCATGCCAGAAAGAACCACTTGTAGCTGTTGATGCAGTCTGCGACAAAGTAGTCGGGAACGACGTCATTATGGCTGAGACAAAGGCGGCAAAATCAACAGACTTCTTCGTTGGAGAAAGTGACATTGCGTCATACGTGTATTATAAGCAGCTATGCAACAAAGAGAAAGAGATGCAGGAGCCCGAGATCACCCCTCTCGGCATTGACGGAGGCGTCCAGGCGTATGCAATCAACTACGGTGAGGGTTGGGAGATAATCTCTGCCGACAAGAGAATCAGACCTGTACTGGCTCAGGCGAGCAAAGGCTCCTTCAATCTAAAGAAGACTGGGACTTCGGAAACTGCATTCATCAACTCTGTATTGAACTCCATTGCCTCACTTCAGAAGGAAGAGAAGGACATCGTAACAGGAAATGAGACCGCGGAATCACACATACAGTTCTGGAAACTTGTCAACTGTGAGATTGACGAATCTCCACGCACAAAGGCCGCCGAGCCTGAGGGGTACTATGTCCTTGACCATGTCGACCAAGGAACGATTATTCATACACATGATCACATGGTCATGACCAACTGGATTGAAGAGTATTATACTGCAGGGTATGACTTTCCTCTTAATTATTGGTATCATCCTGGCACAGGTAGTGTAGCTGCCGCTCAGCTGTTGGCATTTTTATACAAAGAAAAGGGACTCAGTCTCACGACTCCAACCAGTTTACAAGGATCGTTTATGGGGACTATATTTGATTGGAACAATATTTATAATGATGGTGCCAACGCTCTTGTGAACTATATATATCAAGATTCCAATACTACGTATAGTAATCAAACTGTTTGGACTGACAGATCCTTTTTATTACAGACTATTGCATCTTTTGGAGTCAACTGTAACGTCAGAAGCAATACAGGTGCGATATCTTATTTCAAGCAGACCATTGACAACAGTCTTGGAAATGGAGAGCCGGTTCTTGGTTTGATTGAGTCATACATCATTAATGGCTCGAATTACAACCCAAAGCAAAACTACTTTATCATTGATGCATACAAAGAATATCAGGAAGAGACAATCTATTATTACAGGTACGTGAGTACGAATGCGACAGATAGACCCGCATACCTTGAAAGAGTATATGGTTCGCCTAGATACGAGATGTATGGTATGAGATGGTGCTCATTATATTGCTCAGATGATTCGTGGTACGCCATCGACTCTACTCTGGGGCTGTATTATAACCTTCTCCTAGACTCTGCTGTATTCCATAATTTCTCTAATTAGGATTTGGTAATCATCCTGTGGCAGATGAGGAAGCTGATGGCATACGTGATGGGCATGCTCCTTTGTCTTGTCTCCTGCACCCGTGACATCGTCATGGATGCGGGGGACGAGAGCGTTGTGGTCGTCGAGTTCGTCCTCAGCAACGATCCGGTCCAGACCCTTCACCTGTCATATTCACGGAGTCCGTCCGATAGCGTGACCAGACCCGTCGCGGAGGCATTCATCACGCTCACGAACATGAGCAATGGATTCCATCGCTACGTGTTCGTCAAGGGACATGGCGACGAGTGGACGCTGGAGTACCAGGGCATCCCCGGGGACCGGTACCGACTCACGGTCGAAATCCCCGGCCACGAGACTATAGTGGCCGAAGACAGGATGCCGGACTCCCTGTATGTATCCTATAGGCATGGGGTCTTCTACTATCCTTACGGTAACGACACCGGACTAAAGTTCCAGTCCACACTGTACAGGCTGACGAACCAGAAGAACCATGTGTGGGTAACCGGGATGAACTACTACGGGGAGGACGGAAGCCGGCATGTCGCCGACTACATCTGCACCGACTATCCCGGGGTGGACATGTTCAACGTCACCGGCGCGTGCTATGACGGCGATCCACGGTGGATTAACCTTGATGAGGTCGTGCCCGGCCCGGCCGTGCAGTGGATCCCGTACGAGCATGAGTGCGGGTCCATGGGATGGTGGGCTGCCGCGGCGCCTCAGCTCATCGGCAAGTCGTTCCACGACAGGCGCCTGAGATTCCCAAAGGAATCCTTCGACAGGGTTGCCAGTGAGGACCAGGAAGGGACGCCATACTGCGAGTTCGTCATTGTCGGCACATTCACGGAGAACTATCACTTTGGTGCAGGCGACGATCCTTTCAGCGGACAGTATTTCGGAGACAGGTATGGGTATTACCATTGGGACGGGACTGAAGGCCGCTACGTCCTGGATCCGTTCACGACGAACAGGGAGCCTATGGACACGAACGGTTACCTCCTTTTCGTGGCGGTCTCGGACAGCTACGACGGATACCTTGCCGAGGCCGTCACCTTTAAGGCCCTGCTGGAGGGCAGCGACCTCTCGGAGATCTACAGGAGGGAGAACATGAACTCGAACATCATCGGCGGCATAGGGTTCTTCGGGTGCTGCACGACGATGAAGCTCCCGTGCTTCAACGGCTATAACAATGACGGCCTGAAAGCCTGGGGCTGGGAAAGGAACGACGACGGGACCCTCACGCGGACCGCTCAATGACAGGACATCCACATCAAGCAACCATAATCACATCGCTATGAAATCTTTCATCAGACTCAAATCGCTCATCCTGGCGGCCGCATTCGTCCTTGCCGCCATGTCCTGCTCGAAGTTGGACCTCCACACCTTCAGTGACGAGTACGACCTCTGCATCGAACCCGTCGACATCCACGGCAATCCGCTGCAGAGCCCACCGGCCGACAAGGACGACTTCTGGGAGAAGGGATACACCTTCTCGTTCTACGTCTTCCAGGCCGGAAGCTACGAGAAGGGCCCCTTCTACACGAGGACATACGAGCAGGAACAGGGGTCATCTGGCAAGAGCGTGACGGAATGCAGGTATTACGCGACATACGAGGGAGACGGCAGATGGTCCCTCAAGGCCTACTCGGAATCCGAGAAGAAATACTATTCCTTTGAGCGGCTCACCCTCAAATCCAACAAGAAGAACGGCACCTTCGCCATGCTCGTGGCATCCCCGAACTACTTCGAGCAGCATTTCAGGCTCGAGTTCCGCAAAAAGGAGCTGAAGGGCAAGGTCACGATCGAGCATCCTTGCATGTAGGAACCCCTATCATCCGTCTGTATGATGAACACCATGCGCAGCGTGGCTGCATATTTCGCATCACTGATCCTGCTGCTGACGGTGCAGGAGGCGTTCGTCCATGCCCAGGAGCGGACTGAGTGGCATGACTCGATCAGCGCAGCGAGCGTCACCGCGCAGACTGCGAGGGTCGTCCGTTCCATCGAGAGGCTCGAGACGGGAGTCAAGGGGCTGAGGAGTGTTGTGTCGCCGCTCGGCGAGGGCGACATCATCAGATGGGCACAAGCCCTGCCCGGCGTCACGACGGGAGCGGATGGCAGTTCCGCCATCTATGTCCGCGGAGGCAACATGGGCAACAACCTGATCACCCTTGACGGTATTCCCGTCTACGGCTACTCGCACATCCTCGGTCTCACCACCGTCATCCCGTCGGACGTCATCGCCACGGCATCGCTCAGCAAGGGGGGCTTCGAGGGCGGTCTCGGCAACTTCACGGCGTCCCATCTGGGCATCACGACCAGGGACGTCACCGCCGACTCTCTGCGAGCATCTGTGTCGCTGAACAGTTTCCTCGCGGGCGTGTCGGTCGAGGCTCCGGTCGGCAGGAACATGGCCGTCCTCCTCTCCGGACGCATCTCACCCCTGGCCCTCGAGTACCGTGCAGCGAAAGGGATGCTGCCGGACATGCTCGGTATGGATGACTTCAGCGCCGGCGTAGGGGACGCCTACGGCAAGCTCGTCTGGAGACCGAGGAGTGGGAGGACGCTGAGCGCCTCCGCGTTTGCGAGCGGGGACAGGTACTCCTTCAGCCCGGACGGGGACTCCGAAGACTCCATGGGATGGCGCAACAGGATAGGCATGCTGACCTACAAGGCAGAAGGAGAAGGGAGGTCGCTCTGGTTCCAGGCCTCCGTCAACGCCTACACCACCAACCAGAGGCAGGTGAAGACGTACCGAGGAGAGCTGAACGACCTCTCGCTGAGATCGGAAATGGTGGAGATGACGGCCTCAGCGATGAGGGGAAGGAGTATCGGTAGGCGCTTCTCCATGGACTATGGGGCTAAACTTCGCCTCGCCACCTTCCGTCCGGGACAGGTCGCCTCGGTGTCCAACGAGTCCAGGACCGTACTGGTGTCGCTGCCGCTGCAACTAAGGTTCGCCATCCCCGACAGGCTGGACATAAGGGCTGCTGCTATGGTGAACTCTTTCCGGCAAAGGAACAGCTTCTACATCTACAACGAGCCGAGGTTGGATGTCAATGCCGCACTCCGGTTGAGGCTGTCGAGGCACCTGTCGTTCGAGGCGACCTTCGACAGGATGAACCAGTTCTACCACACGCTCGAGGGGCTTCCCGTCGGATGGTCGATTGACATGCTTGTCCCTTCCGGACCAAGGATACTGCCGGAGACGGCCGTTCAAGGCAACGCGGGGCTTGTCATGGAGGCAGACCGGCACAGTCTGTCCGTGGCGGGCTTCCACAAGGCGATGAGGGACCTCGTCTACTACATGCAGGCACAGACCCTCTTCAGCGGGGCACTGTCGTCGTGGGAGGACCATGTGGATGTCGGGGACGGTCTGTCGCAGGGTGCGGAGCTTATGTACGAGTACACCGGCAGGGACGTGTACGGACGAGTCGCATATACGATAAGCGAGACCACGAGGGAGAACTTCGCCAGGGTTAACGAGGGAAGGCCCTTTAACGCGCGATTCAACAGAAGGCATGTGCTCAACGCCACGGTGCAGTGGAGGGGACTGAGCGCCACCGCAGTCTACCAGAGCGGGCATTGGGAGAACGGTGCGCCGCACAGGTATACCATGCACATAGTTGGAGAGGAGTGGATCCCCGAGCACTTCTTCGGGATAAACGACTTCCAGATGCCTGACGTGTTCAGGGTCGACGTCGGATACCGCTTCGGATTCAGCCGATGGGGCATGAGGCATGATGTAAGCATCGGCGTCTGCAACCTCACCAACCACTTCAATCCTTTCATGCTTTACTTCGACGCCTCGACGGAGACCTGGAAGGAGATGGCCCTTTTGCCTATCCTCCCTAACTTCAGCTGGAGAGTGCAGTTCTGAATGCTAGCTTCTCTTTTCAATGTCCTTGTCTGTTTTCTTTATGGACACGGACACGATGATATCATTTATTTTCTTTGTCTTTGAATGAGCAAGCTAGATTAGATAAAGACTTCGCGCGAAGGATATATCTTCGAATGAAACACGTATACCAGTAAACATTAATTAGCATGTTGTTTTCAATTTTGTTCTTTTGATTAGACTAATAGTATTGGGTGAATCGTTTCGTTTTTGTAATTACCCTGCTTGTTTTTTGAAATAGGCTTTATGTTTCAAGATAATCTGACTTTTTATACGGGCTTTCGCGGCCTATGTAAGAAGCTTAGTATAGTGTTATTTATGTATTATGTTTAGTCTGATAGAGTATATACCATAATCAAAGGTAGACATATAAAATATAATTAGAATAGTAATGCGCATAAGATGGAAATAGAAAATCAAAATATTTTTGAGCATGCACTAACAACAGGCATCAATCTATTTGTTGGTGCAGGTTTTTCAACACTTGCAAAAGATAAAAGTGGCCGGCTGTTACCTGTTGGAAATCAGTTGAAAACTGAATTATGTAAGAACTTCTCAAAACCTGATTATTACAGTCTACCTCAATTGTCTTCGATTCTTGAATCCTATTCTCAAGTGGACTTCAATAATTATTTAACCGAACGTTTTACTGTCGGTGAATATAACCCCGTTTATGACAACATAAAGAATATCAGAATCAAGAATATCTATACAACAAATATTGACGATCTATTTTATAGAATTTATAAGGGAGTAACGGGGAGATTTCTTAATGATTTGAATACCGATGGATCTACAATAGATCCCAACGGTATCAATTATTTAGCTCTTCACGGCTCCGTGTGCTCGGAAGAAAAGAAATATATTTTTGATATAGCCTCATTATCCACTATTTTTAATGATGCTCCTCGTATATGGAGACAATTGTCTCATGAATTAGAAGTCTATCCAACAGTGTTCATTGGATATGGTTTTAATGATAATTCTGTATTGCAAGCGTTGTTTTCTCAACAGACATTTAATAGGAATGCTAGAAAACCGATGTGGGTCATCTTACGAGATGAAGATAAGCAATATGGAGAGTATTATAAATCGATGGGGTTTCAGATTATTAATTCAAACTTAATTGAATTTCTGAATTATTTGAAATCATTTCAAATAAAAAAAACCGCGTCAGAAATTGAGTCTGAACGATTTCAACTTCTTCAACCTTACACTATTCCTCACAATCTTAGTGATGTCAAAATCCAAAGGCCAATTCTAGATTTTTTTAGAGGTAGCACGCCGAAATGGTGTGACATCCTATCTGGTCAGCTCTATAAGACTCATTTTGTTCAAACTGTGCTGAATAGCGTTTATGATAAAACGAAGAATACAATAATCATAGGGGCACCCGTCTCTGGTAAAACAACTTTGTTAATGCAAGTGGCGAAAGACTATTATAGTGAAGGAGTCCTAAAACTGTTTTTTGATTCTCTTACAGCAAATAGAGCAGAATACATTGCAAAACTCATTGACACTAAGAGAACAGTGATATTTATAGATAATCTTTATGATAGCATCGATTCCTTAAGCTATTTTGATAAACCGAATATTAAACTAGTATGCAGTGAAAGGACTCATAATTACGGGATTATTTCTCATATCCTTGACGAAAATCACTACAATATCATTAATGTTACAACATTAAATGATATTGACTTACAAGGAATATACAATTCATTACCCGATAGCATAAGAAAAGAATCTTTACAAAAGGAGACTCACTTGAACTTATATGATAAGGATTCCTTGTTTGAGTTTGTAATAAGAAATGTTAGTCTTCAAAATATTAAAGATAGATATAATAGGGCATTGACTGAATTGGAAGAAAAAGATACAGACTTGGCGGAGTTCCTCGTCCTTTGTGCATACTTCCACAGTTGCCATGTCCCTTTGTCTTTTGAAATGGCATATGATTATTTTGATGGTTTTCACTACGAAGACATTTTCTGCCTATCAAACGATGCCACAGATATTATCAAAGACTATATCCCAGAAGATGACTCACTATATAAGGATATGGATTACTATTATCCGCGATCTTATTATATTGCAGATGTAATTCTCAACTCATGCACAGCGTCGTTGTTATCTACTGTGATGAATACAATCCTAGATAATATTGCTCCAATACGAATTTGCAATTACCAAGTCTTTCATAAAAGGGCCTTCGATAAGAACCTTGCTTTAAAAGCATTCAATAGTTGGGAAAAGGGAAAGGAATATTATGAGAAAGCTTTTTTGTATGACAAAAAAAATGCATACGTTCTTCAACAAGGAGCGTTGTATCTAGCTCAGAAAAAACAATATGAACTTGCTTTTTCGTGGATTGACCGTGCCATTAGCATGACGGATGATAAGTATTTCTCAATTAGAAACTCTCATGCGACAATACTATTTGCGGCAAATATCGATAAAGAGGATAGTGGTGTTAGAGAACAATTAGATTTAAGTATGTCAATACTGGAAAAATGTATGACAGCTGATGCAAGGAAGCCATTCCATGCAAAAACATATGCAAAACAGTCAATAAAATACTACTCTAGATTTCCTGATAAACGTGCTGAACAGTACCTAAAAACCGCGGTATTTTGGTTGAATAACGTAATAAAGAGCGCACCCTGGGATGATGAGGCGATAAAATTATTAGATCAGGTATCACTCCGATAAAGGAAACCTATGAGGAGGTACATTTGAAAGTGCTAACGGATGCCATTCCATTGGATGAGAGATTTCATACATCAGAGTCGAGAGATGTCTCCGACAACTGGATTATTTCGAAAATGTTGCCTGTTACATCCGGCATCTACAACTGGGGACCTTCTTTCAAGGTCTCGAAGAACGTGATGTCTCTCGGCCTCAAGGCAGAGCTTGCCGGATCATATAATGAAGTATCAGGAACGATGATCCAGAACGATGTCGAATTTGGCTACCGTAATGGCTCCGCATCCTTGTCGTTCAATGGAGAAATCAGCCCTCTGCATTGGCTGAATCTTTCTTCGAAGACCGAGTGGAACATGAACCGAATTGAAATCGAGAACCTAAACGGGTCAGACACAGGATACATCAGAAATACAGCGACTGTAAACATCCATTTGTCTGAATCGGTGACTTTGGATTCAATGGTTGATTACTTTGAGCATCATGGACTATCCCACTCGGGCTTCCTAATGCTGAATGCTTCGATGACTTGGGCTGTTTCTCCTGCTGTAAATCTGTCCTTCAGAATGATGAACATTGGCAACAGACAAAGCTTTGAAACATCAAACATCACTCCTCTTGTAGAATCGATCCAGACGGTTGCGATCCGTCCGACATGCTTTCTTTTCGGCCTGATGCTTCATAGGTAATGGTTGTTTCAGTTCGCTGAAGAACATCCGTAAACTTTGCTTAAATACTCCTCACCGAGGTATTCAATTCCGATTCAGCAATGAATCTCACGACTTCTTCTCTGGTTGCCTCCTTCCTCACATAAATGCTCTTAAGTAGATGTATTGGCAGGCGCATTTCGCGGTAGAACACCGTGGACCCATCATCCCTCCGACGAGAACACTCATTGTCCACCAAGGTTCGCAGTTCCGTTGGATTAAGTCCGAACTCTGAGATGGCTTCGTCATATTCCTCTATCAGAGTATTGTAACACGGGACAGGAATGCAGCTGAAAACCATCCTGAAAGTGCTTTCGAAAAGGTGTTTAACAGATACCTTTTCATAGGGGCGATCAGCAATTTTGAAATTATATGATTAGGGGGAATTAATGATTGCTAATTCTGCTTGATATTAATAAGTTCTTCAGCTGTGGTGCTGTTACTGCAAACTGCAACCAATGCGAATCTCGGTGAACCACTGTCATTAGGCGCCGCATTGATCATTAACTTGTTTCCTTCCACCTTGACGGTAAGCCAATCGAGGCGGAACTCTTCTCGGCTTATTGATGTCCAACGTCCGATTTCAGACATGTTCGCATCCAGCTCCAGGAGCCCGGTCAAAACCAATGCGTCATGATTGCCGGTCACAATCTTCTCGCCTCCTTTATCATCAAGGGTAACCACATTGTCGGACAATTTCAGTGTATGAAGCGGTACCTTCTCACAACCAGGAAGAACCAGTATTGCAATCAGCAGGGTACATGTGAGAGTGAGTAGTCTTTTCATAGAAGATAATTGTTTTTAGGATTAGATGCTTTCAACATCTAAAATGTTGCAATATAAGTATTATTAGATAGTTGCCTTTTCTACAAAAAACAGGAAAAGGAGATAATTCTGCAAATCGAAAACCTAATTACATACAAATATAAATTTCTGGTAGATAATGCTTTAATGTGAAGAGATCTAACATGCCGTGGTAATAGTGCGAAAGGAAGGTATACCTGTTATTCTTGTGCTCGTAGAAG
>JAKSJO010000011.1 GCA_024398125.1 Bacteroidales bacterium
CCACAAACGGTGACGTGGTCGTTTTCTCATACGCCGGAGACCTTTACAAGGCTCCTCTCGCTGGCGGTGAAGCTTCGCGCCTTACCTCGCACAACGGATATGAGATGTTCGCCAGATTCTCTCCTGACGGCAAGACCATCGCATTTACCGGCCAGTTCGACGGCAACACTGAAGTCTACAGCATTCCTGTAGGCGGCGGCGAGCCTAAGCGTCTGACCTGGACATCCACCAACGGCCGCGACGACATCGGCGACCGTATGGGTCCGAACAACATCGTCATGGGCTGGAAGCCTGACGGCAAGACCATCACATATCGCAACCGCACCGGTGACGGATTCGTCGGCAAGCTCTGGACCGTAGGCGCTCAGGGCGGTGAGTCCATCGCGATCGACCTCCCTGAGGGTGGCTTCTGCAGCTGGTCTCCTGATGGCAAGAAGCTCGCATACAACCGCACCATGCGCGAGTTCCGTACATGGAAGTACTACCGTGGCGGCCAGGCCGACGACATCTGGATCTGGGACGGAAAGAGCGTGAAGAACGTGACCGAGAACCCTGCCCAGGATATCATGCCTATGTGGATCGGCGACGAGATCTTCTTCATCTCCGACCGCGACAAGACCATGAACCTGTTCGTTTACAACACCAAGAGCGGCAAGACCGAGAAGGTTACCAACTTCAGTGAGTACGACATCAAGTTCCCTAGCAGCAACGGCAAGCTCATCGTCTTCGAGAACGCAGGATACCTTTACAAGTTCGACCCTGCAACCCGCAAGGCCGACAAAATCAGCATCAGCCTCAGCGCAGAAGGTCTCTACGCACGTCCTGTGAAGATGCACGTGGCCAACAACCTGACCGCCGGCAGCATCTCTTCAAAGGGTGACCGCATTGCTGTTACTGCACGCGGCGAAGTGTTCAGCGTCCCTGTCAAGGCCGGCGTTACCCGCAACATCACCCGCACTCCTGGCGCAAATGACCGTGGCGCGGCATATTCCCCTGACGGCAAGTACATCGCCTATATCTCTGACAAGACAGGCGAGACCGAGGTCTGGATGCTTGATACAGAGAAGAACGAGACCGTACAGCTGACCAAGGGCAGCGACACATATATCCGCAGCATCGTCTGGGCTCCGGACAGCAAGTCGCTCCTCTACACCGACCGCAAGAACCGCGTCGTTTCAGTTGCCGTTCCCGGTGGCGCGAAGAAGGTCATCATGCAGGACGGCGCCGGCGAGTTCCGCGGCGTAAGCTTCTCTCCTGACAGCAAGTGGATCACATACACCCGCACTGCTGAGAACCAGATGGGCATCGTCTATGTTCGCGAGCTTTCGAGTGGCAAGGAAATCGCTGTGACCGAGCGCTGGTACGACTCCGGCTCGCCTATGTTCAGCCAGGATGGAAAGTACCTTTTCTTCAGCAGCGCACGCGACCTCAACCCTATCTACAGCTCTGTGGAGTGGAACTATGCATACTCAAACATGAGCGCTCTCTATTTTGCAATCCTTGACAAGGACGGCAGGTCTCCTTTCCTTGCAAATGACGGCGAGGGATCGAAGGCCGAGAAGGGCGACGGCACTGTAAAGGTTGATGCAGCCGGCATCTTCGACCGCATCATCCGTGTTCCTGCCGATGCGACCCGTCCTGTATACTGTGATGGAAAGAGCCTCTGGTTCAATGGTCGCGGCGGTCTCAACGTCCTCAACTTCGAGAGCGGCGAGGTAAGCCAGATCGACGGCAGCATCATGGACATCGTCGGCGACAAGGCCCTCATGCGCAAGAATGGAGGTTTCGTTGTAGGCGAGCTTCCTAAGGGCAAGGGCGGCAGCAGCAAGACTGTCGACCTCGGCAACATGGTTGCGGACATCGACTGGAAGGCCGAGTGGGCCCAGATTTTCGATGAGGCATGGAGAGCTTTCCGCGACGGTTTCTATCTTGAGAACATGCATGGCATGGACTGGCCTGCAATGAAGGCGAAGTATGAGGTACTTCTTCCATACGTGAAGACCCGCCTTGATCTCAACTATGTAATCGGCGAGATGATCGGCGAGCTCAACGTCGGCCACGCATACGTCAACCCTGGAAAGCATGCCGATACTCCTGAGCGCATTCCTATGGGTCTGCTCGGTGCCAAGCTGAGCCGCAGCAAGGATGGTGCTTCATGGCGCATCGACCATATCTACAAGGGCGCGGTTTACAGCGCTTCGCTCCGTTCTCCTCTTACCGAGCCTGGTATCGATGTCGCCGAGGGTGACATCATCACCGCAGTCGACGGCATTCCTGTAAGCAGCGTTTCAAGCATCTATGAGCTTCTCGTCGGCAAGGCTGATGTCCTTACCGAGCTTACCGTCAGCAGCAAGAGCGGCAAGGATGCCCGCAGCATCGTTATCAAGCCTATCGCTGACGAGTATCCTCTCGAGCATTTCGAGTGGGTTCAGCACAATATCGAGTATGTCGAGAAGGCTTCAAACGGCAAGATCGGATACATCTATATTCCTGACATGAGCCAGGAGGGTCTCAACGAGTTCGTGCGTTACTATTATCCACAGCTTGACAAGGAGGCTCTCATCATCGATGACCGTGCAAACGGCGGCGGCAACGTCTCTCCTATGATCATCGAGCGTCTTCTCCGCGACCCTTACCGTCTTACCATGCGTCGTGGTTCCGACCTTATCGGTACCATTCCTGAGGGCTCGTTCGTTGGTCCTAAGGTCTGCCTCATCAACAAGTATTCCGCTTCTGACGGCGACCTGTTCCCTTGGAGCTTCAAGGAGACCAAGCTTGGCGAGCTTATCGGTACCCGTACCTGGGGCGGCATCGTCGGCATCAGCGGTTCGCTTCCTTTCATGGACGGCACCGACATCCGTGTTCCTTTCTTTACCAACTATTCACGCGCTACCGGCGAGTGGATCGTGGAGAACCACGGTGTCGATCCTGATATCTATATCGACAATGATCCTGTGAAGGAGCAGGCCGGCATCGACCAGCAGCTCGACAAGGCGATCGAGGTTCTTCTCGGCAAGATCAAGGACCGCAAGCCGCTCCCTGGCGTCCCTGCCCCACGCGACTTCTCGTGGAAGTAATCTATTTCGGCCCTGGACCTCGGTCCGGGGCTTTTTTCGTGGTCGTTGGGCGCAAGAGCGGATCCCGCATCTTCGCCCAACGACCGCCATTGAACAAGGGGTCTTTATCGGCTGAAGGGCTTCAGGAAGGGAAAATCGTCTTCATGGGATTAAAAAAAAGTCGGTCCCGCATCACTGCGGAGCCGACCGTCAAATAAAACGTACACTAGTCTTCTGTAGGCTAGTTTCTTTCTATATCCCTGGGTTGCAGCTGGATGATTATTCTAAATAGAGCTTCCCTGATAATTCTTTCGCCTGATTATTCCAGAACGTTATCTCACATATATATATAACTCAAGTTTCACAAGTGAATAAAACTTGGATCCAACTGGAGAAACCTTCGTAGAGGCAGATTCGTGTAGATGAAAGATAGCTGATAGCTATTTGCAACTGTAGATGCCTGAAATTACAGACTATGGGATGGATTATGGTATTTATTCAAGATCTCCCAAACTTGATATAACACAAAAAAGACGTGGGAGTTCCACTTTTGCTTATCTCTAACACAGGCCTTGGCGAGCCGATCTGAAAGATAAGCAACGAGCTAGCCCACGTCAGGGATGATATACAGTAAAACCACACCGAAAGCGCGGTGACTGAATTGTCATCACATGTGGACGTCCCGGTTGCCGTTTCCTCCTCAGATCTTATAAAACCGCCAAGTTTTGTGTTAAGAAGAAAAACGTCAAGTAACGTCTTTGTATGTAAACGCCCACCCAACCCTTCACTTGGGCTAGCTAAGCGATTACAAATATAAGTCTTTTTATTGAAATGTATTAACCAATGAGAATATTTATCAATTATTGGACACTTCATTGGCTTTGTACAGGTATCTCTGAGATACAATACATGTTCAAGATGACAACAGGAGGGTGACTTTTTTGGTCAGCCTCATCTGCGTCCCGTCGGTTCGTTCGTTGGGCGAAGATGCGGGAGCGGCTTCGAGGATTGCGTGAAACGGAGCGAGCGGCAAGCAAGCGTCTCGTGACGGCGTGTGTCTGACGAACGTTAGACGCGTAGCGGCTAAAAGTGAGGAGTTAGCCGTCAAGCTTGCGATAGCGAAGCGAGTAGCAATCCGTGGCAGCCGCACTGCAGCTTGCATCCAACGAACGAAAGGAATCAGCAATCGTGTTTGTTGGTCAGGTTCGGGGGATTTTGGGGTTTATATGATGTAAACTTGGTTATTCATCCCTAAATGACATTCAAAAGATGAAAAGATTGATTGCAGTATTGCTTGTCGCGCTGACATTTGGGCTTGCGGCACAGGCACAGGCGCAGACGAAGTACAGAGAGTTTTTTGAGACGGGAGTTTCGACGGTTGTGGGCAATTATGCCGGGCCGTCATACCATATCAGCAACACACATGGATTCAAGTTCGGATCAATGTTCTTTGGCTTCGGCTACGGCTATGACTATTACTGGCTCAAGAAAAAAAGACACACCCAGGTATGGAATCCCGGAGGTACCCGTCCTGTATTCATCGATCTCAAACGTTATGATGAAGATGCTAAAAACTCATTGATTCTTGATGCAAAAGCAGGAATCAGTTTTGATCGGAAACAATACATCGAGGATTTCTGCGAATTCGGAATCGGTCGGCGTATGGTATTGAAAGGGGATTCTGCGCTTTCCGCATCCCTTTTCTGCAAACTATACCACGACTATTATAATGACGGCGGCTGCATTGTAAACTACCGATCAATCTATAACGTAGGCTTCAAGCTCGCGATTGAGATCCTTTAGGAGAGACCTAACTAATAAAAACGCCCTGGAGGTCTTCCAGGGCGTCGTTGTATCTGGTTGTCAGAAAAGTCAGGAGGTTTACTGTATCTCGCAGTCGTTGGCGAGCTGGGAGGCGGCGAGGATTTCGCGGGCTTTAGCGAAGTCTTCGTCATTGACCGTGAGACGGACTGCAAGTCCACCGAAGTCTGTTACACCTATTGACCATACAAGGTTCTCTCCGAGAACCGTTGACTCGATGCCTTCTTCCTTGAGAAGACCCTTCGCGATGTTCGCGAGGAACGAGTCTCTGAATTTGGCGAGTGTTTTCATTTGTCAAGAAGTTTTTGGACCAAGGGGTCAGACCCCTTGATTCACTTTATGCAATTTTCAAGCCTGATGGATCAGGGGTTTTGGATCAAGGGGTCTGACCCACATTAGTCCATGTCAAGTTCTCCGCTGCGGTAGAATTCGAGGAGCTGGGTCTGGTAGAGATTCTCGTAGCGGGCCTGGAGGAGAGTGGAGGCAGCACTGAGATAACGGTTCTTCGATTCATTGAACTCGGTGATGCTGGCCTTTCCATTCTCGTACTTCGCCTCCATGAGTTCGAATGCCTCCTCGGCACTGCGCGCAGCCTCTTCGCTGCTGATGAGTTTCGACTGTGCTCCAACTGCATTATAGTAGGCCTGCTGGATCTCCTTGTAGAGGGATTTGCGGGTATTCTCGAGCTGGAGCTGCTGGGTGTCGTGCGACAGGCGGGCGTTGCGGACGCTGTTGCGGGTGTTGAAGCGGCTGAAGATAGGAACGTTCAGCGACAGACTGACATATTGACTGAAATTGTTCTTCAGCTGATTGCCGAAATCGGCATGCGGATATCCTGAAGATGTATAATAATTGGTTCCGAGACCGCCGCTGAGAGACAGCGAAGGCAGGAACGAACCTTTTGCCAGGTCGATGTTCTTTGCAGCGTATGCCAGACGGAGTTTCTCCGCAAGCACGGATGCCTTGCGCTCGGCTGCATCGGCATAGATATCCTCCGGATCCGGCAGGAGCGACGGCTCCAGTTCCTCGACAGAAGGAGCTGCGATCGAGAAACCCTCGGGAGACTCAAGTTCCAGCAGCTGGCTCAGGTCAAGCAGGGCCATGCGGTAGTTGTTTTCAGCCTGGACAGCGCTGAGACGGCTCTGGGCGAGGGTCGCCTGCTGGGCAGCTACTTCCGCACCGCTGGCCTTTCCGTTCTCAGCCATGCTCTCGAGACGCGCCACCTGCTGTTCATCAATCTCAACCTGTCGTTCTGCGACTGCAGTAATCTCGCCGTTATAGAGCACCTGTACGTACGCCTGTGCGACAGCGACACGGATATCATCGCGCACCTTTTCGAGGTCGGCGGTAGCCGCCTGGAGATTGAGTCTGCTGAGCTCGATGTTGTTGCGGACACGGAAACCCTGGAACAGACTCAGGCTGGAGCCGAGGCTGAACGAAGTCGAGGTGGTATTGGTGTTCGCGTAAGTGTTGTCGGAGGTAAGACCGCGGCCGAACGAGAAGTTCTGAGAAGTTCCGGCGCTGAGGTCAGGCAGACGGTTGTTCTCGGCGTTGTTCAGGTCGATCTCGCGCTGCTCGACGCTGATGGCGCTCCGGCGCACGTTTATGTTGTTCTCCAGCGCATGGTCGATGCAGTCCTGGAGCGTCCATGGGCGTTCCTGTGCGCCAAGGCTGTTGCCGGCCAGGACGCAGCCCACCAGACAGGCTGTAATTATCTTTGCTTTCATGTCAGTCTAGATTATACGGGTTCCACGTACCACGTCACCCTCGCTGAGGCCGCTGAGAACCTGGATGTTCACGCCGTCGCTGAGGCCGGTGGTGATTTCAGTGCGCTCGAAACTGCCGTCAGCCTTCTTGAGCTGGACGAAGATCTTGTCATCCTCGAACTCGAGAGCACTCTCCGGAACGGTGAGTACCTGGCTTGCATCCTTGAGGACAATCTCGGCATTGGCACTGTAGCCGGAGCGGATCATCTGGTCAGTATCGACTGAAACGGCCGCCTTGATCTGGAACTGGTTGATGCCGTTATTTTCCTCCGCCTTTGGCGAGATGTACTCGAGGGTTGCATCGAAAGAATAGTTCTGGAGCGCACCGATGGTGATGACAACAGGCATGCCCTCACTGAGGGAGCCAACCTCGGTCTCGTCTATCTTGCCGTCGAAGATCAGGTCGTTCATATCTGCGACAGCAGCCACGGTGGTACCATCGTTCATGGTGTTGGCCTGGATGACCGAGTTGCCGACCTTGACGGGAATGTCAAGGATGAGACCGGTGATGGTGGAACGGACAAGGGTCGACGATGACTTGGCGTTCGATGAAGACACGCCGTCGCGGATGACCTCGAGGACATCCTTTGCGGAAGCGAGTTCCTCCTTAGCCTGGGAGAGAGACTGATTGTACTTGTCATATTCCTCCGCGCTGACGAGGTTGCGGTCATAGAGGGCCTTCTCACGATTATAGTCGGTCTGCGCCTGCTTGAGGTTGAGTTCCGCGAGACGGACGCGGCTCTCTGCCGAGCTGAGGCTCTGCATATCAGGAATTACCTTGAGCTTGGCGATGACCTCGTTCTCCTGGACCTGCTGACCAGCCTCCTTGTAGAGCTCGGCGATGATACCGTTGATCTGGGGCTTGATGGCTACCTCGTTGCGAGGAGTGATCTTGCCGGTTACGACGGTGGAGCGCTGGAGATCCATCACTGTAGCTGTATGCTCGTTATAGCGGATTTCCTCCGGACGTGACTTCTGGTAAAGGAACACGAAGGTTCCGATGAAGATCAATGCTATCGCTGCTAGAGCGAAGTACTTGAGAATCTTTTTCATATATCTTTTACTTTTTTACTATTCATCTCTCATTGCGTCCACCGGCTTGATCTGCATCGCCCTGAGTGCCGGTGCGATTCCGGCGGCGATTCCGAGGACTGTCAGCAGTATTGCGGCGCCGACTGCCGTTCCGAAGCTGATCTGGAAACTTGCCTTGCCTGCCGCGACAATATCCATGACGGCCAGTATGCCGACCGTGAAGACTATCGCCAGCATGCCCGCCAGCAGTGTCAGTATTATGCTTTCCCAAAGAATCTGGCTGAGCACGTCCCTGGGCGTGGCACCGATGGCGCGGCGTATGCCGATTTCTATCGTTCGCTCACGGACTGTCACCATCATGATGTTGCCTACTCCGATCGCTCCGGCCAGCAAGGTTCCCAGGCCGATGAGCCAGACGATGAAGTTCACGCCCTTGAAGATGTTGTCGATGAGGCGGAACAGCTGTTCCAGATGCAGGAAACCAATCGCGTCCTTGTCCGACGGGTCGATGTTGTGTTCGCGGGCAACGATACTTCGAATGCGCTCATCAAGTGTCTCGAGGTTGATTCCACCCTTGCCTGTCATTGAAAGCATATCAATGCGGCTTCCCCTGTTGAACAGAATCTTGGCAAGCGGCATAGGGATGACGATGGTGCTGCGCGCAGATCCGTTTATTGAAATATTTCCCTCGTGGACATCAACTCCCACAACTTCATAGTAGACCGAGCCGACCTGGATGAAGGTGCCGCAAGGATCCTCATCCTCTTCGTACAGCGACTCGTAGATATCCTTTCCGATCACACATACCTTGCGCTTCTGGTCAATATCGACCTGATTGAGGAAACGGCCGTATTTGAGGCTCGGGACCTCGATAGCGGCATATTCCGGAAGCACTCCCTTTATCGATGCCGTGTACATTCCGTCATAATCCTTGCCGTCGCGCTGAACTTTCATTCCCCACTGGCTCACCATTCCCGTTACAATGTCCAGTTCCGGGACCATCAGCTTAAGCCTCTCGATATCCTTGTCGTCAAGGTCCCAGCCGCGTCCCTCCTTCATTCCATGCCAAGGTTTGGTCGTACGGTTGGAATACATTACCGATGTATTGGTCGCAAAGCCGTCGAAGTTGCTGGCTAGGAGCTGCTTCACTCCCTGGCCGCCGCCAAGCATGAACAGCAGCATGAACAAGCCCCAGAAGATACCGAAGCCCGTCAGAAGGCTGCGGCTCCTGTTTCTGGTCAGCGAATCCGCTATTTCGCGGAAACTGTCTCTGTCAAATCTCATGTGCTGTCTCCTTTAATTTGCCCTGAGGGCTTCTATAGGTCTTACCCTGCTGGCCTTGCGCGCAGGGATGATGCCCGCAAGCGTTCCGGCTATGATCAGAACCAAGGTCGCTTCCAGCGCGACGTCCAGGCCGACGGTGGTATCCTTCATCATGTTGATGCTTACACCCAGAACATCGGTGTTGGACGAACCCAGCGTCTTGTTCATTATCTCGCAGGCAAACATGCCCAGTACCATGCCGACATAGCCGAATACGGTAGTGATGAGAACGCTCTCACATACGATCAGTCGGAGGATGCTGCTCGGACGCGCGCCCAGAGCCTTGCGTATGCCGAACTCATGAGTCCTTTCCTTTACTGTGATCAGCATGATGTTGCTGACGCCGACGATTCCGCTGAGGAGGGTAAACAGTCCGACTATCCAAAGAGCTTTGTTAAGGATCGACATACCCTTGTCCATCTGGCGGCTCTGGGTCATGTGGTTGTCTATCCAGATACCCTGTCTGTCGCCGGGAGCGATGCGATGGTTGGCATTGAGGGTGGCGCGATACTCGTTCTCGAACATTTCGGACTCTCCTTCCTCCTCAAGTCCTTCAAACGAGAAGATGATGGATTCAATATTCGGATTCCCGCTCTTGAAGATGCTCAGCATGGTAGAATACGGCATGATCGCATCTTCGTTCTGGGTCATCTCGTCACTGTTCTTGATGCCGATCACCTTGAAACTGATACCGCTGATCTGGATGCTGCGGCCTATCATGCGCTTGTTGGAAATCTTTCCATCACTGAGCGATTCGGCCTGTTTCTCCGAAATCACGATAACCTTGCGTTTCTGGTCTATGTCGTTCCTGTTGATGAACCTTCCCTCCAGAATCTTGGTCCTGAATATTTCATTGACCTCAGGATTGGATCCTGTAGCCCTGGCAGAGACACTTCTGTTGCCCATCACCATGGTCACGCTTGAACTGGCCTGCGGCGAAACCTTGTCTATCTTGTCGGCAAAGCGCTCGCTACGGGTCGCAAGATAATCGCCCTGGGATAGCCTGACGCGGCGTCCTTCCGGCAGGCCCTGGTACGCCATCGAGGTCCTTCCGCCGCTGATGGTCATGGAATGCATATCAATGTCGCCCATCTGAGCCGCCGTCGCGTTCTTGAGACCGTTGCCGGCACCAAGCAGCACCATGAGCATGAATATGCCCCAGGCAACCGCGAAGCCCGTCAGGATGGTGCGCAGCATGTTGCGGCGTATCGATTCCCATATTTCGATTATGAGGTCTCTCATGGCTTACTTCATGATGGTGGTCGTACCGAACGCCGATGCGTCGTGATGGCTGTTGTCCTCGATCTTGCCGATGAGACCGTCCTTGATATGGATGATGCGGTCAGTGCAGTTCGCAACACCGCTCTCGTGGGTCACGACGATGATGGTCGCATGGTCCTCTCGGTTCAGGCGGGTAAGCAGCTCCATCACCTCGACCGATGTCTTGGAATCAAGAGCTCCCGTCGGCTCGTCGGCCAGGAGGATGCGAGGATTGGTGATGAGCGCGCGGGCGATTGCGACACGCTGCTTCTGGCCTCCTGACATTTCGTTTGGATAGTGGTTCGCCCAGTCGGTCAGTCCGAGTCGCTCCAGCAGCTGCATCGCCATCTCATGACGCTTGCGGCGGCTAACACCCTGGTAGAATAGAGGGAGCTCGACATTCTCGACTGCGGTCTTGAATGGAATAAGGTTGAATGACTGGAAGATGAATCCGATCATGCGGTTGCGGTAGTCGGCGGCTGTCTTTTCGCTGAGATCCTTGATCAGCTTGCCGTCCAGCACGTACTCGCCTGTATCGTAGTTGTCCAGAATTCCAAGTATGTTGAGAAGTGTCGACTTGCCAGAGCCGGACGCGCCCATGATAGACACGAATTCGCCCTCCGCTATTGAAAGGTCTATGCCTTTCAAGACGTGGAGGGGCTGGCCGTTATCGTAAGTCTTGTTGACTCCTTTAAGTTCTATAAGCATAATGGTACGGTTGTGACCGTCTTCGCCTGCAGGTTCCGTTTTCGATACGCCACGCTTATTGACATATAAAGTTTTTCATGTTCGGAATTGTTATTGACCCGCGTCTCGCGACGAGGAAAAGTTTTTCAAAGTTCAACCACGTTTTTCATAGGTAAGTTCAGGTCCGGCAGCGGAATCGAAAAACAGGCAACCTGCAGTCAAGCGGTATATTTAAGTTTAGTTTCGTACTTGTATAGTGTATTACTCAACTACTACACTGCAAATATACAACCGATTTTGTTATCTGCAATAGTAAAGTTTACAAAAAGTGAAGTTTTTCATTTGTCCTATCGGCTTTCATATATAAGACGCTCGAACTGCCGTTTTGCTAACGAAAAAAACTACTTTTGTAGCGGGAGATGCCATTTCTCCTTTAACAACACGTTCAAAATGAAGAAACTTCTTATTCTCGGCATTGCTCTGACAGCATTGTCAGCAGCATGTTCATCAAGCAGCAATTCCCAGGCCACTGAGACACCGGCCTACGCAATAGACAGCACCGCCATCGCGGTCCAGCAGCCGATAATGGCCAGGCTGGCAGCCGCTCTTGCCCCTCACAGCGAAGATGCCATACATCAGCAGATGGTACGAGCAGCTGAGATGATGCTCGGGACTGAGTACGTTGCCGGGACCCTTGACGAGGGTGACGATGAGCGCGTCCGTGTCTATCTGGACCGCACAGACTGCATCATCTTCGTCGAGACCATATTTGACCTTGCACACGCCGTAAGGCAGGCAGGGGCTGACGCCGACTATTCACTTCTCTGCGACCTGATCCGCCAGAGCCGCTATCGTGACGGTGTCTGCGAACGCTACTCCGACCGCATCCACTACACCACCGAATGGATACGCCAGGGCGAGGCTCGTGGGCTCATGAAAGACATCACAGAGGATCTCGGCGGAGTGGACTTCAACGACCCGATAGATTTCATGACTACCCACAGGGCATCATACAGGCATCTTGCCGACACTGCCTCAGCCGAGGCCAACCATGACTGGGAGGTCATCGCAGCAGTCGAGAAAAGCCTCAACGAGACTCCTTCGTACTATATCCCCGAGGACAGGATCGCAGCCATCCAGGACCAGATCCGCAGCGGAGACATCATCTGCTTCATGTCCGGGACAAAGGGTCTGGACATCGCCCATGTCTCGATTGCATACGTCCATGACGGCATCGTCGGCTTCATCCATGCATCCCAGGCCGAAGGCCGCGTCATCATCGACCCGAAATCCATTTCAGACTATACCCTCGGAAGAAAGTCATCTCCAGGAATCAAGGTAGTAAGAGTGTTATAAATAAGAAGCCCGGCGCTGATGCACCGGGCTTTTCTATGTGGTGAAGGATTGACCTTCACTGTTCCAATTAAGGATTGTAACGCTGTCCGAGAACGAGCTTGTCGCCGCTGTCGTCAACCTCCCAAAGCTGAGGCTTACGGCCGCCGTTACCCTCTGAGTGGTGTACGCTGTAGAGAAGCTTGCCGTCGAAGGTGCGGAAGAGCATACCGTGACCAGAGTTGTTTGCGAGGAATGGTTCTGGCTCCTGTACCCAAGGGCCAGCGATGGTGCCGCTCTCTGAGTAGCAGATACCCTGGAGGTAACGCTCCTGACCCCATGTTGCCCAAAGCATACCGAGCTTGCCGGTCTGGGTGCGGAACATCTGAGGGCCGTCGGTAACCCAACCTGGCATCTTCATTCCGAAGGTAGCCTCGCCCATGCCGATCATCTCGCCGCAGTAAGCAGCCTCTGAAGCGCGGAACATGGTTACAGGCCACTCTGAGATGGTGTGGGTAAGATCGTCGCTGAGCTCGATGTAATCCATGGTACCGTCGATGATCTGGGTCCACTCATGAACGAAGACCATGTACTTGTGACCATTCTCCTCGTAGTAGGTACCGTCGATACAGTCCCACTCGCGTGGCTCATAGTCATATCCTGGCTCGATTGCGAAGCTGGTGTAAGGGCCCTCCGGATTGTCGGCGCGGAGAATGTAGGTCTGGTTGTGAGGCACGTTGTAGCGACGTGGTACATACTCGATGATGTCGCTGTGGTCACTCCAGGTTCCGAAATAGTAGTAGTAGTCGCCGATCTTGTGAATCTCGGCTGCTGCGGCGAAGCCTGCCTTCTCGAGCCAGAGGCCCTTGATGTCGATTACATTGTAAGGTCCCTCCCACATAGCAAGGTCCTTGCTCTTGTACATCATACCGCCAGAGCTGGTAAGATAGTAGGTCTGGGTAGCCTCATCAGCGAGGATGTAAGGATCAGACATGCTGAGGTCGTTGAGATGAACGGTTCTTACCTCAGGGGTGATGTTGCGAGGGCGCTGCGGGCGCTCGATCGGCTTTCCGGTAGAGTCGGTTCTTGGCATACCGAAACCCTTCTGGCCGAGGTCTGCGCGTGGAGCGAGCTCGGTTCCTGGAACCACTGGACGTGGAGCAGGGCAGCTCTGCTGCTTAGGGGCACAAGCCGCTACAGCAAGGGCAGCCGCTGCGAGAATACAGATTGAATTTCTCATTGTTATTGGATTTGTTAGTGATTGTTCGTCCGTCAGTTCACAAATATAGAAAACCCCTTCCAATAATCCTCGGGAGGGGTTTGAAAAACAATCTGTTCCTTTTATTTTTTCGGACTCGAAAGCAAGGTTTCAAGTATATTTGCATTTAGTATATGAACAACACCGATCTATACTTATGAAAGCACACACTCTTGCCGATCACGATAAAATCGTCATCTCCAATGTTTGGAATGGACGGTGACTGTGATGTTACCGACAGGTTCAGACTTTCGTCCGAGTTCATGATTTACCCTGTCTTTTCATCAGAAGACTGCAAGATGCTAGGCAGGATCGAAGAGGGAATGACGATTGACGACTATCTCGCTCTCAAGCCATTTGTCAATGCGAACCTGCTGTTCCGACTGGACGACATACCGGAAGATCTGCCGCTGAAGACCACCTTCACCGTTGACATCGAGCTCGCCGACGGCAGGCACATCACAAGTACCACTCCCGCCGTGACGATAGATCATTTGCGGTGAAACTTATATACCACGAATCTGTGTTCTCCGCCCTTGTCTATGACGTATGGGACATGGGAGCCGCCGCCCTGAGGAAATGATTCCCACCTGAGAACAAGTGATCCCAGACCCGCGCGGACGACTTCGTATGCATGCAGGCCGCCAGAATCTTCCCAGACCAGGAAATTATGGGCGTATGTCCATTTACCGTCGCCACCCATCGTATACCCGCGATTGAACCGATAGGTACTGGGGTGAAGATCATTGTTCTGCTGTCTTCTTTCAGTCCTGTTGCCGTTGACATAGGTCTCTTCATATATTGAGTCAATCTCCCATGCTCCTATGATTGAACCTACACTGAACTTGTTCTTCTGGTCAAGGTTGATGTAGCCTCCCATCTTGGAGACAAGATACTGGTTAGGAATCGGCTCGTCCATCTTGCTGCAGGATACTGTCAATGCCATGCCGAACAATACGGCAGCTATCGCAAACAATGTCTTTTTCATAGTAATGATGTGTTTGTATTTCTACATGCTAAACGCTCAAGATACGGAAATACTGCACGAATCAAGGGGTCTGACCCTTTGATCCAAACCACCTGATTCACTTTGCCGCGCCGAGACTGACGTTGACGCCAAGGCGGAGGGTCAGGCTTGCAGGATGCTCGGTATGATAGCTCGGGATTGCCGTTTCGGTAAGATAGTACGAGAGCTCAGGGGCAAGGAACAGATACAGGCCATTCCCTATCCTGTACTGGACAGCGGCCGTGGCAATTGCGGAGAACTGCGGTTCCTTTATCGCAATTTCTCTCCCTGAGATCTCTCCATAGACGAGCTTTTCAGCCATTGCGCCGGCTGAAATGGACACAGAAAAATGCGAAGAGGCACCGAGGACATACCCTGCTTTCAAAGGAACGCCAAGAAAATGCAGCTTCTGGCCCCTTGAATCCATTTCTATGTCAGTCCTTAGATATGAATAGTTCAGTCCGCTCTCGAGGAACCACCTGTCAGCAAAAGGATAGGTCAGCGCAAGGCCAAGGCTGACCGGGCGGTAATGATGTCTCAAGAACTGCTGAGGGGCACTCGTACCTGTGGCCTTGGTCTCCGTTCCTTCGCCGACACCGCTTGAAATAGTCCCCCCCTGGGGAGGATTGCTGATTGGAGGATTACCGCGATCAAATCCATTGCCGGCATCGGAAGCGCCGGAGACACCGGAGATTCCAGCCACAGACATGGACAGTCTGACCTTCCTTTTCGGAGCAGCGTCAGGTTCAGTAAAAAAGTCATCCCAATCATCCCATTGGCCTGCTGGCTCTCCCGTCAAAGTCTCCTGCTCGGCGGCGGCAGGATCGGCAATGACAGGCTCGGCAGTTGCAGTAGTTTCTTCATATATGACAGCATGTTCCGACGGGACGGCGGTTTTCCTGACCGGCAGCGCAGCCTCAGCGACCAGGGTCTGTTCCGCGGGCAGGATGTCAATCAGATCCGCGGCAGGCATGACGGGCACAGAATCTTCTTCTGCCATCAGTCCAGAGGCGTCTGTATGCGATGTCCTGAATGGAGAAATGATGAAGAACAGAGCCAATGCTGCAGCGATGGCAGCGGCTGTTGCCCATGCAAAGACAGGCTTGCGGCCAGCCTTTGAGCCCTGCGCTGCAAGTCCTGAGCGGCTTTCGACCTTTGACCAGATGTCTGACGAAGGCGGAAGCACTGATGAATCCAGGCGCTCGCGGAGAGCGTCTGTCCAATCGTTGTTGTTTCTCTTGTCAATCATGCCTGTTCAAATAGTCTTTTATCTTTTCTGCCAGAATCATCCTGGCTCTGTGATACTGTGACGACGATGTCCTTTCCTTGATGCCTAAGCATTGCGATATCTCTTTGTGCGAAAAGCCGTCAAGCGCGAACATGTTGAATACTGTTCTGTAGCCTGGCGGCAGCTCCCTGATGAATCGCAGCAGGACGTCCTCAGGTACAGTCCCTACGTCATTGTCATCGATGAATATCTCTTTGGCATCGGTCTCGTCCATGGTCTCTGTCGGAAAGCGGCCTGCCGTTCTGACGAAGTCCAGTGCCTTGTTGACCGTTATCCTCCTCATCCAGGCATACAGCGAGCCGGCTCCCCTGTATCTGAAGGAGTCGAACGACTGTATTATCTTGATGAAAGAATCCTGGAGTATGTCTTCGGCATCGACCTGGGTTGCAGCATATCTGGCGCACAGGAAGAAGAGCCGCCCGGCATAGGTGTCGTATAGTTCCCTGAATGCCTGACTCTCCCTGCTTCTGCATCTTTCTGCCAGCAGCTGCTCCGGGGTCATTGGCTAATTTACCTTTTGGCCGATGAAAAGGATTGAGTTGGTGGTGGCTTCACGGATGAGGAAGAAGAACGGACGGTCCACAATGAAGTCGACATTCCTGACCACCGGATTTGCTGAGGTATATCCCATTTCCACAACAGTGGTGGCTGCGGCTTCCGTGCCCTTTCTGTTCACATCGATGAAGGTCTTCTGCTTGACATCGCCTATATACAGGACATCACCGGCAGGTATTTCGGCCATCTTTGAGAAATCGGCGGCACCGGTGAACGCGTCAGTCATTCCAAGTTCTGTCAGTACTTTCTTGAGTTCCTTGACTTCATATTCGAACTTGAATTCAGGCATCCTGAGGTTCACATCGGCAAAACTGCCGTGAAAGAGGCTGGCCCACCTGTCCGAATTGAATTCCTCGGCGGCCTTCTTGAACGGGAGGTCCTCTGGAGGAAGGACTACACTCATTTTGAACGCACCGTTGCCATAAGGTATTTCAACCATGGCCCAGTCATCAACACTCGAATACGTCAGCTTATACGACACGCTCATCATGTCGAGCTTGACCTTATTTCCAGAAATGGTCTTGAAGTTCTCCTTGCTGGTCTTGTCATCGAAGTCGATTGCCCACTTGCCGTTGAAATAGATGGCATTGACAAGGGCCATGACGCAGTCCGGACTCAGGCTGTCAAGCATTTTCTCAATCTTGCCGTGGGTGTTGTCCGAGCACCATTTATTGATAGCCGTCAAGGTTGAAGGATCGGCAAAGGACACGTTTCTTGCCTCGGCGGCATAATACTCATCTGCTGCTGCGAGGAAGGATTTCTTCACGTTCAGTTTCCTGTCGATCCAGATTGAGTTCGCCGACTCGAAGGTGGTCTTGTTGTCGATGGTCTTGAGACCCTCGACCATCTTTTTGTAGTATGACGCCACATCCTCGGTAGAATACTCATCGAATCCGAGGACATGGGTCATCTGTTCAGCTGTCTTTCCGTCGGCGCCGCAGGCCGTCATCGACAGAGCCAGGGACAGGCTGAGCGGAGAGAAGAACATCTGCTCATCCTCGTACAGCGCGCGATAGGCATCGAAGGCAAAGGCATTGGCACTGTTTGCGACCTGCCATTCCGCCTTTGTCAGCATAATAGGGGTCAATGTATTGGATTCCTCCTCCTGAGGATCAATCTCGGGTTCCGTGCTCTCCTTGCCGCAGGATACCGTCAAAGTCATGCCGAACAATACGGCAGCTATCGCAAACAATGTCTTTTTCATAGTAATGATATGTTTCTACATACTAAACGCACAAGATACGGAAATACTGCATCTAGTATGCTTCCTGGTGGAAGTAGTCGAAGCTGGCCTTGCCGCCGGTCTCGATGGTTGCGTAGCAGTAGAGGGCTGAGCGGTAGCCGGTGAAGAAGTCGAGAGCGAAACTCATCTTGAGTGGCTGCTCGAGCTCTGTCCAGTTCTGACCGTCGAGCGAGTACGAGAGGAATGCCTCGTCAGAGGTCTCGCCCTCCTCGACTGCGGTGAAGACGTAACGAACCTTGAGCCAAACCTTGTCCTGGTCGATAGGCATGCGGAGAAGCTCCTCCTCGCCACCGTCAGCGCGGCCGTTGACCATCATCCACTGGCTGCGGTCACGTGGATCGGCGTTCTCGACGAGTGGCTTGCGGCCAGCCTTGCGATGTACAGCCACGAGGAACTTGTTGCCTTCAGCGTCAACATCGACACCGATGCGGCCGTAACTGCTCTGGAATGCACAGAGACCTGCTGCGTCACCAGGCTTGAGGGCTGACACGTCAACCATGGTCTCAGACCAGCAGCGTGGGCCGACAGTTCTCTGGGTAAGAGAGTTGCGGGCAGTCACGATGCCCTCTGCGATATGTCCGGTAGTGAGGTTGAGCTTGCCGTCAGCGACGTTCCAGCAGTCGTTGAGAGGCTTGTGGTTCCACTGCCATACAAGAGCGAGTTCGCTGCTGTCGAATTCGTCTGATGCCCAGGTATAGTTCTCACCGCCCTCCGGGAGGTTGACCTCGAAGGTCTTCACAGGAACGGTATTGTCGCCGAGGATAGGCCACTCGTCAACCCATGTCACAGGCTGAAGGGTAGGGATACGGCCGACACCGCCATGGTCCTGGAACATCATTGCGTACCAGTCGCCGTTCTGGGTCTCGAAGATCGGGCCCTGTGCGACACCGTCGTTGCGGCCGTCGAACTTGCCCTGGAGGATGTCCTTGCGCTCGTATGGGCCGGTGATCTCCTTTGCGCGCCATGCGGTCTCGGTGCGGACGCCGCCTGTCGGCCAGTTGATGGTCAGCACATAGTACCAGTCGCCGATCTTGTATGCACGGGCGCCCTCGTCACGAAGGTTGAATCCCTCCGGAGTGGTGATGATTACCTCGTCGATACCGCCTTCCTTGATTCCAAAGGCATCCTGGGTGAGCTCGGTGAGGTGGATTTGGCCGTTTCCGTAGATTGCAAAGGTGCGGTCGCCGTCGAACAGGAGCGAGCAGTCATGGAACTGACGGTCGAGAACGTGGCGCTCCCAGCTGCCGTTCACGATATCCTTGGTGGTGTACACGAAGGTCTGGCCTGGCTGGTCATTGCTGATGAAGAGAATGTAATAGGTGCCGTTGTTGTACTGGAGCGAAGTAGCCCACTGACCCTTTCCGTAAGCGCTCTGGCCGTTGCGGAGGTTGATGGCGTCATTGTCGACGATGGTGTCGAATACATAGTTGACGATTTCCCAGTGTACGAGGTCGGTAGAGTGCATGATTGGCGCTCCAGGGCAGAAGTACATGGTTGTGCTGACCATGTAGTAGTCGTTGCCGACACGGATGACGTCATTGTCAGGAATGTCGGTGTAGGTCAGCGGATTCTCGCAGACAGTAGTCTTTGGTGCCTGTGAGCAGGCCGCGAGGCTGAGTGCGCATGCAAGTGCGATGAACAGTTTCTTCATATTGTGTGTGATTATTGATTAATCTATCTTGAGGTCGCCGGGACGGATCCAGCCGATGCGGCGGAGGAACATTGCGATAACAGGAGTAAGGACAGCCGGCAGCACGAACGAGATCAGCACAAGGCCGGTCCAATCCATGGCAGTAACCGAAGCACGGCTTCCGGCAGCCACAGCGTCGCTCCATCCGGTAAGCACACCGATCTGGCCGACAAGGCCGCAGGTGCCCATACCCGATGAAATTGCAGGACCGTTCATCTCCAGTCCGAAGACGCAGGTCGCGAGCGGGCCGGTAATAGCAGCAACCAGGGTCGGAGGAATCCATATACGCGGATTCTTCACAATATTGCCCATCTGAAGCATGCTGGTACCGATTCCCTGGGATATAAGGCCTCCCCAGCGGTTCTCCTTGAAGCTCATGAAAGCGAAGCCCACCATCTGGGCGCAGCAGCCGGCAAGAGCGGCGCCACCGGCGAGTCCGGTCAGACCGAGCGCGGCACATATCGCGGCGGATGATATAGGAAGGGTCAGCGCCATGCCGACAATCACCGATACAAGTATTCCCATCAGGAATGGCTGCTTCGTCGTCGACCACATGATAAGGTCGCCTATCTTGGAAGCGGCAGCACCGATGGTCGGTGCACACCACATTGAGAGCAGAACACCCACGCCGATGGTCACAAGCGGGGTCACAAGAATATCGACCTTGGTTTCTTTTGAGACAAGCTTTCCGCACTCAGCGGCTATGATAGATACAACATAGACAGCCAGAGGGCCGCCTGCACCGCCCAGGTTATTGGCGGCTGCGCCTACAGTGATCAGCGAGAAAAGCACAAGCGGAGCTGCGTGCAGGGCATATCCGATAGCGACAGCCATCGCCGGGCCGGCAACTGACTTTGCAAAGCCGCCCATGGAGACAAGCCACTCGATTCCCAGCTGTTCACCGAGTGTCGCGAGTATGGTTCCGGTAAGCAAAGAGGCGAAAAGGCCCTGCGCCATTGCGCCCAGGGCATCGACGCCATATCGCTTAGCAGATATGACTACATCTTTTCTTTCAAGGAATGCTCTCATTTCTATTGGTTTGACTACGCAAATGTACCGATTACAGCACGCATTTCAAACATGGTGAAGAAGCAATCCTCAAAAAAACATGAAAAAAATTCGCGAAAGTATTGTTCTTTTAAATTTTCAGCGTATATTTGCAATCCCAAACCCAAGATAAGGGTTACCAATTCGCGGTTGTGGTGAAATGGTAGACACGCTACTTTGAGGGGGTAGTGCTCGTTGGGGCATGTGAGTTCGAGTCTCACCAACCGCACTGAAAAGCTCAGCCTATCGGCTGGGCTTTTTTCGTTTATGCCCACTTGCATTTTCGCATTCCCCAAACGATATGGCACATGAGGGTCTTTTGATTATATTTGCTCCACAATGAAGAAAAAGGAAACGGAAATAATGCCAGAGGTTGCGGGAGGCGAGATAAGACTTCTGCTTCACTGCTGCTGCGCCCCATGCTCCGGAGCCATTCTGGAATGGCTCCTGGCTCATGATATCCGTCCGACCATTTTCTTCTCCAACTCCAACATCGTCCCACGCGAGGAATACGAAATCCGCAAGGCGGAAATCATACGCTATGCCGAAGGCCTCGGGCTCGAAGTCATTGATGACGATTACAATCATGAATCATGGCTCTGCGCCGTCCAGGAATGGGCTGACGCGCCCGAACGCGGTCCACGATGCCTGCGCTGCTTCAGGTTCAGACTTGACAGGGCGGCCGCGTACGCCCATGAGCATGGATTCAACCTGCTGACCACAACACTCGCTTCATCACGCTGGAAAGACCTGACCCAGGTCGATCAGGCCGGCAGCGAAGCCTGTGCCGCATACAGCGATGTGGAATGGTGGGGGCGCAACTGGCGCAAGGGCGGCCTCCAGGAACGCCGCAATGCCATAATCCGCGAGCAGGGCTTCTACAACCAGAACTGGTGCGGCTGCGAGTTTTCGCGTCGCGCCGTCGAAGCCAGGGAAGCCTGTGGCTCAACAAAACAGCAGAGCGATGAATAAGACCGGCCACACACGTCTTCTTGCCGCGCTGGCAGCCATCCTGATCGGCTTCAGCCTCAACGCCCAGCCATGGCCGAAGGGCATCAACGGCAACGTCAGGGACGCTGTCGCGCAGCTCAGCAACGGACATGCCTACAGCTTCGACGACTGGACTCAGTACGCCCCTGCAGCTGCATACGCGGCGCTTGGATTCATCCCGGGCATCGAGCATGAAAGCAGCCTCGTGAAACGTGGATGCACATTCATCGGGGGATTTGGTTTTCTTGCCGCTACTACCCTGCTGACGAAGGAGATTGCCGGCGAAATGCGTCCTGACGGCTCAGGATATGATTCTTTCCCATCCGGCCATAGCGGCAAGGCCTTCCTCGGCGCCGAGCTCGTCCGCATGGAATTCGGCAATGGCTGGGGCGCCGCCGCATACGGAATCGCGGGGACGACAGCCTTCATGCGTATCTGGAACGACAAGCACTGGCTCACCGACGTCGTTGCCGGAGCGGCTCTCGGCATTCTCAGTGCCCATGTCGGCGACTGGGCCTGCAGCTTCATCAGCTTCGACCCCATCTCCCAGTCTCCCCTCCTCGCCATCAACATCACATTCTAATAAGACTTAACAGACAAGCAAAACAGCCATTCCTCTTATTGAAGAATAGCTGTTCTACTTTGCATTTGATCAGATGCGGTCGGCTATCTCTTTGCTACAGGGATGTTGAGAACACCTGCGCTGTATGCAGGGACTGTCATCTTGATGGCGTTGTTTGCAACAGGAACGTCAGCATGCTTGAGTGCAACTGCATTCTTGTTCTCCATCGAGTTGGCAGCGAGGAGGTCGCCTGGAGCATAGAAATCCCATGCGGCATCCTTGATCTCCTTCCACTCGCCATCAATAGAAATCTCGATATCCTTCTCGGTAGGGTTCACGAGCTTGACGATCACCGCACTTCCGTTCTCAGCCATGGTAGCGCTGACGCTTACGTCGCCGTTGTCACCGCTCCATGCGAGACGATACTTGCTGTAGTTATCCATCCAGAGCTTGGTTACCTGATAGTTAGGAGCAACGAAGAGATCCTTGTAGTCGAAGTTGATGAATGCGTTGTTCCAGTCAGGCATGTCGGTACGACGGATAAAGAGAGCCGCTGCGCCGAGCTCTACGACAGGGTTGTTCTCACACATATTGAGGAAGCCGCCTGCGAACAGACCGGTACGCCAGTCGATGCTCTGGAGGTTCCACTCGCTGATGAAGAGCTTCACATTAGGGTTAGGGCTCTCAGAGAAGATCTTTGCATAGCGCTGATACTGCTGCTCGAGACGCTTAGGACCTGTAGCGTAGCCACCCTGCTGCTCGTAGTGGTGGAGGCTGAGGTAGTCGAAGTAGCTAGAGCTGCGCTTGATGAACTCCTCGTCCTCAGGGAAGCCGCCGCAAGCGATGATCTTGATGCTAGGGTCGATTGCGCGCATAGCCTCGGAGTAGTCGCGGACGCACTTCTCGTAGCGCTCGATACCCATCTCCCACATCTCGTTGTCGATCTCCCAGTACTTCACATTGTATGGGTCAGGATGACCGTTGGCTGCGCGCTTTGCTCCCCACTCGCCTGTTGCAGGCTCGTTGCAGTAACGGAGCCAGTTGAGAGCCTCTTCCTTGATTGCCTCGTACTCATCTGCCGGACGCTCGAAGCCGACGCTTACAACGATGATAGGCTCGGTATTGATGCCGCGGCAGAAGCTGATGAACTCATCGGTACCGAAGCAGTTCTGGTCGTAGTCCATCCACATCCAGTGTGGCCAGCGGTAACGATCCTCCTGCTTGCCGATACCCCACTCCCAGTGGTACTGTGCGACATAACCGCCACCTGGCCAGCGGAGACAGGTAGGACCAAGATCCTTGACAGCCTTGAAGATGTCAGGACGGAAACCACCGATAGAGAGACCTGTAGCGGTGCTCATGGTAGCCTGGTCAACCTGGATTGTACCGTTGTTTACAGAGATTGCGAAGTCTGCATCGCCGGTGTAGCTGCCTGCAGGAAGCTCGAACTCATACTTCTTCCAGTCCTTGGTGACCTTGCCGAAGTTCTTGCTTGCAACAACTCTGTTGCCGTTGCGGAGGCTGACGATGAGGTCACCCTCTCCCTTTGCATATACGCTGCCGATGAAGGTCTCGCCTGCAACGACATTCTGTGGACCCTGGCAAACGCCTGCCTCACCCTTTGAAGAAATCTTCTGGGAGTAGCGCATGTTGACAGCGTCGTCAGCCACGAGTGCGAACTCGCCATTTCCGAATGAGTTCCACTGTGGAGCGAGCTGAGGGATCTTCACCTGCTCAGGAAGGCCCTCGAAGTAAGTCTTGGAACCTGAAGCGATCTTGATGTTGCGGAAGTATGCCTCGGTATAGTTAACCCAGAGGGCGATGTCGTTCTTGCTTACGTTCTCGAGCTTGTCGCTGAGAATCACCTTGCCGTCCCAGTAAACCTTTACATTGGCGCCGCGGCAGCTGATCTTTACGTTGTGCCAGTTGCCGTCACGGTCGATCTGGCCGTTCTTTGCCTCCTTTACCTTTCTTGGCTGGAGAGAAGAGATCTTGCGGGTGGTGCCGCGGAAAGCCATTTCGGTCTCTACCATCTTGGAGATTGAGAAGTGGGCGTTCTTTGTGAGGGCCTGAAGCTTCTCGCGCTCCTGTGCTTCGCGGTCAGCGAGCATCTGAGACTCGGTCTGAGCAGGGGTGAAGCGCTGTGAGCTGTCAAAGTATGGATCGTTGATACGGAGATAGTATGGCTCGCCGTTTGCCTGATCCTTGAATGCCACGCGTACGTCGAGGAGACCGCCGCTCCATGAACGGCGTGCAAGGCGGTATGCGCGCCACTTCACGTCGAAGGTGATGTCATAGTTGTCGCTGTCTACGCTTGCGAGGTCGATAGGCTGCTCGTAGCGGGTCGGCGAGTGAAGGACTGCGTCGTCATCAGCAAACCATCCATCGAAATATCCGTCACGTGGATGGATTCCAGGATAGTGCTCAGGCTCGAAAGAGCGTTCATAGATGAGTTCCTGCCAAACACCGTTGTTCGCAGAGAAGTAAATGTGTTCGAAGAGCTGTCCGTAGATCTTGCTGTCGATAAGGCCTGAAGGCTCCTTGCTCGAAATGTGGATCGAAGCGGGCTGCTGAGCGAACGCGGTGCCACTGAGGCCCATGGTCAATGCCATGAGGGCGATGGTTGCGATTCGTTTCATGATACTTATTGGTTATGCTGTTGTTATAGATTCTTGTATTTTTTCTTGTCCTTGATCCAGAAGCCGTAGACTTCACTGACGCGGCCGGCGGTGATGAAGCAGTCGATGTGCTCGTCGTTGATCTTCTCCATCAGCTTTGCGAACTCGTCATTGGTAAGGATGGCCTCGATTTCGGTCTTTTCCTCGCCGGTATAGCCTCCGGTGACCTTGTAGAGCGATACGCCGCGCACAAGTTCATGGACGATATAGTCGCGAAGCTTCTCGTGATCCTTGGTGATGATGCAGACGCGCTTCTTTGCATTGAGACCCGCTGTGAAGTAATCCACCACGATTCCGTTGATCCAGGTTCCGAAGAAGCCAAGGATGACGAAATAGAGTGAATTGCCGGGAATGAAAAACGCCGAGAGGCTGACTGCCGCACCCGCAAAGGTCACTGCAGTTCCGATGTCGACATGCAGATACTTGTTAAGGATCTTGGCAGGTATGTCAAGGCCTCCGGTAGAGGCGTTGATTCTGAACAGTACAGCCTGGGCAAAGCTCAGAAGGACGACGAAACCGAACAGGTAGAACCAGTAATCGGTCGCCCCGCCCATGTTGAAGAATGTCTTGGGGTCGATTCCGAAACGGATGTCGATCCATTCAAGAAGTCCCAGCCAGGGCGACAGGATAAGAGCAGCATAGACTGTCTTGGTGCCGAACTCCTTGCCGATCATGATGTAGGCGAGGATCAGCAGGATCACATTCAACACAAACGTCAGTATTGACACCGGTATGTCGGTAAGACGGTTGAGCACGACGCAGAGTCCGGCAAGCGAACCTACAGCCAGACCGCTGGGCTGAAGGAAGTAGTGGACCGCAATTGCAGTGATGAACATTCCGCCGGTCATCAGCAGCAGCTCCACCCAGAACTGCTTGCCCTTGATGTATTCGACAGTCTCTTTTGAAATTAAAGGCTTCATTTGTTTTTGATTAATCTCCGATAACGCTCAGTATGTACTTGCATTTATCAGGATTGCCCAGAGTCTTGCCCTTGTCGCAGCTGAGCTTTATGCAGTCATGCCATTCACGAAGCTCGGTGATGCGTCCCTTTACGAGCTTGATGACGATGTTGCTTGGCTTGCAGTCAGTGACGTCACAGGTAAGGAAGGTGCCGACACCATAAGAGTCCTGGACACGTCCGGCACAGTACTTATGGATCTCGATAGCACGCTCGATGTTCAGTCCATTGCTGTATACGACCTGCTTGCCGACAGGATCGATGCCCAGGGACTGATACTTTGCGATGATCTTCTCTGTCTGCTCCTCCTCGTTTCCACTGTCCACACGGAGACCCTTGTACATCATTGCCATGCGCTTCGACAGATTGCTGAAGAACACCTTGTCTCCGAAGCAGTCATATAGGAAGATTCCGTTGTCTCCATCGTATACGTCGCTGAATTTCCTCATGACATTGTAGTTGCACTCGAAGATACCGCTGACGTTCTCCTCAAAGGAGATGAGCTGGTGCGACATGGTTCCGAGACAGCCGATGTTGTACTTCATTGCGAGCCATACGTTGCTGGTACCTGTGAATTTTCCTGTCCAGCCACCCTGAGAGTAAACTTCGGTCATCTCGCGTACGACCATTTCCTGGTGGTCGAACGAAAGACGGCGGCGGGTTCCCATGTCACCGAGGACAAGGCCGGAGCCGAAGATGCGCGAAGCCTTCTCGCGGGCACGGATACGCTCTAGTTCAGGGTTGTAGCGCTCGATATCTCCGTTCAGGGTATGTACCAGCTCGGAAATTATCGAAAGGAGGGGCATTTCCCACATGATGGTCGAGAACCACTTTCCACAGACATCGATGCTGAGATGGCCTTCCTCATCCTGACTGATGCTGACCTCGTCGGGGTTGAAACGGTAGCCGCGCAGGAAGGTGAAGTACCACAGAGGGAGGTAAACGCACTTGTTTGTAAGGAACTCTATCTCTTCCTCGGTGATGGTGACATTCTTCATCATGTCTACCTGTTCCTGGAGAAGGGCCGCGAAGCCCTCGGGATAACAGGTGCTGTTACGATCGATGAAACTGTATTGAACTTCTGCACGGGGATAGGTCTTCAACACGTAGTACTGGCAGGTGAACGTGTAGAGGTCGTTATCCGTGAAGTGAGTGATAATCTGACGCATAATAGGGTATTTCAAGGCAATGCCTTTTAAATAAGTATAGTTGTGTTTGCAAAGATAAATAAATTCAGTAATTTTGCACCCGCTTTCCTCGAGAAGGGAAGCATAGGTTAAACAAACACTTTTAAAACAGATTAACAATGGCTGTTAAAATTCGTCTCCAGCGCCACGGTAAGAAGAATTTCGCATTCTTCCACATTGTAGTGGCAGACTCACGTTCACCACGTGATGGTCGTTACATCGAGCAGATCGGCTCTTACAACCCAAACACCAACCCTGCTACCATCATCCTTGATTTCGACAAGGCATGCTCATGGCTCAAGGTAGGTGCTCAGCCAACCCTCACCGCTCGCCGCATCCTCTCTTACGAGGGCGTACTCCTCCGCAACCACCTCGATGGTGGTGTAGCTAAGGGCGCACTCACCCAGGAGCAGGCTGACAAGAAGTTCCTCGATTGGAAGAACGGCAAGGACGCTAAGGTTGAGGCTAAGAAGGCAGGTCTTACCAAGGACGCTGCTGCAAAGGCTAAGGCTGCGCTCGAGGCAGAGGCAAAGGTAAATCAGGAGAGAGCTGAAGCTATCGCTAAGAAGAAGGCTGAGGCTGCTGCCGAGGCTGCCGCTAAGGCTGCTGAGGAGGCTGCTGCAGCAGAGGCTCCAGCTGAGGCACCTGCAGAGGCTTAATTCATGTCGGAAGAGAACAATACTCTTCTGCAGATAGCCAAGGTGCTTAAATCCAACGGCACTGATGGCGGCATCCTTCTTGGATTTCGTGACATAGCGCCCGAAGATATCGACCTCAAGGAACCGGTGTTCATCTATTTCGATGGACTTCCGGTTCCGTTTTTTATTGACTCCTTTACCCGCAAGGGCACAAACAAGGCTATCGCAAAGCTGACCGACATGTCCAGCCTCGAAGACGCGGAGGAAATCGTCGGCCAGGCCGTATACGTAGACGAAAGTACGATCGAAGGCTACGAGGATGACGATGATTTCGGTTTCGAGGATCTTGAAGGCTGGGCTTTCATCAACAACGGATCCCCTGCCGGAACCGTTTCCGGTTTCGAGGACATCCCCGGCAATCCTTGCCTTTATGTCACCAAGGATGACGGCGAGGAAGTCATGGTTCCTCTTCACGAGGATCTGCTCGAAGCAATCGACGCCGAGAATCAGGAAGTCCGGATGAATTTGCCGGAAGGGCTATTATAAGGGGGTGCTTCGCTCCCCCTGTAACCCCCACGGCCTTTCCACCTTTCCGTATTTGTTCGCAAGCTCACAAATACACGGCACGGCCGATCCGCTGATGCGGATTCGCTTCGCGAGATGAATAGTAAATAACGAAAGACGGAGACTCGATCGAGTCTCCGTCTTTCGTCTATATCAAGGGATCTAACGCCTCGCGTCACAATCTTTCTTTTGGCAGTTGCAGTTTTGTGGGCAGGAACCGCAGTTGCAGGTTCCTTTGCGCCGAAGGGTGCGGATGGCAAGTATAGCCAGGGCAGCTACCACTAGAAGAATGATTATGCTCGCGAAGTTCATATCCGGAAATGTTAGATGAACATGCCGGCAATGAGATAGGCCGCCATTGCACATATCCATGCGATGATGCACTGGAAGAGTACGATATAGAATGCCCATTTGCCGCCAAGTTCACGACGGATGGCCGCGATGGCTGCAACACACGGTGTATATAAGAGGCAGAACACCAGCAGAGGTATGACGGTCAATGAGCTGAGAGCCTGGGTCGCACCAAGCACTTCCATGGTTGACACTACGCTTTCCTTGGCCATCAGACCGCTGATAAGCGATGTCACGATCCTCCAGTCACCGAGTCCCATAGGAGAGAAGACCGGAGCGATCAGTCCTGCAATATGCGCCAGGATGCTTTCGGAACCGTCGGTCACGAAGTTGAGACGGAAGTCAAAGGACTGGAGAGCCCAGATTACGAGGGTCGCAAGGAAGATCACGCTGAAGGCTCTCTGGATGAAGTCTTTGGTCTTGTCCCAAAGAAGGTGTCCGACATTCTTTGGATTTGGCAGGCGGTATACGGGCAACTCCATCACGAATGGAGAATTTTCTCCGTCGCGGTTTAGCCATTTTCGGACGAGGGCAATCAATACACCCACAGCAATTCCGAGGACATACAGGCCGACCATGACAAGACCGCTGTGCTCGGGAATGAATGCGTTGATAAGGAATGAGTAGACGGCAATCTTTGCCGAACAGCTCATGAACGGAGTCAGCATGATGGTCAGGCGTCGAGCCTGTGCCGAAGGCAATGTACGCGAAGCCATGACGCCTGGGACCGTACAGCCGAATCCGATCAGCATCGGCACGATTGAACGGCCGGAAAGGCCGATCTTGCGAAGAAGCTTGTCCGAAACGAACGCCACGCGTGCCATGTATCCGCTATCCTCGATGAGCGACAGGAAGAAAAACAGCACGACAATCACAGGCACGAAACTGACAACCGTTCCGACTCCGCCGAACAGCGCGTCGCTGACCAGAGACCGTACGGTGCCGCTTACGGCCCAGCGTCCCAGAGCCGCGTCAACACTGCCTCCGATTGCCGTGATTCCTGCGTCCAGTATATCCTGGAGCCATAATCCTATCACATCGAAGGTCATCCAGAAGACCAAAGCCATGATTGCTATGAAAGCCGGGATCGCCGTCCAGCGTCCGGTAAGTATCTTGTCGATTCTGTTGCTGCGTCGGCGTTCCTTGCTCTCACGAGGCTTGACCACTGTCTGGGCACAGAGCCTGCTGATGAAAGAGAATCTCATGTCTGCCATTGCAGCGTGCCTGTCCATGCCCCGGTGTTCTTCCATTTCGCAGATGATTTCCTCGAGCATGGCCTTCTCGTTCTCGCTAAGCTCCAGCCGTTCCATGATTTCCTTGTCCCCTTCGACAAGGCGGCTTGCGACGAAACGCTTAGGCAGTCCGGCACGTTCAGCGTGGTCTTCGACCAGATGCATGATGCTGTGCAGGCAGCGATGAACCGCGCCGCCGAAGTCATCCTTGTCGCAGAAGTCCTGGCGGGCAGGCTTCTCCTGGAAGGTCGCGATGTGCATTGCATGCTCGACGAGCTCATTGATGCCCTCTCCCTTGCCGGCCGCGATAGGGACCACAGGAATGCCGAGCAGCTTTTCCATCTCGTTGACACGGACCGCACCGCCGTTGCTGCGGAGCTCGTCCATGATGTTGAGCGCAAGAACCATCGGAATCTCCATTTCCATCAGCTGGATGGTCAGGTAGAGGTTCCTCTCGATGTTGGTCGCGTCTACGACATTGATTATCGCTTTCGGCTTCTCGTTGAAAATGAACTCGCGGGCAACGATTTCCTCCTCGGTATAGGTCGAAAGCGAGTAGATGCCCGGGAGGTCTGTCACACATGTCTCAGGATGTCCCTTGATCGAACCGTCCTTGCGGTCTACTGTTACGCCAGGGAAGTTGCCGACATGCTGGTTTGATCCCGTCAGCTGGTTGAAGAGTGTAGTCTTTCCGCAGTTCTGCTGGCCTGCGAGCGCCATTGTGATGACGGTTCCCTTGTCAAGCCGATGCTCATGGTCCTTGGAATGATACTTTCCTGCCTCTCCGAGTCCCGGATGAGAGTTGTGCTCATGAAGGAAGCTGTTGTATCCGCTTGTTTCGGGAATCGAAACCGGTGCGGCATGCTCTTCCCCGACGGACTGTGACACTTCTATCATTGCAGCCTCGCTGAGACGCAGGGTAAGTGAATACCCGTGGATGAGAATCTCTATAGGGTCGCCCATGGGAGCGCGCTTGACCAGAGTCAGCTCCGCCCCCGGAATCATGCCCATGTCCAGCAGGTGCTGGCGCATCGTTCCGGTGCCACCTACAGCCTTGATAACGGCTGAACTTCCTATGTTGAGATCCTTGAGTGTCATTTCCGATGCAAAGATAGTAAAACTAGGTCGGCTCTTGCTCATCACTTTTAGTGATAAATGTGTAACTTTGCGCCGTTAAAAACGAACTTTTATCATGTATTCCTTCCTTTTGAGCGTCTGTGCCCTCATTCTGGGCTACTTCGTGTATGGAAAATTCGTGGACAAGGTCTTCGCACCCGATCCAAACCGTCTGACTCCAGCCATCGCAAAGGCTGACGGCGTGGACTTCATTCCAATGCCGACCTGGAAGATCTTCATGATCCAGTTCCTCAACATCGCAGGAACCGGTCCGGTGTTCGGCGCCATCATGGGAGCCAAGTTCGGCCCTGCCGCATATCTCTGGATCGTTTTCGGATGTATCTTCGGTGGAGCTGTCCATGACTTCCTGTCAGGAATGCTTTCGCTCAGACATGGAGGAGCTTCTCTCCCTGAACTTATCGGCCATTATCTTGGAAACAAGACAAAGACCGTCATGCTGATATTCTCGATCCTGCTTCTCCTCATGGTCGGTGCCGTGTTCGTGTACAGCCCTGCCAGCATCCTTTCAGGCATGGTCGGCGACGGCGGCAACACATGGTTCATGATCTGGGTGGCAATCATCCTCGGCTACTATGTTATCGCGACCCTCCTTCCTGTGGACAAGATCATCGGACGCATCTATCCTGTTTTCGCGGTTGCCCTTATCTTCATGGCAGTCGGCATGATGGGCGGTCTTCTTTCACGCTGGCCTTCCATTCCGGAGTTCTGGCAGGGCCTCGGCAACAGAACCGCGGAGACCGGCGCACATCAGTCGATATTCCCTTACATGTTCATATCAATCGCCTGTGGTGCTGTCAGTGGCTTTCATGCGACCCAGAGTCCTATGATGGCGCGATGTCTCAAGAACGAGAAGCTCGGACGCCCTGTATTCTACGGCGCAATGGTCACCGAAGGTCTTGTCGCTCTCATCTGGGCAGCAGTATCGTCTTATGTCTTCTTTGACGGAGGCCTTGCCGAGACAGGCTGTGCATCGGGTGCCGCTCCGGCTGTCGTGACTGCCGTAAGCACCAAGTGGCTTGGCGTTGCCGGAGGAGTTCTTGCAATGCTGGGTGTCGTTGCAGCTCCTATCACCAGCGGTGACACAGCGCTTCGAAGTGCAAGAATGATTGTTGCAGACATGCTTCACATCGAACAGAAGAGCATGATCCGCCGCCTTGCCATCAGCGCACCTATATTCGCTGTCACAGGCCTGATGCTCTGGTACAATATCGCTGACGCGGATGGCTTCAACACCATATGGAAGTACTTCGGATGGGCGAACCAGACACTCTCGGTATTCACCTTCTGGGCGCTTACCGCATTCCTCAAGAAGGAGCGCAAGGGCCTCAGCTATCTCATTGCAGCCATCCCTGCAGTCTTCATGACCGTAGTCTGCACCAGTTACATCCTGATGGAAATATTTTAGGACTCTGATCCTTGATCCATAACAAAAGACGGAAGCTCGATCGAGTCTCCGTCTTTATTTTTACTATTCATCTCGCGAAGCGAATCCGCATCAGCGGATCGGCCGTGCCGTGTATTTGTGAGTGTGCGAACAAATACGGAAAGGTGGAAAGGCCGTGGGGGTCGCAGGGGGAGTGTCTCCCCCTTAATAGATAGCGAATAGCGCTGAGCCGGAGCCGGACATCGAGGCGTAGATGGCGCCGCTGTCGTAGAGGGACTGCTTGATTGCCGCAAGTTCGGGATGTGCGGAGAATACGGTGGTCTCGAAGTCGTTCACAAGGACATCCTTCCATGCCTCGACAGGCTTTTCAAGAGCATCCATAAGCGGAACGTATGGGCAGTCCGCCATGGCTTCGCGCGGAGTGATGCCGCGGTATGCCTCGGCAGTGCTTACAGCGATGCCGTCGGGAACGATTACCTTTAATAGGTAATTGGAGGCACCCAGGCCGGTGTTTTCGGATTCAGAAGGCCCAACCGGAACCGCGCAGGCTGAATCATTTCCGGAAAGGTCGATACCCTCCAAAGAGAAAGGTTCAAGGACCTCTCCCCTGCCGCGGCCGAGCATAGGTCGGTTATAGATGAAGAATGCGCAGTCGGAGCCGAGGCGGGCGGCGTAAGCCGCGAGGCTTTCGTCAGAAAGCCCGAGCGCGAAGAGTCCGTCAAGGACGCGGAGCGCGAAGGCCGCATCGGCGGAACCGCCACCGAGACCTGCACCTACCGGAGACGTCTTTTCGAGGAATATCTTCACAGGCTTCAGTTCGAAATCCTCCGCCAGAAGCTGATAAGCCTTTACGGTCAGATCCTTCAGCGGATCCCAGTCAACGCCTTCCCTGCGGGCGATAGTGATCATCACCTTGCCGTCCTCACTGATGGCCTGGGCCAGCTGGTCCTCGGAATAGCGCGCATAAAGCGAAGCCGAAGTCTCGCTCCAGCCATCACCCAAGATGATTTCAAGTGTATCGGAAATGCCGAAATAGGGTGCAAAGAGAGTCTCAAGCTCATGAAATCCGTCCGGGCGCTTACGTATCACGCTCAGACCGAGATTCACTTTGACGTTAGGATGTACTACCATGCTACAGTACTGAAAGGAACTCCTCTCTTGCCTCTACATCGAGTCCTGCGAGCACAGGATGGAGGAATGATCTCAGCTGGAGAGCCTTTGCATCAGCCTCGGGGATACCGCGGGAGCGCATATAGAAAAGCTCATTGGCGTCAAGGGCGCCGACAGTAGCTCCATGAGAGCACTCGACATCGTCTGTATAGATTTCAAGCTGCGGACGGGTCTCCGCACGGGCTGATTCGCTGAGCAGGATGTTATGGTTCTGCTGGAGAGCCTTGGTTGCCGCTGCATCAGGAGCAACGACTATGCGTCCATCGAAATATGAGACAGCCTCGTTGTCCAGCACACCACGGAAATCCTGTTCCGAAGTACATGAGCCTACGGTGTGGTGCATTTCGACATCAAGGTTCAGCTTGTCGGAGCCGCGGCCTATCCACGCACCGCGAAGGTTTGCATTCGCATTCCTGCCACAAAGGAATACTCTTACGAGAAGACGTCCGCTGAACCCTGGATATGCAAGGATCGTGAGATCCAGACTGGCACCTTCCATAAGCAGGAAGTCCATTGCAGGCGCCTCAATGCCTTCCTTAAGGGTGTAGCACAGGCTGACACTCTCTCCTGAGGCTATGCCTCTGGCATCGGTAGGAATGGCTGTCGGGATATAATGTCCCGCTTCTATCTTGTGATCTGCCATGGCCTAGAAAACGTCGTAACCTGTATCTTCAATCTGAGCGACAAGCTCGCGTCCGGCTGTATGCACAATCTTTCCGTCCTTGAGGACGTGTACGATGTCCGGAACTATATAGTCCAGCAGGCGCTGGTAGTGTGTGATCACGATAGAAGCCTTCTCTTCATTGTGGAGAGAGTTGACACCATCTGCGACAATGCGGAGAGCATCGACATCGAGTCCGCTGTCAGTCTCGTCAAGAATCGAGAGAACAGGATCAAGCATGGCCATCTGGAAGATTTCATTACGCTTCTTCTCACCACCGGAAAAGCCTGCGTTGACGTCTCGGCGGGCGAACTCCGCACGCATCTTGACGAATGCCATCTTCTCCTTCATGAGCTTGAGGAACTCGGCCGGTTTCATGTCCTCGAGACCCTGTGCCTTGCGGCGGGCATTGATTGCCGCCTTCATGAAGTTGGTGATGCTGACACCAGGTATCTCCACAGGATACTGGAATGAGAGGAACACTCCTGCCCATGAACGCTCCTCAGGAGTCATGGCAAGCAGGTCCTGGCCGTTGAAGATGATGCTTCCGGAAGTAACCTTGTAATCAGGCTTTCCTGCAAGCACGGCAGAAAGGGTACTCTTTCCTGCTCCATTAGGGCCCATGACGGCATGAATCTCACCCTTGCGGATGACAAGGTCGATTCCTTTAAGGATTTCTCTGTCTGCAATTCCTGCATGCAGGTCATGTATCTCAAGCAATATATCGCTCATAGCTATGTCTTTTTCTGCGCAAAAGTCAAATAATGCGCAAATATACGAATTCTAGAAGTATTTCTTTTCCTGGCGGTAAAGCGCAAGGAAGATGAATATCAAGGTAGTGAAAGCCCACATCGACGAGCCTCCATAACTGAACAGCGGCAGCGGGATGCCGATGACCGGCATGATTCCTATCGTCATGCCGATATTGATGAACAGGTGCATGAACAGAATGCCCGCCACACAATAGCCATACACGCGCGTAAAGGCCTCGCGGCAGTCGTCCGCATCGTTGATGAGCCTCCATATCATTATCACATAGAGAATGATCACGAAAGCGCATCCCAAGAACCCCCACTCCTCACCGACTGTACAGAAGATGAAGTCAGTGCTCTGCTCGGGAACGAAACCGTAAGTCGTCTGGGTTCCCTGGAGATAGCCCTTGCCGACGAAGCCGCCGGAGCCTATGGCCACCATGCTCTGATGGACGTTGTAGCCGGCGCCCGCAAGATCCTCCTTCATGCCGAGCAGAACCTCGATACGGGTACGCTGGTGGTCCTGAAGTACATTCTTGAACACGAAGGACGCCGAGAAAGTCAAGGTGATGCCTATTATCATGGCGCCGACCGCCGACCATAGCGCAAGACTTTTCTCCTCGTATGCCCTTATCATAGCCTTTATGATGATGAAAGCCAACAGCACGCCGAGAAGGTACATAGGTCTGAAAGGCAGCAGGAATGACCACTGCGATGCCTTGAGGACTGTATCTGTCACAGAAGGATCCACATCGGCGATAGCCAGGTCGGCACCTGGGACCAGCCTGTTCAGCAGGGCATGCCAGAGCCGAGGGAGGAAAGCCAGGAACAGCAGAAGAGGGACCTCCTTTGTCAGCCAGGACTTGAATCTCTTCCTGTACGAAGAGCAGCATAGCGAAACCAGGATGGTCAATGCAACCAGCGAAGTGTATGTAGAGAACTTCAGGGTCAGGATGAAAAGCAGGATGATAAGTCCGCCAAGGGTCAGCAGCCACCCGCTCAGTCCTTCTCGGTAGAGCATGAAGATGAAAGCACAGTAGACGAGAGCCGAACCTGTCTCGCTCTCAAGAACGATGGTCGCCATAGGAACCAGGATGGCAGCGGCGACTGCGGCAAAATGCTTCGGCTCGCTCATCTTGAAGTTCTGCTGACTGAGGATGAGCGCCAGAAACAGCGAGGTCGTTATCTTTGACAGCTCCGCAGGCTGGAAACTGACCGGACCGAACTTGAACCATGAATGCGATCCCTTTACATCCGAACTGAGGAATATCACGGCTATCAGCAATATCTGTACGATGGCATACGCCGGAGGCGCTATCACCTCCCAGATATGAGGATTGAAAAGGAAGAGCACCAGCAGCGCGATGACATATGCTCCTGCCGTCCAGATTATCTGCTTTCCGCTGTTGCAGGTCAGGTCGAATATCGAATTCGGCTCGGAAGAATGCACCGATGCATATATGTTCATGATGCCGAAGAGTGTCAGCATGACATAGCAGGCCACAATCCACCAGTCGATGGTGTTCTTGATGCCTCTCTGGTATAGCTGTCTCTGGTCAAGCATGTCCTTACTGCTTTTTAAGTGGTGGCATGAGGTTGGCTCCGAAGACCCTGTCCTCGAGATACTGTCTCTCAGGCGATATCTCGCCATTGAAGTAGAGTTCCATCATGAGCGAGGCGATAGGGCCTGCCCATGTAGCGCCGAAACCTGCGTTTTCTACATATGCCGCGATGGCAATCTGGGGATCGTCCATCGGTGCGAAGCAGATGAAGACGGAATTATCCTTGCCGTGAGGGTTCTGGGCGGTACCGGTCTTTCCGCAGACATCCAGTCCTGGGATGGCTGCGATACGTCCTGTCTGACCTGCCGAGCCACCCCCGTTGACGGCCCAGTACATGCCTTTGATGACCTTCTTGAACTGAAGCGTGTCGACCATGGTGTACTGCTTCTCGCGATACTTGTCATCTATGCGGACATCCTTTGAATCCTTCACAATATGAGGTATGCGGTACCAGCCGCGGTTGGCGACGGTGGCGCAGAGGTTGGCGAGCTGAAGCGGAGTCGCAAGAATCTCTCCCTGGCCGATGGACAGGGAAATGATGGTCTGGAACTTCCAGCCCCTGCGACCATATATCTTGTTGTAGCGGCTTGAGGTCGGGATGCTGCCCGAGAGTTCGGCCGGGAAGTCGCTTTCAAGCTTGCGGCCGAAGCCGAAGCTGAGAACGTAGTCCCTCCAGTGGTCGAACGCGTCCTGGATGGAGGCGAACTTCTTGTTCTCGAGTATGTCGCGGAATACATAGCAGAAATAGGCGTTGCAGGATGTCGCAATCGCGTCCAGCAGGTTCAGCGGAGAGCTGTGGCTGTGGCAGCCGAGCTTGCGGCCGGCGGCATACTGGTATCCGGCATAGCATGGATGGCGGTCCTCAGGCTGGAGGACACCCTCTTCGAGACCGATCAGACCATTCACCAGCTTGAAGACCGAGCCAGGAGGATAGTAGCCCTGTACGGTTCGGTTCAGCATCGGCTTGTATGGGTCGTTCACGATTTCATTGTAGTGCAGGCGTATGTCGGCCAGCTGCTCGACGTCTATACCGGGACTCGAAACCATTGCGAGGATCTCTCCAGTCTTAGGCTCGATGGCCACGACGCTGCCGACCTTGTTGCGCATCAGTTCCTGGCCGTATTGCTGGAGCTCAGCGTCGATGGTTGTGATGATATCGTTTCCCGGGACGGCCTCCTGGTCATACATGCCGTTCTCGTATGGAGCCTGGACGGTATTGGTCGCATCGCGGAGATATATGTGGCATCCCTTCTTGCCGCGCAGATCCTCTTCGCGCGCAGCCTCGATGCCCGTCTTGCCGATATAATCGCCCGAACGGTATTCTCCCGGATGCTTTTTCAGGTCGTTGGCATCGACCTCGGAGACATAGCCGAGAAGGTTGCCTCCCGCGTTGAACGGATAGTCGCGGATGCTTCGCATCTGGCCTTTGAAGGCAGGGAACATGTATGCATGCTCCTCGAAGCGGGTGTAGTTCTCGGGAGATATCTGCTTTATCATCACCTGGGACTGGTTTCCGAGTCTGGTGCGATAGGTGTGATAGTATTTGAGCCTGCCGCGGACGAAGTCTACCGTTGTATCGAGGACATTCGCCAATGCGACAGTATCGAGATAGTTCAGTTTGCTCAGCTCCTTTGGAGAGACAAGGATGTCGTATGCCACCTTGTTGCCAACAAGGATGCGCCCGTTACGGTCATAGATGACTCCACGCGTAGGGAAGATATCTTCATAGACCATGGCGTTGCGCTCCGACTCCTTCCTGTACTTGTCATCCGAAATCTGGATGGAGAACAGGCGTATGAGCAGGATGGCCGCGGCGACAACAAGGCCGATGGTAAGTTTCTCTTTGCGTCCCAGATCCATCAGAGGCCTATCTTTTCAGGTTCAAGAATGTTTGCTACAACCAACGAAACAAGACAGCCGGCCACGAACGAGATGCCGAAACGGGTCAGGTCAAACCACATCGGACGTGTCCCGGCGCTATCCACAATGAAATAGATGGCGAGGAACACAGCCTGGGAGAGGATGATCGAGAAGACCATCTTGAATACACCGTGGCGGGACATGCTGAGATTCTCCTGACGGGCGAAGAACTCACCTCCGTATACCAGGGACACTATTCCGCGACGCATCATCGCAACAGGGACGATAGCCAGTGTATTCAGTCCTATCACACCGTCAGAAAGCAGGTCTACGGCAAAGCCGGAGGCAAAGGCGATGAGCATAGCGACAACGGCATTGAAGCGGATAGGCACAAGGAATGCCATGACCGGCAGTATAGACAGGTACAGATACCAGCTGAAGTTGCAATAATTGGATATGCAGATCTGCGCCAGAAGGAGGAGCAGGTATGTCAGTGCGTACTTTCCGTTATTCATGATGTTCCTCCAGATTTTCAAGATAACCTATCTCATCGACATACTCGGCGCATACTATCGTGACATAGCGGAGCGCATTGAAGTCCTCGAAAAGCTTTACCGAAATCTCATTCACCGAGCCGTTGACGACCTTGGACTCTCCTGCGATGCCAAGAGGGATGTCGGCTGGATAGAGCTGGGAATGTCCACTGGTCCAGATGGTGTCCCCCGGCGAGTAACGATACTGGAGAGGGATCTGTTTCAGCACGGCTCCGCGGCTGCTGACGCCATCCCAAGAAAGCGGACCGACCGCACCTTCGCTGCCTATACGGGCGCTGACCGACATGTTGGTATTCATGAATGAGATGCCATACGAGAAATGTCTGTCGACAGCATCGATGATTCCTACCACTCCGTCAGATGTGACGATTCCCGACTGAGGAATGACACCATCCTCCGAGCCTTTGTCGAGAATTATGTAGTTATGCTGGCTGTTGCGGCTGATCTTGCAGACCATTGCCGGAATCTTGCGGAAGCCGTCGCTGACAGGGACATAAGCACTGATCGAGTCTGCCTTGTTTACGCGGATTCTGTTCCTAAGGTGCAGGAGTTCGTTGTTCAGGGCGATGTTCTCGGCGGCCAGCGTCTCATTCGCTCCCTGAAGCATGAAATAGCTTCGGATAGTCTCGCTGCTGCTCCACGCGGCGGTACGGATACGGTATCCGGTACGTGCAATCCACATGTGCTGCAGGTCGCCTGAGCGGTTGAGCATAGCCAACGCAGCCACCTCCAGCAATATGAAGGTGACTGCGCTTATAGAAAATTTCAATAGTCTTCTTTCCTTGGCCATCTATCGCATCAGGAACGAATAATTGTCCGTATTCTTGACTGCGATGCAGGTTCCGCGCGCTACTGCGTGAAGCGGATCCTCAGACACATGGAATGGAATGTTGACCTTGTCACTGAGACGCTTTGCGAGTCCACGGAGAAGAGCGCCTCCACCGGAAAGGAAGATACCGTTTCTCACGATGTCGGAATAGAGCTCAGGAGGAGTCTGCTCGAGCACCTTGTGGATGGAAGCCTCGATTCGGGCGATCGACTTGTCAAGGCAATGTGCGATCTCCTGGTATGTGACGATTGCTGTGACAGGATGTGCGGTCATCATGTTAGGACCGGTGATCTCGTATGGCTCCGGTTCATCCTCGAGCTCAGGGATTACCGCGCCGACATTGATCTTGATCTCCTCTGCGGTGATTTCGCCGACCCTTACATTGTGCTGCTGACGCATGTACTGCTGGATATCGCTGGTGAAAACGTCTCCTGCGGTACGGATACTGTCAGAAACCACGATACCTCCAAGGGAGATTACCGCGATCTCGGTGGTACCGCCGCCTATGTCGACAACCATGTTTCCCTTCGGCGCCTCAACATCGAGTCCGATACCTAGCGCAGCTGCCATAGGTTCGTAGATGAGGAACACATCGCGGCCTCCTGCGTGCTCCGAAGAGTCGCGTACCGCACGGATCTCAACTTCAGTCGAACCTGAAGGAATGCCTACCACGATCTTGATGTTCGGTGCGAAAAGTCCTCTGCGCTTATGGTTGACCTGCTTGATGAAGCCGCGGATCATCATCTCTGCGGCGTTGAAGTCTGCGATCACGCCATCCTTGAGAGGGCGCACTGTCTTGATGCCGGGATTCTCACGCTCCTGCATGAGCTTGGCCTTCTTGCCAAGTGCGATGCACTTGCCTGTATTGTTGTCGATTGCCACGATGCTTGGTTCATCGAGGACGATCTGGTCGTTCTGGAATATGACGGTATTGGCGGTGCCGAGGTCGACCGCCAGCTCCTGTGTCAAGAAATTGAAAAATGCCATATGGTATAATCTGCTGATTGGGGCCAAAGATACGTATTTTTCAGTTAATTTTGTGGGAGTAATGTACTGTATGGAAAGAAAAAAATATCTTATCGCGATGGCGGGTGGCTCAGGCACCAGAATGAAGGCCGGCATACCTAAGCAATTCATTGAACTGGACGGCAAAACCATACTCCAGAGAACTATCGAGAACTTCATCGATGCCATACCGGAGATCAACGTCATAACCGTTCTTCCCAAAGACCATATCGAGACCTGGAAGGAAATCTGCGCAAAGAGCGACTTTCTCCACCCTCAGCGTCTCGTTGAGGGAGGAATCACTCGTTTCCACTCGGTAAGAAACGCCCTCGAGCACGTCCCTGACGGAGCGATTGTCGCCATCCAGGACGGAGTGCGTCCACTTGGCAGCCGGAAACTGATAAAGAGTCTCTTTTCCGAGGCAGAGCACTGCGATGCGCTCATTCCGGTGACTCCGACAATAGACACATTGAAGGCCGTAATGGCCGAGACCGGAGCTGACGGGAAGAAGCACCTTGTGGCTGTCGGAGGCCCCGACCCGGACCGTTCGCAGATATGGGGAGCACAGACCCCTCAGATGTTCAGGTCCGAGAAGATCAAGGCCGCATACAGCCAGCCTTACGAGACGGATTTCACTGATGATGCCTCGGTGGCTGCCCGCTTCGGAATAGACGTATCCTACACCGAAGGAGAACGCTTCAACATCAAGATAACGACGCCGGAAGACCTCGAAATCGCAAAGTTCCTTCTTTCGTCAAAAAGGTAAAAAATGCCATAGAATCACCCCCTGGGCATATAATTCACCACAAATATCGGTTTTTTACCACACGCGGTAGGGCTTCACCACAATGAAACCCCATTATTCGCCAGTGGAACTTTTTAGCAATACATTTGGCTGAAATCTTAAACCAAAACCTAAAAGACAAATGCAGAAACTCACCCAAAAAGACAACTTCATCCTCAGATTCGAGGAGGCTGTAAAGTCATGCTGGAACAATCCGGCGCTGGATGATTTTAGTAAATCAAGCGTTACCTACGGCGAGCTCGCAAAGGATCTTGAGACCATGATTCTTCTTTGGAAAGCAGCCGGTCTCAAGAAGGGAGACAAGGTGGCGATCAACGCGCGAAGCAGCGCGACCTGGACCAAGGTATTCCTCGCTTCACAGGTAGGCGGTTTCATCTCCGTCCAGCTCTTCAACGGATTCACACCATCGGATACAGCCAGTCTGGTCAACCATTCTGATTCACGTATCCTTTATACAGAGAAGGCCACATTCGAGAAGATGGATTTCGAGTCTATCTCCGAGATCATTGCAGCAATCGACTGCAACACCGGCGAACTTCTCGCTTCTCGCGGAAACTTTGCGGAACTGTACGCAAAGCGCGATGAGATCTTCGCCGAGGCTCATCCAAAGGGACTGAGCGCCGACGATGTATGCTTCGACGCACGCGACCTTGACGACATCGCAGCCATCATGTACACATCCGGTTCTACCGGAAACCCTAAGGGCGTGATGCTTACCAACCGCAACTTCAGCGCTAACGTTCTCGAAGTTCCGAACCACTTCCCATTCCACCGCGGCGAGAACTACGTCAGCGTACTCCCATACGCACACATCTTCGGACTTACCGTGGACATGCTCATTCCTATGTGTCTCGGAATGCACCTCGTGGTTCTCGGCCTTCCACCGGTGCCAAGTTTCCTCAAACCGGCGCTCCGCCAGTACAACCCACGCCTGTTCTTCGCAGTTCCTCTCATCCTTACCAAGATGCTTGAGGATACCATCGGAGAATTCATGCACAGCAAGACCGGCGAGGCTAAACTCGAGGAGCCTGAGAAGCACGAGGATTTCTGCGAGGCACTTGCCACCATCTTCATGAAGGCGTTCGGAAAGAACTGCGAATACATCGTCACCGGCGGCGCAGCCATCCCCGAGCACCTCGAGAAGCTCATGGTTGAAAAGCTCAAGGTTCCGTTCATTACCGGATACGGCATGACCGAGACTGCTCCCGTCATCAGCGTAGGCCACAAGGGCACATACAAGCTCAAGGAATGCGGAGAATGCCTCGACAAGATCGTCGATGTACGCATCAGCTCGGAAGACCCTGAGAACATCCCTGGAGAGATCCAGGTCAGAGGAGAGATTGTCTTCAGCGGCTACTACAAGAACCCTGAAGCTACTGCGGCAGCTTTCACCGAAGACGGATGGTTCCGTACCGGCGACCTCGCTACCATGGACAATGACAGGAGCCTGTTCATCGTTGGACGCAGCAAGAACATGATTCTTTCTTCAAACGGCCAGAACATCTTCCCTGAGGAGATTGAAGTCGTCCTCAATGCCCTTCCTTATGTAGGAGAATCACTCATCGTTGACCGCAAGGACAGACTCGTGGCTCTCATCGTTCCCGATGCGAATACCACCGCCGAGGTCGACGCCGAGGCGCTCAAGAACGTCATGGACGCGAACCTCAAGGCCCTCAACAAGAAGATTCCAGGATACTCCCAGGTTGCTTCGTACGAGATACATTTCGAGCCGTTTGCAAAGACCCCGAAGGGCAGCATACGCCGTTTCATGTACAAATAAATGATTATCTTTGGGCGCGGCCCACAACCCCGCACCCAAATAATGATATGGAAAAGAGAGTAGTAATAACAGGACAGGGCATCATCAGCCCTATAGGAAACAACATTGCAGAATACTGGGACGGTCTCAGGAACGGCCGCTGCGGCATCGAGAAGCTGGAAGATTTTCCAGAGTACGAGCTCAGCGTAAAGGTAGCTGCAAGAGTCAAGAACTTCAACCCGCTGGACTATGGCATGAACGCAGGCGAGAAGCGCCGCAGCGATCCATACTGCCATTATGCAATGGCAGCAGCTGCACAGGCTGTAGCCGAGAGCGGTCTCGTATCGGGCGAGAACATCGAGCCGGAGCGTTTCGGAGTCTACATGGGTTCCGGAATCGGAGGCATCGACATCTTCATCAAGCAGGCCAAGGTCATGTTCGACGAAGGTCCATCAAGAATCTCGCCTCTGTTCATCCCTATGATGATTCCGAACATCGCAGGAGGAAACATCGCCATCAAGTTCAACGCCCAGGGCCCATGCGTCACCAACGTAGCGGCATGTGCGACCAGTACCAACTCCATCGGTGAGGCATACCTCGCCGTCAAGTACGGACGTGCTGACGCCATCATCGCCGGCGGAAGCGAGGCTGCAATAACCCCACTGACCATAGGCGGTTTCGCAAACTGCAAGGCTCTGACCCTCGAAGAGGATCCTAAGAAAGCCTGTCTCCCATTCGATATCCGCAGAGGCGGTTTCGTGCTTGGCGAGGGCGCTGGAGCCATCATCCTCGAGGAGTATGAGCACGCAAAGGCACGCGGAGCGAACATCATCGCCGAGGTTTGCGGTTACGGCTGTACCTGCGACGCATACCACTATACCGCACCACGCGCTGACGGCGTTCCTGCAGCACGCGCTATCCGTCAGGCCCTCGACGAGGCTGGCTGGAAGGAAGGCGAAAGCATGTATTTCAATGCACATGGAACAGGAACCCACCTCAACGACCTTACCGAGACCGCAGCGCTCAAGATCGCTGTAGGCGAGGAGGAGGCTCACAAGGTATCCATCAGCTCGACCAAGTCGATGACAGGCCACATGATTGGCGGAACAGGCGCTGCGGAGATCATCGCATGCGCGCTTGCCCTCCAGAACAACATCGTCCCTCCTACCATCGGTCTCGAGCAGCCGGATCCTGAATGCGACCTCGACTACACCCCGCAGGTGGCTCGCGAGCGCAAGCTCGACATCGCCATTTCGAATTCCCTGGGCTTCGGTGGACACAATGTATGTGTCGCCCTTCGCCCGATCAGATAAAAGCTGTCCCCGGGATAGCTGAAAAGACGCAACTGACAAACCTGAAACCTAAATGAATAGAGAAGAATTAAAGCAGCTCATGCCGCACAGAGAGCCTATGCTCCTTATCGATGAGTGCGAAATCATTGACGAGACCCATGTCGAGTCAAAATATACCATACGTGACAACGAGTTTTTCACAACAGGACACTTCCCTGGATTTCCTGTAGTTCCCGGAGTGATTCTATGCGAGATCATGGCCCAGGGCGGTATACGCCTCATCTCGGAGGATGAGCTCAAGGCCGGTACAGCATTCTATGCGGCCATCGACAACGCCAAGTTCAAGAACTCGGTATTCCCAGGCGACACTGTCATCACCACTGCCCACCTGGCCGGACGCAAGGGCCCGGCAGTATTCATTGACGCAAAGGCTACCGTGAACGGCAGACTCTGCTGCTCGGGCAAGCTTACATTCATGATTGTTCCAAACGACAAACTTTACAACAAGGCATAATGGCATACGGATTACTCAAAGGAAAGAAAGGCATAATCTCCGGCGCTCTCAATGAGCAGTCCATTGCCTGGAAAGCGGCACTCAAGGCCGTGGAGGAAGGTGCCGAGATCGTTCTTACAAATGCTCCGGTATCTCTCAGACTCGGCACGATAAATGAGCTTGCAGAGCAATGCAACGCTCCGCTCATTCCGGCCGACGCCACCTCGGTAGAGGATCTTGAAAAGTTGGTTGACGGCGCCATGGAACACTTCGGAGGCAAGTTCGACTTCGTTCTCCACTCCATCGGCATGTCTCCAAACGTCCGCAAGGGCCGTCCTTACGACGATATCAACTACGACTATCTCGGAAAGACCCTCGATATCTCTGCAATATCGCTTCACAAGATGCTCAGCGTGCTCTACAAGAAAGACGCCCTCAACGAGTGGGGATCTGTCGTAGCCCTCACATACATCGCTGCACAGCGCACCTTCGACGGATACAGCGACATGGCTGACGCAAAGGCTCTCCTCGAGTCCATCACCCGCAGCTTCGGCCTCAGGTACGGCAAGGAGAGACATGTCCGCATCAACACAATCTCGCAGTCTCCTACCAAGACCACCGCAGGCAGCGGCATCGCCGGAATGCAGGATATGTTCGCATACGCCGATGCAATGTCTCCTCTCGGAAACGCCACAGCTTCGGATTGTGCAGACTACATTACCAGCATGTTCTCGGACCTTACCAGACATGTCACCATGCAGAACCTCTATCATGATGGAGGATTCTCGGCAACAGGCCTGACCGCAGAAGTGGTCGAGGCATTCACCAAAGGACTAAAAAACGAATAATATGGGATTACTTGACGGAAAGGTAGCTCTCGTAACAGGAGCAGCCAAGGGCATCGGACGTGCGATAGCCCTCAGATTCGCACAGGAAGGCGCAGACGTTGCCTTCACCGACCTCGCCATCAACGAGGCGGCACAGCAGACCATCGCAGATCTCGAGGCTTACGGCCACAAGGTTCGCGCATACGCTTCAGACGCATCTTCATTCGAGCAGACAGAGGCTGTGGTCGCTGAGATCCACAAGGAGTTCGGACGCATCGACATCCTTGTAAACAACGCAGGTATCACCAAGGACGGACTCATGATGCGCATGAGCGAAGCTCAGTGGGACATGGTCATCAACGTGAACCTCAAGTCAGCATTCAACTTCATCCACGCAGTCGTTCCTATCATGGCCCGTCAGCGTGAGGGAAGCATCATCAATATGTCCAGCGTAGTAGGCGTAAGCGGAAATGCGGGCCAGTGCAACTACTCTGCGTCAAAGGCAGGTATGATCGGCCTCGCCAAGTCCATCGCAAAGGAGATGGGACCTCGCGGCATCCGCGCAAACTGCATCGCTCCTGGATTCATCATCTCGGACATGACAGAGAAGCTTCCTGAGGAGGTTCGCAACGAGTGGGTAAAGACAATCCCTCTCCGTCGCGGCGGTACCGTAGACGAGGTTGCAAAGGTTGCAGTCTTCCTCGGTTCCGAGCTCTCATCATACGTCAGCGGCCAGGTTATCCACTGCTGCGGCGCAATGAATTGCTAATAAGCCAGATTCGCTTCGCGAGAGACTTTTTCTCTCGCGTATATATACCAAAATACAATCAGAGAAGACGGTCCCTCGGGGCCGTCTTTATCTTTACTGCACAAGGTCCTTGCGTCATTTCTTTATTTCCAGGCGGACAGGGCCAAGAAGGCCTGATGGCAGAAGCGGAGAAGATGCCTCGTAGAACTGCATGCCGGTGTAGGTATGCCGTGCCGCTCCAGGCTGGAGGTCGCCGATGAGCCTGTTCGGCCAAAGGTTGGTCACCCTGACCTCTATATTGTTCAAACCATCTACCAGATAGTCCGTTACATCGCACACGAAAGGAGCCTTCCACAGCGTCACCGGCTCATTGCCATTGATCGATACCTGAGCGATGTTCCTTACATCTCCAAGGTCCAGGATGACACTGGTGCCTTCCTCATGGCTGAAGTTGAATTCCGCGGTATAGAAAGCCGTTCCGGAGAAATATCTCACGTCTTCGTCGGCATTGAGCGACAGAGACTCCAGTTCCGCCATATCGATATCCCCAGGTGTCGCAAAACGGCTTTCAAAGCTCAGATGCCAAGGTCCAGGAACGGCAATAACATCAACCGTAACAGGTTTGGCGACCACATTGGAATCATCGCATTTCCCGGCAAAGACAACGAAAACGGCATCATGCTGCACAAGATCCAGATTGACTTCCGTACGGTCTCCCGACATCCGATAGCTGACATCGGAGATAAGTCCGCCAACAGGATCCCACAGCTGCGGTTTGAGTCCGTGGACATTGAACGATACTGTCGCAGACAAAGCATCATCTGATGGGTTGCTGACCCACCATACCTGTATATTGCCAAGATCCCTGTGAACAAAATCCAACGCCTCATCAGTCTCATAATCGGCAGGAACGCCCTCCAGAGCCTTTTCCAGAGAATCAAACACATTGCGTCCTTCCAGATCAGCCCAGCCGTTCGTGACTATCCTGGCTCCAGCGGAGGCCAGTTCCCTCAGCTTCGAAAGCACCTCCGGTGACATACGTCCACAGTTGCGGTCCAGGACAAGGACACTGTACTCCATGCCCCCAGGAACCGTCAGACGGCCTTTTCCACCGACTTCCAGCAAACCGGTCAATGCTGACGGGCTGATAAAGTCAAATGCATATCCGACCGGGACGTCCGGCAGTCCGAAGCCATACTGTGCGGTCACATTGCTGTCCTCGCCATAGTAATAGAGGATGTCAGCCACATAGCGGCCCTGCTGCAGCATATATGACGACCTTGCAGCGTAATCCATCCAATCCTTTGCAAGCGGAGCCCAGGTATCATGGCGGTTGAACCACTGACCATACTTGAGCAGACCAAGACCAGGCACATGTACGTCATCAGGCTGGTGGGCGGACTCATGGACAACGAGACGGTTCAGGCCGTGAGCGAACTCCATGTCCAGCACAGGCTTGAGGTTCTCCGGACAGAAAGAATAAGCCTGTCCTCCTGTTCCAATGGTAGTGAACGACTCCGCTGCCACATATTTCTGTCCGTAAAGATGGGCGACCGACGCGGACTCACGTATGTCGGCGATCCCCATAGGGATGGTCGATCCGCCGCTCTCCCGGCCCGGCTTCCAGAAAGCCGACATCGGGACCATGGCCGTATGCTTTACGTCCATGCCGTCCACGACATAGACTCTTCCGTTCTCGTGAGATTCAGTCCAGCGGCCCTTCAGGCCATACTCGCGGATGATATCATTGAGTCTGTCATAGTTCTCGGAGACAAGCTCTCCCAAGGTCTTTCGGAAGTCAAAGAGGAAGCTTTCGGTCGATTCAGAATCCTCCAACACCTCTCCGGCAAGCGCGGGAAGCCATGGAACAAGGTCATATCCGCGACGTTTGAGAAACTGTTCAGCGAGAGCCGGAGTCCAGTTCTCCTGACCGGCTTCATAACTGTCGGTTAGAAGATTCCGGATGCCCCTCTCTCCCATGAGCCCGCCGGCCGCCTCGCGGCACATGTCCAGATATGTATGGAAATAGCGGTTCCAGGCGTCAGGATCAAGCTTGTCGACCTCCAGACCGGTCGCTTCTTCAGGCGCCGGGGTGTTCTTCTTGCCGGTCAGGGAATAGCCAAAGCGATATATCTTCCAGCGTCCTTCAGGAGCATCCCAGACAAGGCGTCCATCCTTGAATCTGTCTGTCAGGACCACTGTACGCGATGCCGAAATCCCGGCAGGAGTCGGATATTCGGCAAGGTCATGCGGAGCCGCAAAGGCCGCCTTTTCGGAGGCATGGTTTACACGGGCCGACGATTCCAGCTGAAACTCATACACACGGGAAGCGCTCCCTTTATACTCAAGGCGAAAGAATCTTGCTGAAACCGGCTCGAAGGTGACTGTCTGGATGGAAGAAGTGGACGAAGGAATAGTCACTATATCGAAATAGTGGATACCGTCAATGCTGCCGGACAGCACCGCCGTGGTGTCTCCCGGGGCATTTGCCCACTGGCGGCGAGGACGATTGTCGGCCAGGGTGACATTTCTGAATGTCTGTTGTGACGGGAATTCGTACTGGATCCAGCTTTCATCGGAGAAAGTGGCGTAGTCATCGTCTTCCATCGCAGGCAGGGATGCTTTGCCGCTTGACGAAGTCAGCCTTGCTCCAAGTTCAGCAAGACTCCTGTCGCTGTCTTCCAGTTTCACCGCCACGACCGCGATGTCCTCATAGAAAGGCTTCTGGATGTCTCCATCGGGGTTGTTGAGATATCTTCCTGCAATGGAATAGCCATCGGGAAGCGTGAGATCGACACTGGTCCCTCCTTCGACAATGACGGAACGCCAGACAAGCTTCTTCATAGCATCAGCCGGCTCGACCCAAGGGCCTCCCATGCAGCTCCAGCCGGGCGAGCTGGCGATAGTGACTTCCATCCCAAGGGAATCCGCCAAAGCTATGGCATATCTGAAGGCATCCTTCCAGTCGTCATGCATATAGACCAGACGGTGGTCGACGATGGGCTCCATTTCTATGCCCGCGTTGAAGATATGCACTCCCGCGATGCCGGACTCATGCATCCATTCAAGGTCCTTCCTTATGCCCTCCTTTGTGACATTGCCGTCCATCCAGTGCCACCAGACCTGAGGCCTGGCATCCTGGGGAGGGTTCCGAAAGCCCGCCATAAGCGCGGCCAACTCAGCATCGCCTCTTTTCCCACACGAAGCGGAAAGAAGCATCAGCACGCCGACCAGAAATATGAACAGGCGGTTTCCTTTCATTTTATCTGAGGACTCTTACGTTTTTGCGGACGATGCGCTTCGCGTCATCCATGTAGAACAATGGACGTGTATCTTCGTTCTGGAAAGAGAATGTCACCCCATCCATGACGATGTCCTCGGCATGGCGTATCATCATTCCCTTCATCGGCATGGCCTTGTCGCCGCTGAACATATCCGGATCCGGATACGCCTTTTCCCTTTCGGGCACAGTCTTTATCGCATCTTCCTTCAGTATTCCGCCGACTGCATCCAGACGGATATTGCGCATGGTGACATCCTTGATATTATGGCCAGGAAGGCCCGCAAAGATCACTCCGAAATAAGGCGCGGTGGATGCTGCGTCCAGATCGCTGATAAGCACGTTCCTTATCGTGCCGACAGGGATGCCCTCGGGGCTGCGCATGCGCTGTCCTATCCTGAAGAATATAGGGCTGTCCAGACAGTCGCGCATGACAAGATTGCTGAACACCAGGCCCTCGACAATACCGCCGTCCATCGACTCAACAACGATGCCTCCACAGAGGTCGAAGCTGCAGTTGCTGACCACGATGTTCTTGAAGCCGCCGCTGGTTTCCGTTCCAAGCTTGAGGCGTCCCGCGCTGCGGGTCAGGCGTGCCGTGCCTGTATGAGGCGACACGAGGGTCGGTATGGTGTAGGTCGCGTCCATAACGCTTCCGACATCATAGCCGCTCATGTGACAGTTGGTGATGACAACGTCACGTGTGTCCACATAGCGGTCCAGAGCGTATGACGCCTTCAGCACGATACCGTCATCAAAAGGAGAATTGACATTGCAGTTGGAGATACGTACATTGCGGCAGCAGTCCACATCCAGGCCGTCTCTGTTGGTATCGATGGTCAGGCCGTCGATCACCATGTCGTCAACGCCAGTCGCAAGCAATGCAAAATGGCCGCTGCGGATCATCTTGAAATCCTTGAGAACCACACGGCGGCAGTTCTTGAGGCTGATGGACTTGTTTCCTACTCCATCCTTTACGGCATGGTCTCCGTATCCCGGAGAAAGATTGGAGCCGTCGATCAGTCCAGGACCGCTGATGGTGATATCCTCCAGTCCGATGCCCCAGATGAGCGAGTTCTGCCAATGGCTGTGTCCGAAATCCTGGTACTGTGGCTGCGGACCCGGTTCAGCAGGATCGAAGCCCTCCCCTTCCGCAGCATATATGACTGAGCCCTCTTCGAGGTACAGATGTATATGGCTGGCAAGATGGATCGAATATGAAGCATACTTCCCGGCAGGGAAATAGACCATGCCTCCCCCTTCCTCGGAAGCGGCCTTGATGGCGGCGTCGATGGCAGGAGAGTCGATTGTCACTCCATCGCCCTTCGCGCCGTAGTCACGGACATTATGAACCGATGCACCGGCCACTGTCGCCATGCAGACAAGCGACAGGAGCGCAAGAACGAGCTTTTTCATATGGAATTATCTGAAGATAAGCGGAAGGAACTCGTGGAGGCTGCGGCGCCATGTCTGGAACTCATGGGCTGTACCTGGAGATACATAATAGCTGGCCTTGAAGCCCATGCTGTTGAGAGTCTCGCAGTCCTTTGCGATGCGCTCAGGGTACTCAAGCTCGCCGCAGGTCTCGAAGATGTACTTGACGGTCTTCTTGTCAAGGTTCTCAGGGTTCGATACGGTACCGCCGCTGAAGATTCCGTAGTAAGCGAACATGCTGCTGTTCGCGAGGCCGACGTTGTTGGTGAGCATGCCGCCGAGAGACAGGCCTGCCATTGCCCTGTGCTTCGCATCAGGAATGACGCGGTAAGACTTCTCTATCTCCGGTATTGCTTCGCCAAGGAACATGTCTGCGAAGTTCTGCGACCAGTTGTCAGCGAGTGCGAGTCTGCCTCGGTTGTCGCCTGGACGGTATACAAAGTCATTGTTCATGACGATGATCATAGGCTCGATCTCACCCGCTGCGATCATGTTGTCGGCGATTCTTGCGGCATAGCCATAGTGCACCCAGCCTTCCTCGATCTCGCCCGCTCCATGCTGGAGGTAGAGCACAGGATACTTCTTCTTGTGCTTGGTCTCATACTCGGCTGGAGTGTAGACGTATGCTCGGCGCCATTCCTGAGCCACGTTTGAGTAGAACCAGTGCTCACGTACCTCTCCGTGAGGGACGTCGCGCATCTCGTAGAAGGTATCGTCCGGTGCTGCGACCTCGATGGTAGAGGTCCATCCGTTGCTGTAGGTCACTTCCGAACCCGGATCGGCATATCTGACTCCGTCGATGATGAGATAGTAGAGCTGATAGCCCGGCTTCGGACAGGTCGCGATCACGTTCCAGTAGCCTTCCGCGTCCTTCTTTGCGGCAAACTCGCCATCGGTGAACTTGACTGATACATTCTGGGCTGTAGACGGTGCCTGGAAACGGAACCAGTACTCGCCTTTCTCGTTTATCTTAGGGAACTCGGACTGTCTCTGGGTCATGGACGTGCGTACCCAGTTGCCCTCGGGAGCAGTGAAAAGGTCCTGAGCTCCTGCGCTTGCGGCTAGTGTCAGAAGCGCTGCAATAGTGGTTATCAGCTTTCTCATGTGCTATAGAATTATTCGATTGTAACTTTTATTGACTGGAGGTCGCGGCTGTCCGAACTGTTTCCGTAGAAGAGCTCGAACTCGCCTGGAGTTGCCTTCATGCGCTGGCTTGCCTCATCGTACCACTCGAAGGAGGTCTCGTCGAGGCTGATCGACGCAGTCGCGGTCTTGCCGGCCGGCACATTGACCTTTGCATAGCCGCGGAGGGTCTTGATCGGGCCTTCGGAGTCATCTGTGCGGCGGACATAGACCTGAACGGTCTCGCTGCCGGAACGCTTGCCCTTGTTGGTGACAGGGACCGCAAGTTCAAGACTGTCGCCGAGCTTCATCCTGACATCGCCAGCTGCCGGCTTGCCATCGACACTGCATGATGCGTTGCCGATCTTGAAGCTGGTATAGCTGAGACCGTAGCCGAATGGGAAAAGCGGTTCCTCGGTCATGTAGCGGTATGTACGGCCCTTCATGGTGTAATCTTCGTATGCAGGAAGCTGCGCGAGGTTCTTGTAGAAGGTGATAGGGAGCTTGCCGCCAGGATTGTAGTCGCCGAAGAGGACACTTGCAACCGCCTCGCCGCCACGCTCGCCTGGATACCATGCCTGGAGGATTGCATCGCAGCTCTTCATTTCAGGCTCAAGTGCGATGGCCGAGCCTGAGAGGTTGACGAATACGACCTTCTTGCCGGCGTCCTTGAGTGCGCGGAGGAAGTTGCGCTGTACCGCTGGAAGCTCGATGTCCGTACGGTCGCCGTTGAGGAAGCCTGGAAGCTCTACCGGCATTTCCTCGCCCTCGAAAGAGGCTGAGATTCCGCCGACGAATACAACGATGTCGATTCCCTTGAGCTTATCTGCAATGATGCGGCTGTTGTCCACAGGGACCTTGCGGCCGATGTCAAGCTTGAAGGCTGCCGCGGTACGGCCGTTCTCCTGGTAGTAGCACACGCGGATCTTGTATTCCTTGCCTGCGACTGCGTCGAACTCATAGTCGGCGTCGTTCGGTGCGCGCTTGCAGTAGATGTCCACGTGCTTCTCGCCATTGACAGTGATTATTGTACCGCCGGTCATGTTGACTGCGACGACATATCGGCCGCTGACCGAAGGAGTGAAGACTGTCTCGTACTCTGCCGAGAAGTTGTCAGCCTCGACACCTTCAGCGAAACGGTCTTCCCAAAGTGACGATACATCGATAGGCTTTGAGCTGTAGAGACTGTTCACAGGCTTGCCGTCCCAGTGGATATTGTTCCAGAAACGTCCTCTGAGGCCGGTCTGGCCGTCGATCGAGCACTCTCCGAGGCTTGACTCGATGACATAGTCCTTAACGATGTCGCAGACAGGGTCGTATACGATCTTGCCGCGGGACGCCGACTTGATGCCGTCCAGAATGCTGACTGTGTATGAAGGAGTGCTGCTGTAGTTGCCCCAGACGACTCTTGGATCGGCAGCGTTAGGACCAAGCACCGCAATCTTTGCATTCTTCTTGAGCGGAAGCACTCCGCCATCGTTCTTGAGCAGGGTCATGGTCTGGAGAGCCATCTCGAGAGTAAGGGCTCTGTGCTCGAATCCGTTGATCACAGAAGCAGGGATCTTGGTCCATGGGTTGTCCTCGGGGTCGTCGAACTCTCCGAGAGAGATGCGGGCCTCGAGAAGTCTTACCACGTGCTTGTCAACCTCCTCTTCGGTGAGAATGCCGAGAGCGACTGCCTCAGGTATCGATTCGTATGTGTATCCGAAACCGCACTCCACGTCAGTGCCGGCATTGACACCGGCTGCCGATGCGTGAGCCTTGTCCGATGAGGTCTTGTGGTTCTCCCAGAAGTCCGAGATTGCACCGCAGTCCGAAACCACCATGTATTTGTATCCCCACTCATCTCGAAGGATGTCCTGGAGCAGACGGGTATTGGCGCAGCAAGGGATGTCCTCGAGGCGCTGGTACGCTCCCATGACCTCGCGGACGTCACCCTTGATGACGAGTTCCTTGAAGGCCGGCATGTAGGTTTCCCACATGTCGCGTGGCATGACGTTGGTCACGTTCGCATAATGGCGGGTGTACTCAGGACCGCTGTGCACGGCATAGTGCTTTGCACAGGCGAGAGTCTTGCGGTATGGACTGTCATCCGGGCCCTGGAGACCCTTGACGACCTGGACGCCCATGCGGCCCATGAGGTATGGATCCTCGCCGTAGGTTTCCTGGCCGCGGCCCCAGCGCGGATCGCGGAAGATGTTGACATTAGGGGTCCAGATGGACAGGCTGTGGAAACGGGTGTCCTCCTTGCCTGCGGCAGTCTGGATATTGTAGAGAGCGCGGCCTTCGTCACTGACCGCGTCGAAGATGCGGCCGACAAGCACCTCGTTGAAGGATGCTGCCATGCCGATAGGCTCAGGGAACACTGTGACGTCCTTCTGGTAACCGATGCCATGGAGACCTTCGCTCCACCATGAGAATCTCTTGATGCCCAGTCTAGGGACTCCTTCGGACTCATCCCACATGAGGGAGGTCTTCTCTTCGAGGGTCAGGCGGGATGTCAGGTCTTTCGCCCTCTCGGTCGGATCGAGCTTCGTGTTCAGGTATGCCGGGATCTCCTGAGCGGCCGCAGTTGCGCCCATAAGGATTGCCGCAATGAGGAATAATCTTTTCATAACTGTCGGTTGTTTGCCCAAATATACGAAAATGAACATTCAGTTTTTTCCAAATATGCATCATTGAACGAATTCTAAGCAAGAAATGGCAAAATCCCCACCTTTCGGACGGATATAACCATCTACTTTTGCAACAGAAAAGAAACGAAACATGAAAAGACTGTTCACCATATTGACCGCCGCAGCACTTCTTTGCTCGTGCGTAGAAAGTTCGACTGAATTGAGATCCAAGGCAGGCGAAGCTCCACGTCTTTCAGTATCCAAGCTCAGAACAGTCAAGCAGCCTCTCAAGGGCAATTTCAGCGGCATCGCCTGGGTCGGCGGCAACGAGTACGTAGTCGTTGATGACAAAGCGGGCAGCGAAGGTTTCTACAGATTCACCATCGACATCGATTCAAAGGGAGAGATCACTTCAGTTGAAAAAGGCGAGTTCGTCACCAACGGCATGCCTGATCCCGATGGCGAGTCAATCGAATTCTATCCAGCCGCAAACAGCGTATTCGTCATGGGCGAGCGTGAAAACAGCGTCGTCGAGCTGTCCCTCGCAGACGGCAGCCGCACCGGCCGTGAACTCTCATGCGCCGACCTGTTCCCAGTCGTATTCAATGCCGGCCTCGAATCTCTCAGCTATAATGAGATGACCAAGCGCTTCTGGCTGACATCCGAGACAAGCCTTCCTGATGACGGCGAGACTGCAACTCCCGAGAACGGCCTTTCAAACATCCTGCGCATCCAGGCATACGACGAAAACTTCAACAAGGCCGGCCAGTGGTTCTATTACACAGACAAGCCTTCAATCGAAGTGTCAGGAAATCCATACGTCTCAGGCGTCAGCGACATCTGCGCCCTTGACGACGGCAGGCTCCTCGTCCTCGAAAGAGAGAGCAACGTGGACGGGCTCTCAGTATTCTGCAACAACAGGATCTATATCGTCAATCCCGGCATGACTGACGAGGGAAGTGAACTCGAAAAGGAACTTCTTATCGATCTTCCTACCAAATCGACCAACTATGCAAACTATGAGGGTCTGTGCCTTGGACCACGCCTCAATGATGGAAGCAGGATTCTGGTGCTCGTTTCAGACTCCCAGGCAAACTATCATGGCCTGCTCAAGGACTGTTTTCTCACAATCCGTGTCCGCGGAATCTAGATTTCTTTTGTCGTGACTGAAAAATGGTTACCTTTAAACCCTAAAGATTAACCACAGTCAACATGAAAAGAATAATCACCCTTCTTGCTGCAGCACTCATCGCGGCAGGCAGCATCAGCGCACAGGAACTCGCCAACTTCAGAGGCGGCTCACAGGTAAAATCCCCAGAGATGCAGGACGGCAAGGTCACCTTCCGCCTCAACGCGAACTACGCGACAGTTGTCAACCTCAGCGCAAGCTGGATCGAAGGCGCAGTGCCTATGGTCAAGGGCGACAAGGGCGTATGGGAAGTTACAGTCGACCTCCCTTCTGCCGAGATCTACACCTACAATTTCGTTGTTGACGGAGTCGCTGTGAACGACCCTCAGAACTATTTCGTACAGCGCGACGGCACCCGCTACCTCAACATGATCATCGCACCGGGCGAGAGAAGCGAAAACTACAACGAGACAGACCAGAGAGGTACAGTTTCATACAAGTGGTATGACAGCAAGATTCTCGGCATCAACCGCAGAGTCACCGTCTACACCCCTTACGGCTATGAGAAGAATCCTAAGGCAAAGTACCCTGTACTCTACCTTCTCCACGGAGCCGGCGGCGACGAAGAGGCATGGTCATCTATGGGCCGCGCAGCACAGATTCTCGACAACCTCATCCAGAAGGGCGAGGCAAAGCCTATGATCGTTGTCATGCCTAACGGCAACCCTAACCAGCAGGCTGCACAGACCCTCGGTCTCCCTACCTCGAATCTCGACTTCAGAAACGACCCTTCACTCGCCAACGCATACGTAAGAAGCCTTTGCGAGGAGATCGTTCCATTCATCGAGAAGGAGTACAGAGTGATTGCAAAACCTGAGTCAAGAGCCATCGCAGGTCTTTCAATGGGTGGCGGCCACACCATCACCGCTTCAAACCTCTACCCTGCAATGTTCGACTACATCTGCCCGCTTTCAGCAGCAGGTTCAGCTACCCCAGAGCAGGTTGCAGCCCTCAAGAAGGCTGGCGTGAAGCTCTACTTCCTTGCTTGCGGTACCTCAGACTTCCTCTACGAGGGTTCAGTAAAGCTCGACCAGACTCTTACCGAGCAGGGCCTCGACCACATCTTCTACCAGTCAGAAGGCGGTCACACCTGGGCAAACTGGCGTCTGTACCTCAACACCTTCGCACCAAAGCTTTTCAAATAGTGAATCAAGGGGGCTCATCCCCTGATTCATAGAGACAAACTGAAACCCCCTCCGGAGAAATCCAGAGGGGGTTCTTCATGATTATGTCACCGGGGTATTACCCCTGCGCAATTACTTCTTGAAGAGCATCGGAGCGAACTTGTAGAGGGAACGTCTCCAGGTGAGCCATTCGTGGTCGGTACCGGCTGACTGGAAGAAGACGTGCTTTACGCCAGCGTTCACGAGGATGTCGTGGAAGTTCTTCACGGTAGCGTACATCTGTGGAGACTCCTTGGTACCTGTGCTGATGAACATGAGGTGGAAGTCCTTGTTCAGGGATGGATCGTAGAGGTCAGGAGTGGTTCCAGGACCCTTGCCAGAGCCGCTGAAGCCGCCGAGCCATGAGAACTTGTCCCTGTTGTTCATCGCGATCGTCCAGCCCTGGAAACCTCCGCGGGAGAGACCGCAGATAGCTCTGTTCTCTCTGTCCGCGAGAGTGCGGTACTTGCTGTCGATCATAGGTATGAGCTCCTCGATAACGACCTTCTCGTATGCAGTGAAATCGAACATGCTTGCAGACTTGATCTCAGGAATGTTCGCAACACCGTGGTCCATGACAACGATCATAGGAACAGCCGAGCCTTCGTCGATGAGGTTGTCCATGATGTTGTACATCTTGCCCTGGGTCGACCAGCCGGTCTCGTCCTCGCCCGCTCCATGAAGGAGGTAGAGTACAGGATAGCGATGGAGGTTCTCGTCGTAGCAAGGTGGAACATATACGTAGCATACTCTCCAGCTCTTGGTGAGCTCAGACCAGTAGCGCTGCATGCGGACCTCGCCGTGAGGGACGTCCTTGTCGAGATAGAAGTCCACGTTGATTTCAGGGATCTCGATACCGCTGGTCCAGATGCCGCCGCCGAAGAACTGCTGGCTTGAAGGATCTGAGACCTTGACGCCGTCGATGATGAGTGAATAATAATGGAAACCAGGAACGATAGGAGTGGTGGTGACCTCCCACTGGCCCTTGTCATTCTTTACAGCCTGATGTCTTCCGCCAAGGTCGACTGCAACGGTCTTTGCCGATGGGGCGTTGATGACGAAGGATACTGTCCTGTCTGGATTCACCTTTGGAAACTCCTTTCCTACGATATTGGTGCTTGCACTTTCCTGGGCAAAGGCGTTGACAGCAAGCAGGGCTGCTGCGCAGAGTGCATATATTGTCTTTTTCATGGCTGATTACTTTTTGAAGATTAACTGAGCATAGTTGTAGAGGCACCTTCTCCAGGTAAGCCACTCGTGAGCGGTCTCAGGAGACTGATAGAAGGTATTCTTGATACCATCCTTCTTAAGTGTCTTTGACATGTCTGCAAGGTGTGATCCTTCAGCCTCGCCATTGGCGATGAAGAGTACGCTGAAGTCCTTGTTGAACTTCTTCGGGTTCGCAAAGATGCCATTGTAAGCAGCCTTTCTCTTGGTCTTGTCCATGATGCCAGGGTTGCTGCGGCCGAACTCGCCGACAACGATGATTCCGCTGAAGCCGCCGACTGCCGAGAAGTACTGTGGATAGCCGAGAGCGAGGTCGTATGCCTGCTTTGCGCCCCATGAGAGACCTGCGGTAGCGCGATGCTCACGGTCGGCGATTGTGCGGTAGCGTGCATCCACGAAAGGAATGACTTCCTCGGTGATCATCTGCTCGAAAGCGTCAAAACTGTCGGTGCTGCCGGGAACCTGGGCGTAGCCGCTGTTCATGACGATGATCATAGGCTCAGCCTTGCCTTCAGCGATAAGGTTGTCGAGGATGACGTCTGCGCGGCCCTGGAAGATCCAGCCGGTCTCGTCCTCGCCGCCGCCATGCTGGAGATAGAGCACAGGATAGCGCTTTTCAGGATTGTCGTAATACTCGGCAGGGGTATAGACATACATTCTTCTCCACTCCTTGCAAACGTCCGAATAGAAACGAACCGATCTCACTGCGCCCTGAGGGACATTTTGCTTTGGTGTATAGTAGTCCGATGCTGCAGCGTCCTCCGGTACCTCAACGGCACTTGACCACTTGCTGGTGCCATAGAAAACGTCTCCTGCAGGGTCGATGACGCCAAGGCCGCCGACCTTGACAGCATAATAGTGGAAACCTACGACCTGAGGATCGGTGGTGACGCTCCATACGCCCTTTTCGTCCTTGGTCATCTCATAGTCCTTTCCGAGGTTCAGTACCACCTTGTCTGCCGAAGGTGCCGTGAACTGGAAAGTGACGCTCTTGTCAGGATTTACCTGTGGATACAGTTTGCCACCGACGTTGTACGCGTTCGGTGTCTGGGCCATTGCGACTGTCGGCAGAGCCAGCATCAGCGCAAGGGCCGCGGCTGAAAGTTTGTTGTTCATGGTATAATGGTTTTTCGTGGCTGCAATTTACAAAATAAGTATGAATTACTGAATGGAAGGGCCGACATAGGTTTCCTTGAGGCCGCCCCAGTCGAGGACGATTCTCTGAACCATGATGCCGGGAGCTCCGCAGCTGATCTTGAGGACGTGGTCATCGGCGTCAGGGTCGATGCTGAACTCGAGGGTATCCAGATGGCCGTTCTGCATGACCTGTGCCTTCCAAGGCTTGCTCCACTCGACAGGAAGATTCTCACAGACCTCAGTCTGGCTGCCGTCCATCGATACTCCGAACTCGTTGCTCCTGCCCTTGTAGAGCGGGAAGGTAGGGAGGGTGTAGACATGTACAGTCACCTTGTCGGAATCGATCCTGCCGGTCTTGAAGCATACGGCAGGAGACTTTGCCGAGCGAGGGTCGAACTCGTCCTCGTCCGCAAGTCCGATCTGGACAACGCTGCCTTCATAGCCCATGCCGTCCACGGTCGAGATGCTGCAGCCCTTGCCGTTGACGATGCTGTAATCTCTGATATCCACCACTGAGCACCCCTCAAGGACATTCTGGGCAGGGTCAGGTGCGATGTCGGCAGGGACAGGGCTGACGTTGAAACGGGTCAGCTCGGCCGGCTTCCAGTATGTAGCGACGTATCCTTCAGGGACAGACATGAAGTGATCCCATTTTCCGCCTTCAAGCGAGTTGAAATGAGCGTTGAGAGCCTCTATCGCGTTGTACGCCTTCTCTGACTCGATAGCCGCCCATTCAGCCTGCTGCTCGTTGCCCTGTGCCGCGAGCTCGTGATTGAGCTGGGCCAGGAGGAACTTGCGGTCCATCTGTTCGCTTGCGAGAACCTGGTATGCAAAGATCTCGAAGAAGCTGGATCTGTATTCAGCCGGGAGGGATTCCATGATCTTCTCCGTCTTGCGGCCTATGAGGTCATACTCGGCGAGTCTGTTGCGTGCATCGTTATAGTTCTGGAACGAGAAGTCCGAGTCTCGGTTATCCTTCAATGCTGGATTGTCCCACTGCCACTCGAAGCCCATGTACTCCGGCTTTCTTGGCCAGGCGAGCCTGTAGTAGGCCTCGAGAATGTCCATGAAATCCTGTCTGTACTGGCTGCCGTAGATTGAAGCGAGCCAGTCGCTCTGGTGCTCGTTGATGTTGACAGCGTTGAACTTCCCAACCTCCCATGCCATGTCGAAGAAGGTCGCGATGGCAAGCTCGCATGGCTTGATGTCGCCTACATTCAGGAGCCAGTAGCGGTCGCCGCCCGTGCGGTAAGCCTTGCTGAGTTCCTCATACATGAGCGCAGGAGGAGTGGTGTTCAGCCAGAGATAGTCATGCGGAGTACCGCAGTATGATACATGATAGTAGACGCCGAACTTGCCCTTGCGGCTCTGCTCCTGCGGGTTGCTGAGACGCTTGATGTAGCCGTAGTTGTCGTCTGGCCATACGAGGGTCACGTCCTCCGGCACCTCAAGCCCAAGCTCGTAGACGTCAAGGGCCTCCTTGTATGGAACGAAGATCTGAGGGATCTCGTCGATTGGCGCGTCGATGTATTTCTTGAGAATTTCGCGCTGGTCGGTGATGGCGTTGTAGAGGTTTTCGACCTTCTGCTGATCGGTCATCTCGCCAACCATGCCGGCGTCATGGAGGCCACGCATGGCAACTGTATAGATGTTGTCGTATGCCGATGCAAAAGCCACTCTGGCATCCAACTTGGCCTTGATGACATCCTTGTTGGTCATGTAGTTCCATTCACCATCAACGGCCGGATCCCATTCGAGAGTGGATGCGTTGTTGAAGAGAAGAGGCTCGCAATGAGATGTCGTGATCATGATGCCGTAAGAGTCGGCCACTGCGGCACTTTCTGGATGGCTGTAGAACGGGCCTGTGCAGGCGTGCATGGCAGGTGCGAGCATGTTGCCCTTGAGTCTCAGGAGAAGCTCGCAGACCTTTTCGTAAGTCTTCGGGCCGATGTCGCCGAGTTCCTTTTCATAGTTAAGGGCGGCCCATGGCGTCAGGCTCCAGTCCTCGTCGTTGATGAAGAAACCTCTGAAGCGCACGGATGGCTCCTTGGATACATACGATGCGTCAACATAGATGGCGTCCATGTGAGGCACAGGGACATCCGAGAACCAGTAGAATGGCGATACCCCCATCTTCTGGCTGATCGTGAACGCACCGTAGGCAGCGCCGCGCTTGTCCGAGCCGGCGATGACCAGATCATTGCCGACGCTGCTGATGATAAAGGTCTCGGGCTTGTCCGCAATGGCGCCGATGTCGATCTTTCCAGCTTTCGCAAGTTCAGCAATTTCCTTGCTGCCGGCAGCCGTGCCGATGATGATGCGGCCGTCAGACTGACCATCCGGGCGCGAGCCTGTAACCATTTCGATGTCGCCGGCGAACAGATCTGCGACCTTGGCGATCAGCGGGTCGTCGCCGCTGTCATAGCTGACGGCCATCCTGTCTATTCTAAGACCGCCGTTGTCAGCCGGAGATATCTCCAGTTTGTCGGAGACAGTTGTGCATGAAGAGAGGACGCCAAAGACAATCATGGCGACCAGGCATGGGATTCGTTTCATATCACAATTCAGATAGGTTTATGGCAAAGATAGTTTTGAATCAAGGTATCACCCCTTGATTCATTCGACGTCAATTATTGTCCAGCCATCCGGGATTTCCGCATCATTGCGTGTCCAGGTGGCGTCAGGGCTCCTGAAAAATGTTCCACCTGTTTCAGGAAGCCAATGCTCCAGGGTGTCGTCGGCAATACCTATGGTCGATTTGAAAAGCGCCTTGACGGATTGGAGGCTTGTGCAGCCCTGGAACATTCCATGGTAGCAGTAATCGGCCAGTCTGGTGGCCGGCAAATCCGGAGCAACTCTCAGGGAAATACAGCCATAAAACATGTCCATGTAACAGCCCCAGGCCAAAGTCGCAGAAGGGAGTTCAGGAGCGTTCACAAGGGATGTGCAACCGCTGAACATTGCTGAGTAACAGAAGAAGGCGAGAGTCCTTGCACGAAGTTCCGGGGCAGTTGTGATGGAGCTGCAGCCGGAGAACATGCTTCTATAGCAGTAGTCTCCCAGCTTTGATGCCGGAAGTTCAGGAGCATTCTTCAACGACTCACAGTTGTAGAACATGAATTCATAGCATCCCTCAGGCAGAACAGTAGCCGGAAGTTCGGGAGCCTTCTCAAGAGAAGAACATCCGGAAAACATCGAGTGGTAGCAGTTCTTGGCAAGTTCCCCGGATGGCAGCGCCGGAGCGTTTGTCAATGATGTGCATTTCTTGAACATGCCATGGAAACAATCATTTGAGAGGTTCTTGGCCGGCAATTCAGGAGCAGTGAGAAGTGAAGAACAATTTAAGAACAGGTATGGAAAGAATACGTATTCCGGCTTTCGGTGCTCGTCTACGAGAGACAAGATATTTCCGGACGCAGATATCCGTCCCGTCATTTTAAAGTAGTGATATGATTGTGTCGATTCCGACAGTTCTCCCTTTCCGACCCTGAGGAAAGATACGCTTTCCCCGTCCTCCAAAGCGATTGTCTCGCCGATTTCATACGGCAGCCAGTCAGCGTCTCCCATCCTGTAAAGCAGCTCACATAAAGGAGGTGTCCCATGTGCAGCCAGGCTGACGGAAGAGCTGCCTTCAGCTGTAAAGGTCAAAGGCTCCGGAAGCTTGACAATAGTGAATGGGCAGCTCGCGGTTATTTCTCCGCATTTTACCGTGATGACCGCTTCTCCGGCAGACACGGCAGTCACCAGACCATCAGCGTCAACTGTTGCGACTGATTCATCCGAGCTGCTCCATTCCAGGCTTGTTTCCGTGGTATTCATTGGAAAGAGCTCGGCTTCGAGCTGTTCGGCCTCATCCTCATACAGCTCGCATCTGTCTTTATTGAGAGACATCCTTTCAAGCGGCACGGACTGACTCCTCACGGACACGAAACAGCTTGCGGTCTTTCCGCCATCTTCCGACGTGGCGGTAACATAGGCAGTTCCCGCTGATACGGCCTTGACGATACCATTGCTGACAGTGACGGAAGAAGGATTGTCACTGCTCCACAGCACGAACTGGTTGTCCGCATTTTCCGGAGCGATAGAAGCGACTATGCTGGTCGATTCCCCTTCTATCATCGAGATTGACGTTACATCAAGAGAAATACCCGACACAAGAACAGTCCTGGTGCATGAGCAAAGCCAAAGAGTCAGGAAAACGATGAAAATGTGGAACAGTATCTTGCTTTTCATGGCACAGAAGTTTTGCAGTTTTCGCAAATGTACAAAATTAGTTTCCATATATTTGCAACTTCTTTTCAATGGAGGCCGGCTACAATCCGTTTTCAGTCAACGGCAATGCGACCGGCCACAACTTCTCGGAATACGTACAGGGGCAGAAGGACTGCTGCAGTCATTTCAGCATACCTGTTCTGGACCAGTTCGAGCTGCTCGGAGCGAATGAATACAACTACCAGCTCTACTACGTCAAAGACAAGCTCCACCTCAACGAAGACGGCTACAGGAAGATGGGCCCAGTCCAGGCCGCCTTCCTCGCCGACGGCAAGTAACATATCGTCGCGAATCAATAGATTAGCGGTGTACCCGACCCTTTTTTTGCAAAAGCATGGAATAATCGCTATCTTGCAAGATATGGCAAAGAAAGCGGCTAGACATATCTTCAGTCTTTCACATGCCCTCCCGTTCGGGGGGGGTATAACCGCGTAATATTCAATTACTTAATATTAAATCAACCATTGGCGTTACTGTCTCGAAGAGAAGTGACGCTTTTCTTGGTTTGTGCAAATCCAATATCAAATTAAATATCATGACAAAAAAAGTGTATTCACAACCCGAATGCAAGGTGTTCGAGGTTGAAATGACGGAAGTCATCGCGCAGAGCAGTACCAGTTTCAATTTCGATGAGGAAAATCTTGATGGAATTCTTAACTAAAAGGAGGAAGGCACAATGAAAAAAGCATTTGTCATTTTTGCAGCAGCAGCCGTACTGGCATCCTGCGCAAAAGAAGCATCAGTCGTTACAAAGTCAACACCGATGACCTTGACTGCAACACTTGCAGCCGATCCTGAAACCAAGGTTACCTACACTGACGACAGCGGCCTCAAGGCATCTTGGGAGGCAACGGAGACAATGTCTGTCATCTCTATAAACGGCAGCTCAGAGGCAACCCATATCGATAACTTCACATCAACAGGAGCCGCAGGAAGGGCAACGGCAGAGTTTACCGGAAGTATAACAGAAGACCCTACCACAACCAGATATATCTGCGTATATCCGGCAGTGACTTCATCCAGTCCGTTCAGAATATCGTCTCTACCGACCCAATACGCACATTGGTCTGTTAATAACACTCAGGTCGCAGATGGTGACCTCTCTCATATCAAGAATTACGCAATCCTTTCCGGAGAGCCGACCATCAATGGATCAAACCTCAGCGTTGAAATGCAGAACAGACTCTCTGTTCTTAAATTTGTCGTTACATTCCCTGATGCGGCAATCGGTCGAGAGCTGAACAATCTCACAATGGATGCCAGCGCAGTGTTTGGTTCAAGCGGATCGCTGGATAATTGGACCTATGTATATGAATCGAGTTTGAATTATGGTGGTTCTGGCGGAAGCACTCGCCTGATGATCAATACGTATAGTCCATCTGGCTACATCCAGGTGCCATCATCCAAGGTGCTGACCATATATGGACTGTTCCGTCCAGGCAGTGTCCACGAGAATGATACCTGGACTATCAAAGCCATCGCAAGCAACTCTGATATTCTTGGAACCAAGACCCTTACCTGGAGTGCCGACAAAACTCTTGAGACTGGAAAACTCTACACTATAACTACCACTCTTGAGTAACAGTTATTGCACATCCTGCATTTATCAAAGGCTTCAGAATATCTCTGAGGCCTTTTTTTTGAGTCCCATGTCGGATTCTTATCTCCATTCACAATACTGCTCAAGGAGCGAACTGGCGGTGTATTTGGCGGTGTAAACTTATTTGAGTAAATTTGAAGTATGGACGACAAGCTCAAATACGACAGGGTAACTGAACCTCAGAAGGCCCAGAAAGCTCAGATTTGGAAGACTGCCATCGGCCTGCAGGCTGTTGACGGGCTAAAGACATCGGACTATCTGATTGATATCGCCAAGCAGCACATTGAAGGCAACATCACCATTGACGAGGCCGGACATTACCTAAGAGAATACTACAAAGCCCGGGATCGAAGAGATGAATCAAGTGAACGAAATGAGGAGGCTGACCTTGTGTCCCAGAGAATCACAAAGATTCTGTCAGAAGGAGGCTTCTCGTTCACTCCGGCTTTCTATTGTGGAATACATCGCAAATTGTTTGAAGGCATCTTCAAATTTGCCGGCCAGATCAGGGATTATAACATCACGAAGAAGGAATGGGTGCTGTCAGGAGATACAGTCATCTACGGGAATGCTCCCGATATCGCCGCAACGCTGGATTACGACTTCGGCGTTGAGCGAGCTTTCAGCTACAAAGGGCTGGATAAGGCAGGAATAATTAAGCACATCAGCCATTTTGTCGCCTACTTATGGCAGATTCATGCATTTGGCGAAGGCAACACCAGAACCACGGCTGTTTTCACAATTCTATATCTCAGGTCGCTTGGCTTTGAGGTTGACAATGATCTCTTCGAGACCAACTCATGGTATTTCAGGAACGCGCTAGTAAGAGCCAACTACAACAATCTCAAGAAAGGAATCGTTGCTGACCAGAGCTATCTTGAGGCATTCTTTGAGAACTTGATTTACGGAGGCAGCAACATACTGTCCAACCGCGCCATGCATGACGTCCATCCCCTGGAGAAAAATACGATACATCCGGACAGGGTGCAGTCCATTCTTGATTACATTGAAAAGAATCCAGGCTGTTCCGCTGTCATTATCTCCAAAGACCTCAACATTCCTCTCCGCTCGACCCAGAGGGCTCTTGCAAGTCTTTCCGCCAAGGTCGAGCATAGGGGCAGCAGCAAGACCGGCGGCTACTATCTTAAATCGCAATCATAGATTGAGCCAGTCTTCGATCTTTAAGCCTGGAACTTTTGAGAAATGTCTGATGTTATGGGTGACAAGCGTCATGTCGTTTGCCAATGCCGTTGAGGCTATCAGGAGATCCATATCATCGACGGGAGTCCCGGCCCCCATCAAAAGTGCCTTTGTCTTACCGAAAATATCCGCATCCTGGGAATCCTTGGAGCCAAAAGGCACCACTGTCATTATGCCCTGTATAAAAGAGACTTCAAACAATCCTCTTTCTGTCCCCATGCGATAGGCTCCTGAGGATAGCTCGGCTACCGAAACAGCGCTGCAGCAGCATCTGTCGATGCCGACATTGAGAATCTTGCGTCTGATTCCTGAGAAATCTTTTCGGTCGCGAAGCATCGCGATCAGGACATCCGAGTCCAGAAGGTATTTCTTTTCTACCATTCCTTGATCTCTTTATTGCTTCTCATGGACCTGACGGTATCCATATAGGCCTCTATATCTTCCACGGAATCCTCCACAAAGCCATGCTCATCGCACCACGTGTCCAAGGCATGGAACGGAGAGTCCGCAAGATCCATATCCCTTGAAATAACTATTTCTCCGTCCCTTTCCTCTATCCTGATCTTGTCTTCAGCGTCCGGGAGAAGGGACTTGAGCATCTTTGCCGGGATTATTACACCTCGGCTGTTTCCAATTCGGATGATATTTGAACAAACTAGCATATTGCAAAGTTATAACATTTCCAATATATTTTCATTTTTATTATAACTTTAATGATATCATTAGCAATGTCAGTTCCTGTATTTTGACCGGCGGTGTATTTGGCGGTGTATTTGGCGGTTTAAAATCATTTGAGGGTCTCCAGGAGAGCCATACTGATAAATGACCATGGATTCCGACCTTCATTTGGCTTATCTTTGTAAGCAATTATGGTTGAAATCAACGACAAACTGGTATCTCACTTCATGAGTCAGCAGGATGGAATACATCTTGAGGACGAGGAGCGAAAGCTGCTGAACTATGCAGAGACATACGCCATGTGCGACAACGCCATCGTGGCGCTCAACAATATGCGGACCGGCAAATGCCACATCCTGCTTGGCAAGACAGCAGAAGTACTTGGCATCGGGAAGGCCGGCACCCATCTTTACGTGGATTCAGTATTTGAGGAGGATATCATATCGTGCATCAATCCCGACAACCTTGTCGTGCAGCATCTCCAGGAGCTGAAATTCTTCAGCCGAATGCTGACCCCGCAGAACATCGCCGAAGGGTTTCCCTGGTATATGGAACAGATCATCAGCATGCATGATACCAATGGCATGTACCATCCTGTGATACATCGCATACAGTATTTCCCGAGCGAAGGCAAACAGGGCATCTGCTATGCACTCTGCGTGTATAAGTTCACGAAGGAATCATTTACACATGCCCGCCTGATACACAAACTGACCGGCGAAGAACGAAGGATAGACATCTCAGAGCTGCGCTCCATACTGAGCAGCCGCGAAAAGGAGCTGCTGCAATACATCCAGAAGGGGCTTGCAAGCAAGGAGATTGCCGGGATGATGGGAATCAGCAAGAATACAGTTGACCGGCACAGACAGAACATCATCGAGAAGCTCCAGGTCAGCAACACCACGGAGGCCTGCTTCAAGGCAAAGCGCTTGGGACTGATAGAATAGGGCAAGCGTACGCAACATCACGATAACAGAAACAAAACATACAATGGCTTATTTAGAATCGAAACCAAGATATGATGTCTTGGACGGACTCAGAGGCGTGGCTGCATTCTGCGTCGTCGGCTTCCATATGATGGAATGCTATTCTGCCGACATTACCAGCAACATCATGGCGCATGGCTATCTTGCCGTGGATTTCTTCTTCGCCCTGTCGGGCTACGTGCTCGGTTACGCCTACCAGGACCGCTTCGACCAGATGGGCTACAAGGGCTTCTTCAAGCGCCGTATCGCCCGCCTGCATCCGATGTTGCTGATCGGCGTGCTTATGGGCATCATCTTCTTCTACTACTCCGGCAGTGTCGATGTCTTCCATGCCGTTGACTCTGCACCTTGGTATTTCCTGATGCTCCAGGCGCTGCTCACGCTGCTGTGCATTCCGTTCCCTCAGTCTTGGGACATCCGCGGATGGGGTGAACTGTCCAGCATAAACGGACCTGTCTGGACACTGATGTATGAGTATATCGCCAACATTCTATATGCCTTCATCTTCCGCTTCCTCCCTACATGGGGTTTGGCAATACTGGCCCTCGGCGCAGCTGTATGCACTACCGACATCGCCCTTAACCTGAACCTCTTCGGCAACCTTGTCGACGACGGCTATTTCTACTATATCAACGGTGGATTTGTCTTCAACCCAGAGCACGTCTACCTTGGCTTTACCCGCCTGCTCTATCCTTTCCTTATCGGCCTCATCATGTCACGTCTGGGCTGGATGATCAAATCGAAGCACGGATTCCTCATCACAGCGCTCATCGTGTTCATCATGTTCAATGTGCCAAAGATCAATGGCGGCGGAAATATCATCGACGGCGCTTACCAGCTCTGCTGCGTACTGTTCCTGTTCCCTCTCGTTCTCGTCATCGGCGCAGGCAGCAAGTTGACCGGCAAGGTCAGCACAAAGGTCTGCAGATTCCTTGGAGAGATCTCGTTCCCACTCTACATCACCCATTATCCTGTGCTCTACATGCATATGTCATGGGCACAGCGTCATATGGATTCGCCAGTCGGCACACATGTATTCGTGGGAATCACCACAACGATCCTGGTTATCCTCAACGCCTGGGCGGCACTCAAACTGTACGACATCCCTGTACGTGCCTGGCTGAAGGAGCATTGGCTTAAGAAATAGGCTGGCGATGTATCCGGCCCCCCGGGAATTGTAAGAATTTCGTATGTTCTTTCAATTTCATGTTGTATCTTTCCGGAAACTTTTTCTCCATTTACCGAAATGATAAGCACTTTCACAATCAAGTCAGATTTTGACAACCTCACCCTCAGCGGTGCGTACTGCAAGCCCGAGGCGGATACCTCATGCGTTCTTCAGATTGCCCATGGAATGGCAGAGCACAAGGAAAGATACTTTCCGCTCATGGAGTACCTCGCCGCGCGAGGCATCGCATCGGTCATCCACGACCATCGCGGACACGGAGCCAGCGTAAAGAGCCCCGATGACCTCGGATTCATGTACGCCGGAGGATGGAATGCCATGGTTGAGGACGTGAAGAAGGTTCAGGACTGGGCGAAAGATCGATTCCCCGGACTGCCTGTCATCCTCATGGGACACAGCATGGGCTCGATGGTGGTTAGATCATTCACCAAAAGATACGACAGCGCAATCGATGGGCTCATCGTATGCGGATGTCCTTCCAACAACCCCGCGAAGGGAGCAGGCAAGGTTCTGGCATCACTGGTGGCGGCAATACGAGGAGGCCATTTCCGCTCAAAGCTGCTTGACTCGATGTCATTCGGCAGTTTCAACAAGCCTTTCGAGGCCGAGGGAGAGCTCGCATGGCTCAGTGCGAACAGGGATAACGTCAAGTCATACATAGCTGACCCTTTATGCGGATTCTGCTTCACCGCCAACGGCTTCATGAACCTCATGGGAGTGATGATGTACTGCTACTCCCCAAAGGGCTGGGCGCTTGCCAACCCGTCGCTTAGGGTGATGTTCATTTCGGGAGGTGACGATCCTTGCAGGATAGATGACAAGGCCTTCGGAAAGGCTGTGCAGTTCATGAAGAACAGAGGTTATTCCAACGTGAGCTCCAAGCTCTATCCAGGCCTGCGGCACGAGCTCCTTCTGGAAAAGAGCGCCGAAGACATCTTCGACGACATCGTCAGGTTCATATCTTCACGAAGCTGACCAGCCGTGAAATATGGTTTGGACCTGAGACTCTATTTATTGACACCGCCAGTCAGTGGAATTGACGTACTGGTTTTAGGCTGGGTCGGCACTGCATTGTAAGTCTTGTATTGCTGCTCAACCTTTATTCCGAGGACGTAGCAATGAGGAATCAGTTTCATGATCGGCGATGACATCAAGATGGTACGGTCTTCGTCGCCATAGAAACGGACTGTCTTGAATGGTTCATCATACCAGTAAGATCCCAGAAGGACAAGCGGCGTGACCGCATTTACCTTTATCTGACCCAATTCAAAAGAAAGAAGGTCATACATGATCTCCCCCTCATATTTGGGTGCAGTCATAGGTTTCAGGCTCAGGGTCTTTGCCGCGACACGCACATCATCTACATATAGCCTGACATTTCTCATGGAGTCAGACTTCGGTGAGAAACCGAGTGTCAGTTTCTGTGGGTTCTTATAGAGGCTGCTCTCGACCTCGTAAGATTCAGTTTCACTTACCAGTTCACCATTGACGTACTCGCTCACGACAAGGCTGATGTTGTATGCATTATCGTTCAGGGATGAGATATCAAATGCATAAATGCCGAAGCCGGCATCCTGGAGCATAGGCACATAGTCGGACGCGTCGGTCTTCATTGGCCTTATTTCCTGCGCACCGGCAAAGGCGCATGAGAGCAACAGTGCGAGAGTAAGAATGTAATGTTTCATATTGGCAAGAGTTGAAGGAGATGTGTGTATGAAAGTCGGTTGAACAGTTTGTCTTCGGGTACAAAGATTGACTTGCTCACTCATATATTGTAAATCATAAATATAACGATAATTATCTGATCCTCTCCCGAATCGAGCCCTCGCTATATCCGACCCAGATGTCCTTGATGACAAAGTCCTTGTCGACAAGGACGAAAGTTGGCACGGCACCCGTACCTAATCTGGCATACACGCCTCTGTTTCCCTCGTCCTCATTGAACTCCAGCATATTTGCCGGAGCATATTCTT
>JAKSJO010000012.1 GCA_024398125.1 Bacteroidales bacterium
TGTGACCTACCATCTGCTCAGTTACATAAACCGGAATAAACTTGTTTCCGTTATGAACAGCGATAGTGTGGCCGATGAAATCAGGAGAAATCATGCTGGCGCGAGACCAGGTCTTGACTACCTCCTTCTTCTTGCCGCCTTCGTTCATGGCAAGAATCTTCTTCTCCAGTGCTTCCTGGATATATGGACCTTTTCTTAAAGAACGACTCATAATCTCTAAAGTTTAATTCCGATTATTTCTTTCTTCTTTCAATGATGAACTTGTTTGAAGCTGCCTTAGGATTACGTGTCTTATATCCCTTAGCTGGCATACCCTTGCGTGAGCGTGGGTGACCACCGGATGCACGACCTTCACCACCACCCATAGGGTGATCTACTGGGTTCATTACAACACCACGGTTACGAGGTCTGCGACCGAGCCAGCGGCTGCGACCTGCCTTGCCATAAGACTCCAAGTTGTGATCTGGGTTAGAAACTACACCAACGGTAGCGCGGCAAGCAACTGAAACCATTCTGGTCTCACCTGAAGGGAGACGAAGAACTGCGTAGTTGCCCTCACGTGCTGCGAGCTGTGCGAAGGTACCGGCTGAACGTGCCATAGCGGCACCCTGGCCAGGACGGAGCTCGATGTTGTGTACGAGAGTACCCACTGGAATTTCCTTGAGAGGAAGAGCGTTACCAACCTCAGGTGCAACACCTGAACCTGATGCGATCACCTGACCTACCTTGATACCGTTAGGTGCGATGATGTATCTCTTCTCGCCGTCTTCATACTGTACGAGAGCGATGCGTGCGCTGCGGTTTGGATCGTACTCGATGGTCATTACGGTTGCAGGGCAGGTGTCCTTATCACGACGGAAGTCGATGATACGGTACATCTTCTTGTGACCGCCACCGATGTAGCGCATGGTCATCTGACCGGTGTTGTTACGGCCACCGGTTCTCTTGAGGGGCTCCAGCAATGATTTCTGAGGCTTGTTTGTGGTGATCTCGTCGAAGCTGCTGATCACCTTGTTTCTAGTGCCGGGAGTAACCGGCTTGAACTTTCTTACTGCCATTGTCTTGTCCCTCCTTAAATGTTGCTATAGAAATCGATCTTATCCTCACCTGCGAGGGTGATGTAAGCTTTCTTGAAGTGGTTCATACGACCCTTCAGCAGACCTGACTTGCTGAAGCGGGATTTTCTCTTTCCGTGGTAGTTTACAGTGTTTACTTCAACAACTGAAACGCCGTACATCTTCTCGATGGCCTCCTTGATCTGGATCTTGTTGGCATTGCGGTCAACCACGAAACCATAACGGTTCAACTTTTCGCCCTGAGCCGTCAACTTTTCTGTTACGATTGGCTTAAATATAATTCCCATCTCTTTTTACTTTTTTAGCGAACCCTTGAAGCGAGGATCTCCTGTACGCCGTCAACGAGAACGAGTGAATTTGCGTTCATGATAGCGTAGGTGTTGATCTCATCTACGGTGATTACCTTAACCTCAGGAAGGTTGCGTGATGAAAGGAAAATGTTGGTTGAGTTAGAAGGAAGAACCACGAGGACCTTGCGGCTGCCTGCGTTGATGTTTGCGAGGATCTTCATGAGCTCCTTTGTCTTTGGAGCGTCCATCTCGAACTGCTCAACAACGGTGATTGCGTTGTCCTGTGCCTTGTAGCTGAGAGCTGAAAGGCGAGCGAGCTGCTTGAGCTTCTTGTTCAACTTGTGTCTGTATGAGCGTGGCACTGGACCGAATACACGGCCACCACCTACGAAGATGTTTGCCTTGAGGCTACCATGACGTGCACCGCCGCCGCCCTTCTGGCGACCGAGCTTCTTGGTGCTGTAAGCCACCTCGCTGCGATCCTTGGTCTTTGCGGTACCCTGGCGCTGGTTAGCGAGATACTGTACTACGTCAAGATAGATTGCGTGGTCGTTCGGAGTTACACCGAACACGTTCTCGTCGAGAACAATCTTCTTTCCGGACTCTGATCCGTCAATCTTGTAAACTGACAATTCCATAACTTAAGCCTCCATAATTACATAAGAACCCTTAGCTCCAGGAACAGAGCCTTTTACTACAAGAAGATTGTGCTCAGGGATAACCTTGACAACCTGAAGGTTGAATACCTTAACTCTCTGGTTGCCCATGTGACCTGCCATTCTCATTCCTGGGAATACGCGTGAAGGCCAAGAAGATGCACCCATAGATCCAGGATGACGGAGACGGTTGTGCTGACCGTGGGTAGCACCGCCTACGCCCTGGAAGTGGTGACGATGCACAACTCCCTGGAAACCCTTACCCTTAGAAGTGCCGACGATGTCAACGAAAGCAACGTCCTCAGTGAAAACGTCGGTCAGGGTGACGGTGTCGCCAAGCTTGATCTCGCCGTTGAAGTCCATAGGGAACTCTACGAGCTTGTGCTTAGGGGTGGTTCCTGCCTTCTTGAAGTGCCCCATAAGAGGCGCGCTGGTCTGCTTTTCTTTCTTTTCGCCATAGGCAAGCTGCACAGCGGCATAGCCGTCCTTTTCTACAGTGCGAACTTGTGTGACAACGCAAGGACCAGCCTCAATAACGGTGCATGGTATATTTTTACCATCAGCACCGAAAACGGAAGTCATTCCGATTTTCTTTCCAATTAATCCAGGCATTGGTTTGATAATTAATTGTTTAATAAAACTTTAAATAAACCGCACATTTTTGCGGGCTGCAAATGTACGAAATCTTTTTCAAATAACAATCACTTGATTTCTATTATTTTACAAAACCATACTCCTCGTATTACTTATTTTATATTATATTTGCATTATGACATTTGACGGACTGGACTTTCTTCAGCTGTCCATAACGGACATATTCGACATCCTCCTGGTTGCCGTACTGATCTTCATGACCATACGCGTAGTCTGGGGGACCTCGAGCATGAACATATTCCTTGCGATCGCATTCCTGTTCATCTTGAGCATGATTGCCGACGCATTCCACATGGACCTGACATCCTCGCTCATGAAGACTGTGCTGGATGTCGGACTCGTCGCGCTGATAATCATATTCCAGCCTGAGATACGCCACTTTCTCATGACGCTCGGCGGCCGCTCGACCATTACGCGCAGCGGCGTGGCCCTGCTGAACAGGATCATAGGCAAGACCGAGAAACAGATGGGCAGCGCATACATCAAGGAAATCGTGGAGGCATGCGGAGCCATGGGCGCGGACAAGACCGGTGCGCTCATCGTCCTGCCGAACAAGGACCCGCTGACCCATATCATCGAGACCGGAGACAAGGTGGATGCCCGTATCAGCCAGCGACTGATCATGAACATCTTCTTCAAGAACTCCCCTCTCCATGACGGAGCCATGATTATAGCCGACGAAAGGATCGTGGCGGCAAGATGCACGCTGCCGATCACAGACCGTACAGACATTCCAGCCCATTATGGAATGCGCCACAAGGCAGCGATAGGAATATCGGAAGAAAGCGACGCGTCCGTCATTGTCGTATCGGAAGAGAGCGGAAGGATATCTTTCGTTCATGGAGGACAGGTAGAAACCATCGGGAACCTGAACAGGCTGACCCAGCTGATGGGCGAGATGGATGACAAGGGAAAGGAACAGAATGGACACGATTGACAACGCAATAGATACAAGACTTGAAAGCAAGCTCGGCTTCGACAGGATAAGGAAGATGATTTCCAATCGCTGTTCGACCGATTATGCCGTCGAGAAGACGGCCTCCGAGGCTTTCTCGAACGACAGGGACATAATACGGCGCAGGCTGCTTCTCACCGACGAGATGCGCATGATAGTCATGTTCGAGGAAAGCTTCCCTACGACAGGCTACATCGACTGCCTGCCCATACTCCGTCACCTCGAGAAAGAGGGCTACAGCATCGACGTTCTCTCTCTGGGCAAGCTAAAGACCATGCTCGAGACCACCCGCAAGGTCACATCGTTCTTCCGCAGCATAAAGGACGGTATCTATCCTAACCTGAAGCGTGCTGCAGCGCCTATCATGGCCTTCCCCGAGGTCCAGTCCCGCATCGACAGCATACTGGACCGATACGGTGAGATAAAGGACACCGCGTCCGAGGAGCTCTACCATATCAGGAGGGAACTGAAGGAAAAGGAGAGCGCCATCTCACGCCGTGCCAACGCACTGCTCGCAAAAGCCAAGGAGGACGGGCTCGTAGACAGTGACGTCCAGCTGTCCATCCGCGACGGCAAGTTCCTCATCCCTGTGAGCGCAGCCAACAAGAGAAAGGTCTCAGGCTTCATATATGACGAGTCGGCCAGCGGCAAGACCAGCTTCATCGAGCCAGCCGAGATAATCGGCCTCGAGAACGAGATCAGCGGGCTCCGTTTCGCCGAGAGCCGCGAGATCGCAAGGATACTCCGCGAGTTCAGCGAATTCCTGCGTCCGTTCGTACCGGACATGATGGCTTCAGCCGTATTCCTCGGCGAGATCGACTTCCTCATCGCGAAGGCTCAGACCGCCCTCGACTTCATCGCCGGCATGCCAATCATCTCGGAAGACATGTCTCTCCAGCTCCGCAAGGCACGCCACCCGCTGCTCGAACGCACGCTGAAGAAAGAAGGCAAGGAGATAGTGCCGCTCACCATAAACCTGAATCCGAACAAGCATATCCTCATCATATCAGGTCCGAACGCCGGCGGAAAATCCGTCTGCCTCAAGACCACCGGACTGCTCCAGTACATGTTCCAGTGGGGCATGCTCATCCCTACCTCCGAAACATCGGAGCTGCCTGTATACGACAGAATCATGGTCAGCATCGGAGATGACCAGTCCATCGACAACGACCTCAGCACCTACAGTTCGTTCCTCGCTGACATGCGCGAAATGCTGCGACTTGCCGGACCGCAGACCCTTGTACTCATAGACGAGTTCGGTTCTGGTACCGAGCCTGCCGCCGGAGGTGCCATAGCGGAATCGATTCTCAGCGAATTCGACAAGCGTGGTGTCAGCGGCGTCATCACGACCCACTACACCAACCTTAAGCTCTATGCCGCAAACGGCGAGAACGGTGTCGCCAACGGAGCGATGATGTTCGACGCAAAGAACATGGCTCCGCTCTTCCAGCTTGAAGTCGGGCTCCCAGGAAACTCCTTCGCGTTCGAGCTCGCCCGCAAGATGGGACTGCCGGAGGAAATCATCAAAGACGCCGAGTCACGCGCCGGAGAAGAATTCGTCGGCATCGAGAGGAACCTCCGCAAGATCGCACGCAACCGCCGTGCGCTGGACGAGAAGCTCCAAAGGATACGCACCACCGACAAGACCCTCGAGAACATCACCGACCGCTACCAGAAGGAGCTCCAGGACATCAAGAAGCTCAAGGAAGACATTCTCAAGGATGCCCGCAAGCAGGCCGAAGAGATAATCCAGGGCGCCAACAAACAGGTCGAGAACACCATCAGGACCATCAAGGAGTCCCAGGCCGAGAAGACCAGGACTCGCGAAGCGCGTGCCGAGCTCAGCGGATTCCTCGGGGCATTGGAAAAGAGACAGAGCCGCCTCCAGAAGGAAAAGGAGGAATACATAGAAGGCAAGCTCGAGAAACTGGAGAAACGCAAGGAACGCGAAAGAGCCCGCAAGCTCCAGCGTGCCGATGTGAAGGACCGCAAGGAACAGGAGCGTATCGAAGAAGAGAAGCGCCGTCTGGAACAGTTCCGCAGCGCGCCTCTCAAGATTGGCGAAAAGGTCCGCGTAAAGGACAACGGCATGGTCGGCGAGGTCGCCAAGGTATCCTCAAAGGCTGTAACCATCAACATAGGCAACATCAGCTCGAAGCTTCCGCTGGATCGCGTTGAGCGCATATCGTCAAACGAGTTCAAGGAAGCCTCCAAGGCTGTGAGCAAGCCGGTATACAAGAACGATGACCCATCGATACGCGAAAGGAAGCTCAAGTTCTCGCCCGAACTGGACGTACGCGGCGCCCGTCTCCAGGATGCCATGGATATCGTCACACATTATATAGATGATGCGATCATGCTGGACATGAGTTCAGTCCGCATCATACACGGCAAGGGCACAGGCGTCCTTCGCGAAGAGATACAGAAATACCTGAGGACCGTTCCGGGAGTAGTCTCGGCCGTTGACGAAAGCATACAGCTTGGCGGCAGCGGAGTGACGGTCGTTCAGCTTGACTGATAACCATATTATAATAGAATACATGAAGACAGCGAGAATGGAGTTGGGAAAGCGGGGAGAAGATGCTGTCTGCGAGTACCTCATCGGGCACGGCCATACGGTCGTCGAACGGAACTGGAGAAGCGGTCACCTGGAGGTTGACCTTATCACCCTGGACGAGGAAGGCCTGCATTTTGTAGAGGTCAAGAGCCGAGTGGCTCCCTATACGGCAGAACCTGAACTCGCGGTGAATGCTGTGAAGCAGAAAAAGATCATTGCGGCGTCCAAAGCGTGGCTGAGATCGGCCGCGAAGAAGCATGCCGGACTGAACGGCCTGGAGCTGTTCTTCGATGTTGCAAGCGTCGTGTTTGACGAAGACAATGTCGAACTGAGGTACTTCCCGAGGGCTTACCTGCCTATCTACTATTGACACTAAGACTAATAACCGACATATGAACAACCATAATTATTGCGTAATACTTGCTGGAGGATCAGGAACACGTTCCTGGCCTCTCAGCCGTGAGGACCGCCCGAAGCAGTTCCTCTGTCCTACAGCCAGCGGTGGAAAGACCTTCCTGAGGATAGCGTATGAGCGCTTCTCCGGACTGATTCCGGAGGAAAACATACTTGTGGTCTCGCTCGAAAAATACCGCGACCTCGTTCTGGAAAGCATTCCTGAGCTGCCTGCGGCCAACCTGCTGCTTGAACCATACAGCAGGGACACCGGCCCATGCATCGCCCTTGCGACATACAGCATCCTCAAGAGAGACCCTGAGGCAGTCCTGGTTGTCAGCCCTTCGGACCAGATTATAAATGGTCTCGACCTGTTCCACGAGTCAGTAGGAATCGCTCTGGAATACGCCGCAAGGAACAACGTTCTCATAACCCTGGGAATCGTGCCCGACCGCGCCAACACCAACTACGGATACATCCAGGCCGTCGGAGGAGCCATCACCGACAACTGGAACCAGCCTAGAAAGATCAAGACCTTTACCGAGAAGCCTGACAAGGAACTTGCAGAGGTCTTCGTCAACAGCGGTGAATTCCTGTGGAACTCCAGTATCTTCGTCTGCCGCGCCGACAGGTTAAGCGCAGAGATGGCGGCATGCGCTCCGCAGATCACCGCACCTTTCCGTGGCTGGGAGAACTGGATAGGCGAAGGAGAAAGCGAGAAAGTATTCCTCCAGAAGGTCTACATGCAGTGCGAAAAGGCATCCTTCGACATCGCGATCCTCGAGAAGACCAACAATGCCTGGATCCTTCCGGCCCGCTTCAAATGGAGCGATATCGGAACCTGGGAATCTCTTTACAGCTACCTCACCGACAGGGATCCCGACGGCAATATCGCTCACGCGGACAAGTCAATCATACGAAACAGCTCGAAATCACTGGTCTATACCACTGCGTCCGGCAAGCTCATCGCCATCAAGGGACTCGAAAACATGCTGGTGGTAGACAGTGACGACGTGCTGCTAATATGTCCTCGCGACGAGAAGGATATCAAGGAGATCAAGGCCAACATCGCAATGCCAGGATACGAAGATTTCAGGTAATCTGGACTTTTTTTGCATTCCGTAAAACGATTTTTATTCCTCAATCTGTTTGATTGGGGAATTTTTCTTTCTATATTGCCGAAAGCGGCCCGATTGAGGCCTTGGACAACTTAACAATAAAACACACTACTCCCATTATGACAAGTCAGGAATACGTTGACCAGTTCATGGCCGACATCGTAAAGAAGAATCCAAACGAGAAGGAGTTTCACCAGGCAGTCCGCGAGGTTGTTGAAAGCGTAGCAGACTACATCGTAGAGAGTCCACAGCTCATGAAGATGAAGGTTCTCGAGAGAATCGCAGAGCCTGAGCGCGTGATCATGTTCCGCGTTCCATGGGTAGACGACCGTGGTGAGATCCAGATCAACAAGGGCTACCGTGTCCAGATGAACAGCGCTATCGGTCCTTACAAGGGCGGTCTCCGTTTCCACTCATCAGTAAACCTCTCTATCCTTAAGTTCCTCGCATTCGAGCAGACCTTCAAGAATTCCCTCACCACCCTTCCTATGGGCGGCGGCAAGGGCGGCTCAGACTTCGATCCTAAGGGTAAGAGCGACATGGAGGTTATGCGTTTCTGCCAGAGCTTCATGACCGAGCTTTCACGCCACATCGGTCCTGATACCGACGTTCCTGCAGGTGACATCGGTGTAGGCGGCCGCGAGGTTGGCTTCCTCTTCGGACAGTACAAGCGTCTCCGCGACGAGTTCACCGGAACTCTTACCGGCAAGGGCCTCAGCTTCGGCGGTTCACTCATCCGTCCAGAGGCTACCGGTTACGGTGCATGCTACTTCGGCCAGGCTATGCTCGAGACCAAGGGCGACTCTTACGCAGGCAAGACCGTTTGCGTATCAGGTTCAGGTAACGTGGCTCAGTACGCAGTACGCAAGGCTACCCAGCTCGGTGCAAAGGTTGTCACCATGTCTGACTCCAACGGCTACATCTACGACCCAGACGGAATCGACGAGGAGAAGCTCAACTACGTATTCATGCTTAAGAACGTATACCGCGGACGTATCCGTGAGTATGCAGAGAAATATCCATCAGCTCAGTACTTCCCAGGCGAGCGTCCATGGGGCGTGAAGTGTGACATCGCTATGCCTTGCGCAACCCAGAACGAGCTCAACGAGGAGCAGGCCAAGACTCTCGTGGCAAACGGCTGTATCTGCGTTGTCGAGGGTGCAAACATGCCTACTACCCCTGAGGCTATCACCGTATTCCAGAACGCAAAGATCCTCTACTCTCCTGGTAAGGCTTCCAACGCCGGTGGTGTTGCAACCTCAGGTCTCGAGATGACCCAGAACTCAATGCGTATCTCTTGGACCGCTGAGGAGGTTGACAAGAAGCTCCACGACATTATGACCAGCATCCACGATACCTGTGTCAAGTATGGTACCGAGGCTGACGGTTACGTGAACTATGTGAAGGGTGCAAACATCGCAGGCTTCATGAAGGTTGCTGATGCAATGCTCTCACAGGGTCTTGTATAATCGACACAATCATCACTTTCCCGGAGCAATCCGGGGCAATCATTACAATCCAGATATGAGAAGCCGGGGGCTCGTGAGAGTCCCCGGTTATTTTTTGCCGTCAGATGATTGATTTTGAAAGAGGCAATTTCGATGTCGACAATCACCTGGGCCGGATGCTTACCGAACATCCTATGTACGAGCAAAGAAAAAGGGATGACCCGAAGGCCATCCCGATTTCATTTATGTGAGTTGGATTACTCCTGGGTAGAATCCCACCATACAGGAATTGACCAAACGTCGAGAGCAGCGTTCCAGCACTTGGTACCGTCGGCCTTCTCAGCTGACATATCAGCACCAGGAACCTGGTTTCCGATCTCGTGGAGATTTACTACGTTGTAGTTGAGCTCGTGTGAGCACTGCTGCCAACGACGTGGCTGCTTGCCCATTGGAACTGCCTGCTGAGCAGCAACGCTCTTGTAGTACTGTGCAGGGACACCGAAGCCGAGGAAAATCTCAGGATTGTAGTCATAACGACGTGCATCATTCCAGAGCTCTACAGAGAAGTGCATTGCAATTCTCTTCTGGGTCATGATCTTGCCAAGGGTAAGATCACTTGATGAACCGATACCGTTAGCAAGGAAGTTGTCCATTGCACTCTGCTCCATAGGAACGAATGAAGGACAATCGAGGAGCGAAGCATCCTCTGCAGTCCACTTCCTGAGCATGACGTTCATCTCGTCCATAGACGCCTTGATACCAGCCTTGTATGCCTCGTATGCACCAGACTTGTCACCCTTGTTGAAAAGAACCTCAGCCTTGATGAAACAAGCCTCTGAATAGGTGCCGAGGAAGGTAGGCGATGATACGCGTGAGTAGAATGAACCAGACTCCTTTGATGCGTTGGTGCCGTTTCTTCTGTAGAGAAGGTCAACATTGGCAGCATAGCCCTTTGAAGAGCTGGTACACTCAACATAGAGGGTATCTCCGAGACGATCAGGGTTTGATGAGTCGATGTACCAGTGGTTTGTTGCATTGTAGCTTGCACGGAGAGGACCGCCGTTGAGGTTAGGAGACTTGTCAGAAACCATATCTACACCGATAGATCTTCTCCAGTTGCCGTTCCACTTGAGACCTGCAGGGCTGTTCTCGCTCTTCTCGGACCATGCCCAAGGAATGATAGCGTCTGCACGTGGGTCCTCAACACCGTATCCAGCGAAGTTCTCAAGGTTGTCAACGAGCATCTTGGTAACCATGTAGCCACCGTTCATACCACATACAGAGTAGAGAGGAGAGTAATCTACAGGCTCATCCCAACCGAGTACGTCATGAGTGGTGCTGTTGTTATCGGTATGATAGATGACAGCGTCATCATTGATGCTCTGAGGACCTGCTGCGAGAGCAGCGAGGATAGCGTCAGCGTCATACTTTCCGTCAGCATAGCTTCCATTGGTCTTCTTTGAAAGCTTCACAATCCAGCGAGCCTTGAGAAGGTTGGCGAACTTGATCCACTTCTGGGTATCACCGTTCATCCAGAAATCATCGAGAGCAAGTGATGGAAGACCGGCAGGCTGGCCCTTCTTGAGGAGTTCGATACCCTCCTCGAGAGACTCCATACAACCAAGCCAGATCTCCTTTCCGGTAGAATACTTAGGAGTTGCAGACTCACCGCAAGCCTCTGCGTATGGCATCTCACCATAAAGGTCGGTCATAAGCATGTTACCATAAGCCCAGATGATCTTGGCCACACCGGCGTAGTCGGTAGCGCCAACCTCCATGGCCTTGTTGTACATGTATGAGATATTGTTGGCTGCACCAACAAACCACCACTGATAAGAAGTGGTAGAGACACCTGACTGTGGAAGCCAGATTGAAGAGTTGAAGTAGGTACCGCCTCCGCTGTAACGGGTCCAGTCACCGATAAGGAAGTTGGTACGCCAGTTAGCAAACTGGGTTGCGCTGTTGGTATAGAACTCAATGTGCGCAAGACGGGTCTGGAAGGTTGCACTCTCAGAAGATGGGTTCTCTGGATCGGTGTTGACGTCAAGCCACTCACTACATGAAGACAGAGCAACCAGGCAGAGGGCGCCAGCCAGGATTGACTTTATATTTTTCATGATGATTTTCCTTTAAAGATTAGAAAGTCAGGTTGAGACCGAAGGTAACACCGGATGTTGCAGGAACACCGCAGTAGTCGAAGCCGACTGATGATGAACCACCGACACCTGCACCTGCTGCAGCAACCTCAGGATCTCCCTCATAGTTGGTGAAGAGGAGAAGGTTGTTTGCAGACATAGAAACAGTAGCACGCTTGATGCAGCCGGTTCTCTCCATCCACTTTGCAGGGAGCTGGTAGTTCACGCCGAGTGAGCGGAGACGGAAGAGGTTCACATTGGTGATGTAGTTTGCTGAATGCTGGGTGTAGTAACCGGTATAGTAGTTCTTGATGATGTTGTAACCACTCATCTCCTTGCCGTTGAATTCGTAGTTCTCACCAGCCTTCCAGGTGTATGAAACAGGCTCGCCTGCCTCGTTCACACCGGAAATGGTAAGAGGCTCGTTACGCCACTTTGCAGAAGCTGCACTGGTACCGGCAGCATCCATGGCGTATCTTGTACCGTTTACAACGTCAGCACCGAAGCTGAACTCCCAAAGCATGTTGAATGAGAGATTCTTCCAGGTGAAGTTGTTGTTGAAACCACCGTTCATCTTAGCCTCACGGTTACCAACCTCTGAGAGGGTGGTGGTGTAGGTAGGCATGCCGTTCTTGTCGAGAACGAGCTTGCCATCCTCATTGTAGATCCACTCGGTACCTGCGATACCCATGAAATGACCGCCGTTGTAAGAAGCAGCCTTCATGCCTGCATACTGAACATCGGTAACGTACATAACGTCGGTTCCGGTTGGAAGGCCGTCAAGAGTACCGCGGTTGCCTGCGAGGTTGAGGGTAGCGTCCCATGTGAAGTTTCTGGTCTCGATAGGAGTACCGCTGATAGAAAGCTCCTGACCCTTGTTGTATACATTACCCGCGTTGATAGAGCAGAAGATGTAACCGGTAGACTGAGGTCCACGAGGTGAAAGGATCTGGTTGTATGAATCGTTGGTGTAGTAAGCGTAGTCAATGTGGAGACGTCCACCCCAGAAGCCGAGCTCGATACCGATTTCGGTAGACTTGGTCATCTCAGGCTTGAGGTATGGGTTACCACGGGTCCAGCTGTTACCTACACCGATGACATCACCGATATATGTTCCTACTGGCCAGAGAGCGGTGTTGGTCTCGTATGCGCCTGTGTCCTTACCTACCTTTGCCCATGATGCACGGATCTTACCGAATGAAAGGATATCATTCTTTGGAAGGAGTTCGGTGAATACGAATGAACCGCTGACTGATGGATAGAAGTATGAACGGTTCTCTACAGGAAGGGTAGAGGTCCAGTCATTACGTCCGGTAACGGTGAGGAAGAGCATGTTCTTCCAAGCTGCGCGAGCCTCGCCGAATACACCGACAAGTCTCTTCTGTGATGAGCCGTGAGAGAACTGCTTGTTGTTGTTGGTTGCGTTTGCGTAAGAGAAGAACTCAGGAACTGAGAAGTTGTAAGCCATCATGTAGATGCTCTCGCTGCTGGTATCATCGGTCTGTGCACCGAGGAGTGCGCCAAGCTCGAAGTCGCCGAACTTCTTGTTCATGTTTGAGGTGATGTTGTGTGAGAGGTACTGATAGCTGCGTGAGTTGTCAGACATCATACCGTTCTGCCATACCTGCTTGAGAACTGAGTTTGCAGCCATGCGGTTGCGGTTTACCTGATCGTAGGTATCGATACCGAGACGATAGGTGATGTTCCACCAGTCGGTGAGCTGCGCGTTGACGGTGAGGGCACCGGTGAAACGGTTGGTCTGGTCGCTGAGAGCGTCCTTGTTGATGATCCAGTAAGGGTTCTCCTTCTCATCCCATGGGTCGAGACGGTCGCCGAACATGCGGAAACGTGTACCATCTGCATTGAGGTAGTGGGTCATGTCGTCGAATGGAGACCATGTGTAAGCTGCGCCGAGGGCACCGTTACCTGATGAACCATAAAGACCGCCAGAGGTGAGGGTCTTGTCGGTATGTGCCTGTGAGTATGCAACGTTTGCACCTACGGTGAAGATCTTGCCGATCTTCTGCTCGCCGTTGAAACGCATGGTGTACTTGGTGTAACCGGTTCCTGGAACGACACCGTCCTGGTCGTAAAGTGAGCCAGAGAGGTAGAAGTTGCTGGTCTTGGTACCGCCTGCCACGCTTACGCTCTCGTCGAGGATGATACCTGTCTGGAAGAAGTTGGCGAGGTTGTCATAAGTCTTTGCATTTGACTTCTCACCCCAAGAGGTGTAAGCGAAGTCGTTGAATGCAGTGCTGTGGCCGCCACCTGCAGGATAGAGCTCCTCGATGTAACCACGGGTGTACTGATTCTGGAACTCAGGAAGAGTGCTTACCCATGAAGATGAAACCTTTGAGTTGAAGTTGACCTCGACTGAACCATCCTTACCCTTCTTGGTGTTGATGATGATGACACCGTTCGCAGCGCGTGAACCATAAAGTGCAGAAGCTGCAGGTCCCTTGAGGACTGACATGGACTCGATATCCTCAGGGTTGATATCCATCAAACGGTTTGAAGTGGTGGTTGCGGCACGTGAAGTACCGTCGAAGCCGGAATTACCTACGAGGTTTGAAGAGTTATCGTAGATGATACCGTCGACAACGAAGAGAGGCTGGCTGTCCTTGCCCTCTGAACCAGAGGTAGCACCACGAAGGATGATCTGGGCACCAGAACCAGCGGCACCACCGGCCTGGGTGATGTTCACACCGGCAACCTTACCTGAAAGAGAAGAGATAGGGTTAGCGCTCTTGTTTCTCATGAGCTCGGAAGAGTTGACCTCCTCCATTGCGTAACCGAGCGACTTCTTCTCCTTCTTGATACCGAGTGCAGTTACGACTGCCTGATCGAGAAGCTCGCTGTCGTCTTCCATGACGATTGCGAGAGGAGTACCATTCCATACGGCTTCAACATCCTTGTAGCCGATGCAAGAGAATACGAGTGTAGCACCATTGGAAACACCCGCAAGATTGAAGGAACCGTCCTCAGTGGTGACAGTACCGTTGTTGGTGTTCTTGACAACTACACCAGCGCCGAGAATGCCGGCACCGTTAGAGTCGCGAACAACACCAGTAGCTGCACGCTGCTGCTGAGAGACCTGACTTGCAGCCTCGGCGGCAGCCGGAGCAGCAAATGCCGGACCTGCGAGAAGTCCGAGAGCCAGAATCAAGCTGGCTGTTTTGAGATCCTTAAACATTGTGTTTGACTTAATATAGTAAATAATAAATATTTACGATGAAAACATATGAGTGTCTGGTACCCATCCGGGCACAACAAGACACAATAACACATATTACAATTGGCAAATATAATGTAATTCATTCATACTTATATCATTCTGCCGCCGAAAAATGGCCTTTGTAAAAAATTTTCAAATGAAAACCGTTATCATTTCCTTTGTTTCGGGCTGGATTTATTATCCACGGGCGGCTGAAAGTAACACTCTTTAACCTGTCTCGCATAAAATGGCTCTATCCTGTCATTTTTCAAGTTTTTAAGAATTTTTAACAACCTCTTGCATCTACGATTTCTTTCACTACATTTGTTGCGAACACATCATTCCCCAATGATTCAGTCACAGAAAAATAACCGCGCCAAGCGCGCCGCCAAGCGACTTTTATAAAGGCTGCTTTGTGACTGTGTATAGTAGATAATTACAACCGGAATATACAGAAGCAGCCCAGAAACGGGTTGCTTCTTTTTTTGTCAGGCCGGGACGGCCGGCAACCATACGACAACATTTTTATAAAACGAACTTATATGAAAAGACTGTTCTCATTGATCGCATTGGTGTGCATGTGCTGCACAGCCTTTGCACAAAACAGGGTAACGGGCAAGATTTCCTCCTCCGAAGACGGAGCAGGCATCCCTTACGCTGACGTCATGGTCAAAGGCACCATGAACGGCAGCTCCGCCGATGCCAACGGAAACTACTCGATCAGCGACGTGCCAAACGGCGCAGTCCTCCTGTTCTCATCAATCGGTTACAAGGACCAGGAAATCGCCGTTGACGGCCGTTCTGTCATCAACGTGACCCTCCAGGCCGCAACCGAATCCCTCGATGAAGGTATCGTTGTCGCTTACGGCACTGTCCGCAAGGGCACATATACCGGCGCGGCGAGCGTTGTCGGCAAAGATGACATCAAGGACCTTCCTTCAGTATCCTTCGAGGCTGCCCTCAACGGAAAGGTCGCAGGTCTCCAGATGACCCAGACCTCGGGCCAGGCCGGTTCGGCTCCTTCCATCCGCATCCGTGGTATCGGCTCGATGAACGCATCGAATGAGCCTCTGTACGTCATCGACGGCGTTCCTGCCAATTCCGGCGACATGGGCCAGATGAGTTCGTACACCTACTCGACCAACAATGCGATGAGCCTCCTCAACCCATCCGACATCGAGTCCATCACCGTTCTCAAGGACGCAGCGGCTTCCGCACTGTACGGTTCTCGTGCAGCCAACGGCGTCATCCTCGTGACCACCAAGCGCGGTCGTGAGGGCCGCCCTGTTGTTACACTCAAAACCTCTGTCGGCATCACCCCTTCATGGGCAGTCGACAACTACGAGCCTGCCGGTGTCCAGGAGAACGTGAACATGCTTTACATGGTCCTCCACGACTATCGTACATCATCAGGCAGGACAGAGGAAGCTGCCAGCGAGTACGCCATCGGTCAGCTCAACAACCGCTGGAACCGCTTCGGCTACGACCTCAGCGTAAACGGTCCCGGCGTATATGAGAACGTGATCATCAAAGACCGCACTGACGGAAAGATCGTCCGCAACGGAGACTTCTTCGACTGGGACGACGCATACTTCCGCACTGCGGTTTACCAGACATACGACCTCGGCATCAGCGGAGGAACCGGCAACACCAGCTACTACACATCGCTCGCCTACACCAAGGAACAGGGCCGTGTCTACACAAACGACTTCGACCGTATCTCAGGCCGCGTCAACCTCAACACAAAGGTCGGCAACCGTCTTTCCCTGAAGACCAACCTCAGTCTCGCAAGCACCGGACGCAGCGGCTACAACGACACCCGCAGCACCGCCAGCAACTATTTCATGCAGACCCGCAACCTTCTCTGGGGTCTCTACTGGCCGGATGACTACAAGACCGGCGAGCCTTGGACCGACAGATACCAGAGCCTTGCCCAGAACCTTCTCTACTACAACGACCTCTGGGAGAATACTTCAAAGACAGTCAAGATCTCGGCAAGCGAGACTGCCACATTCAAGCTCACAGAATGGCTGAACCTCAGTTCACTCTTCTCATACGACCTTTCGAACACCCGTGACCATATCTGGTATAGTGCAGAGCATTTCAACGGCTCATCGGTTAACGGATCCGTTGATGAGATGAACACCAACACCAGCAAGGTTCTCTCTTCTACCACGATGAACATCAACAAGAGCTTCGGAGATCACACCATCGGCGGCCTCCTCGGCTTCGAGGCAGAAAGAAACAATACCGACTTCATGCGCGCATCAGGCGAGGATCTCCCTGTAACCACCCTCCAGACCGTAAGCACCGCAGGTATCCTCGATGCAAACGCATACAGCTGGGGCAACGCGATGATGTCGATACTCTCAAGACTTGAGTACAATTACGCAGACAGGTACTACCTCAGCGGATCATACCGCCGCGATGGTTCATCAAAGCTCGGTCCAAACACCCGTTGGGGCAACTTCTGGTCGGTAGCCGGCAGCTGGCGCATCAGCCAGGAGGCTTTCATGGCAGACCAGGACGTAATCAGCAACCTCAAGCTCCGTGCTTCCTACGGTGTCAACGGTACCCTCCCAACCAACAACTACGGATGGCGTTCGCTCACCGGCTATGGTAACAAGTACATGAGCTCACCTGGCGGATCGCTCAGCAATGCCGCTGATGCAGACCTCTCATGGGAGACCAGCTACACCTCGAACCTCGCCCTCGAGTTCGGCCTGCTCAACGAGCGCATCACCGGTACCGTCGAGTACTTCAACCGTGACTCACGCGACCTTCTCCAGGACGTTCCGATCTCTACCATCACCGGCTTCTCTTCAACCCTCCAGAACGTGGGTGAAATCAACAACCACGGCTGGGAGATCGAACTTGCTGCAGACATTATCCGCAACCGCGACCTGACCTGGAGCATCGGTGCCAACGCTTCCCTCCTCAAGTCAAGAGTAACCAAGCTCTACGACGGCCAGGACATCATCTGGAGCGATCCTACCGGTGACGACGACCGCGCAGACTTCATCTATCGCGAAGGCGAGTCCACCCTTGCTTTCTACGGCTATGAGTGGGCAGGCGTAAACCCTGAGAACGGTGCCCAGTGGTACTATTCTAACAACGACCAGGCTGACGACACCCTCAACGGACGCAACGTGGTATATGATTTCAACGACGCAGACAGAATCGTTCTCGGAAGCGCTACCCCTAAGGTATACGGCGGTATCAACACAAACCTCGACTGGAAGGGTTTCAGCCTCGGCCTCAACTTCGCGTACAAGATCGGCGGATATCTCTATGACGGCGCCGAAAAGGACGTTGCCGACGACGGCTACTACTGGAACCGTATCCGCAGCAAGTACTACTATGACAACATGTGGACCGAGAGCAACAAGAGCGGCACCCAGCCAAAACTTCGCGGTACCGACCTCGAGGATGCGATGCAGGCTTCATCACGTCACATGTACAATGCATCCTTCCTCCGCCTCAAGACCGTCAGCCTGGGCTACTCCATCCCTCGCGAGCTTGTAAGCAAGGTCGGTCTCACGGGCGCGCGCGTATATTTCAATGGAAGCAATCTTCTTACCTTGAGCAAATACAAGATTGCCGATCCGGAAGTCAACGAATACGGAACCCGTGGATGGGAAACTCCTATCGGCAAGACCTACACCTTCGGTATCGAGTTGAACTTCTAAATGATGGAGGAATAGAAAAATGAAAAAGATATACATTGCAATCATAGCACTCTGCTGCGCAGTTTCTTCATGCGAAGGCTTCCTTGATGTCCCTCCTACAAACTACGCAGACTCATCGGCAAGCATCGGCAGCGCAGCCGACGCCCAGGTAATGATGAACGGCCTGCTCCGCAAGATGACTTCATCAAGCTACTATGGAGCGAACTTCACCCTCTACGGCGACGCCAAGGGCGGCGACATCACCATTTACACCGCAGGCTACGGCGGAAACGCGCTCTACTATTTCAGCCACAGCGCGAACAACAACAGCTACTCCGGCATCTGGAGCATGGGCTACAACTGTCTGCTTCAGGCGAACAACATCATCACCAACATCGAGAAGCTCCAGGCCGAAGGCAAGGGCGACGGTCTCGAGGAGTTCCTCGGCCAGGCTCTGACCATCCGCGCTCTCATCCACTTCGACCTCGTACGCTGCTACGGCAAGCCGTACAACATGGACAAGGCCAGCTACGGCATTCCTGTCGTGACCGAGCCTGTCGATGCCCGTGCACAGCTGCTCCGCAACAGTGTTGAAGAGGTATATGACCAGATCATCAGCGACCTCAAGGCTGCCCAGCCAATGCTTTCAGGCAAAAAGAACAACGGATACATCAACCTGTATGCAAACAAGGCCATCCTTGCAAAGGTCCTCATGTATACCGAGGACTTCAGCGGCGCGCTCGCGGCAGCCGAGGATGTCATCAACAACGGCGGATATAAGCTTTACGCTCCAGAGGAGTGGGTCGCTTCTTGGACCAAGCAGTTCGGCAGCGAGTCCATCTTCGAGCTCGGAGTATATCCAAACGAGGCCGACCTCGGTGTATCAGGAGTAGGCGGATACTACCGCCGCAAGGGCCACGGCTCATCTTCAGTCAACGGCTGCTTCATGGCCAGCTCATACTGGTTCGACCTCATGGGCGAGAACGACGTACGCTGGGGCGTCATGGACTATGACCAGAGCGCAGACGAGCGTGCAAACAACGCCGACGATCCTCGTTACCAGATGAAGGGAGCCTGCTACAAGTACAGCGGCGACATCAATCTCTCCGGAGACAAGGAAGGCAGCACCACTGCCGTCAACATCAAGGTCATCAGACTTTCGGAAGTCTATCTTGAGGCTGCCGAGGCAGCTCTCAGGACCGGCGACGCAGGCAAGGCTGCATCATACCTCAACGCCATCGCCTGCCGCGACCTTGACCGCGAAGCCTACACAGCATCGACCGTAAGCCTTGACACCATCCTTGACGAGTTCCGCAGGGAATTCCTCACCGAGGGCAAGCTCTTCCACGAGATGTGCCGCCTCAACAAGACCATCCGCTTCGAGGACGATGCATACGGCAACGGAACAAGCTCTCCATACCGCAGCAGCACCATCGACCGCAGCAACGGCCTCTGCCGACTTCCTATCAGCCAGGACGAGATCAACGCCAACCCTGGCATCGGCAAGCAGCAGAACGAAGGATATTAGTGAACCAATAAGAAGGCCCGACACAGTGTGTCGGGCCTTCTTATATAATACTGATTCTTTTATTCGCTCTTGCGGATGTCGAGCTGGAGTTCGTCGAGCTGGAGCTGGTCGATCTCGGATGGAGAGTCGATCATGACGTCGCGGCCCTGGTTGTTCTTAGGGAATGCGATGTAATCGCGGATGGTCTCCTGACCGCCGAAGAGTGCACAGACACGGTCGAAACCGAATGCGAGACCTCCGTGAGGCGGAGCACCGAACTTGAAGGCGTTGATGATGAAGCCGAACTTGTACTCGGCATCCTCCTTGCTGATTCCGAGGATCTCGAACATTCTCTCCTGCATTGCAGCCTCGTGGATACGGATTGAACCGCCACCGAGCTCGGTACCGTTGAGCACGAAGTCATATGCATTTGCACATACGCGCTCGAGGTCTTCCTTCTTGTCGCTGTAATACCAGTCAAGATGCTCTGGCTTAGGAGCGGTGAATGGATGGTGCATTGCGTAGAAGCGGTTGGTCTCGTCGTCCCACTCGAACAGAGGGAAATCAACAACCCAAAGCGGTGCGAATACCTTAGGATCTCTGTAGCCGAGACGGTTACCCATTTCGATACGGAGAACACCAAGCTGGGTCTGGGTCTTGCGCTTCGGACCGCAGAGAAGGAGAAGGAGGTCGCCAACCTTAGCCTCGCAAGCCTCGGCTACAGCCTTGAGCTGCTCTGCGCTGTAGAACTTGTCGATGCTTGACTTGATAGAACCGTCGGCATTGAGCTTGATGTATACAAGTCCCTTTGCACCTACCTGAGGGCGCTTTACCCACTCGGTGAGCTCATCGATCTGCTTGCGGGTGTACTCTGCACAGCCATCAACTGCAATTGCACCGATATACTCCGAGCCGTCAAATACGCTGAAACCGCAGCCCTTTACAAGCTCGCTGACCTCATGTATCTTCATGCCGAAGCGGATATCCGGCTTATCTGAGCCGTAGAAGTCCATTGCATCGTACCAGCTCATGCGTGGGATAGGATTTGCGATCTCGACGTTCACAGCGTTCTTGAACATCTGACGCATCATGCCCTCGAATGTTCCGAGTACATCCTCCTGGTCAACGAAAGACATCTCGCAGTCTATCTGGGTGAACTCAGGCTGACGGTCTGCGCGGAGATCCTCGTCACGGAAGCATCGTACGATCTGGAAGTAGCGGTCGTAGCCTGAAACCATGAGGAGCTGCTTGAAGGTCTGTGGAGACTGTGGCAGCGCATAGAACTGTCCAGGGTTCATACGTGAAGGAACGACGAAGTCACGCGCACCTTCCGGAGTAGACTTGATGAGGTATGGAGTCTCGATCTCCATGAAGCCCTGCTGGTCGAGGTATGAACGGATCTCCTGTGCCAGCCTGTGACGGAGAGCAAGAGCTCTCTGGAGAGGTGGACGGCGGAGATCGAGGTAGCGGTACTTGGCACGGAGGTCCTCACCGCCATCGCTTTCCTCCTCGATTGTGAATGGAGGAGTGTTGGCCTTGTTGAGTATCTTGATGGTCTCGATGCCGATCTCGATGTCGCCGGTAGCCATCTTGGCGTTCTTGCTCTGGCGCTCGAGGACTGTTCCTACAACCTGGATCACGTACTCGCGTCCGAGTGAGGTCGCGGTCTCCACGAGCTCGGCAGGAGCTGCTGCATCAACCACGAGCTGGGTGATGCCATAGCGGTCACGAAGGTCGATGAAGGTCATTCCGCCAAGCTTGCGGGCTTTCTGCACCCAGCCGGCGAGGGTCACCTTCTTTCCTGCATCAGAAATGCGGAGTTCTCCGCAAGTATGAGTTCTGTACATATCGTTTGTAAATTATTATTCGTCGGAACCGCGAAATTACTAATTATTATTGGATTTCGCTGAAAAAAAGAAAGCGGCCGGACGGCCGCTTTCCATTATATCGGATAAGGATGAATTAATCCTCGTCTGTCTCCTGAGCTGCGTACTCAGCAAGGAGCTTGTTCTGGACGTCTCCAGGTACTGGCTGGTAGTCAGCGTACTCCATGGTGAAGGTAGCAGAACCCTGGGTGAGTGAGCTGAGGGAGGTAGAGTAGCGATAGAGCTCTGCGAGAGGAATGCGAGCCTTGAGAACTGCGAATCCCTTGTCAGCGCCCATGTCGCCGAGCATACCGCGGCGGTTCTGGATGTCGCTCATTACTGCACCCTGATACTCTGCAGGAGTGATGACCTCAACGTTGTAGATAGGCTCGAGGATCTTTGGACCTGCATTGCGGAATGCCTCCTTGAATGCGTTACGTCCAGCGATGATGAACGCGATTTCCTTTGAGTCTACCGGATGCATCTTACCATCGTATACGAATACGCGGATGTCACGTGCGTATGAACCGGTAAGAGGACCCTCTACCATCTTCTCCTTGATACCCTTGAGGATAGCAGGCATGAAGCTGAGGTCGATGGCACCACCGACAACGCAGTTGTAGAACTCGAGCTTTCCGCCCCAGTCCATCTCGGTCTGCTCCTGGGTCTTCACATTGAGGACAGTCTCCTTGCCGTCGATCTTGAACTTGGTGTTGAGCTCACCCTCTGCAGGGCAAACGAGGAGGTGAACCTCACCGAACTGGCCGGCACCACCTGACTGCTTCTTGTGACGGTACTGTGCGGTAGCGACCTTGGTGATGGTCTCGCGATAAGGTACCTTTGGTGCGAAGAGCTCGACGTCGAGCTTGTACTCGTTGTTGAGGAGCCACTTCACGATATTGATGTGCTGCTCACCGTTACCATTGAGAATGGTCTGGCGGAGCTCCTTGTTGTAGTCAACGATGAAGGTAGGGTCGGTAGATGCGATCTTCTTGAGAGCGTCGCCGAGCTTCTGCTCATCCTGCTGAACCTTTGCCTTGATTGCGCAACGATACTTAGGTGCAGGGAACTCGATCTTGTCGTATGCGATACCTGAACCCGGCTGAGAAAGGGTAACGCCTGACTTGCCGTTCTTAAGCTTCACGAGACAGCCGAAATCTCCGGCGTGGAGAACGTTTACAGACTCCTTCTTTACACCTGCAACGGCATAGAGAGCAGAGATGCGCTCCTTGTTGCCGGTCTTTGCGTCCTCGAGGTCAACACCTGCGTTGATGTTGCCGCTCATTACCTTGAAGTAAGATACTTCACCAAGGTGAGCCTCGATGTCGTTCTTGTAGATGAAGAGGGCTGCAGGGCCGTTCTCGTCAACCTGAGGTGCAGGAGCAACGTTCTTGGTGAACTCGAGAAGTCTCTTTACACCGACGTCGTTCTTTGCGCTGACACAGAATACAGGGTAAACCTCGCCGTTCACGATACCAAGGTTGAGACCCTTGCGGATATCATCCTCGTCAAGTTCGCCGACCTCGAAGAACTTCTCCATGAGGCCCTCGTCGAACTCGGCAGCCTTCTCGATGAGTTCCTGGCGTGCCTCCTCGATTACGTCAGCCATGTCTGCAGGCATATCGATCTCCTCGCGGGTACCGTTGGTATCCTTGAAGCGATAGCACTTGTTCATAAGAAGGTCAACGAAACAGTTGTATCCTGGACCTGGATTTACAGGAATCTGGACATTGATGATCTTGCTGCCGAAAGCCTCCTTCATGGAAGCCATCACGTTCTCCCAGTCTGCCTTCTCGGCGTCAAGCTGGTTGACAGCGATCACGAGAGGGAACTTGATCTTCTCGGCACGACGGACGAGATTCTCGGTACCAACCTCGACACCCTGCTGTGCGTTTACTACAAGGATTCCGCTTTCACAAACGCGGAATGCGGTGTATGCACCACCGATGAAGTCATCAGAACCCGGAGTATCGATGAAGTTGATCTTCTTATCCATGAACTCTGCATAGAGAGGAGTTGCATAGATCGATCTCTGGTTCAGCTTCTCAAGCTCATTGTAGTCTGATACGGTATTCTTATCCTCGACTGCGCCTCTGCGGTCGATGACCTTTCCCTCATAGAGCATAGTCTCGGCGAGGGTGGTCTTTCCTGACTTGGTGCTGCCGAGAAGCACCACGTTTCGGATGTCTTTGGTTAAGTACTCTTTCATTTTAGTGATATTATTTGTTATTAATTATCAACTGGTTATACTTTCTGACACAATCAGCAAGCTCACAAATCTAATTATTTTTTATCACAATTAAAATGTTTCAGTCCATAAATATTCGTAAATTTGTCTCACAAAAAGAATAATGAAAATGCGCAAGGAAATCCAACTGCAGACTTGCATGCAGCAAGGACGCATCGAAGCCGGATGCGACGAGGCCGGGAGAGGACCGCTTGCCGGACCTGTGTTCGCGGCGGCCGTCATACTTCCCGAGGATTTCCACCATCCGCTGCTCAACGACAGCAAGAGGATGACCGAGCGTGCCCGGGATATCCTGCGCGAGGTGATCGAGCGCGAAGCCGTCAGCTGGGCCGTGGAGGAAGTAAGCGCTTCCGAAATCGACGACCTGAACATACTCTGGGCATCGGTCACAGGCATGCAGCGCGCGGCTCGAAGGCTGAGCCCGAGGCCCGAAATGCTTCTTGTCGACGGCAACCGGTTCAGACCATTCGACCTGTGTCCACACACGCTGGTCGTCCATGGAGACGCGACCTACGCCAGCATCGCAGCGGCTTCGGTGCTTGCCAAGACATGGAGGGACGAGAAGATGCGCGCACTGGCGCAGCAGTACCCCGAGTATGGCTGGGAACGCAATATGGGCTACCCGACAAAGGAGCACATCGAAGCGATCAAGCGTTTCGGCTACACGCCCGAGCATAGGAAAAGCTTCCATCCAAAGGAACTGGAACCAACTTTATTTGACGAAATAAATATCTGAAGATGAAAAAGATACTTTCAACCATCGCTGCTTTGGCAATCTTTGCCGCCAGCGCTTACGCCGACGAGGGAATGTGGCTTCTGCCGCTCCTCCAGAAAATGAACGCCCAGGCAATGGCCGACCTCGGTTGCCGCCTCACCCCTGAGCAGATCTACAGCATCAACAATTCGTCCTTGAAGGACGCTGTCGTTCACTTCGGCGGCGGCTGCACTGCCGAGGTCATCTCCCGCGAAGGCCTCGTGGTGACCAACCACCACTGCGGATACTCGAACATCCAGCGACTTTCAACCCCTGAGCACAACTACCTCGAGGACGGATACTGGGCGATGAACCGCAATGAGGAGCTTCCTGCCGACGGACTCAGCGTGACCTTCCTCCAGAGCTTCACCGATGTGACAGACATCCTTACCAAGGCTTACGACAAGGCTCTCAAGGCCAACAAGAAGGCTGAGAATGCAGAAGAGCTCGCAACCGCTGCAAGGAACCAGGCGGCCGAGGATCTTGAGAAGAAGGCCGAGGCCGAGAACCCTCACTGCACCGCCAGCGTCACCAGCTTCTACAACAACAACGTATATTACCTCATTGTATATAAGACATACACCGACATCCGCTTCGTCGGCGCTCCTCCTGCATCATCAGGCAAGTTCGGCGGCGACACCGACAACTGGATGTGGCCTCGTCACACCTGCGACTTCTCGATGTTCCGCATCTACGCAGGCAAGGACAACGAGCCTGCAGCATACTCCCCTGACAACAAGCCATACACTCCGGTAAAGTCCCTCAAGGTATCTCTCAAGGGCCTCGAGGACGGTGACTTCGCGATGATCATGGGCTACCCTGGCCGTACCCAGCGTTTCCAGACCGCTGCCCAGCTCCGCCAGATGCTTGCTGTCAACGACGTCCGCATCGATGCCCGCACACTCCGTCAGGACATCATGTGGGAGGCCCGCATGGCCGATCCTGTCGTAAACCTCCAGTACGCCAGCAAGTATGCCAGCTCGTCAAACGGCTGGAAGAAGTGGCAGGGCATGCGCGAGGCATTCGCAAAGCTCGGCATCCTCGAGCGTGAAGAGGCAAAGGAGGCTGACTTCACCAAGTGGGCAGCAGAAAAAAAGAAGCGTCAGGAGGCATACGGCAACGCCCTCGGCATGATCGAAAGCGCTGTCAACGCAACCTCGGAGGCAGAACTCGCCATCACCCTCCTCAACGAGACCATCGGCAACATCGAAATCCTCAGCATTGCCAGCCGCTACAGAAGTGCAGCCGCAAGGGCGAAGGAGAATGCCGCTCAGGCTGGCGTAAATGCCGCACTCGCCGCTTACAAGGACTACAGCGTGGAACTCGACAAGAAAGAGGCGAACGCCCTCATCTCATACTATCTCGAAAAGTGCAGCGCAGACAACGCGATCAGCGTCTCTGGACATGACGTCAGGAAGGTTGCCGAATATGTCGACTATCTCTTCGAGAACAGTGCCTTCACCTCGGCTGAGAAGCTTCAGGGCGTCAGCGGCGTTATCGAAAACGATCCTGCATATGACCTCATCGTCAGCTATTCCGAGATCTACAACAAGCTCTACCCTATGGTAGTGGCTGATCAGGAGGGCCTTCTTGCCGGCAGCAAGGCATTCGCGGCAGGTCTTCTTGAGTGGAAGGCCGGCGAGCCGTCATATCCTGATGCAAACAGCACCATGCGTCTCACCTACGGCAACGTGAAGTCATACTCTCCGAAGGACGGCGTGCTCTACAAGCACTACACCACCCTCAAGGGAGTCATGGAGAAGGAAGATCCGGACAACTACGAGTTCCGCGTGCCTGCCCGCCTCAAGGAAATCTACGAGACCAAGGACTATGGCCAGTACGCCAACAAGAACGGCGAGCTCGTTACCTGTTTCCTCATCAACTGCGACATCACCGGCGGCAACTCAGGCAGCCCTGTCATGAATGCTGACGGAGACCTCGTGGGCCTCGCTTTTGACGGCAACTGGGAGTCTATGTCAAGCGACGTGATGTTCGAGCCTGACCTCCAGAGATGTATCTGCGTAGACATCCGCTACGTCCTCCTCATGATGGACAAGTTCGGTGGCGCAGGCTATCTCCTCAACGAAATGGATATTGTAAAGTAATACTGAAATGACAGAACAGCAGATACTTGAACTTTTACAGGATGTACGCCATCCGGGCCGCGGCGACAAGAGCGTCGTAGAGCTCGGAATGGTGCATTCCATCGACATAAGGGAGGACGGCGTAAGCGTCACCCTCGCCTTCTCGAAGCGTCGCGACCCACTTTCGGAATACCTTATCGGCAGCGCCCGTGCAGCCCTTGTACGTGCACTCCCGGAAGGCATGAAGTCAGAAGTGCTCACCACCGTGATCGAGGAAAGCGCTCCAAAGAAGAAAAACAACACCATGGACCTCGACTTCGAGCAGGTCAAGGATATCAAGCATATCATCGGCATAGCCTCAGGCAAGGGCGGCGTCGGCAAGTCAACAGTCGCAGTCAACATGGCTGTCGCACTCGCACGCCTCGGCTACAAGGTCGGCCTCGCAGACGCGGATGTCTATGGTCCGTCAGTGCCGCTCATGACAGGCACCGATGACACAGCTCCCAACGCGGTCGAGGAGGACGGCAAGGAGTACTTCCTCCCTATCGAAAAGTACGGCGTAAAATGGATGTCCATCGGCTACTTCGCCCAGAAGGGTCAGGCGCTCATCTGGCGCGGACCTATGGCCTGCAACGCCCTCAAGCAGATGATTCTCCAGGTTATCTGGGGCGAGCTTGACTTCCTTCTCATCGATATGCCTCCTGGAACCGGCGACATCCACATCAGCCTCGTCTCAGACGTTCCTATGGAGGGTGCGGTCATCGTCACCACCCCGCAGGCTGTGGCACTCGCCGACGTCGAGAAAGGCGTCAACATGTTCCGCAACCCTAACGTGAACAAGCCTATCTACGGCCTTGTAGAGAACATGGCATGGTTCACCCCTGAGGAGCTTCCAGAGAACAAGTACTATATCTTCGGCAAGGGCGGCGGCATCGCCATGGCAGAGACCCTCGGCATCGACCTTCTCGGCCAGATTCCAATCGTCCAGAGCATCCGCGAATGCGGTGACAGCGGCGAACCCGCAGCGCTCGGCTCACGTCCCGACAGCCTGGCCTTCATCGAACTCGCCAAGGCTCTCGCAGAAAAGCTTAAGTAACAGAACAGGCGGCCCTTCCGGGTCGCCTGATTTCTTGTATGAAAGCTTGAATCCTTGTTTTTAGAACTTGAGACCGACGCGGACAACGACAGTCTGGGAGAAGTTGTTGAAGGTCTGGACCTGACGCATCACGTTCTCGACGTCGTCGATATTGATTGAAATCTTGGTGATGTCTTCAACCTGCTTCACTGCCTGCATCTCAAGACCGACCGAGAGGTACATCCTGTCAGAATCAAGACCAAGCTGAGGTGCGTAGAAAAGACCTCCGGCATTGGTATTCACACTGCCTTCCCAATCGGCAGATGGGGCCATCGCCAGAACGTTTACGGAATAACCGCCATCGATGGCAACATACGGCTGAAGTCTTCCGGTATTAGACATGTCGATTCCGGTAAAGATATACTTTGCGCGGGCGAAGACAGGTACAAGGATCTCCTTGTGATTGAGGCTGGACTCCGTGGTCTTTCCCTGGCCGCTCATTTCAGTGATCGTCTTGGTCAAATGGCGGAAATGTCCATCATTGTAACGTCCACCCACACCGACTCCAAAAGAAAACGCATCATTGAATTCATAGCCGACAACGAAGTTTGCTCCTCCATTGATATTGACGAATTCAAGTCCCTTGCCGCCGAAAGCCTCGGCTGACATAGATATCTTCTGGGCATTTGCAGAGAAGGCCGAAACAGCCATGAGGGCAATTGCGATGATGATCTTTTTCATATTTACAGTTGTTTAGTTTTCAAAAAGCTTTGTCAGTGCAACGAAGTCCTCGACGCCTAGACGCTCGGCGCGAAGATCGAATACAGCATCTGCAGCCCAGGCCGGAGCGGCGCCGTCATGAGCTGTCGACCATTCGTTGATCATAAGCTTGAGAGCATTGCGGAGGGTCTTGCGGCGCTGGTTGAAGGCCGTCTTGACAACCTTCTTGAACAATGCCTCGTCGCAGCCGAGATCATTCCTGCCGTTGCGGCGGAGGCGTATCACGGCCGACTTGACCTTTGGAGGCGGAGCGAAGGCGCCTGGACCGACCGTCATGACATAGTCAATGTCATACCATGCCTGGAGCAGAACCGAAAGGATTCCGTAAGTCTTGCTTCCCGGCTTCTCGGCGATGCGGTCTGCGACCTCCTTCTGGATCATGCAGACAACCTCAGGGACACGGTCCTTGTCCTCCAGAATCTTGAAAAAGATCTGGGACGAGATATTGTATGGGAAGTTGCCGATTACACGGTACGGACCCTTGAAGATGGCCTCCATCTTGAGCTTGAGGTAATCTCCCTCCATGAGGCGGCCCTGCATGCCGTTGAAATGAGTCAGCAGGTATTCCACAGACTCCGTGTCTATCTCGATCATGCGGGCGTCGATGTCGTCGCGCTGGATGAGATACTGGGTCAGGACGCCCATTCCCGGACCGATCTCCAGCACGTCACGCGGTGCTGCCGGGTCGTTCGTAAGCGCGTCCACGATTCCGCGGGCGATGCTCTGGTCGGTCAGGAAGTGCTGACCGAGGGCTTTCTTTGCTCTAACTTCCATGTTATTCTTCTTTTTTACGGGCAGCCAGAACTGCAGCGGCGCCGGAGCCGAGCAGTGCAAGTATCAGCAGTATCGAGCCGCAGCGGGAAATCCTTGCGCTCATGATATATGACTCAGGCTCGAAACGCATCACGAGCTCATGGTTTCCAGCAGGAAGGAACGCACCTCTCAGCAGCCAGTCGGCACGGAACAGAGGGATCTCCTCGCCACGCACACCACCGTCAGCCAGCCAGAGATGCCAGCCCTCGGGATAGTATACCTCACTGAATACAGCCGCAGCCTCCTTCTCGGAAGAATAGCTGTAACGGAGCTCGTTTGGAGCGTAATATGTCATCTCTATAGATGCAGTTGTGTCGGCCGGCGTTGCTTCAAGCTTCTCCTGGGCCCAGGCGAAATCGTCTGCAATGATGGCTGTCTCATCAAGATCCACCTTGCTGAGGAGGTCAATCTCTTCATTCTTGTCCTTTGGACGGCAGAGCGAACTTACGAACCAGGCGTTGCCATTTCCGTACGGATATATGAGAGGAGCCACGTCATCGCCAAGGATGATGTAGCGTGTGTTCAGCATGGAAAGGACCGGATGATAGCCTATCATATCGATTGCTTCCTTGATGGTCGCAGCCTCGGCAATCTCGGAATAGATGGCGTTGCACTCGGCGGTAAGATGGCGGTCGATGAGGTCCTGGTAGCGCTGGAGCTTGGCAGGGCTGTAACCGCCTATGTTCTTGTGCCAGTATGACGGATGCGAGTCGTTGAATACGTTCACACTCAGGTCAAGCACACGGTATGAAGGATCCTCGTCGCCAAGAATCATTTCATCGACAGGACGCTTGTCGAACTGGCTGTTGAAGTTCTTTGGGGTTACGAAATCGTCAGAGTTGAGATAGCGCTTCGCAACAGGGAAAAGGTCAAGGAGCACGAGGAAGCAGACCAGCAGCGCTGCGGTACGGCGGCGGCTGAAGCCCATCTCAGGATGCGTCCTGAAGCTTTCCTTTGCCGAAGAAGGAATCATTGCACCCCAGTAAAGGATACCGAATGCGGCAAGGATGAAAAGCAGGGAGCGGAGAGCGTCGTTGCGGAGAAGCATGACGCGGTCCTTCATGAACGCGGTGATCAGAACCTCAGGCTGGGTCGCGTCGGACTGGCTGAAGAAGTTGCCGGCAAGGCCAGGAATGAGGAACATAAGGGCACAGAAGCCACCGGTTATTGCAAGGGCGATCCAGCCCTTCTTCTTGAACCTTTCGGCAAGTTCGGCGTTGCGGACAACAGCGTCGAGCGCCATGAAGCCAAGCACAGGAAGAACAAGCTGAAGGGCTACGAGGCCCATGCTGACCGTCCTGAACTTGTTGTAGAACGGCACGTGGTCATACCAGAACCTGGTGAAGCCGATGAAGTGGCTGCCAAGTGAAAGAAGGATGAACAGCACGGCAGATACCACGACCCACCATTTCTCCTTGCCCTCACAGAACATGAGTCCGAGGATGAACAGGAAGACGGTTATCGCACCCATGTACATAGGACCGGCGGTGAATGGCTGAGGTCCCCAGTACATCGGGAGGTTCTTAGCTACCTCCTTGAGGTTGGACTGGCCGGCCTGGCGGAGGACGTCTATGGTTGCGGAATTATCAGGGTTCACGGCTCCGGCCGATGAACCACCGTTGAAGTTTGGAATCATGAGATTTGGAAGTTCCTCCCAGCCGTATGACCATGCGGTAGCATAGTCGAGCGAGAGTCCTTCGCCGCCGTCAGAAGCTTTTTCCGACACGAGTTCGGAGCCTCCACGCATGGAGTGAGGTGTGTACTTGTAGATAGGGATGAGCTTGTTGGCGTTGGTGGCGATGCCGGCGAGTCCGAAGACGAGCAGGCAGGCCGAGGCCGCGAAGAAGCGGCCGAGGTCTTTGCGGCGCTCTGCGCTGAAAAGAAGCCACACAAGCACGGTGACTGCATAAAGCAGCACCATTATCGCGAGATAGTAGGTTATCTGCTGATGGTTCGCCTTGACCTGGAGAGCGATTCCAAAACCGAACAGAACCGCGGCCAGGACTGTCTTGGGGAGCCATTTACCACATTTGGACAGAGCCAGACGGTAACAGGCAACCAGTCCCGCAAGAGCCCAAGGCATGAACGCTATCGCCTGCATCTTGGTATTGTGGCCTACCTGGATGATCTGGAGGTTATAGGCACAGAAGGTTACGGCTATTGCACCGCCGACAGCGACAGGCAGACTGATGCCAAACGACAGCATGAGCAGGAAGGCTCCCAGCATGGACGCGAAAAGCCAGGTTGCCGGACGCTTTCCAAGAGTCAGCAGGTCATATACAGGCTGGGTCCAGTCGCCACGCTTTGGCGCAGAGATCACTGTGGTAGGCATTCCACCGAACATGGAATCCGACCACGCTGTCGGATCATCCGGATTGGCCTTGTTCCACTCGTTCATCTCGTGCGACATGCCGACATAGCCGGAAATATCGCTCTGGTTGACGATCTTGCCTCCGAGCACCTGCGGTACAAAGGCGTAAGCGAGAATCAGGAACAGTACGACTGCTCCCAGATAATAGAATATCTTCTTGTCAATCTTCATATCAGTTCATTATTCAGCACGACGCACCGAATCCAGCAGAATTGCCAGCCGCTCGGTAAGCGCCTTGCGTGAGTATTTTTCCAAACGTTCAGGCACGACAGGGTCCGTCCCGTCCCGGTATGCCTTCCATGCCTTGTCCAGCACCGATTCCATGCCTTCGGAATCCTCCCAGCCATACATCTCGCCAGCGCCGGTCTCATCCAGAACCTTTGCACAGGCACCGTCAGGCTGGCCTATGCCCAGCACCAGCTTCTTTGCAGCAAGATACTCGAAAAGCTTTCCCGGCAGTATCATTGCATATTCAGGTTCCTGGCGCAGCGGCAGCAGCAACAGATCGGCCGAGCGCTGTTCCCTGACAGCCGTCTCGTGGTTGACGTAGCCGTTATCGACCAGATTGGCATCCAGCCCGCGTTCCCTTATCGCCTCGAAAATCTCGGCATCGGTCTTGCCCGAAAGCCTGATCCGAAGGGCGCTCCTGAACTCCTCATCCCTGGCGCAGCGGCCTGCAAGGAGGTCCCAGAACGCCGTTGGATTGCCCGCAGCCGCGAACAGCCCTGTATGTACCACATTGAAACCTTCATGCTTCTGTGGCTCGGCAGCGAAGTCGTCGGTATCGAAGCCGTTGGTGATCATCTCCACAGGGGTCTTGGTCCTTGCCTGATAGTCGGCCTGTACCGCAGGCGTCACCGTCAGAACTGCCGCAGCATCATCGAGGACGGCCTGCTCAAGTCTGTGATGCTTCCTGTCCGCCCAGGCGGTAAGGTGAAGATGCTTATAGTAGAATATCTTTGTCCATGGGTCGCGAAAGTCCGGGATCCACGGCAGACCTGTCTCCTTTGCCAACCTGCGCCCTATAAGGTGCATCGAGTGAGGCGGGCCGGTGGTGACGATGACGTCGACAGGATGTTCCTTGAGGTACTTTTTCAGGTATTTCACTGAGCTGCGCACCCACCAGACACGGGGATCCGGGATGAAGAAGTTTCCTCTTATGAACAGCGACAGCCTCTTCTTCAGCGACAGCCTGCCGTCGTTATTGATAGGATTGACCTCTCCGCCGGTTGCAGCTGTCTTGCCATCGTTCATGAGGGTTTTCATGTCCGTAGACTGCTTCGAGCCCATTATCATGCGATATGCGGAATATGGCTCGACAATCCTTGTCTTTATCACTTCTGCCTCGGCGGGGATATCCGCCAGAAGGGTCTCGTCAACCGATGTTATCTCGGGGTTGAGAGGAGTATAGATAACCGGCTGCCAGCCCTGGGATGGAAGATACTTCGAGAACTTCACCCAGCGCTGTACTCCAGAACCGCCTGCCGGCGGCCAGTAGTATGCGATTATCAGCACTCTTTTCATAGACCGACTTCCTGTTTCATCCTTCGCAGCAGGTCGAAAGCCTGCAATGGGGTCATGTTGTCGAGATCCGCAGCCTTGAGCGAATCACGTATGCTGCTCAGTGTAGGATCGTCAAGGGCGAAGAGCGAAAGCTGTATCTCCGGAGCCGCCTCCGCCACCTTTCTGACCTCGGCCGGAGCACTTTTATGGACGAGAGCCGACAGAGACGCATTGCCGCTCTCGAGTTCCTCAAGTGTACGTTCAGCCGAGCGTATGATTTCTTTCGGCATTCCGGCCATGCTTGCCACGTGGATACCGAAACTGTGGGCTACGCCACCCTCTTTGAGCTTGCGGAGGAAGATGACCTTGCGGCCCTGTTCCTTCACAGCGATATGGAAGTTCTTGACTCTAGGATAAAGGCCCTCCATGTCGTTCAGCTCATGATAATGCGTTGCGAAGAGAGTCTTTGCCCCGCGACCATGCTCATGGAGATACTCTACCAGGGCGCGCGCGATGGACATGCCGTCGTAAGTAGAGGTTCCGCGGCCGATTTCGTCCATGAGTACCAGCGACCTCTCGGAGAGGTTGTGCATGATCATGGAAGTCTCGAGCATTTCGACCATGAATGTCGATTCGCCACGGGAAATGTTGTCGGTAGCGCCGACACGCGTGAATATCTTGTCGCACCAGCCTATCGAAGCGCTGTCGGCAGGCACGAACGAACCGATCTGGGCAAGCAGCACGATGAGTGCGGACTGGCGCAGGAGCGCAGACTTACCGGCCATGTTCGGACCGGTCAGCACGATGATCTGCTGCTGCTCGGAATCAAGGTAGAGGTCGTTAGGGACATACTCGTCTCCGGCAGCCATCATCTGCTCGATCACAGGATGACGTCCGGCACGGATGTCGAGTACGCGGCTCTCGTTCATTTCGGGACGGCAATAGTTCCATTCCTCGGCGGTCAGGGCAAAGCCGGTGAGCACATCGAGACGTGAAAGTATGAGACAGTTCTCCTGGATCTCCCTTACCGATGCCTGGACGCTGCGGACAAGCCCTGCGAACAGGGCAGATTCGAGCTCATAGATCTTGCTTTCGGCCGAAAGTATCTTCGACTCGTATTCCTTTAGCTCCTCGGTTATGTATCTTTCAGCATTTACAACGGTCTGGCGGCGCACCCAGTCCTCAGGGACACGGTCCTTCGCAGAATTGCGGACCTCGATATAGTAGCCGAAAACGTTGTTGTATTTTATCTTGAGACCGGGGATTCCTGTGCGTTCCGCCTCGCGCTTTTCCATCGCGAGAAGGTATTCCTTGCCTCCTCGGCTGAGTTCGCGCAGTTCGTCGAGCTCGGCATTGACTCCGGCTGCGATTATGTCGCCCTTGCCTACCGATACGGCTGGGTCCTCGCAGAGTGTATTCCCTATCAGGTGGACGAGAGATTCACAGTCACTGGAGCGTTCCATAAGCAGGCGTAGAGCCGACGGGGCGTCATCTGAGCCGCAGAGCTCCCTGATCGGGCGCATCTGTCCGAGACTGCGTCCGAGAGACGCAAGCTCGCGCGGCAGGATCTTGCCGGCAGCGGCTCTTGAGACACGGCGCTCAAGGTCTCCGACCTGGTCCAGTAGGCCACGAAGATCTCCTCGGAGGAATGGCTTGTCGAGCATGTACTGGACGATATCATGTCGCGCAGCGAGCTCAGGAAGGCTCTTGAGCGGCATCGCCATCCACTGGCGCAGCAAACGCGAGCCCATTGGTGTGCAGCAGCGGTCAGTCACGTCAAGCAGAGATGTGCCCTCGGCTCCCGCGGTGGAAGCAAAGATCTCAAGATTCCTGACTGTGAAACGGTCCATCCAGACGAAGCTGGATTCGTCTATGCGTGAAAGTGAGCAGATATGCTGGAGGCCGCTGTGATGTGTCTGTTCGAGATAAACGAGAAGTGCTCCGGCCGCCTGGATGCCCAGCGGAGCGCCCTCAACGGCAAATCCCTTGAGCGAGTTTACTCCCAGCTGGCGACAGAGCTTTTCTTCTGCTGCGTCGAGCACGAAGGCCCACTCATCAAGGGTGGTCAGGCAGCAGCCGGCACCTATTCCATCCGCCACCTCGCGGGCAGCCTCGCGCGGAACGATAAGCTCCTTTGGAGCCATGGTCGCGAAGAGGGCGGAAATGTATTCCATAGGGCCTTGGGCAAGCTTGAAGGTTCCCGTAGACACATCCAGGAAAGCAGCGCCGACCTTGTCTCGACCGAATGACAGACCCGCCAGGAAGTTGTTTTCGTTGCGGTTCAGCATCTCGTCGCCGAATGCGACACCGGGAGTGACGATCTCGGTCACACCTCTCTTGACAAGCTTCTTGGTCAGCTTGGGATCCTCGAGCTGGTCGCATACCGCAACCTTGTAGCCGGCACGGACGAGTTTCGGCAGATAGACGTTCATGGCATGATGCGGAACGCCCGCCATCTCGGTTTCGCCCTTCTCGCCATTGCTCTTGTGGGTCAGCTGGATGCCGAGCACCTTGCTGATCAGTACTGCATCGTCGCTGTATGCCTCGTAGAAGTCGCCCACACGGAAAAGCAGCACAGCATCTGGATTCTGTGCCTTGATGCTGAAATACTGTTTCAGCAGCGGGGTGTCTTCTATAATCTTCTCTTTTTTGCCTCTCATTACCGGCCCTTTCTTGCACGCAAAGGGGACGGCCATGACGGTCGTCCCTCTTGCAGTTGTCTGATTATCGATTACTGAGCAGACTCAGCAGCCTTGATCATGTCCTCGTTTGCGGTGATGTAAACCTCAACGCGACGGTTCTGCTGGCGGCCAGCCTCGGTATCATTGCTTGCTACAGGAACGTCGTATGCGAGACCCTCTACGCTGAATCTGTCGGCATTCATACCGCAGCTCTGGAGGTAGTTTGCGACAGCCTGTGCACGCTGGAGTGATACTTTCTCGTTGACCTCATGGGTTCCCTTGTTGTCGGTATGGCCCTGGATGCTGAGATCTGTATCAGGCATGTCAGCCATGGTCTCTGCGAACTTCTTAAGGTTGGTCTTCGATGCATCGCTGAGGTTGCTGCTGTTGAAAGCGAAGAGGATTCCGCTGTCGAAGGTGACCTTGATAGCCTTGAGGTTGTTTGCATCGAGCACGGTGTCAACCTGTGCGCCCTCGATCTTTGCGAGCTCTTCTGCCTTCTGGTCCATCTTGTGTCCGATGACAGCACCGGTACCTGCACCCAACGCGGTTCCGATAGCAGCACCGATAGCGGCTCCCTTGCCATCCTTTGCGATGAGAGCGCCTACACCTGCTCCTACTGCAGCGCCGGCAGCGCCACCGATCATTGAGCCATTAGCGAGATTCGAAAGGCTGCCGCAGCTTGAAAGAAGCATAGCGGCACAGCCGAGTGAAAGAAAAAACTTTTTCATATCCGTTACTTTTTAATTTCTTTTTTACGACTCTGTCTCTACGAGACATTCGCAAATATAGCCATTTAGGAATGATGAAAAAATAAGTTGGTAAAGATTTATAGTGGATTTCATAGGACAGATTCAATTATGAAGAGGGAGCGTAGCAGTAGCTACGTGACCGATGAATAATTGAATATGGACATGAAAGACACATAAAGATTACCAAGTTATTTTTTAAGAATGACTTATTCTCAAAAATTATGCAAGACAACTACCAGATAAGGTTGGTAATGAAAATCGCTATGATTCCAAACGGAGCGACATACCTGATAAGGAAATAGAGCAATGGGAAGAGCGCAATGTTGAGCTTCGATTTTCCAAAGCATGTGAGTTCTTCGCGAACCGTTGCCTTTGACATCTTCCAACCAACAAAAAGGATGAAGAGGAGGCCTCCGAATGCCATCAGATAGTCCGAAGTAAGACTGTCGCAGAACTCGAAGATGGTCTTGCCGAGAACTGATATGCCGGCAAGCGGACCGAAACTCAGCGAACAGATTACGCCAAGCGCCCAGCAGCTCAGGAAGAGCAGGAGCACAGACTTGCCTCTTGTCATCTTTTTCTCTTCGACCAGATATGCCACGCCGACCTCGATCATCGAGATGGAAGAGGTGAGGGCTGCGAACAGGATGCTTACAAAGAACAGGATGGAGACTGCTGCGCTGAGCCATGGTGCATCTGCACCCATCTTGGCAAAAATGTAAGGAAGAGTCTCGAAAACCAGTCCCGGACCCGCTCCAGGCTCGATTCCGGCAGCGAATACGGCAGGCATGACTGCAAAGCCCGCAATCATAGCGAAGAGAAGGTCAAAACCTGCTGTTCCAAGTCCGGAGATCAGGATGTTTTCATCCTTCTTGACATACGAGGCATAGGTCAGGATGGAGCCTGTTCCCAGCGAAAGCGTGAAGAACGACTGGCCCATCGCGGCCGCTATGGTCTTGCCGTCAGGCTTGGAGAAGTCCGGCTTGAGCATGTACTCCAGACCTGCCGAAGCTCCCGGAAGCGAGATGGAATAGACCATGATGATGAGAATCAGGATGAAAAGAAGCGGCATGGTTATGCTGGCGAACTTCTCGATGCCCTTCTTGACGCCGCGGAGGACGATCAGGCAGGTCGAACCGAGGAATAACGTGTGGCATAAGATAGGTGTCCAGGCGGAGGTTGTGAACCTGCCGAACATACCGTCGATACTGTCTATGGAATCAGCGTTGAAACTGAGGCCGAGGGCTTTGATCGTGTATCCGAACGACCATCCTCCGACCACGCTGTAGTATGAGACAATGATAAGAGGGGTGATGACTGTAAGGAATCCCATCCACTTCCATTTCGATCCCGGAGCGAGTTTCTGCATCGCTCCGAAGGTGCCGGCCTGGGCAGTCCTTCCGATGATGCTTTCGGCCATGAAGACCGGCATCGTGAGAAGAAGGGTGGAGATAAGGTAGACAATGATGAAGGCAGCGCCGCCTCCTTCACCTACGGTATATGGGAAACGCCAGATGTTGCCGAGCCCGATTGCCGAACCCGCCATAGCCATGATAATCGAAAACCTGCTTCCGAAAGTCTCTCTCTGTGCCATAGCCTACTGGAAAAGAAGGTTTGTCAGGAAGATGGCCACGATACCGACAGGGGCAACGAATCTGATGATGAAATATACCGCTCCGAAGACCTTGTCGTTGAACTTGAACTTGCCATTGTTGGTGAACTCGTTCCTTACGGTCTCCTTCGACATCTTCCAGCCTACGAAGATTGTGAAGAGGAAGCCTCCGATTGCCATCAGGTAATTGGAGATAAGCTTGTCACATGCCTCGAAAATGGTGGAGCCGAAAATCTTTGCATCGGCAAGAGGTCCGAATGAAAGCGAACAGAACACGCCGAGAGTCCATGTAAGGGCAAGGATCACGAATACAGCTTTCTTGCGGGACAAGCCCTTTTCTTCGGTAAGGTATGCGACACCTGCCTCAACCATGGAAATCGAAGAGGTCAGCGCCGCAACAAAGATTGTAAGGAAGAAAAGGATTGAGACGATTGCACTGAGCCAAGGAGCATCCATGCCCATCTTGACAAAGATATACGGCATTGTCTGGAAGATGAGGCCGGGACCGGCGCCAGGCTCGATTCCGGCAGCGAATACGGCCGGCATGACGGCAAAGCCGGCAATCATGGCAAACATGAGGTCGAAGCCTGCTGTGCCGAGACCTGAAGACAGAAGGTTCTCTTCCTTGCTGATATATGACGAATAGATCAGGATAACGCCGACACCCAGGGACAGGGAGAAGAATGACTGGCCCATTGCAGATGCCACAGCACGGCCGGTGAGTTTGGAGAAATCAGGCTTGAGCATGTACTCTACGCCCTGGGCAGCGCCTGGAAGGCTCACTGCGTAGATCATTATCAGGACGATGAGGATGAAAAGCAGCGGCATGGTCAGCTTTGCGAACTTCTCGATTCCGTTCTTCACGCCGGCGAGCACGATAAGGCAGGTGGCGGTGATGAACAGTGTGTGGCAGAGCAGAGGACCCCAGGTCCCGGATATGAAACTGCCGAACATGGAGTCGATCTGGTCCATGGAATCAGCATTGAAGCTGAAGCTGAGAGCCTTAAGCAGGTATTCGAACGACCATCCTCCGACCACACTGTAGTAAGATACGAGGATAAGCGGCGCGATTACGGTCAGCAGGCCGACATACTTCCACTTGGTGCCGGGAGCAAGCTTTTCCATGGATCCGAAGGTACCCGCATGGGCGGTACGTCCGATGATGCTTTCCGCCATGAAGATCGGCATGGCAAGGAAAAGTGACGAAATGAGATATACGATTATGAAGGCGGCACCGCCACCCTCACCTACGGTATATGGAAAGCGCCAGATATTGCCGAGTCCGATCGCCGAACCGGCCATCGCCATGATTACGGCGAATCTGCTTCCGAAAGTTTCTCTCTTAGCCATTAAAGGATGAAGTTTGTTATGAAGATGAACACCAGAGCGACTGGTGTGACATATCTGATGATGAAATAGAGAACGCCGAAGATGGCGTCATTCTTCTTGAGGCTGCCGCCGTTGGTAAACTCGTCGCGGACGTCAGCCTTGGACATCTTCCAGCCGACCAGGAGCACAGCAAGGAAGCTGCCGATGAGGAGCAGGAAGTTGGACGAGAACATGTCGAGCGCGTCGAACACAGGCTTGCCAAGAATCGACAGGCTAGGTGCAGGTCCGAGCGACAGCGAACAGAGGAGACCGACGATCCATGTTCCGGCAAAGACGATGATGGCTGCGGTTCCTCTTTTGAATTTCTTTTCCTCGACCAGATAGGCAACGCCGACCTCGATGAGCGACACCGAAGATGTAAGCGCCGAGATTATGATGGTCATGAAGAAGATCGCAGCGACCGCCGAGCTGAGCCAAGGCATTGTCACTCCCATCTTGGTGAAGATGTAAGGGAGGGTCTGGAAAATGAGTCCGGGACCTGCCGAAGGCTTGATTCCCGCCATGAAGACAGCAGGCATGATCGCGAAACCGGCCATCATTGCGAAGATTGTGTCGAAGATGGCGGTATAAGCGCCCGAGGCCATGAGGTTCTCGCTCTTGCTTACGTAAGAGGAGTATGTGATTATGATGCCCATGCCGAGGGACAGCGAGAAAAACGACTGTCCGAGAGCGGCGGCACATCCTGCAAATGTCAGTTTGGAGAAGTCAGGCTTGACGAGATAGTCGATACCGGCCGATGCGCCGGGAAGGCTGACTGAAAAGATCATGATGAGGAGCACCATGATGAAAAGGAGAGGAATGCAGATCTTGCTGAATTTCTCGATGCCCTTCTTCACTCCGCCGGCAACGATAAGGCACGATGCGGCGAGGAAGAGGGTGAAGAAGATGGTCGGTCCCCAGAATCCGGAGATGAAGTCTCCGAACATGCCGTTTACACTGTCGGGATCGGCATTGAGGAAAGACAGGGTGATGGCCTTGGCAAAGAATTCAATGGACCATCCACCGATGACACTGTAGTATGATACGATGATGAGCGGGGTTATGATGGAAAGATATCCAAGGACTTTCCAGACACCGCCTCCGCCAAGCTTCTTGACCGCACCGAGACAGTTGGCTCCGCTGCGGCGTCCGATGATGGACTCGACCATGAAGATCGGAAGCGAAAAGAAAAAAGAAAAGAACAGATAGAGCAGGATGAATGCCGCCCCTCCGTTCTCTCCCACCATATATGGGAATCTCCAGATATTGCCGAGTCCTATCGCTGAACCGGCAAGAGTCATGATGACAGCGAATCTGCTGCCGAAAGTTTCTCTCTGTTTTTCCATTTTTGTCAAGTTCGTCAGGCTGCTGTGACTTGGGAACAGCCTTTTATTCTCCGCTCACGCGGTTTTCTTCAATCCGTCTGTATGTGACGAATTCAAAATCGAAGCCCGTCTCCGGGTCCTTCTGCATCTCTGAGCGCTCCGAGACCTCCCATTGTGTCATATCCGGCTCAGGGAAGAATGTATCGGCGTCGCCGACCTCGGCATGGATATGGGTGAGGTAAAGCGTATCTGCATCGTCGATCGCAGCCTTGTAGACTGAACCTCCGCCCATGATGAAGCACTTTTCACAGTCCCCGAGGGCTGCGTATGCCTCTTTGAGCGACCTTACGGTCTCAGCACCCTCTATCGGGTTTCCGCTTCGCGTCAGGACGATGTTCCTGCGGCCTGGCAGAGGTCGGCGAGGCAGAGACAGCCAGGTCTTGCGGCCCATGATGACCGGGCATCCAAGGGTCGTCCTCTTGAAGAACTTCAAGTCCTCGGCGATGTGCCATGGCATGTCGCCATTGCGGCCGATGGCCATGTTCTCCGAAACCGCTGCGATAATACAGATTTCCATGCTAGACTGCTACTGGGGCCTTGATGCCAGGCCATGGGTCATAATCCTCGAGGGTGAAATCCTCGTACTTGAAATCGAAGATGCTCTTTACCTCAGGGTTGATCTTCATCTTCGGCAGCGCCCTAGGCTCGCGTGAGAGCTGGAGCTCCACCTGCTCGAAATGGTTGAGGTAGATATGTGTGTCTCCCGTCGTATGGATGAATTCTCCCGGCTGCAGGCCGCAGACCTGGGCGATCATCATGGTCAGCAGCGCATACGATGCGATGTTGAACGGAACGCCGAGGAAGGTATCGGCACTGCGCTGATAGAGCTGGCAAGAAAGCTTGCCGTCAGCCACGTAGAACTGGAACAGGCAGTGGCAAGGAGGCAGGGCCATCTTGTCGACTTCGCCTGGATTCCACGCGCTCACCATGATTCTTCTTGAATCAGGGTGGTTCTTGATTGTCTCGATTACGTTTGAGAGCTGGTCGATGGCTGTGCCGTCAGGTGCTGGCCAGCTGCGCCACTGATGCCCATAGACAGGGCCGAGGTCGCCGTTCTCGTCTGCCCATTCATCCCAGATGCTCACACCATGGTCCTTGAGGTACTTGATGTTGGTATCTCCGGCAATGAACCAGAGGAGCTCATAGATGATGGACTTGAGATGGACCTTCTTGGTGGTCAGGAGAGGAAAGCCCTGGGAAAGGTCGAAACGCATCTGGCGTCCGAACACAGATTGTGTTCCGACGCCGGTGCGATCCGTCTTTACGACACCGTTTTCACGGATGTCGCGAAGTAAGTCAAGATATTGCTTCATTAAGAATTACTTTCTTACTGAGAAAGCGTATACAGTAGCCTCCTGGTAAACCTGGCCAGGACGGAGCTCGGTTGAAGGATACTCTGGCTGGTTAGGTGAATCTGGATAGTGCTGGGTCTCCATTGCCACACCCTCGTAGTCATTGTAGCTGCGTCCGCACATACCCTCTGGGCTGCCGCCTACGAAGTTGCCGGTATAGATCTGGATAGCTGGCTGGGTGGTGGTGATGTCGAGCTGACGGCCAGTCTTCTCTGACCAGAGGGTAGCTGCCTTCTGGAGCTGTCCAGGCTGAGCGCCGTCGATGAGGAAGCAGTGGTCGTAACCCTTTCCGATCTTGAGAGGCTCGTAGTCGAAGTTGAGGATATCGTCACCGATTCTTCTGCCGTTCTGGAAGTCAAGCGGTGTGCCTGCTACTGGAGCTGGTGCTCCGAGAGGAATAAGACCTGCGTCGGTAGGAAGGAACTCTGAGCTGTTAAGCTGGAGCATGTGGTCGAAGATGTTGCCTGCGCCCTCGCCCTCGAGGTTGAAGTAAACGTGGTTTACGAGGTTTACAACGGTAGGAGCGTCGCACTCACCGGTGAAGGTCATGGTAAGCTCGTTGTCCTCGCTCCACTCGTAGCGGGTAACGACCTTGAGGTTTCCAGGATAACCTTCCTCACCATCCTCAGAGTAGTACATGAACTCTACTGCGAAACCGTCGATACGGCTGTCCCAAACTCTCTCAGCGTAGCCGGTAGGGCCGCCGTGGAGGTGATTCTCACCATTGTTGATTGCGAGGGTGTACTCCTTGCCGTCGAGGGTGAACTTACCCTTTGCGATACGGTTTGCGAAACGTCCAGGAACCTTGCCTGAGAATGGACCGTCGCCGTAGTAGCTCTCTGCCTTAGGGTAACCGAGAACAACGTCGCCGATAACGCCGTCCTTGTCTGGAACGTTGATCGATACGATTGCTGCACCGTAGCTGCCGAGAACGACGCTGGCGCCCTTGCTGTTGGTGATTGTGTACTTGTAGATGTCCTGGCCAGTTGGAGCAACTGCCCACAGTTCTTTCTTGATTTCCATATTATTATTGCAATTGGTTATTATGTTCAATCCATTCGAATACCCTTTCTTCCGGGGCATCCCTCATAATCACGCGCTTCTCCGAATCAAGGATGTACAGCGAAGGGATTGCGCGTACGTTATAAAGCCGATCCGTCCTTATCACATAGTCGGGATCGTATCCGTTATACCAGCTTTTTGGATAGAAGGACTGATACTCCTTCCAGTCATCCAGCTCCTCGTCGATATATACGTTGACGACGGCGAGGCGGCCATCCGCTATCATCCTGTCCACCTCCGGCATTCCGTTCAGATGCTCGATGATGCCGCGGCAGGCATAGCAGCCCGGGTTCGAGAAGAACAGCAGGACATGCCCGGCCTTGACCTCGTAGAGATGGTGCATCCTGCCGGAGATATCCTTGAATCCGAAGTCAGGGACAGGGGTGCCATACTGGTTCAGGGCGCACATCTCAGCGGCATGGGCATAGCTGGCACGGACCTCCTCGGGTATGAACTCAGACTCAGATACCGCCTTCACGAAAGGAAGATAGATATCCTCGTTGCGATATGGAGAGTTCGGATCGTAGAGATACTTCTCGACGAGATTGACGATCACGCGGTATGCAGAAGAGGCCGTATCTGCCTTCATGTGCTCCTCCAGCTTGGTATGAAGTCCTCCCAGAGCCTTTGCGGCGTCCTTGACCGGGATTGCGGACAAGCAGTCGGCATAGGTTCCCATTGCCATCATGACGTTGTCGAGTGCGACACCGTTCACGGTCACGGAATCCGAATACCACTCGCCCGGAGCAAGAAGGGCATCCCACCAGTGCTGCGCCATGTAGCCAGCAATGGCATCATCGCTGTCATAGATGGTCGGTATGGAGATTTCCGGGAACGCCCTCATCGGCAGACGAGCCTGTCTGGATCCTGTCCCACAGGACAGAGTCATGGCAAGCAGCGCTGCAAGCAGGATGATATTGACGTTCTTTCCGCTCATAAAAATGACAACATTCCGTGCGAAGTTAGTAAAAAAGTTTGATGCTTTTTTGAATTGACCAATAAATTGAATATTCAAAACAGCTTCTTACATTTGTGTCATGAAACGCCTTGCAGCAGCCATATTGCTTTTGACGCTCTCAGTCGCGGCCAATGCCCAGTTCTACCAGCAGGGCAACGCCCCCGCATCGCTGAGATGGAGCCAGTTCAAGTCCGCGGACTATCACATGATATACCCCCGCGGCATGGATTCGCTTGCAAGGGTATTCAACGAGGAGCTGGAACGTTGGCGCATACCCGTCGGAAACAGCATAGGATTCGTTCCCAACCAGCAATACAGAAAACCGATGCCGGTCATCCTCCATACGCTGAACGCATCCGCCAACGGAACGGTCGCATGGGCTCCGCGACGCATGGAACTGTATGCCGTCCCTGACGCATACTCCCCTGAACCTCTTCCGTGGGTAAGGGAACTGGCCATACACGAAGGACGTCATGTCGCACAGATGCAGTTCGGACGCTACAAGGGATTCAGGTTCATGAGCGGACTCCTCGGCGAGATGTGGACCGGAGCGATGTGTGCAGTCTATACCGGCCCGGCATTCCTTGAAGGAGACGCGGTAGCCACCGAGACAGCCCTTACATCCATGGGACGCGGACGAAGCGCCGATTTCCTGGAGTACAACATGGTCGCATTCGAGAACGGGGACTACCGCAACTGGTACCAGTGGAGATACGGATCCATAAGAAAGTTTACCCCGGATCATTACCGTCTGGGCTACCTGACCATAGCGGGAATGCGCAGCTTCTACGACCAGCCGCTGTTCACGAAGAACTACTACGACCGCATCTTCAACCGCTACTTCGGCTATCCTTTCTTCAATTTCCAGAAATCAGTCAGGGAAATGAGCGGCAGGCGCCTTCGCGACGCCTGGACCGGAATCGCGGAAAGCTTCGCAAGGGAATGGGCTGACAATGCAGCGCAGCGAGGCCCATTCATGGACACAGAAAGGCTCATGGAGACGCCTCGGTCGTACAAGGAATACAATGGCGCTGCCAGCGACGGAAACGTCATCTACGCCATCGAGAGCGGCCTCAGGACGAGCCGAAACCTTGTACGCATAAGCCTGGACGGCACAGTGGAACAGCTCAGACCGTTTGCCATACAGACCGGTAGCCTTATGTGGTCAGAACCGATGAAGCGGCTCTACTGGAGCGAGACCATACGGGACAGGCGATGGGAAATGAAGGAAAGTTCCATCATACGCTGGTACGACCCTGTGGACGGTTCCACCGGCGACCTCTGTACAAACGGCAGGCTGTTCAACCCTGCTCCGCATCCATCGAAGAATCTGATCGCCGTTACGGAGTACCCATTCACAGGAGGCAGCGCGCTTATGGTTCTTGACGCCGTCGACGGCCACGTGATACTCAGAATAGGCGTCCCTGGCAATCTCCAGGCGGTCGAGGCCGCATGGCTGGGCGACGATCTGCTGTTCAGCGCAATCGGCGAAGATGGCTTCGGAATCTACAACGCCAGCCAGGGATTCAAGGAAGTCCTGGCTCCACAGGCCCGCAAGATAAAGCAGCTCAGGAACGTTGACGGCCATATCGAATTCCTCAGCGACCGCAACGGCGTCCATGAGCTGTACACCCTCGAAGGCGGCTCTGTCCGACAGCTCACAAGCACCAGATTCGGAATATCATCCGCCATGCACATCGACGGCAGGCTGTACTATTCATCCCTGGGCCAGGACGGCAGGCTGATAGCCGTCAGCCCGGAACAGGATGGCAGAGAGGTCGACTTCGCCCAGAGCTGGCTGGCTCCGACACCCGAAAAACTGAGCCGCCAGGAGCGCGAGCTTGCCATAGACAATCCGCAGCAGCCAGCCATCTCCAGCACCGGCGAGACCAGGAACTACAGCAAGGCAGGACATCTGTTCAGGCTGCATTCGTGGGCTCCGATCTATTTCGATTATGACCGCATCCAGTCTCTGAGTTTCGACCAGCTCTATATGGCGGCGGCCCCGGGAGCCACCCTGCTGTTCCAGAACAACCATGGAATGAGCGGAAGCCTGGGATACTCATGGAACGGAACAAAGAGCGGCTATCATGCGAAAATCGAATACTCCGGCCTCTATCCAGTAATCGAGGGCCAGGTTGACGTGAATGAAGACGAAGTACGTCATTACAAGATAATGTCGATCTATACTCCCGGCAACGGAGAAACCAGGCTTGCGACGATGTGGTTCAACGCCAGCTATCCTTCTGTGTCCGGAAGCATACGCACCTATGTCCCTCTTGTCTTCTCGAAGGGAGGATGGAACAAGGGTGTGATACCGATGGCCAAGCTGAGCTTTACCAACGACATGTTCGACAGTTCGATCCAGGAGCATACCGCCAAGACATATTTCGGAGGCACATACTACCATCTTGACTTCACGGGATACCAGCGGGGACTCGTAGCACCTTTGACAAAGCTCGGGCTCAGCGTGCGCGCATACTCCATGCTGTCGAAGCCTTCCGTTGCACTGTATCCCCGCCTTGGAATCGGAGCCGAACTTGGCTATGGAGTCCGTCCTGGCATTGCCCGTGCGTTCAGCAGCAACGCATACGCCTATGTCTACGGCTATCTTCCAGGCTTCTTGGAGGGTCACAGCCTGAAACTTTCGGTCATGAACCAGTTCCAGATCAACGGCAGCCATCCTCACTTCCGCGAAAGCCATGTATATACCGTTCCTGGCGGCCTGACGGGCGAAGCGGCGCTGACAAAGTTCATTGACGAGCATTATCCTGTCCAGACAGACCTGAACGCTGAATATGCCTTTCCTGCCATTTCCATGGACTGGGCCGGACTTGGGCCGCTCGCATATGTAAGGAACATGGAGTTCCGCTTCCTCGGAGAGTTCGCATTCTATGGCAATGGCATTCCCGATCCGGGCAAGAACCTTTACGGCATCGGAGCATCCATCGCCTTCAATCTCGGCAACTTTCTCTGGCTGCCATTCGACACCCGTCTTGGAGTGCAGTACATAAGAAACGGCGGAAGCCTTATAGCCACCGCCGCTCCTAAAGCATCCCTGGATAATTTCGGGATGGTATTCTCAGTCGATTTCTAGTCTTTGTTTCCGGCCAGCGAGGACATTACCATGCAAGTGCCGAAGCGCCGAGGATAGCCGCGTCTGACTCCTTCAACGCAGAAGGGATGACTGCGACCTTATCCTTCCAGACGGACAGGACGTTGGCGTTCATTGCGGCACGCATAGGTCCGAAGATGTACTCTCCGGAGCGGGCAAGACCTCCGAAGACAACGATTGCCTCCGGAGCGCTGAACGCGATGAAGTCCGCGAAAGCCTCGCCGAGAAGGCTTCCGGTGAACTGGAATACGTCCAGTGCGAGTTTGTCACCCTTTACCGCTGCCTCGTATACGTCCTTGGATGTTATGTCCTCGATCGCATTGAGCGGGCTCTCAGGGTATTTGCCGGTCTCCAGCCATTCGCGGGCAGTCTTAGCCATGCCGATTGCACTGCAATAAGCCTCCAGACAGCCTTCCCTGCCGCATCCGCAGCGACGTCCGTTCCTGCGGATGACCTTCACATGTCCGAGTTCTCCTGCGAAGCCGTCATGGCCATAGACGAGCTCACCATTGATGATGATGCCGCTGCCGACGCCTGTTCCGAGGGTTATCATGATGAAGTTCTTCATGCCCTTGGCGTTGCCATAGGTCATTTCTCCGACGGCAGCCGCGTTTGCGTCGTTTGTAAGGGTCACAGGGACTCCGAGTTTCTCCTCGATGAATGCCTTGATCGGAACCTTGCTGTTCTTTGCGAACGGAAGATTGACTGCGTATTCGATGCATCCGCTGTAGTAGTTGCCGTTAGGAGCTCCGATGCCGACTCCCTTGACTGTGTCGACTCCGGCTTCCTTTGCAAGCCCGAGGATGGTATCGCAGATGGAGTTGAGGAACACCTCGCCTTCGTCTGCTGCATATTTGGATGTAATGACGGTCTGGGCGACGATGCCGCCGTCACGGTCTACGAGTCCGATCTTGGTTGTCTGGCCGCCGATGTCGACGCCTGCCACGTATGCCTTTTCCATAGTGATTGTCCGTTTTTTAATGATTTGCGCGAGACTTATGCCTTCTTAGGCCGTGAACCTGCGAGGCCATACCAGAGAATATATGCGAAACCGAATGCGATGACCCAGTAGCTGGTCATGTATGCGGTCTTGTCTGCGATGAAGTTCTGGATGAGAGGAAGGATGCCGCCGCCGACCACCATGGTCATGAACAGGCCTGAAGCCTGGGCTGTCGCTGCTCCCAGTCCCTCGGTTGCGAGACTGAAGATGGCACCCCACATGACTGAGGTGCAGAGTCCGCAAAGGGTCAGGAGGATTGCCGAGAACGGCACTGTAACCATCTCGAAGCCTGAGCCGGTGAAGGCTGGCATGCTGCCCTTGACGCTGGCTGGGGTGAAGATTGCCGCAACCACGAAGAGGACCGCGGTTGCCGCTGTAGCGGTAAGCTGAGCGCGGCTTGATACCTTGCCGGAGATAAGGCTGCTGAGGACACGTGCCACGAGCATGAGGAACCAATATGTTCCTGCAACGAAGCCGGCCGTCTTCGCCGCGATGGAAGGATCGAGACCCGCACCCTTTGCACTTGAGTCCGAGAGGAAGAAGTTGAGCGTTCCAGGCGTTCCGACCTCAACGCCTACATACATGAAGATGGCGATGAAACCGAATAAGAAATGCCTGTACTTAAGAGGATTTTCGCTCTTTTCTCCATTGTCGGCAGGGCTGTCTATCTTGACGAAGCTGATGATGGCGAATGCCGCTGCAAACACGGCCATTGCAAGGAAGAGCACGATGTTCACGTCGGAGATCACTGTCTTCGGTGTGAGTGTGCCGATGAGGAGTCCGACCAGCATTGGGGTCAGGGTTCCAAAGGTCGAGTTGCAGGTTCCTGCGATCTGGATGAGCTGGTTGCCACGGTTGCCGCCGCCACCGAGTATGGTAAGCATTGGGTTTGCCGCGGTGTTGAGCAGGCAGACAGCGACGCCGGATACGAAGGCTCCGATGAGATAGACCACGAAGTTGGCAGGGAAGCTTGTGATGACGCCGGAAAGGAACTGGATGAAGACTCCTGCGAATCCTGTCGCGATGCCGGCAAGCACGGTGAACTTGTATCCGCGCTTCTTAAGCAGGGCGCCGGACGGCAGTCCCATGAACAGATAGGCCGCGAAGACCATCATGTTTCCAAGCATTCCGAGGGCATTGGAGCCGGCGATATGCCCGTCCATTTTCCAAATGTTGCCGATCGGCGCTGCAAGGTTGGTTACGAATGCGATCATTCCGAAAAGGAAGATCATAGCCACGATAGCCGCGGTATTGCCTTTATTTGATTTGGCCATGGTTTGTCAGTTTTCTGCGAATATAGCAAATTATTTCTTGCGTCCGTTTTCGATGCGGTCCCAGAGACGGTACATGAGCCATCCCCATCCAAGGAACAGCACCACATGGACCCATACAGGCAGCTTTGCCGTGTATGCGCCCTCGGGGTCGATCTTTGCGTACTCGTCGGCAGGAATGTCCGCATAGTAATATGCTCCGGCTCCGAAGTCCGCACCTTCGACAAGACCCAGCCTGTGGGTCATGATATAGACAGCAGCGGCCAGAATCGCCGTTGCCACTATGATGGTGACGATTCTGACCGCAGTCTTCTTGTTCATGTTAAACTATTAGTCGAGAACAGGGATTGGGAATACCGCTCCTGAGAGTACGAACCATACCATGAGGAAGGTAAGCGCAATGTTGAAGAGCTGGCCGATGAGATAGAGCCAGAGAACCTTGCCGCCCTGCATCTGCTTGAGGATCGACTTGAAGTTGGTGTCGAGACCGATACAGGTGAACGCAAGCACGAATGCCCAGTTCTTGTACTGGTCGAGTACGGTGTTGATGCCCTTCACGGTTGCAGAATCGGTCAAAGGAAGAACGATGAATGAAGCAACGAGTGATGCAACGAAGAAACCGATGACGAACTTAGGGAAACGCTTCCAGATCTCGCCGGCACCGACCTTCTCGCCCTCGGCCTTGTTGACCTTGGTTGCGAAGAAGAGCGCTACGAAGAATGCGATGAATCCGATGAGGATGTTCTGGATCGACTTCACGAGGACAGCAGCCTTCTCAGCCTCTCCGCCGAGTGCGCTTCCAGCAAGTGCAACGGCACCTGTTGAGTCCACGGTACCGCCGATGAGCGAACCGCCCATGATAGGCGACATGCCGGTTGCCTTGATGAGCATAGGCTCGAATACCATCATGAGGATGGTGAAGATGATCGAGATCGAGATGGCAAGTGAAAGATCCTCCTTCTTTACCTTTGAAGCCGCTCCGGTAGCGATGGCTGCGGATGTACCGCAGACGCTGGTAGCGGAAGCAAGGGTGATGACGAGAGGCTTGTTATCCATCTTGAAAACCTTGGTGCCGAGCCACCACATGAAGATGATGACGATAGGAGTTACAACCCAAGCGATCGCGAGGCCATAGAGACCGAACTTTGCGATGTTTGAGAAAAGCACTGAGAAACCCATGATCACGAGACCGGTCTTGATGTAGAACTCGGTACGGATCGCAGGCTTCATCCACGCAGGAACACCCACGGTGTTTGAGATGAGCAGACCGATGATGAGAGCCCAGAATGCCCACTCAAGATAACGGTTGAGGGTAAACTCCGCACTGACGATGCGGACGATGAGAGCAAGTACGAATACAGCTACGAATGCTGTGAGATACTCCTTCACCTTGCCGCCCTGGATCTTTACGGCTGCGCTGAAGATTGCTGCGAGAACAGCGAAGGTAAGGACAAGCTTGCCCCAGAAAGCGCCGCTTGTTAACTGTCCGAAGAGAGGCTTGATCTTTGATGCGTCAGCCTCGCTGAGAGATTCGCCAAGACTCCAGGTACCGATCTTGAGCGCAGAAAAATCGAACCATCCGGTAAGGACCGAAACGGCCGCAATGAAGATTACGATGAAGCCAAGGAGGCACGCCATCCAATCTTCAGACTTCCAATTTTCTTTCATATCTACAGGTTTTTGGTTTTAGTCTATCTGCCAAATATATATACTTTTTTGAAATTTCGTAAATTTGGGACTCAAATCGACATATGATGCATTCTGAACAGTCCCTTCCCTGCAGCCGCTGCGGCGAGCTTCACAAAGTCGTTATCCATAGCGGAATCAACGTCTCCGAGAACCCTGAAATGAAAGCAAAGGTCCTCGACGGCAGCGCGTTCCTTTGGGAATGTCCCCATTGCGGCCAGCTCAACCTGATAAAGGGAACACCGCTTTATCACGACCCGGAAGAAAAAGTCATGATATGGGTGACCGGAGGTGACGAAAGGATCGAGGCTCAGGTGGCCGCAGGCTTCGACATGAGCGCCCTGCCCGAAGACTACACCCTCCGTTTTGTCGCAGACACAGGCTCGCTGATCGAGAAGGTCAAGATCTTCGATGACGGGTTGGATGACATTGCAATCGAGCTTTGCAAGTATGTCACCAGGACGGAGATGATCGAACGCGACAAGCTTCGCGGAGAAGATGCGGTTGCCATGATGGAAACCCCGTTCAAGTATCTCAAGATGGACGGTGCTGACAACGAGATGGTATTCTCATACCCTATGAAGGGTCAGCTGGAGATGGTCGTGATCGGCCTCAACGTATATCAGGACGCACTGGCCATCATCGGCCGAAACCCTGTGCTCAGGGAGCGCGCCGAGGGCTTTGTCCGCGTCGATGCGAACTGGCTGGCGGGCATCCTTGCCTGAAAACACTCTGAATTACAATATCTGGATATGAAAAATAAGATACAGGAAAAATTCAATGCACTTTTCGGTGCTGAGGGAGAGATGTACGCGTCTGCAGGCCGCGTCAACCTCATCGGTGAACATACCGACTATAACGGTGGATATGTATTCCCAGGCGCCATCGACAAGGGCGTGATGATCAAGATTGCCCCTAACGGGCTCGACAAGGTCAGGGCTTACGCCATCGACTTCGAGGAGATGGCCGAGTTCGGCATGGAGGAAAGCGACAAGCCGGCACAGGCCTGGGCACGCTACATCTTCGGCGTCGTGCGCGAGACCATAAAGCGCGGCGGCAAAGTCATGGGCTTCGACACAGTTGTTGCCGGCGATGTTCCTGCAGGAGCGGGACTGTCGTCTTCGGCAGCGCTCGAGAGCGTCTTCGCTTACGCCATCAACGAGATGAACGGCAACGGCATCGACCTGTTCGAACTCGCACGCATCGGCCAGAGCACCGAGCACAACTACTGCGGCGTCAAATGCGGAATCATGGATCAGTTCGCTTCCTGCTTCGGAAAGGAAGGCTGCCTCATCCGTCTTGACTGCAAGACCATGGAATATGAGTATTTCCCATTCCATCCTACCGGGCACAAGCTTGTGCTGGTTGATTCCCGGGTGAAGCATCAGCTGACAGGATCTCCATACAACGACCGTCGCGAATCTTGTGAGCGTGCGGCAAAGGCAATGGGACGCGACCTTCTCAGGGGCGCGACCATGGAGATGCTTGATGCCGTCAAGGACAAAATCAGCGAAGAGGATTACATGCGAGCAAGATTCGTCATCGGCGAGGAGCGCCGCGTTCTCGATGTCTGTGACGCTCTCAAGGCCGGAGACTATGAAACTGTCGGAAAGAAGATGTACGAGACCCACTGGGGCCTCTCGCGCGACTATGAGGTATCCTGCGAGGAACTCGACTACCTTGCCGAACTGGCGGAGGAATGTGGCGTGACCGGTTCCCGCATCATGGGAGGAGGTTTCGGAGGATGTACCATCAACCTCGTCCGCAACGAAATCTTTGACTCGTTCATCGAGAAGGCCAAGAGCGGATTCGCGGCAAAGTACGGCCATGAGCCAATGATCTACCCGGTTGTCATCTCCGATGGCGCCAGAAAGCTCGACTGATAAGATGAAAAGAATATTCACATCCATCCTGGTGCTGCTTGCAGCCGGGACTTTCAGCTTTGCTCAGTCCTTCCGCGAATGGCAGGACCCGAACACCAATGCCGTAAACCGCGCCGAGATGCGCGGAGCATACCCTGTTTCCGAAAAGGTGTCTCTCCACGGCAACTGGAAATTCCACTGGGCCGAGCATGCCTGGCAGCGCCCTGACACCTATCCTGCCGCCGACAGGAAGACCTCCGCGACACCTTTCTGGAGCCAGGCCTTCGACGATTCGGCCTGGGGCGACATGCCGGTACCTGGAATGTGGGAGCTCAACGGATATGGCGATCCTATCTACGTCAGCGCAGGCTATGCCTGGAGTGCGCAGTACAGGAATCAGCCGCCTGTCGTTCCCGAGCAGAACAACCATGTCGGCACATACCGCCGCGAGCTTGAGGTTCCGGCTTCATGGAACGGCAAGGACATCTTCGTCAGCTTTGGTTCCGTTACCTCAAACATATACCTTTGGGTCAACGGCAAGTACGTAGGCTACAGCGAGGACAGCAAGCTACAGAGCGAATTCGATGTGACGAAGTTCATCAAGCCGGGCACGAAGAACCTCATCGCCTTCCAGACCTTCCGCTGGTGCGACGGTTCATATCTCGAAGATCAGGACTTCTTCCACTTCTGCGGAGTCGCACGCGACAGCTATCTGTACGCCCGCGAGAAGAGCCGCATCGAGGACATCCGCGTCACACCTGACCTTGAAGCAGACTTCCGCAACGGAACATTGGCGGTCGACATCAAGCTCAAGGACATGAAAGCAGGCGAGGTCAAACTCAGCCTTACCGATGCCGAAGGCAGGACTGTTGCCGAGCAGGCGATAGGCAAGAAGACCAAGGACATCCATACCGTTCTCCGCGTCGATGACGCCCATCTGTGGACTGCCGAGAATCCGTATCTCTATACCCTCACGGCAACATACAACGGCGAGGTATTCCCTATCAAGGTCGGCATGCGCAAGATCGAGATCAGGGATGCCCAGCTCCTCGTCAACGGTCAGCCCATCCTCATCAAGGGAGCAGACCGCCACGAGCTCGACCCTGACGGAGGATATGTGGTTTCGCGCGATCGCATGATCCAGGACATCCAGATAATGAAGAAATTCAACCTCAACGCGGTCCGCACCTGCCACTATCCCGATGACAGGATGTGGTACGAGCTCTGCGACGAGTACGGTATCTACCTCGTTGCCGAGGCTAACGCCGAGTCCCATGGAATGGGTTACGACGAGGAGACCCTGGCGAAGAATCCGGCATTCGAGAAGATGCACATGGAGCGCAACATGCGCAATGTCCAGCGTTATTTCAACCATCCTTCGATCATTTTCTGGTCACTCGGAAACGAGGCCGGCTACGGTCCTAACTTCGAGAAGGCATACGACTGGATCAAGGCAGAGGATCCAAGCCGTCCGGTACAGTACGAGCAGGCAAGGATCGACGGCAAGACCGACATCTTCTGCCCTATGTACTACAGCTACGAAAGATGTGAGACGTACTGCCAGGATCCAAGCAAGACCAAGCCGCTCATCCAGTGCGAGTACGCTCATGCGATGGGCAATTCCGGCGGCGGCTTCAAGGAGTATTGGGACCTCGTGCGCAAGTATCCGAAGTATCAGGGCGGCTTCATCTGGGATTTCGTGGACCAGTCGATACGCTGGCCGGGAAAGAACGGGGTGATGATCTATGCATACGGCGGCGACTTCAACCGCTATGACGCGTCATCGGAGAACTTCTGCGACAACGGACTCATCTCTCCTGACCGCGTTCCGAACCCTCACATGTACGAGGTAGGCCGCATCTACCAGAACATCTGGACCAGCGGCGGCGCCGACGGCAGGCTTTCTATTTTCAACGAGAACTTCTTCCGCGACCTTTCCGCATACAGGATGCACTGGGAGCTGCTTCACAACGGTATTTCAGTCAAGACCGGCATCGTCGAGAGCCTCAACGTGGCACCTCAGGAGACCGCTGCCGTTGCTATCGATCTTGGCCGCAAGGACTTCTCCCGCGGCGAGTGGCTGCTGAACGTCAGCTACGAGCAGAAAGAGCGCGAAGGTCTGCTTCCTGCCGGTCATATCGTTGCGCGCCAGCAGCTCTGTCTCGGCGGCGAGCCTGAACTTTCAGTGGAGCTCTGCGAGAATGCGGCTCCGCAGTTCAGCGAGGACGAAGGCTTTTTCATGGTCCGCGGCAATGATTTCGCTATCGACATCAACCGATACAGCGGATACATCACCCGCTATACAGTCAATGGCTGCGAAATGCTTGAGGAAGGAAGTGCCATCACTCCAAACTTCTGGCGCGCGCCTACCGACAACGACTTTGGAGCGAACCTCCAGGTCAAGTATGCGGCATGGAAGGCCCCTCGAATCAGGCTTGAGGACATCAGCCATTCAGAGGAAGGCGGCCTCTGCCGCATCGACTGCAAGTTCGACATCGTCGACATCGCCAAGCTCGAGATCCGCTATGACATCGACTCCGAGGGTCAGGTCCGCATCAGCCAGAAGATGGCGGCAGATCCGGCGAAGGAGGTTTCCAACATGTTCCGCTTCGGTATGAAGATCGTGATGCCGGAATCATTCGACCGCATCGTATACTATGGCCGCGGCCCGCTCGAGAACTACGCCGACCGCAACAACTGCACGGATCTCGGCATCTGGGGCCAGAGCGTGGACGAGCAGTTCTATCCATACATCCGTCCACAGGAGACCGGAACCAAGACCGACATCCGCTGGTGGAACATCCTCAACGCTGCCGGAAACGGCCTTTGCGTGCGTTCCGAGGCTCCTTTCAGTGCATCGGCGCTCCACTACTCCGTCGAGTCCCTTGACGAGGGCATGCGCAAGGCCAACGCCCACTCTGCGGAAATCGCGAAGTCACCGTTCACCACCCTCCTTATCGACAAGGCCCAGATGGGTATGGGCTGCGTGAACAGCTGGGGCGCCATTCCACGCCCTGAGTACATGCTGCCGTACGCAGACTACGAGTTCTCCTACCTGCTCAGCCCGGTGAAAGGCTATGTCAGGATCGACTAGGGCTATTTAGGTAAAAAGATAAAAGCTGTCTTTTTAGAAATAAAAGATAGGTTTTTGACGCCGGATCAACCTTTTCATCGCCTACATTGGGGGCATGAAAAGGTTGATACTGTTTCTTGCCCTGTTCTGGAATCTGGAGAACTTCTTCGACAATGTGGATTCCGGAGCAAATTCTTCCGATGCCGAGTTCTCATCCCGAGGCGAACGTCACTGGACGCGAAAGCGTTTCCAGGCAAAGAGCAACGCCATCGCCAAGACTATCTTCTGGGTTGACGACATCAAGGGTGGCCTGCCGGACGTGGTCTGTTTCGCCGAAGTCGAGAACCGCCGTGTGCTGCAGCGGCTGGTGGACAGCACGGCTCTGTACCGCTGCGGCTATGAGATTGTCCATTACGACTCCCCTGACCCGAGAGGGATCGACTGTGCCCTGCTATACCGCAAGGAGAGCTGTACCCTGGTTTCCTCTTCGAGGATTCCTGTTTCCGGGGTGTTTGAAGGGGATACTTTGAGGACTCGCGATATCTTGTTGGCGCAGATTGTGACCGGCGGGGGCGACAGCATTGCCGTCCTTGTGAACCATCATCCTTCGAAATATGGCGGTGGACGTCAATGGAGGCGCGAGATGGCTGTCGAGAGGCTCAAGGCGGTCTCGGATTCGCTGGAGGCCTGCGGATGGAAATCCAGACTGGCTCTCGGGGATTTCAACGACACGCCGGACAATCCCCTTTATGACACAATGTCGCCTTCGCTGCTGCCGCTTTCGAAGGACTGCAGGTTCGGAAGCATCCGTTTCAACGGTCAGTGGGAGCTTATCGACCTGGCGTTCGCTTCCCCTTTCCTTGCTCCCAGATGCCGTTTCAACGTGCTCAGAGTCCCTTTTCTCATGGTCCGCGACTCCGGCCACTCCGGCGACAAGCCTCTCCGCACCTACTCCGGTCCCCGCTATCTCGGCGGCGTCAGCGACCATTGCCCCATCACCGTCGAAATACAGTAATAAGATAATGATGTTCTCCTTTATCTACATGACGGTGTAATAATAAGGTAGTCAACTTTTCCGTCACGAGGAGTCTTTATTCACAATAATACAGATTCCGATAACACACGAATTTAACTCGTGATGAATGAAATCAGGCTTTCATTATTTCCTCAATCGATGTATTAGTGAAGGATCTCCAGATTTCCAGTTTAATAGATTTATAATCTTCAAAGAGTTGCTTCACGAATTCAATCTCGAACACAAGACACAAATCGTTCTTTTTATTGCTTAATGGTCCCTCCTTGCACGGACCAATTCGTACAGACTTAATAACATAGAGGTCTCTTATCCCTTTTTTTTTGACATATGGCATGAAGTAACATAACCTTTCCAGCATGATTCCAGCAGGGAACCTTTTTCCTGAATAGTAAGTCTTAGCCGAATGAGTACTGTATTCCTCTATACTATCGTCCTTCACGAGAGAGATAAGAACATTCTTTGCAATATCAGCAACCAACTCATTGGATTTACCGTACTCCACCGTAGTTTCTCTCAAATATGAACCTTCAACAATGCTACGATCAGCATACTGATCAAAAAGGTCAAGGAAATTAATTTGCTCATACTTTGTTGAAGGTTTACACTTTTTGACCTGTTTTTCTGGCGATTCTCGATTTAGTCGCCTATCCATAATCTTATGCCATATCGACCTGGCAAGACATACTTCTGTAGAAGAAAAACCCATACCATCCTGCAGCAAAATCTTATCTGTATAGTCTAATATTTCATCTGCAGTTGCTTTATTGCGAAGCATCCGATCAATCCTGGTATATAAAGCCTCGTTCTCATCGCGATATGGTAAGAAGATTTCACCAACTTCACTTGGCATAAGTTCAAGACACCCCCCACCAAAGTTTCGACCAAGAATTTCAGCAAAAGCAAATGAGAGAGAGTTGTAGTAACTTGCCACTAAAGCCTTTTTGTTCACACCGTTTTTAATGAAAACCCTGTGCATTGTATCTGTAGTATAAGCGCCAGCCTCATTGAGAACAAACTTGGGATACAGGTTATTACGACGAAGGAAAAGCGCATCTGACACCTTGATCGAAGGAATTACATACCAGTCATCACGGATACTTGTTTTATACCCTTTGTTTACTCCTTTATTTTCTCCATTCTCAATATACGCCTTAACCCCATCATTCCCTTTTTCCTTTGCGTCTGGGGAAAATACAAGCAAATGCGCTTTTGCCCCGGAAAATACGTTTCTTTTCCAATCTGTCAAGGTAAAGCTGAGGCTACTTACCTGAACACTTCTTCCGACCATTGGACGTGCATATTCTTGTAGCTGAAACAGTTTGACAACAGAGTCTGGGACTGTGAAATAGTCATTAGATCCTGTCGTAATTCCAACTTCTACATTTGAGTATGTAGAAATTGTTGGCATACCTTTAACCTTCGCGAGTAGGTCAAGTTCCTCTTTATCTAAAAAATAATACGTCCATTTATCTGAGTGGAAATCGACACTCTTCGCCATAATTTCCATGCGATGAGGGTCAAGATTTGCCAACTCAGAGGCATCCTTCACCTCAATGTGCTCGATTAAATGCTCGTTAGTTCCATTCTTCTCACAGAGGAGCAAAACCACTTCTTGTTGAATCTCTTCAAAAACAAGATTCTCAAATGATATGATAATTATCCTATTGAAGGTTTGAGCCAAATACTTACGCAACTGTTTCGCATATGACACCATAAGCAATTCAGACGGAATAACAAATCCCATTTTGCCGGTATCACGCAGGAGTTGTACGCATCCCACCACGAACGTTACCCACGCATTTGTGAGTTTCGTACGTTTGAGTTTTGCATTCTTGAAGATTTCGTCTGCAAGTTTCTGCTGTGCAGCATCGTAATACTGATAACGGATGAACGGTGGATTGCCAACAGCAAGGTCAAATCGTTTTTCTGTGTCAAGGCAGAAACGATGAAAATCCTGATTGATAACCTCCGAATCATGCAGGCCAAGAGCACGTGCCTTATCTGCCTCTGTTGCTTCGTATTCAACAGCAGTTACAGTATTGAAGAGCATGTTTTCATCACGCATACACTCCAAGAACACACCATCGCCACAACTTGGCTCCAGTATGTCAGCATCATGTCCACCATTAATTCCCCAATGCAGTATGAATGATGCAATGGCAGGTGGAGTGTAGTATGCTCCTCTCAATTTTTCTGCGGATGCGTCTTTAATCAGCTGCATAGAGTTCTTTGATTTTAGGGATTAATGTTACTTCCTCTTCGGTCATTCCGTAGAGGTCGTTGATTGCCTGCTGCTGTTCTGCTTTAAGCAATTCAAACTGACGTTTCAGAGGGGTTACCCTTCTTGAATTATTTCCGGCAGCCGCAATTCTATCACCGAGGGAGATTAGTTTCTTCTGTCGCTCAACGATGTCATCATGTTTTGCGACTTCAACAGTATTTTCAAAATCGATCTTGTAGAAAGGGAGCTCACCATTGAATCGAGTACCACGAGAAATGAAATTACCTCTAAAGAAGTCTCCGTAAACAAGGCTGAACCATTCGGCTTGTACAGAATTCAACAAAGCCTGAACATAATAAATGCTGTAACTTACATCCTTTGGAAGTATGATAAGACTATAACCTGCTGTTCCTCCAGCAGGTACAAATATTTGTTGCTTGTCAATAGCGTATTTATCTCCATTAGATAAGTTGCCAACAATTATCTTAATCGGTACATTACAATCTGTTAGATTTTGACTTCTGCCATACCTATACCATTCCGTTTCAAGATTTTTATTACTACTCATCTTCCTATCCAACAACACTTCTTTGATGGACGTAAAATACTCCAATGCCTTAGGGTATTTACTTTGGAGTTTCTTCAAAGGAATCAAAGTAGCCTTATCGCCTTTGATAGTATATGGAAAAATCAAACGAGCATTAATAACAACGCTGCGATAGGTATTCAGTTCTTCAAAACCTCTAGCGGTCTTATAGTAAGGACGGGTTATAGATTTTTCTATTGACCATTCTTTATTATTGTAGACGAAATAGTAGTAAACGTCATCCTCACGAGTAGGTTTAAATACATAAGCGTCACTTTTGCTTGTCTGTATGCCATTCGGATTAATTGAGCTTAAGTTAACAACTTCATTTAACGTCGTACTTTGGCTCTTTATTTTGTCAAATAGAATTTGTTGTTCGTCCGTTAGCAAATTCCATGATTCAGCCCCTAATATCGAAGATGTACGTTCGTAAAATTTACAGCCTTCTTTTCTTAATCTCCAGTCGTTGAGATTTTTAACATCGGCAAAGATAAAACTATTGTGGATGGCTTTCTCCAACACAAGGATACAAGTGTATGTTGTCTTACCCTTGAACACTTGATTGGCGCCAAAGAAAGTAAATGATTTCAATGCATGAAAACCATTAGGGTTAGCACCAGTTATAAACTCGCGCAACTTGCACGCGGATTGAATCTTGATAAACTTGTTTGGTAGAATGTACCCAACCTTTCCGTTTTCTTTTAGTAGGTTGTAAGCCCTTTCTACAAACAAATAGTATTTGTCATACTGCTTATTTGTAGAAAAATAATGCTGAGGATAAATGGCATGTTCCTTGGGCGTAAAGACCTTGATGTCCTCTGTCTTCATGTACGGAGGATTGCCAATAATGTAGTCGAACTTGCGTTCTCCAAAGTCGAAGGGATTGATTTCTTCTGCTTGGTCAACTGGCACATCAGATGATTCGAGCAAACTATTTCCATAGAAGATGTTGTCATCAAGGTTTGGCAATACAGGATGGAATGACGCAATTGTTGAATCGTCTTCACCTTCAAGAAGTTTCAAAAGAAGACCAAACTTACAAGCTTCTACAGCATTGAAATCTTTGTCAACACCATAGATACAATTCATGAGTACGTTACGCTTAACCTCAAACTTTAGTTTGTATGTGTTTACGTCCGTTTGAATCAGTTTACTCTTGTCGTTTAACGTATAGAAGTCAACCAATGCGTCACAAAGAAGCTGGAATGTTTCTAGAAGGAATGCACCGGAACCACAAGCAATATCAGCACATTTCAAACTTAAAATCTGTTCGTCTGTCAGAAGTGCAATATTGTCCTTCATCGTCTGACGAAGAATCTCACGTACAATGAAGTTCGGAGTAGTTACAATGTCTCTGTCCTCGTTCTCAGGTTTGTTTACAATGCTCAACTGACCATCAACAACAGCAAGCCTCTGCGAAAGGAAAATCTCATAAATCTTGCCGAGGATGTCGGACGAAAGTACTGCAAACGAATAAGGGCTTTGTGGGAAATAGAGCTCACGAATTATTGACCAAAATGAAGAGCTTACATTGTCAATGATTTCTGCTGATAGTTTTTCCTCGAAAAGACCTGAATTGTAGCGAGAGTCAGCTGCCTTGAACTTTGCAATCAGCTCCTGATGGCTGTTGTGGTCTGCAATTTGCAAGAGGCTTTGATAAGTTTCGATGTTTCTGTCTTCGCATACACGAAGGAATAGAATCTTGTTGATGTAGCTCTGAACCACATCACCAAGTTCGTCCATTTCGATTTCTGGGTTATTGCACAGAATTTCCTTGCCGAGCATCAAACGCCAGTCGTTGATTTGCTGCAAGAAGAGCTCATCAACCGATTTGTGATTCACGTTTGCTTCAATCTCACTCCACACCTCATCAAAGTGACCGGAGTACACAGATTCCTTGCCAAGGTACTCCAAAAGTTCCTCAGCTGCATCTTCGTAATCGGTGTATTTGTATTCGCGGACAATAGCTTTGACACGAGTATCGTTCTGCTCCACAGGGTAGGAGGTGTCATAAATGTAAAGATGCTCGAAGTTGCTCAATACACTTATCTTCAACCCTGCCGTAAAGCCATAACGACGAACCTGCTTTGCTGGATCATCCTCACGCTCAATATGGACACAGGGTTTCTTCGCTTCAAGGAAGAATTTACGTTCGCCAAAAAGACGGAAAGTGTAGTCTGGCTTCTTGGTATGAGAGGCTGCGGTTGCTTTCAACGGTTCCTCTAGCAAGACTTCACGCTCATTGGTGTTCTTGCCTGCAATATTGCGAATGTCCCATCCAAGAATCTCGAACAAGGGGTCAAGGAACTCGTTTCGCACCTGAGTTTCATTGTATCGCATTGAGCGATAAACATCCTTGCCATGTTCGTATTTCTCAACGAGGTTGCGTATTTTACTCTTTATTTCGCTTATCATAAAATTTTCATATAGTAACATGTGTACCTTTAAACTTTACACATACTTTGTAGAATATTTATTAACCGATTCTGCCTCATGCTGTGAGATAAAGCCTTACTCATTTACAGCCTTATCCACTTCCGAAAAATCCGGCCTTCTTACAAGTTCGGTGTAATCCACCTCGAGAAGCTCGGCTATCTGCAGCAGAACCTCCAATGTTGGCTGCGAATGGTTGTTGCACCACTTGCTCACGGTGGCAGGATCCTTGTCAAGCTGCTGGGCAAGCCATTTGCTGGTACGTTTCTTTTCGACCAACATAACCTTAATTCTATTCAGGTCCCTTTGTTCCTTCATGTACATGTACATCTTCATCTGGTTTATCCGCAAGATAGCGAAAAACAATAATAATCTATTAAAAATTTCAATATATATTGAAAATATTCAATGCTTGCCTACATTAACTCGAATATTAATTATCAAATTGATGCGTCATGGTCCTATAGAGTATACTGCATTAAGATGACACCTTTTGTTTGTAACTAAATATAGTTACATTTGCATCAAGAGTCTTGATTCTACCGGTAGATTCAGGTCTATATTGAGAATAACAGATTAAACGAACAATAGCATGGGAGTCTTTAAGTATAAGGGATATTCCGGGTCTGTAGAATACAGCGAGAAAGATGATTGTCTTTTTGGCAGAGTTCTTGGAATGAACAAAGACTGCATATCGTATGAAGGACAGACTCTGGATGAACTGCGCAGGGATTTTGAAGGGGCCGTGGATGATTATCTCCTTATGTGCAAGAGCAAGGGAATTGCGCCCCAGAAACCTTATTCTGGAACTTTGAATATAAGGATATCCCCGGAAACTCATGGCAAGATTGCTGAGATTGCCATGGTCAGAGGAATAACAATCAATGGTTTTATCAGGTCTGCATTGGAGAATGCGACCTCAAAGATTTAGAAATGGAAGAGAATACAAACAATCTGGAGAAATACCAGGAGCATTACTCGGATGAGGGCTTCTGGGATAAACTGAAGAAGTTCGCCGTAAAGGCGGGCCAGGAAGTCGTGTACAACGCCCTCCTGCTCTATTATGCGCTGAAGGCGGAGACAACGTCGCCGAAGGACAAGGTCAAGATACTCGGAGCCCTTGGATATCTTATCCTGCCGTTCGACCTCATTCCGGACGGAATTCCCATCGCCGGCTTTTCCGATGACCTTGCCGCACTCGTTTTCATTGTTGGAGCAGTAGCCCAGAGCATCACCCCGCAGATAAAGCTCCAGGCCGCAGAAAAACTTAAGGAATGGTTCTAGATACAGCAAAGATCGCGTCGATGACGGACGCGCTTGAGGGGCTTCTCGTAAAGTACTGTACCGAAGCCGAGGTTCTCGATTCCACGATGCTCGTGACCGAGGATCTGGTTTCGAAATGGGAAGAGATGGTTCCCGAGTATATGAACGATGCCGTTCAGCAGTTCAACGATTATCCCGAGTTCACCCTCGCCTGTGCCGCATACGCCGGAATGGCGATGGCAAACTGCTGGGACATCGACTGGGAAAAGTACGGTTCACTGCCATACGGCAGCCTGCAAGGCCCGAACGGCTTTGATGACATGGATGACTATATAGCCAGCGAATTCCTCGGAATGACGCCGGGAGAGGGCGAAGCAGCGACTCTGGCGAACCTCATGGCAGCGTGCGCCAGCGAGGCGAACAAGGCCATCAGGCGCGAATCCTTCGAGCCGGGCTCACGTGACGCTCTCTTAGCAATAGCTTCGGTAGCCGGACTGATGTTCAGGCTTGGAGCCTCCATACATCTCCGCTCGCTCGGCTACAGCTGGAGTAAGGAATAAGAAGCTGTTTTAAGTAATGGTTAAAAAAAGGTTATGAAAACAGACCAGTTTGCCTGTCCCACTTTTGGGACAAAGCTCAGTAATGAGCAATTGAAGGCCATCAAAGGAAGAAATGGTGGCGATGGACCAGACAGAGAAGATAGAGACATTACGCCTTCTATTTCCTGCGGAACAGAAGGGACGTTCCCATGCACATGTGTGGATCGTCTGAAGGATCCAACATGTGTATTTACAGTTCAGGAATGCTGGGATTATTGTGATTAGGCTGATGCATTGTGTGTCACGTATGTGGCACACAATGCACTAGCTATTAAAACTGAAGACATTAAGATTGTTTATGATATCCATCACCAAGATTTGTTCAATCGCTATTCTGTCTCTAACTACGTTGTTTCCTTCATTTCAAGTAATGTCTATGACCAATGAAGAAACGGGACTTCGTGTGAAGTATTTGTACTCTCAAAAGATAACGGCAGATAAAGAACGAATTGACACTTTAACTCTAGATATCATGGGTGCCGAGTCCTTGTTCTTCGATCAGAGCGTGGAAAGAAAACTAGAGGAAGAGAAATCCTTTACTCATAGGATCGATACCATGAAAGTCAGTAATAATAAGGACGGAGAATATGAGCGTCTCCTTTTGTTGAATAATCCGTCAAACGAGAGAGTCATTCTTAACGATTGCATTTCTGCTGTCATTTATAAAGACCGTTCTAAAGCTTCAATAATCACTACCGATGGCGACAGCAGAATGAAATTGGCTTTGTCGGAGAATATTGCGCCACAGGAATGGTCAATTTTAGACGACACTTGTCAGATACAGGGGTATTTATGCAACAAGGCCACAACTTTATTCCGTGGTAGAGTCTATGAGGCGTGGTTTTCTTTTGACCTCCCTGTGGATGACGGGCCATGGAAGTTGTATGGACTGCCAGGACTGATACTGAAGGTCGTTGATTCAGAGCAGACCATTAGTTTTGAATGTATAGACTTGGCTGGCCTTAAAGGCGCGAGTGTCTCGGCTCCGGATATTTCGTCATTTGAAAAATGCAAGAACCGGGATCAGATGTACAAGTTCCAGCAAAACAAAGCCAAAAATCTGATAGGTGGTTTCTTTAACAAGGGGATTTTTACGGCATACAGGGGAGGTGCAGCGTATACCCCCATTAAGCTAGAAATTGATGATTAACAAACTTTTAACTCTGATATTGGCAATTGTCCTGAACAGTGTGATGATCTCTGCTCAAGATGTCATAGAAGGAAGAGTAGTTGAACACATAAGCAAAGAACCTCAGGTGGGCGCCATTATAACAGTCTCCACCTCAGATGGCACCAAACTTCTTGGTTATGGGACATCTGATGGTGAGGGCTGGTTCTCCATCAAGGGTAAAGACCAGTTCCCGTCTACGGTCAGGTTGGATGTCAGAGGAATCTCCATAAAGAATATTCAAATTCAATATTCCAAATCGAGCGGGCCTTTGACAATAGAGGTTGAAATAGAGTCCATGGACCTGAAAGAAGCCAGGATCTCTGTTTCTAAAATAACGCATAGAGGAGATACCTTGAGCTATGATGTTGACAGCTATAGGAGACAGACAGACCATAATATTGGTGAGGTTATCAGCAGGCTTCCAGGCATTACGGTATCAAGTTCTGGACAGATAATCTATCAAGGCAAAGAGATCAGCAAGTTCTATATAGAGGGTATGGATTTGCTCCAGGGAAGATATGGACTTGCCACAAACAACATTGACGCGAGAAAAATTGCAGAAGTTCAGGTTCTTGAGAATCATCAGCCTATTAAAGTTCTTAAGGGAGTGAGCAGCCCTGACGCAGCTGCAATCAATCTTAAGTTAAAGAAGTCTGCACTTGGCGCATTCTTTCTGACCGGGCAGATAGGAGCGGGAGTGGCTTTCCCTTTGTTCAGCAACGACATTACGGGAATGCGGTTTACCAGGAAGCAGCAGAACCTGCTCCTTCTGAAGCAGGATAATACGGGCAGGAATATTGCAGACGAGGTACTCTCCTTCTATAACGAACCGACATCGCCTAGTCCGTCATTCTTCCCTATGTTGACGGCATCCGCTCCGTCTATTGGAAGGCAAAGAAGCCTATTCAACGACTCGTATCTTGCATCCGTCAATGACTTGCATACGCTCTCTAACGGTGGAAGTGTCACGACGAATATAAATTATCTTAAGGACAAACATGAGTCTTACTCAAGACGAACTAGAGATTTGTTCCTTGGTGATGGCTTGGATCCACTTCATTTCGACGAAGCCAATGGTGTCGAGAATAAAGAATGGCAGGTAAATGGCATTATCACGTATGAAAAAAATACAGATGACAGGTATGTCAACAATAGAGCACAGTTCTATACCAAAACAACCGACTCGGATCAGTTTTCCACTTCTGACGACGGGAGCTATGCTCAATGCCTTCATGTATCAGAGCTGTCGTTGGAAGATAACCTTCGGAGTATTTGGAAGGTAGGAACTAAACGTTTTGACTTAGTCGGTAATGCAAGTGTCATATCGCAAAGCAATGTCTTAAAACTGCCTGACAGCCTGCCTTCTTTCGGTTTCAACGAGGTCGGATTGGAACAATCTTTGGATTTCAGGAATATTAAAAGTGATGTTAGCATCAGCCGTAGTGTCGGACTTGCAAGCAGAGTAGAGGTTGGTTATAAAGTGGGTGCATTTATTGATGCCACAGGCATTGAATCAGGCATATCTTCAAATGGTGAACGATTTACGGCAGATTCGCTTGTGAATGATTTGTCAAGGAGCGAGTACGGTTTATCCGGATCCGGTTCTTTGACATATATGGGGGACAAACTCAAGGTCATATTCAATTCGCCTATTCATTTTACCTATGTTGATGTGTCCGGTCTCCATGCTCAGAGCAGAAGATTCTATCCGGAATTCTATCCAAATCTTTCCGCATCCTATAAACTGAATTACAGTTGGACCGTCAACTTTAACTCAAATTATAGCCAAACACATGGGTCAGCCAGTGATGCCATGGGAGGTTACATTATACGCTCATATAGGGACTTCATCCGGTATAATAATATTTCGGGTAAGACAAATCGTCTCTATTCGTATGTCAATTGTGCTTTCAAAGATGCTTACGGTTCGTTGTTTGGATCAGTTTCTTGCTATGGAAGTGTTTCCAGGAAAGATATGATAAGCAGTGTCTATTATGACGGCGTTTTTGCAAGACTAACTACAATTGACTATCAGAATTCAACTTATGATTATACCGGTAATGGAAAAATTGGTTTCAGCTTGAAACGTATTGGAGCAGATGTCAGTACTTCTCTCCAGTATAATGAAAGAATGGGAGAGGTCCTGAATCAGGGGCAACTCTCGAAGTATGATACACAGAGGATAACTCTTCAATCAAGAGTTAATGGTATGATTGGAAGAAAGATTGTTTATGATTATGACATATCTCTTTCAAACCTAAATAATATCGTTGGTACAACTAGTACTAGCAATATGCTCAATGTTACACAGAACGGGAAATTGTCTTGTCTGATATCTAAGAGTTGTTTCATGTCGGCTAAAGTTAGCCATTATTCGAGCACGCATGATGTGTTGGGGAAAACATCTTCTATGTTTTGTGATTTGGCCTTTCAATACAAAACAAAAAGTGTGGAATATATGATTGATTGGACCAATATGTTTTCTTCAGGAGTTTATACTCAGCACTTGGTGACTAGTGCAGAGACAGTACAGTCCATCGTGAACATTCGTCCATCTGAACTGTTATTCAGGATAAGATTCAATCTGAAATAGTCTTCGAATATTTGGTTCTTTGTCTTTGATGGTAATTTGATTGGAAAACAATACTTTGGTGGTGTGGACATTTGTGGTCAATGACGTATAATAGCCGACTTTGATGACCATATAGGCAAACTTCTCACCAGACGGCCTTAGAAGAACATATTTGTTTGTGTTAAATACATGATAATTTCGTAAGTGATTGATATTCAGTGTAGCCCTCTACCTTTGACCAGGTGGCCGACTCCCTGAACGCCGACAACGAGAAGGCAAGAATGGACAACATGGAGGAGATGTTCGGAGGGAAGATGGTGGTCATTGTAGCCCACAGGCTGAGCACGGAGAGGAATGCCGACAACATCGTGGTCCTCTCTGAGAGAAGGATAGTTGAGAGCGGAACGCATGAGGAACTACTGAGAGGCGTGGAAAGTATTACCACCTGGTGAAGAACCTGATTGAACGGATTCCCATATATGGAATACGGGATCCTTAGAGGATTCGTCACAGATGTGTCTCCGGTTCCGGAAAGGCTACACGATGGCAGCATCAGTTACACGTTGGAAATACAGTTCCAGGAAGGACTTGTGACAACTTATGGAAAGGGTCTGCCTTTTATTCAGGGTATGGATGGTACAACTGAAATAATAACAGAGGAACGGATGCTTATCATGGCGTTCCTTGAACCTTTGAAATCGATATTGCAAAATTGGTAGAACTTGGTGAGATATGATAAATGATAGGAGAATCACTGCAGAAGAAGTAATTAGAAATATTGCTTACTTGAACCAACTCACCCTTGAGGTGACAAATGCGTGTAATCTTGCTTGCGAGTATTGTGCATATAGGGACTTGTATGTCAATAATAATCCAAAGAAAGACATGTATATGACTTTGGATAAAGTCCGTCCATTGTTTGACTATCTGTCTGATCTATGGTCAAAAGAAGGAATTGTGGAACACCTTACGTATATAAGTTTCTATGGAGGAGAGCCCCTGCTGAATATGCCTTTTATCAAAGACAGTGTAAATTATTTTAACAATACCCGTCGTTTCAGAGTAAGCATTCAGTAAAGAATTATGAAGAAGATTGATTTTAGTAATGGTTAAAAAATAACTTGGTAAAGTTCATGACCTTTTGACGAGATAAT
>JAKSJO010000013.1 GCA_024398125.1 Bacteroidales bacterium
GACAACTGACCCTCATCGGCATAGATGAGAAGGTCCGGGGATGTGGCAGTATAAGAGCACTTCACGCCCTTGTCGGCCAGCTTCTGTGAGGTAAGTCCAATGACCCTGTTCACCAGCTCATCCACCATCACCGCCTTCTTTATTGGCTTGGCCACACCAGCCAGCTCGCGATAGCTCTCAACAAACTTGATAAGGTCTTTCGAAGAATTTGAAATGGTCTCAAGACCGGCCTTGACGTCAATCTCCCTCTGGTCCTCCGGCACATCCACGCACTTGCCCAGAGCATCGCTCAATGACGATATCGGGCTCACCGTGTTCATGATCTCGTGAGTCAGCACGCGTATGAGCTTGGTCCATGACTCCTGCTCATTGCGCTGGCGCTGCTTCTCGAATATCCAGCGGATGCGGTTCAATGTCTTGTTGAAAGCGCTGTTCTCCGTAAAGCGGAAGTTCAGCTCGCCGTCCTCAAAGGCATCCAGCATATACGCCACCTTCTTGCGGTCCTTCTCCCGGACCACCAGCGCAGTCACAACAACGGCGACAACCACAGCAACGGCAGCCAAAAGTATGATTGTCCACAGTTCCATCAGATGCCGTATTTTCTAAGTTTGCTATAAAGTGTAGGGCGGCTCACGCCGAGCATCTTCGCCACCATGCTAAGATTGCCATCGCACTGCGCCATAGCCTCGCGTATCGCCCTCTCCTCAGCCTGCTCCAGAGTCTCCTGCGCCGGAGCGGAAACCGCCGCTGTCCCTTTGGCATCACTCTTCAGCTGAAGGTCCGAAGCCTTGATTTCGTCGCCCTCGCAGAGAATCACAGCCTTCTCTACCACATTCTGCAACTCACGCACATTGCCGCTCCATCCGTATGCCCTCAGCGCCGCCTCGCCATCGGCCGAAAAGCCCTGCACGCTGCGGTGATATTTCTCATCATACTGGCTCACGAACATCTCCGCAAGCGGAATGATGTCATCAGCCCTATCCCTCAGCGCGGGAAGATGCAGGTGCATCGTGTTGATTCTGTAATAAAGATCCTCACGGAATCGGCCCTCAGCCACCATCTTCTCCAGATCCATATTTGTAGCGCAGATAAGGCGTATGTCTATTGCAATCTCCTTATCCGAGCCCACACGCGTGATGCAGCGGTTCTGGATGGCGCGGAGAAGCTTCGCCTGCAGATGCAGAGGAATGTTGCCTATCTCATCAAGGAAAAGAGTACCGCCGTTCGCCTGCTCGAACTTGCCCACATGGTCGGCATGAGCATCGGTGAACGCACCCTTCACATGGCCGAAAAGCTCGCTCTCGAACAGAGTTTCCGTAATGGCACCGGCATCCACGCACACCATCGGAGCATGGTTCCTGCGGCTCCTGGCATGAATCTCACGCGCCAGCACATCCTTACCCGTACCGTTCTCGCCGGTAATCAGCACAGTGGCATCGGTCGGCGCAATCTTGCCAACATTCTTGCGGATGACATCCATCTGCCCGCTCGTGCCCCAATACATGCCGCCCTTGACATTAGCCCTCGCGGTCTCCTTCTTCTTTAACTTCAAAGCCTTGTCACGTGCCGCCTCCAGTGTGGAAATCAGCTTCTCATTATCCCAAGGCTTCACAATGAAATCAAAGGCACCACGCCTCATTCCCTCCACTGCAAGCTCGATATTGGCGTAAGCCGTAAACAACACAATCTGCGTCTGGGGATACATGTGATGCAGCTCACCAGCCCAATACAAGCCCTCATTGCCCGTATTGATATCAGTATGGAAGTTCATATCCAGAAGCACAACATCAGGACGAAACGCATCCATCTTCGACACAAGCGACACAGGCGAAGGCAACAGCTCCACCTCCGCAAAATGAGCAGGCAACAGCAACTTCAACGTCGCCCTGATCCCCGCATTATCATCAACAACCAATATCTTACCTTTCTTCATACAAGACAGTTTTCTGGTACAAAGATACTGGAATCAGCCAAAAGTGTAAAGATTTTTTACACTTTCACCATTTACGGCACCAGAATCTCCTCGGATTAGCCCTAATTAATGCTATCTTTGTGAAAACGAGCCTTCCCAATATGCGCACTGTATACTCAAACACAAGACACCCGAAATTTGTCAAATGGTCTGTCATCGCGGCAGTCATCATCTCAGTTATATGCTTTGTATTGTATATTGTCGTTGATGCTGACGGCTGGGTCAAGGACATCCTTCACTACGGCTTCTTTTTATTATTCTATGCTCCTGTATTCGGGGGATCGTACATGTTGTCAAGGTATGTCATAGATGATGAGTCCGACACCCTGACTTTCAGCGGTGAGAAGAAGTATCCTATGAAAATATCAAACCTTAGCACCATATCTTACAAGGAAAGCAAGAAAGGCAAATTCCGCTCACTGCTTATCCACGACAATGGTGTCAGGTTCATGGAAATACGCACATCCAAAGAGAATGCGGACCGCATCACTGCACAATTGATAAAGGACAATCCAGCCATCGTCGTAAAGCACGAAAACTATATCTAATAGACTCCATGATTAAGCCACTACTGGACGTACATACGCATTCGATATCGTCGGGACATGCATACAGCTCCATCCAGGAGCTCGTGAAGGCTGCAGCCGACAAGGGACTTGAAATCATCGGCATCACCGACCACGCGCCATCTATCCCTGGTGCTCCAGACGAACTCTACTTCTGGAACCTTAATGTCATTCCCCGCCAGATGTATGGAATCAGGGTCCTCATGGGATCAGAGCTCAACATACTTGACACAAAGGGTACGATAGACCTCAGTGAGCCATACTACAAGAGGCTGGATGTCCGTATTGCCGGTCTGCACCGTCTCTGCTATGTCGGAGGAACCAAGGAAGAGAACACCGAGGCGATGGTAACGGCGATCCGCAACCCATGGACGCACATCATCAGCCATCCCGGCGACGGCACGGCCGAGCTTTTCTTCGAGCCGATAGTGCTCGCCGCAAAGGAGACCGGTACCCTGCTGGAGATAAACAACTCCACCATGAATCCGTACCGTCATAAGCTGACAGCCCACGACAACAACATCGAGATACTTTCATTGTGCAAGAAATATGACGTTCCGGTCATTCTTGGCAGCGATGCGCATATTTCATTCTCGGTCGGAGATTTCAGCAACCTATACCCCTTGCTTGCCGAGGCCGAATTCCCAGATGAACTCATCATCAACGACAAGCCGAAGGAATTCCTCAGGATGATAGGTCAGGAAGCATAAGATCATGAACAGAATACCTTGTCGAGGAGGTCGGAACGGCTATGGGCAGCGAGGCGCTCGAGTACGGCGTGGACGTCCTTCTGGCCCCGGGAATGAACCTGATGCGAAACCCTCTCTGCGGACGTAATTTCGAGTATTACAGTGAGGATCCGCTTTTGAGCGGCAAGACTGCGGCGGCCTTCATCCGCGGAGTCCAGAGCTGCGGAGTCGGCACCAGCGCCAAGCATTTCGCCGCGAACAACCAGGAGACCAACCGATTCGGAAACAACTCCATCGTCGATGAAAAGACCTTGCGGGATCTTTACCTGAAAGGCTTCGAGATAGCTGTCAAAGAGAGCCGTCCATGGACAGTCATGTCGTCATACAACAAACTGAACGGAGTCTATACCCAGGAGTCCGAATGGCTGCTGACGCAGATCCTGCGCGACGAATGGGGCTTTGACGGCATTGTCATGACGGACTGGACCGGCCGGCGCAATACCGCCGCGCAGATCAATGCCGGCAACAATCTTCTCGCACCGGGTCTGCACAGTCAGAAAAAAGATATCGTCCGCAAGGTCAGAAAGGGAGAGATAAGCGAAGAAGTCCTTGACGACAGGGTGCGCGGAATGCTTGAACTGATAGTCAAGACGCCGCGCTTCAAGGGTCATGTTCCTTCGGACAGTCCGGACCTCGCTTCGCATGCAGCCGTCAGCCGTCGTGCCGCGACCGAGGGCATGGTGCTTCTGGAAAACAACGGAGTGCTGCCGCTGGCCGGAATCAGCAGCATCGCTCTTTTCGGCGTCGGCTCATACGACCTGATAGCCGGAGGCACAGGCTCTGGAAATGTGAACAAGCCATACGTCATTGGCCTTGAAGAAGGACTTGAATCCGCTGGATACAGGGCTGACGCGAAGCTTGCCGGCAAGTATCACAGCTATCTCTCCAACAAGAAGAACCGCAAGAAGGGCTATGTGATGGTTGGCGAGGCTGCCTGGGAGGAAATGCAGGTGGCGAACGAGGACATCAAGGCTGCTGCAGCCGGCAACGATGCGGCTATCCTTACGATCAGCCGTCAGGCCGGCGAAGGTCAGGACCGCGGACTGGATGGAGATTTCAACCTCAGTGGCGGAGAGAAAAAGCTCATGGAAGAGGTCTGCACTGAATTCCACAGACTCGGCAAGAAGGTGGTCGTCGTGCTCAACATAGGTGGTGTCATAGAGACAGCCAGCTGGAAGAGCCTTCCGGACGCTGTCCTTCTCGCGTGGGCTCCGGGACAGGAGGGCGGCAACGCCATCGTCGACATTCTCAGCGGCAAGGTCAACCCCTCCGGCAAGCTCTCAATGACATTTCCTCTGGCCTATGGGGACATACCGTCGTCCGCGAACTTTCCTTCGGACCATAAGTTCGGCTTCAAGGACTCCATGGCTACAATCAGCGGCCACGGCAGCTCCAGGGGCAATACCAAGGACGTTGACTACACAGTCTATGAAGAGGGTGGAAATGTGGGATACCGCTATTTCGGCACATCGGGAGATGGTGTATCATATCCATTCGGCTATGGCCTGAGCTACACCTCATTCAGCATCGAAAACGTCGGTTCCCGATATGTGGTTACCAATACCGGTTCCACTCCCGGCAAGGAGGTCCTGATTGTCTACAACGCCGACGGAGAACTCTCATTCTTCGCCAAGACCCGCCTACTCGCTCCCGGCGAATCCGAAGAGGTCGTGATTCCGTAAGCTCAGGAGAATTGGAAGACCAGCCTCTAGCGAATATTCTTGTTCTGTTGCTGATCACGGAGCGCATCAGCGTGCCGGCCGACGCCGTAAATTGGAGGAATCCCTCTCTCTTAGGGATTACGTCGCGCAATGCGCTCCGTGATCCCTCCCCGCCTGCGGCGGGGCTTGCAAAAACGAAAAAAACCAGCGTTCAAGCAAGCTTGACGCTGGTTCATTCGTTTTTGCGGAGAGAGAGGGATTCGAACCCCCGGACCCTTTCAGATCAACAGTTTTCAAGACTGCCGCCTTAAACCACTCGGCCATCTCTCCAATCCCGCTGTCACATGGTGACGTTGGAAAGGATTGCAAATATACGCAAAATTATTATTCCTCCAAACTTTTTTCCTTAGAATCTCCAAATTCTGTTGAAATATACTTCCATTGGAAGAGTATCAGATAGAATGCACCACAGGTTACACAGCTGTCGGCGAAGTTGAAGATAGGATCAAAGAAGGTAAAAGGCTGACCTCCGACAAACGGAATCCAATTCGGCCAGGTTGTATTGATGATCGGAAAGTAGAACATGTCCACCACTTTGCCGAAAAGCGGCGCAGCATAGTGTCCGCCGAACTCGGCTACAACGGCATAATCGCTGGCTGAAAACAGCATGCCGTAGAACAGACAGTCAATGATGTTTCCTATCGCACCGGCTGTGATAGCTGTCATGCCGAAAAGGAATCCTGTCGGAACTTTCCTGTCCTCCTGTCTGGACAACTTGCCGATCCACCATATCAGGGCGCCACTGAGTACGATCCTGAATGTGCTGAGAATGAACTTGCCTACCATGCCGCCGAAAGACATGCCGAAGGCCATTCCCTCGTTCTCTACGAAAAGGATACGGAACCAGTCTCCGATCACATTGAAGCTTTCGCCAAGGGACATGTTGGTCTTGACCAGAATCTTGATGATCTGGTCAATGACTACCAGTACGATGCCGAATACAAGGAGTTTCTTTCCCTTGGTCATGCCTTATTTCTTAGAAAGCATCTCCTTAGCCTCAACGGTAAGGGTTGCGTGCGGAACAAGGCGGAGACGCTCCTTAGGGATGAGCTTACCGGTTACGCGGCATACTCCGTATGTCTTGTTCTCTATGCGTGCGAGAGCGCCCTCAAGATTCTCGATGAACTTGTACTGACGCTGTGCGAGCTGACTTGCCTCTTCCTTGCTGAGCTGGCTTGCACCGTCATCCTCAACTGTACGGAATGAAGGAGAAGTATCCTCTACATCGTTGCTGCTCGAGCGTGTGACGGCCTTGCGAAGTGTCTTGTACTCCTCACGCGCCTTCTCAAGCATGTCCAAAATGATGACCTTGAACTCGGCGAGCTCCTCGTCGCTGTATCTGGTCTTCTCGACCTGCTCCTGATTAATCTCGTTCATAGCTTTGATTTTTAGTAGGTGTAGGTTTTATGTGTATTTATTGGTGTGTTATCTTGTCACCTTGATCTTGATGCTGCCATCATTCCACTCCACATCAACAGCACCGTCCTTTGCATCAGCAATAGAAGCGATCTTGATGTCGGTAGCGAGCACCTGGCCGGCAAGATAGCTGCAATAGCTTGCGAGTGAAGCCTCGATGGCCGCCTTGTCCTCGCCGTCAGCAAAGATCTCGACAGCAACCTTGTCAGTCACATCGAAGCCGCTGTCCTTACGGATGTTCTGGATACGGTTCACGAGCTCACGTGCAACGCCCTCGCTGCGGAGCTCGTCGCTGACCTCGATATCAAGTGCGATGGTGAGAGGACCTTCGCTGGCAACAAGCCAGCCCGGCATATCCTCTGATGAAATCTCGTAGTCGCCGGCCTTGAGCTGTACATCGCCTGAAGGAAGATTGAGGACATATGCCTCGCCTGCAGCCTCAGCGACCTGGATTGCGGAGATGGTTGCCTGGTCAAGGGTGCCGAACGCTGCGGCGATCTCCTTCATCTGCTTGCCATAAACCTTTCCGAGAGTCTTGAAGTTAGGCTTGATCTTCTTGGTGATGATGCCGGTGGTATCAGAGATGAACTCTGCATCCTTCACGTTCACCTCGCCGAGGATAAGCTCCTTCACCTTTTCGAGCTGCTCCTTAACGCTGTCGCTGAGGACAGGGATGATGAGCTTTGCAAGAGGCTGACGAACCTTGATGTTAACCTTGCGGCGGAGTGCGAGCACCATTGAGGTCGAACGCTGAGCGAGCTCCATTCTCTCCTCGAGATCCTTGTCGATAAGGCTTGCGTCAGGCTCAGGCAGGAGCTGGAAGTGAACAGAGTCGCCTTCCTTGCATGCAAGACCAAGGTCGAGCCAGAGGTTGTCCATGAAGAATGGAGCGATAGGAGCGGCAAGCACTGCGACAGCTGAGAGCACCTCATGGAGAGTCTCGTATGCAGCGAGCTTGTCAGCGTCCATCTTTCCACCCCAGAAACGCTTTCTGTTAAGGCGGACATACCAGTTGGATACATGGTCACAGACGAAGTCCTGGATCATGCGGCCTGCGCTGGTCACGTCATAATCCTCGTAGGCTGCGAGAACGTCGGTGATGAGGGTATTGAGCTTTGAGATAACCCACTTGTCAATCTCTGGACGGTCTGCGACAGCGATCTTCTCGGCTGTCTTTGGATCGAAGCCATCGACGTTCGCATAGAGTGCGAAGAATGAATATGTGTTATAGAGTGTTCCGAAGAACTTGCGGCGGATCTCGTCCACACCGGCCTCGTCGAAGCGGAGGTTGTCCCAAGGCTGAGCATTGGTAAGCATGTACCAGCGGAGTGCATCGGCACCGTACTTGTCGAGAGCCATGAATGGATCGACAGCGTTGCCGAGACGCTTTGACATCTTGTTGCCGTCCTTGTCAAGCACGAGACCGTTGCTGATAACGCACTTGAAGGCAGGGGTGCCGCTGATCATGGTATGGATTGCATGCAGGGTGTAGAACCAGCCACGGGTCTGGTCGACGCCCTCGGCGATGAAGTCTGCGGTACAGCCGAACTTGCCATTGTCAATGCCACGGAGACCTTCCTGGGCGAAAGGCATGGCGCCTGAATCGAACCATACGTCGATAAGGTCGCTCTCGCGCACCATCTTCGCGCCGCTGTCGCTGACGAGATAGATGTTGTCTACATATGGACGGTGGAGGTCGATCTTGTCATAGTTCTCAAGGCTCATGTCCTCAGGGTCGAAACCTGCGGCCTTGAAAGGATTCTCAGCCATGATGCCGGCTGCGACAGACTTCTCGATCTCGGCATAGAACTCCTTGATCGAGCCGATACACTTCTCTTCCTTGCCGTCCTCGGTACGCCAGATAGGGAGCGGGGTACCCCAGAAGCGGCTGCGGCTGAGGTTCCAGTCCTGGATATTCTCAAGCCACTGACCGAAACGGCCGGTACCTGTGCTCTCAGGCTTCCAGCGGATAGTCTTGTTGAGTGCGACCATCTGCTCCTTAACTGCCGATGCCTTGATGAACCAGGAGTCAAGCGGATAGTAAAGGACAGGAAGGTCTGTACGCCATGAGTGAGGATAGTTGTGGACATGCTTCTGGACCTTGAATGCACGGCCGTCCTCCTTCATCATCATGCAAAGGTCGATATCGAGGGTTGGCTCCTGTGGATCCTCGTTACCCTCGAAGTAGCCCTTGTAGCCCTTCTTTACATAGCGGCCTGCGAACTCTGCGTATGCAGGATCGACATTGGCAGCAACGTAAGCAGGATCGAGGTCTTCGATCTTGCAGAAACGGCCCTGGCGGTCAACCTGAGCCTGAGGATTGCCGTCCTTGTCAATAGGCATGATGCCTGCGATGCCGGCTGCGGTAGCGACCTTCTTATCGTCAGCACCGAAGGTAGGAGCGATATGTACGATACCTGTACCGTCCTCGGTGGTCACATAGTCGCCAGGGATGACGCGGAATGCGTCTCCGTCCGGCTTGAACCAAGGTATGAGCTGCTCATAGCGGATGCCTACGAGCTCTGTGCCCTTGAATGACCCTGGAAGAACCTCGAACGGAACAAGCTTGTCGCCCGGCTTGTAGTCAGAAAGAGCAATCTCAGCAGCCTTTGAGCTGAACCATGCGCTTACGAGAGGCTCTGCAACGATGTAGATAGCCTCCTTGCCGGTATATGGGTTGAATGAGCGTACGCGTACGTAGCTGATGTTCGGACCGACGCAAAGAGCGGTGTTTGAAGGAAGGGTCCATGGAGTGGTGGTCCATGCCAGGATGTATACTGGAAGATCACCCTCATAGAGCTTCTCCGATGCCTCGTCGCGGATGACGCTGAACTGGCAGGTAGCGGTGGTATCGGTCACATCCTTGTAGCAGCCAGGCTGGTTGAGCTCATGCGAGCTGAGACCTGTACCATCGGATGGTGAGTATGGCTGGATGGTGTAACCCTTGTAGAGGAGACCCTTGTCATAAATCTTCTTGAGGAGATACCAGAGGGTCTCGATATAGCGGTTGTCGTATGTGATGTACGGATCGTTCATGTCGACCCAGTAGCCGATGCGTTCGGTGAGGTTCACCCACTCCTTGGTATACTTCATGACCTCTGTGCGGCAGGTCTTGTTGTACTCCTCGACGGTGATCTTCGAGCCGATGTCGGCCTTGGTGATGCCGAGCTTCTTCTCGACGCCAAGCTCGACAGGAAGTCCGTGGGTATCCCATCCTGCACGACGGCTTACCTTATAGCCTCTCTGGGTCTTGTAGCGGCAGATCGAATCCTTGATCGAGCGCGCCATGACATGGTGGATGCCAGGCATTCCGTTTGCGCTTGGAGGTCCCTCGAAGAATATGAATTCAGGGGCGCCTTCCCTCACTTCGAGAGAAGTCTCGAAAGCGTGATTCTTCTTCCATCTGTCCAGCATTCCGTTACCTACGGATACCAGATCCAAAGCCTTGTACTCTTTGAAAGTCATATTTATTTGTCTATTTTTGCAAAGTTCGGTACCGCCTTGAGGCAGTTATCTGAATTTTGCAAAAATAGCGAATTTCCGGCTACTAACAAAATAATGAACGCATTGGATATCATCATGCTGCTATGCCTTGTTCCAGCAGCATACAGGGGCTTCAGAAAGGGCCTCATAACCCAGTTGATCGCACTTCTTTCCGTCTATATCGGAGCCATCGTGGCATTCCGTCTCAGTCCCACCATCAGCGGCTTCATGGGCCAGGTCATCATAGGCTCGGAGAAAGTCGTCGCCCTCCTCTCATTCGCACTGGTATTCACCGGTGTCCTGATTTTCATGCGCTTCATGGGCAAGATCATCGACGGCACAGTGGACAACCTCGCGCTCGGCGGGCTCAACCATATCCTCGGTGTTTCATTCGCAACCCTGACCACCATCGTGGTACTCGGCATACTGATAACCCTGTTCGAGTCGGTCAACACATCCTTCGGCCTCGTCAGTGAAGAAAAGCTGAACGAGTCCGTCCTCTACTACCCTGTCAAGACCATCGCTAATCATATTTTCCCATACATCAAGGAATGGCTGGCAATATTCTCCTCATAGAAACATCTACAGCACTCTGCTCTACGGCACTGGTTGCCGATGGAGCTGTTGTGGAATACCGTGAGAGCGCAGAGCCTCGTGCCCACGCCTCAATGACTGCCGTGTTCGTCAAGGAGATGCTTGACAGCCGCGGCTTGACCATGGCCGACTGTGACGCCGTCTGCGTAAGCAAGGGTCCCGGTTCATACACAGGCCTGCGTGTAGGCGTCTCTACAGCCAAGGGACTGTGCTTCGGTGCAAAGAAACCTCTCATGTCAGTCGGCACACTCGATATCCTTGTCGCACAGGCTGTCGATGAAGGTCTGGTTCCCGAGGGATGCAGGTTCATCGTGCCTATGGTGGACGCCCGCCGCATGGAAGTCTACAGCGCTGTATTCACTCCTGATGGCGGACAGCTGACAGAGACGGCCCCATGCATCGTCGACGGCGACAGTTTTGCAGATTATCTTGAGCAGGGCCCAGTCCTTTTCGTAGGCGATGGCGCCGCAAAGTGCGAACCTGTACTCAATCATGCAAACGCTCATTTCGCACAGTGCAATCCAAAGGCTTCGGCCATGCTCCGTCCCGCACTGGAAGCCTATAACGAAAAACGGTTCGAAAATACAGCGTACTTCGAACCGTTCTATCTCAAGCAGTTTGTTGCGACTGTCAGCGCAAAGAAACTATTTTAAAAGTCTGTTGAGCTCCTGACGGAGAGCTGCCACACCGGTAAGGCTCTTTGTCGAGAGTTCACCGTCCACGATAAGGAAGCTTGATGGAATCTCGCTGACGTTATAGAGCGCAGCTGACATTCCATTAGGGTCTACGAGGTTGACCCACTTGAGCTCCTGAGACTTGATTGTGCTTGCCCATGCAGCCTTGTCACCGTCGAGGGCTACCGCTACAATCTCGAATCCCTTTTTGTTGAAATCATCGTAGAGAGGCTTGAGGGTCTCAAGGTTGAACATCTTCTGCTCAGCGTTTGATGCTGTCCAGAAATAGAGCATCACAACCTTTGAATCGATGCTGCTGAGGCTCACGTTCTCGCCCTTATCATTCTTGAGTGTGAAGTCAGGATAGCTTGCCTCGTCTGCGGCAGAAAGCCTGCTGTTAAGGCCGAGAAGCTGCTCACGGCGAGCCGCCTCCTTTTCAAGTGCCTTTACATATCTTGACTCAGGATATACCTTCATGAGAGAATCAGCCGCAGCCCTGAAATGGAGAGCGTCGTTTACCTGACCGAATACAGGAAGCTCCGGATTGAGTGCCTGATAGAGGACAGGGATGACGGTAAGGGAGTATGGATTCTGCATCACGTACTTCACACGGCTGCGATAGTAGTCCACATATGCACGGGTAAGGACAGCACTCTCGGTCGAAGAGTCCATCTTCTTCGCAAAATCAGCGAAGTCCTTCTCGACCTGAAGAAGCTTCTCAGACTCCTCAGAGCCCTCAACGGTCCAGTTTCCAAGAGTATCAGCGCTGAAGCTGACATTGTCTCCCTTTTCAAGAAGAAGCGAGGCGATCTTGGTTCCGTTATGGAAGAAATAAAGGAACTCCGGCTGACCTTCGGCCACCTCAACCTTGTAGCTGAACTTGCCGTCAGCATTGGTCTTGATGGTATCAAGGATGTTGTACACGTTCATGTCCAGCTTGGCAGCAATGATCTCGCTGTCGGAAGCGCCGGAAACGGCACCCTGGATCTTGGCGACAGGCTTTGCGCATGAAGCGGCTGCAAGGGCACAGAGGCCCAGAAGGATTATCTTAGAGCTTTTCATATTCTTTCAGGATTGATGCGGCAATATTCTTCATCTCTTCCTCGCCTACCTGAGGCTTCTCCTTACGGAAGTCCAAATCGCCCTCTGTCTGGAGAGGAACGAGATGGATATGGGTATGAGGGACCTCCATTCCAAGGACAGCGACACCCACACGCTTGCAAGGCACAGCAGCCTTGACTGCAAGAGCGACCTTGCGGGCAAATGCCCAGAGGCCTTCGTATGTCGCCTCGTCGAGGTTGAAGATATAGTCATCCTCAACGTTCTTTGGAATTACCAGTGTATGACCTGGTGCAAGAGGGCTGATGTCGAGGAATGCGTAGTATTCCTCATTCTCCGCTACCTTGTATGAAGGGATTTCGCCCTTGGCGATTCTGGTGAAGATTGTTGCCATATTAGATCGAGATATCGAGAATCTTGAACTTCATAACGCCTGAAGGAACCTGTGCCTCGACGATTTCATCCTTTGCATGACCCATGAGAGCCTTGCCGATAGGGGTGGTAGCAGCAAGTTTGCCCTTTGTGAAGTCAGCCTCGGTCTCTCCCACGATGGTGAATTCCATTTCGCGGTTGAGAGTGAGGTTCATGACCTTTACCTTGTTCATCATGCCTACCTTGTCGGTGCTGATAGCACTCTCGTCGATAACCTTTGCGTTTGCGAGGGTGTTCTTGAGGTTTGCGATCTTTGCCTCGAGCATGCCCTGTGCCTCACGGGCTGCGTCATATTCAGCGTTCTCGGAAAGGTCTCCCTTCTCGCGTGCCTCAGCGATGGCTGCAGAGATGAGAGGTCTCTGGGCAAGTGCATCGGCGAGTTCCTTCTTGAGATTGTCGAAACCTTCCGCGGTTATGTAGATTGTTTCTGCCATAGTTTATGTTTTATTCAATAAAAATGAGTCCTGCCGATCAAGGCAGAACCCGTATTCGTTTATGTCCTTTGCAAATATACGGATTATTCTTTGATTTTCGCAACACACCAGTCACGATCTGATTCAAGCTGGCGCTTGAGCGCATCAAGCGACGGGAAATGCTTTTCCTCACGTATCTGGGCGATGAAAGAGACCGTCAGGTCAAGTCCGTATATGTCCTCGTCGAAGTCGAAAATATTGGTCTCGATGGTTCGATGATTGGCATCCCCGATGCCTCCGCTCACAGTCGGACGATGGCCGATGTTGGTCATTCCATGATATCTGCGGCCCAGGGTCTCGACTTCCACGAGATAGCAGCCGTCGGCAGGCAGCAGCTTGAGCGGCTCATAGAGCTTCATGTTCGCAGTCGGAAAGCCGATGGTTCGTCCCAGGCGGTTGCCGGCGACAGTAACTCCGTACAGGCTGTACCTGCGGCCAAGCATCTTGGCGGCCATCTCAACATCACCCTGCGACAGAGCGGTGCGGATCTTTGTACTGCTGACTGTCACTCCCCCACCGATGCTGACTGCATCCATACGGATGACCTCAAGTCCCAGGCCTTCCGCGATGGCGGCTATCTGGTCAGGAGAACCTGAGTCAAAGCCCATGCGGTTGTCATAACCCAGCAGTATCGCGTCAGCGCCGAAGCGTCCGATCACGATGTCCCGTAGATATTCCTCAGTCGACAGTCGGCTGAACTCTCGGGTAAAAGGCATTATTTCGACCTGATCCACGCCAAGTGCTGTAATGATGTCCTTTTTCTCGTCCCTTGATGTCAATAGACGGAGATCGCGGGCATCCTTCTGGAGCACGGTACGCGGATGGGGCCAGAAAGATATCAAGACACTCCGGCCACCGCGCTCTCGCGCCGTTCTGACCAGAGTGTCTATAATCTGACGGTGTCCGAGATGGACACCGTCGAAGAATCCTGTTGCGACTACAACCATTTAACGAGTGGGAAGTCCTGGCGATGAGGAAGCTTCTCGTTCTTTGGATAGATACGGGTAGCTACCTGGTACATACCGGTCTTCTCTGGAAGGATGGCTGCCTGGTAGGTAGCGACACCGTCCTTGCACTCAACGAGTGAGAATGGGCATACCTCCTGGATAGCCATGCGGCCCTTTGAGTCGGTGGTGGTGAAGAGCATCTCCACTCCGATCTCCTCCGGCTTGAGCTCGCCGAGGTTGAGAACGACCTCTGACTTCATCATGTTGTTGTCAGAAAGGCTGTATGAAGCGTCCGGCTGGGTGTATGAAACAACGCCGAGGTTGTCCCACTGGCGACGGATGCCCTTCTTCCAGTCTGCAATCTCACGAGCCACCTTGTAGTCGTCAGCCTTGAGGAGGGCAGCGCGTGCGCTCTGTGGATCATAGTACTGGTTGCAGTAGTCGGTAAGCATGCGGTTGGTTGTGAAGTTGCATGCAACCTGTGCGATGGTGTTCTTGATGTAGCCGATCCACTCCTTAGAGCGTCCGGTGTTAGGGTCCTTTGCATAGTATGCAGGAGCGATCTCGTTCTCGATGATACCGTAGATGGTAGCAGCGTCGAGTTCGTTCTGGTAACGCTGGTCAGCATAGGTACGCTCCTGTGGGAGTGCCCAGCCTGCGCCTTCCTTGTAACCCTCAACCCACCAGCCGTCGAGTACAGAGAAGTGCATTACACCATTCATGGCTGCCTTCTCGCCTGAGGTACCTGATGCCTCCTGTGGACGGGTAGGGTTGTTCATCCAAACGTCTACACCCTGGACGAGTCTCTTTGCGAGGGTGATGTCGTATCCTGGAACGAAGACGATCTTGCCGAGGAAACGGTCCTGCTTTGAGATCTCGATGATCTGCTTGATGAGATCCTGTCCTGCCTTGTCTGCTGGGTGAGCCTTACCTGCGAAGAGGAACTGTACCGGACGTACAGGGTTGTTCACGATGCTGTCGAGTCTGTCAAGGTCGCTGAAGAGAAGGGTTGCTCTCTTGTAGGTAGCGAAGCGGCGTGCGAAACCGATGGTGAGCACGTCTGGACGGAGACGCTCCTGGATCTGGACGATCTGGCGTGGAGAGTAGTGGCTGCAGATCTCAGGGTCTGCGATTCTCTTCTTGACTGAAGTTACGAGATCCTCCTTGAGGGTCTTTCTTACATACCATACATCGCTGTCGCTGATGTTGTAGATGCCCTCGAAGCACTTCTTGTCATAGTGGTGGGTAGCGAACTCAGGTCCGAACACGCGTGCGTGAACCTTCTTCCACTCCTTTGAGGTCCAGGTTGGATAGTGGACACCGTTGGTGACATAGCTTACGTGGAGCTCGCTTGGGAGGTAGCCTGGATACATGTTTGCGAAGATGTCCTGGCTTACCTTTCCGTGAAGCATGGATACACCGTTGACGTTCTGGGAGATGTTTGCTGCGAGGTTGCTCATAGAGAACTTCTCGTGTACGTCGGTAGGATGAAGCTTGCCGAGTCCCATCATGGTCTCCCAGTCAACCTTGAGCTTCTCTGGGAAGTGTCCGAGATACTGGCGCATCATGCCCTCGTCGAATGCATCATGACCTGCAGGAACAGGGGTATGGGTGGTGAAGAGTGATGAAGCTCTTACAATCTCAAGTGCCTCATAGAAGTCGAGGTTATCGTTCTGGATATACTCGCTGAGTCTCTCGAGACCTACGAATGCAGCGTGACCCTCGTTGTAGTGATATACGTTGGTGTCGATGCCGAGCTTGCGGAGAAGGCGTACACCACCGAGACCGAGAAGCATCTCCTGCTTGAGACGGTTCTCCCAGTCACCACCATAGAGCTGGTAGGTAACCTGACGGTCCTCAGGAAGGTTTGCCTCGTAGTCAGTGTCGAGGAGGTAGAGGTCGGTACGGCCGACAGCCACCTTCCAGATGCGTGCGGTAAGGGTACGGCCAGGGAATGCCACGCTTACGGTAACCCAGTTGCCCTCAGCGTCCATTACAGGCTCAGTCGGGATCTTGAGGAAGTCCTGTGGATCGTACTGTGCTGTCTGGTCGCCGTATGCAGTGATCTTCTGGGTGAAGTAGCCGTATCTGTAGAGGAGACCTACAGCTACCATGTTCACATTCATATCCGAGCTTTCCTTCAGGTAGTCACCTGCGAGGATACCGAGACCGCCTGAGTAGATCTTGAGGGAGGTGTCGAGACCGTACTCCATACAGAAGTATGCGATAGATGGATCGGTTCTGTTTTCCTTCTCGGCCATATATGCGTTGAACTCTGCCATTACAGCGTCGAGTCTTGCAAGGAAGTCTGCATCCTGCTCAAGTTCCTTGAACTTGCTGAGGCTTACCTTGTCAAGGATTACCATAGGGTTGTGACCTGATGCGGTCCAGAGTTCTGAATCAATGCTTCTGAACAGAGCCTTGGCGCTTTCATTCCAGCACCACCAAAGGTTCTTGCAGAGCTTCTCGAGTCCTGAGAGCTTCTCAGGAAGATGACGCGTCACCATGACGCTTTTCCAATTCGGTGTTTCCAATTTCAATTCGTTATATTGCGTTATTACTTCTTCATTCCATGTTGGATCTGCCAGGCTGCGCTCGGTGACTTTATCAAGAGCAATGGAATATGCTTCCTGGTAGTATTTCATCTGGTTGTCCCAAAGAGCGATGTCAGCGACCTTGAGCGCAGATGACATGTAGGTCTTCTTCTTTCGGGCGTCCAGAGAGGCGATCTCGTTGAGTCTTGCGACTACAGCGTCGACCACTGCATTGTAGTTGTTGTCATCACGTTCCACGACCTCGATTCCCGGATGCTCGCCCTGCCAGTAGTCGTTCACCCACTGTCCGAAGCCGGCGAGTGTGGTTGTGAGGGTTGGCACGCGGAATGCGAGACTCTCGAGCGGAGTATAGCCCCATGGCTCGTAGTATGATGGGAAGAACGTTGCATCAAGACCGATGAGCAGGTCGTAGTACGACATGTTGAAGATGCCGTCGGTACCGTTCAGATATGAAGGTATGAAATAGACCTTGACCTTTGAGCCGTTTTCGTTGTAGAGTCCGGTCTCGGCGAAGCGGCGCGAGATGCGGTCCCACTCAGGGCTCATGAGATTGTGTGAGACCTGGGTAGTGAAAGCCTCAAGTGACTCACCCTCCATCTTTCTGACAATATTCTTGTCCGGGCCGTTATGGCCTGATGGGATCATGATGAACGCATGGATCTCCTTGCCGGCATAGCCTGAGCGGTGGAGCTGGGCGAGGGCGTCGATGAATACGTCGATACCCTTGTTACGGTACTCGTAACGACCGCCGATGCCAACGAAGACAGCCTTGTCGCTTACCTTCTGGCCCGACATGGCTGTGGCCACCTTGGCAAGACGGGTACGGGCTGCGCTGCGTTTCTCGGCATACTCTTCTTCGCTTCCTGGGGTGAAGCTGTTCTCGAAGCCGTTAGGGGTCACGACGTCACATTCGCGATGGAGGAACTGGGCGCACTCACGCGCAGTGATATCGCTCACTGTGGTGAACACATCTGTATTGCGGGCTGCCTTCTCCTCGAGAGAATAACGGGCCATGACATTCAGTCTGCGTGCCATTGTCTCTCCGTCGTAATCCTCGAGAGAATTGTAGAGAGGCATGTCGTTTCCGCAGATACAGCGGCCCATCATGGTTGCATGGGTTGTGAATACGGTGGCGATGTGCGGGTTATTCTTTTTGAGCTGCAGGATACCTGCACCGGTCTGCCACTCATGGAACTGCGCAACGACTTTCTTCTTTGGTTCCAGATTGAAGTCGCAGAAGCTTTCGATCACCCTTCCGGCTGCATAGCCGAAGAGTGCCGACTCCTTGTACTCCCAGTTGCCTGTGATCGAATCGACACCAAAGTCTTTCCAGAGATCGGTAAGAATTGAGTCACAGTCCTTGATGAACTGCTTGAAGTCGACGAGGATGGCAACAGGGGTGCCTGGGATGTTCCAACGTCCCAGGCGCACTCTGATTCCCTGCATCGCCGCAGTCTCCTTCCAACCGGGATAAAGGCTTGAGTCTTCAGTGAAGTCCGGATTGCTTCCGGGGCCCATCCAAACGTCCGGTCCGATGAGGATATGCTTGGTCTTCATCTGCTCCTTGATGTAAAGAGCCTTGGTGGAGACTACGGTATAGATTCCGCCTACCTTGTTGCAAACTTCCCAGCTGACTTCGAACAGGTAGTCCGGATTGATGTATTTATTTGACATTATTTCTTTTCAGCAAGTGCATTGTCGACTCTGATGATGAAGTCGCTGAGCACATTCATGTAGTTGATAAACGCCTCATACGGTGTCTCGTATGGGTTGAAACGCTGATGGATCTCTCCGTCAGAGAAGAACTTGGTACACATGTAATAGAAGTGGTCGCTCTCCTGGAGACGGCCGAAGTCCTCCCAAAGATACTCGTCATTGAGGATGGCGAGCTTCTCGGTAAGGCTGTATACCTTGTTGTAAGCGTCCTGCTGGAGCTCATTTCCGAGCCATGCTGTAACGTCGCGCTCCTCATCTGCCCAAGAGATCGGCTCCGGTACAGAAAGATCCTCGATCGGCTTGTACTTGCGTGAAGCCTGTGATGGAGTGACGAATTCGAAACCGCCATCCTTGAGGAGAGCTGAAGGAAGAGCCTTCATGAAATCGAAGATGCCGGTCTCGGCGGCCTGATGCTCGCCGAAGGTCTCATAATCCATGAAGAGGTTGAGTACGTCTCCGTCAGTTGCCTTTGCCCACTCTGCGAAACGGTCTGTGGTCAGTGGCCATCCATCCCAGCCCTGGTCAGAGAAGCGGAATGCGATATCGTCGCTGAGTGCGTAGTTGCGCATCATAAGCTTGAGCTTTGGCTGAAGGTCGCATGAGTAGAGATAGTTAGGGCTTCTCCAACCCATGATGTGACGTGCACCCTCGGTAAGCATGGTCTTGAAGCCCATGTCGTATACCATCTTTCCGATTGAATCGGAGTAGATGAGCTCGGTGTTGCGGAATGCCTTAGGGGTTACTCCGAAGTACTTCTCGATAGCCTCCTTATGCTTGAGGACCTGATGCTTGAACTCGGTTGGAGCGTTGAGCGCAGCAAGAGAGTGGTAGTAGGTCTCAGAGAGGAACTCCACGCTGCCGGTCTCCGCAAGTGCGCGGAAGCTGTCGATAACCTCTGGTGCATATCTGTCGAACTGCTCGAGAGCGGTTCCTGAGATTGAGAAAGCAACCTTGAATGCGCCCTTGGTAGCCTTGATCTGCTCAAGGAGGAGTGCATTCATAGGAAGGTAGCACTTCTGAGCGATTCTCTTCATGATGGTTCTGTCGGTGAAGTCATCATAGTAGTGAGAATCCTTGCCTATATCGAAGAATCTGTACAGTCTGAGTCTTGTAGGCTGATGAACCTGAAAATAAAAGCAGATGCTCTTTTTCATATTGAGTCTTTATTTGATTACTGATTCGTATACGGTCTTGAGTTTGGCGGTTGCGCCGTTCCACTTGAGGGCATTTACCTCATCGAAGCCATTCTGCTCAGCGAACTTTGCGAGAGCAGGGTAGCTGAGGAGCGCATAGATGTCGTCCGCAAGGGCATCGACATCCCAGAAGTCAACCTTGAAGGCGTACTTGAGGATCTCGGCAGCACCTGACTGATGGGAAATGATTGATGGAACGTTAGACCGCATTGCCTCGAGAGGCGAGATTCCGAAAGGCTCGGATACCGAAGGCATGATGTATACATCCGAGAGTGCGAACATCTTCTGGACGTCCTTGCCACGGAGGAAGCCGGTGAAATGGAACCTGTCTGAGATACCCAGACGTGCGACGTGACGGATGCATCGGTTCATCATGTCGCCGCTGCCGGCCATGACGAAACGGACATTCTCGGTACGCTTGAGAACCTTGGCAGCAGCCTCGATGAAGTACTCAGGTCCCTTCTGGAAGGTGATACGTCCGAGGAAGGTTACGACCTTGTCCTTCACACCACGCTCCACACTGATGTTCTCGCGGCCGCTGAAATCAACGGCATTGTGAACGGTCACGACCTTTGCAGGGTCTATGTGGTACTTGTTGATGACGATGTTGCGGGTAAGGTCGCTCACGGTGACAACACGGTCTGCGGCGAGCATACCCCTGGTTTCGATGTCAAGTACGCGGGTATCGATATGGTTCTCATCTCCACGGTCATACGAGGTAGCATGCATGTGGACTACCAGCGGCTTGCCGGTAAGTTCCTTGGCTGCGATACCGGCCATGTAGGTGAGCCAGTCATGAGCATGGATGACATCGAACTCATCCTTGTGCTGAAGAGCGATCGTTCCGCCGACCATTGCATAGCGCGCAACCTCTTCCATGAGGTTTGAGCCATACTTGCCGGAGAACTTGTATTTGGTTCCGTAGTTGATCTTGAAGTCCTTGACCTGGCGCTTGCGCTCCTCTTCAACGAGTGTTTCGAACTCGTCCGGATTCACGTATGGCACCATGTTGGTTCCGATATGGATGAACTTTACCTTGTCGAGATACTCACTGATGCTGGTGCTTACAGTGTCGACAGCGACGTCACTTGCGTTGATGATGGTTGTCGCGCTCTGGTCTTCATCTCCAGATGCCGACGGCATCACGAACAAAGTCTCGACGCCATTGTAGGCAAGACCCTTTACAATACCTTCGCAGGCAGTTCCGAGACCGCCGGCGATATGAGGAGGGAACTCCCATCCGAACATAAGTACTTTCATATCCTAGTCCTCCTTGTATTTTTCCATGAGATAATCCACTGCGAGGAGCGCAGCTGTACTGAGTGCGGATGACACTGCACCATGTGCCTCGTGTGGTGGGTCTCCGTCGTAAAGCTCGGAGAATGCACCTACACCATGCTTTCCAAGATCCTCGTAGAATGACTTCACGAGCCACTGTGCCTTGTTGAAGAATGCAGGGCCCTTGACTCTGAAGCAGACGTCAGCATAAGCCTCGAGGAAGAACGGACGGGTACTTCCCTGGTGGTATGCAAGGTCACGCTCGATCTGGGTTCCCTCGTATACTCCACGATACTTAGGGTTGCGTGGTGAAAGGGTACGGATTCCGCGGCGGGTGACAAGTTCATTGTCGATGGTACGGAGGATTGACTGGTAGCACTCCTCCGGAACAGGTGAATACTTCACCCAGAGAGCGAAGAGCATGTTTGGACGAGTATCCACATTCTGGCCGTCGTTGTTGACGTGGTCGGCAAGGATGCCGCGCTTTGGATACCAGAATGTCTTCATGTAGTTCTCCTCGATGAGAGCCTTGACCGGAGCCCATGTCTCGGCGAAGGTGCTGTTCTTTGCGCCATACTTGCCCTCCATCTCGATGGCGAAGCAGATGGCATTGTACCAGAATGCATTTGTCTCGACCTGATATCCTGAGCGCTCGGTTACAGGCGCGCCGTTGATATAGGCGTTCATCCAAGAGAGCGCCACACCATCCATCTGAGCCCAGAGCATGCCGTTAGGCTGCAGCGAGATCTCCTTTCTTACACCAGGACGGTAGCTTTCGATGACATTCTTGATGACTGTTCCGTACTTCTTCCAGACTTTCTTAGGGTCTGCACCGAACTCTTCGATATACTTCTGGAGAACACCTGCGATCATGAGCGGAGCCTCAACCTGGGTGGTACGGGTTGCGAGTCTCTCCTGGTTGTCCTCGATAAGGTTGTCGAGGATTTCCTCGAACTCGGCAGCATTTCCGTCGCGGCAGAGGGTAAGACCGATGATCGAGAGAAGGGTCTCGCGAAGCATTCCGGTATAGAGCCATGAATAGCCGGCATTGATCTGCTTGCGGCCGTTATGGTTGGTGATGAGGAGGTCTGCACAATGCTCGAGCTGGCTGCGCTTGTCCGAAATCTCCGGAGTCTTCTTGAATGTGCTGGTGTACTTTGCCTTCAGAGAGGTTGGTACAATCTCATTCTTTGATGCCGAAAGGATGACAGACTCGCCCTGCTTGAGAGCACCCTCGAAATGTCCTGGGACAAGAAGGTCCTCGCGGCAGTCGAATCCGCGGCGATACTCGTCAGAGTAGGTGATGCCCATGTACCAGTCAGGTGAATGATGGTACTCGAAATTCTTTGAGCTGAGCTGGAGATAAAGATCCGGGAACGCCTCATAGAGTCTGAACGATGCTCCTCCCGGAACCTCTTTGTACGAGGTATTTGCCTGGTCATTGCGATGTGTAAGCGCATGAACGTTACGGAAGGCAAGGAAAGGCTTGAGGATAAGAGTTGTCTTGGCAGGAGCCTTGACGAGCTCATACTTGAGGAGGACCTGGTCGCTGTCAGGAAGGAGCAGGATGCTCTTCTTGAACACGATTTCACCGACCTTGTAGGTGATTGTAGGAACAGGATCGGCTTCGAAATCCACGACATACTTGTGTCCACGTGGCTCGTAGACGTCGCCGTAGCAATGGATTCCGAGGTTGAACTGCTTGCCATTGACAACAATGCTCTCGTCCACTGCGGACAGGAGCATGTAGTTCTGGCCGCCGAAGCGGTCAAGTGTCACGGCCAGAAGTCCATGATAGCGGCGGGTATTGCAGGTCACTATGGAAGTGTTGCATACAGCACCGATCTTGTTGGCACTTATGATCTCTCTCTTAAGTGAATAGGAGAGATTCACAAGCTCGGATTTGTTGAACTTCAGAAATGCCATATATTTACTGTTTAACTAATTCATAAACCATCGCGCACCTGCACGGCAGATAAAGTAAAAGCGTATCCTGCAGGTCCTGCGGACCGTTAGGAGACTTCTGGTTCATCGTATAGTGTATTTCTCCCGGAGAGAGCCGTCCGAATCCATCGAATTCAGCCTCATCCGAATCAAGTACCAGCCTGTAAGAGCCGGCAATGGCTGCAAAACCGTAGTCCGTATAGGAAACTGCAGGGTCAAAATTGAATGCAAAGATATAGTTTCTTCGCTTGAAAATCAACACTTTCTTCTGTTCATCGGCAACAATAAGCTCCGGTCTTGAAACTAAAACGTTATTCTTGCGGATAAGGTGTATCATCGCCTCGTCAAAGTTGCGGAGATAGCGGTATCTGAGGTAATCCGGCTCCGCAAGAGACCACTGACGGCGGGCATGCTGATACGACCAACCGTTCCCTTCCCGAGGGAAGTCGATCCATTCCGGATGGCCGAACTCGTTACCCATGAAGGTAAGGTATCCATTGCCCGCGGTGGCTGCCGTCACGAGACGTATCATCTTGTGCAGCGCGACTCCCCTTTCGACAACAGGGCTCTTGGATCCCTTGTTCATCGATGTGTACATTTCCTTGTCGATGAGACGGAATATGAGGGTCTTGTCACCCACCAGCGCCTGGTCATGACACTCGGCATAGCTGATGGTCTTTTCGTCCTCGCGCTTGTTGGTGAGCTCCCACCAGACCTGGCCCATGCTCCACTCGTCATCCTTCTTCTCCTTGATCCATTTGATCCAGTTGTCAGCGACGCCCATGGACATGCGGAAGTCGAAGCCGACACCGCCGTTCTCGAAAGGAGCAGCAAGTCCGGCCATGCCGCTTACATCCTCGGCAATGGTTATCGCTGCCGGATTGAGCTCGTGAACCAGCATATTGGCCAACGCAAGGTAGGTCACGGCATTCTCATCGACACCCTGGTTGAAATAGAGTTCATAGTCGCCGAAGTCCTTTCCCAAACCATGGTCCCAGTACAGCATGCTGGTCACACCGTCGAAACGGAAACCGTCCAGGTGGTATTCTTCCATCCAGTACTTTACGTTGCTTAGCAGGAAATATTTGGTCTCGTCCTTGCCGTAGTCGAAGCAGCGGGAATCCCAGGCAGGATGATGTCCCTGCCAGCCACTGTAAAAATAGAGATCCTCGCGGCCGTCGAAATTGCTGAGGCTCTCCGCCTCGTTCTTCACCATGTGCGAGTGAACGATGTCCATGATGACCGCTATGCCCTTGGCGTGAGCGGCATCGACAAGTTCCTTGAACTCTTCCGGAGTGCCGAAACGGCTGCTCAGAGCATAGAAATTCGAAACCTGATATCCGAACGAGCCATAGTATGGATGCTCCTGGAGGGCCATTATCTGGAGAACGTTGTATCCGAGCGCGGCAACCTTTGGAAGGACATCGCGACGGAACTCGGAGAACGTGCTCACGTCTTCCTTCTCGCCGCTCATTCCTATGTGGCACTCATAGATAAGCGGATTCCTGCGCTTTGCCGGACGTTTGTGCTTCCAGTCAAACTGCATTCCCGGAGACCATATCTGTGCAAAGAAAGCCTTTGACTCCGGATCCTGGACACAACGGGTAGCGTACGCCGGCAGACGTTCCCCTGCGCCGCCCGGCCATTCTATGAAAAGCTTGTAGAGCTGACCATGATGCATGAACATTCCAGGCACCTTCAGCTCCCAATTTCCGCCGCCTATCGGCTTCAATGCATATCCTTCCGTACGTTTCCAGTTGCTGAACTCACCGACCAGATATATCCTGGTGGCGTTCGGGGCCCACTCGCGGAACACCCATCCGCCGTCCTCGGTTCTGTGCATACCATAGTAGAAATGGTTGTTGAATGCAGAGCTGAGACTGCCATCCTCACCCTGGCCGCTGGCCTGAAGGAATTTCTTGCGGCAGTCCAGGATACGCTTGTGCCTCTCGTCTATCGAACGCTTGTACGGGAAAAGGTACGGATCAGTCTTGTAAATCATCTTTTTTCTCATGGCATCATGCGTTTTCGAAAGATTCGCCGATGTGGTTGCGCACACCACGGAGATACGCACGGCACTGCTCGGTGAGCCTTGCCGCTTCCCTGACGTATGCGTCAATGTCGCCCAGACCCGTTGCGGGGTCCTCAACCTTGACCGCAAGGGCCTCCAGAGCCGCTATTGCCTTGTCATAGTCGAATTCTTCCATATTGTTCAATTCATTTTTACATTTTCAACCTTGCACTCCAGGGTGCCGTCGGCGAACATGACGCCGATATGGCTTCCAGGCTGTACCTGGGATGCTTTCTTCATCACCACACCCCTTTCGTCCGCAATAAGCGAAAAGCCTCGGCCAAGAATGCCGCGAGGGTCGGATCCCTTTATGCGGGACTCAAGCAGGGCAACGCGCGACTCCATTGCTGCCACCTTGTTGATGAAAGCAAGGCGCAGACGGGTGATGAATGACGATATGCGCTCATCTTCCGCCATATAGCAGTCGATGAAACGGTCAGCGAGCGCGGTAGGTGTCTTCACAGAGTCGAATGCGACCATATCAGCCACATGATGGTCACGGTCATGCCCGATGGCTGTGAATACAGGCAGGCCGCATGTAGCTATGCGTACCGCCATGTCATAGTCATTGAAGCAGTCCAGATCAAGGACAGATCCGCCGCCGCGCATGATCAGAACCGCGTCATACGGCTCAGCGGAACTCTCTATGCGGTCCAGGGCATCGATCACCGCAGCCGGGGCATCCCCACCCTGCATCGCAGCTTCAAAAAGGTCTGTATGGAATGCGAAGCCATAAGGGTTCTCGTTCAGATGGCGCAGGAAATCGCCAAGACCCGCAGCATTTTCAGCCGAAACGATGGCAAGGCGATATGGCAGCAATGGAAGACGGACCCGCTTCTGGAGGTCCATCATGCCGTCCTCTTCAAGGCGGGCGATTGTCTTGCGTTTGAGAAGTTCGCGCTCTCCGAGGGTGAAGTCCGGATCGACCTGGTCGACAGTCAGACTGAGGCCATAAAGCTCACTGTAGCTGACGCGAACTCTCAGCAGAACGCTGATCCCGGAGCGGAGACTGCCTCCCGTGGCTTCGCGGAACAATGCATCGACCATGCCGTAGACATTACGCCAGATGACGGCCCTTGCCTTGGCGACCGTGCCGCGAGGGCCATCCTGGGACAGTTCCAGGTAGCAGTGTCCATTCGCCTTGACGCTGATGGAGCTGATTTCAGCCTTCACCCAGACACGTTCGGGGAACATGTCTTCCAGTCCTTGCCTGATATTGGACTGAAGGGTCAGAAGGTCTACGTATTCGCAATCCATAATTAAGGAGTCACTATTGGCAAATTTACTAAATTTTTGGGGAGAATTGCTATATTTGCACCCACAAAGATTCAGACATGAAAATCACCGAGGCGAAGTTCGCTGGAAGCAGCACAAGAGTATCGCAGAAGCCCGAGCAGAAGCTGCCCGAGTTTGCGTTCATTGGACGCTCCAACGTAGGAAAATCCTCGTTGATCAATATGCTGTGTGCCAACAAGAAGCTGGCGATGACATCATCCACTCCGGGCAAGACGAAGCTCGTTAACCACTTCCGTATCAATAACAGCTGGTACCTGGTGGATCTTCCCGGTTACGGATATGCCAAGATGAACCAGAAGGGCCGCGATGAACTCGCCGCACTGATCAACGACTACATACGCAACTCCGAGGAGCTCGTCATGCTGTTCGTTCTGGTTGATTCGCGCCACGACATAGGCAAGATCGACCTTGACTTCATCGACACACTGGGCATGGAGGGGATTCCTTTCGCGATCATCTTCACAAAGTGCGACAAGCAGGGGCCGAACGTCCTGGCCCGTCAGATCGAGAAGGACAAGGAAATCCTGTCTGAAACCTGGGAGGATCTGCCTCACATGCTCACGAGCTCGGCGGAGAGCGGCAAGGGCAAGGAGGAAATCCTCAGCTACATTGAGGAAATATTAAAATCAATATCGTAATGATCCACAACCACAGAATGGAACTGTTTGCCTGCAGGGCATCAGTCGATTTCGCAAAAAAGGCAATTGAAAAGTTGAATGAGATCCAGGCTGCTCACGGCGAGCCAGCCCTCCAGCTCGGAAACCTCGAGGTTACTCCATTCAGCGACGGCGAGTTCCAGCCAGCTTTCATCGACAGCGTACGCGGAGCCACCGTATTCATCTTCCAGTCGACTGTTCCGCCAGCAGACAACCTTCTTGAGCTTCTTCTCTGCATCGACGCAGCAAAGAGAGCTTCTGCAGACAAGGTCATCGCAGTCATGCCATATTTCGGATGGGCACGTCAGGACCGCAAGGACAAGCCAAGAGTATCGATCGGAGCGAAGCTGGTAGCCAACCTCCTCCACGCAGCAGGAGTTGACCGTATCATGGCTTGCGATCTTCACGCCGACCAGATCCAGGGTTTCTTCGACGTACCTGTGGACAGCCTCTATGCCAGCAAGGTATTCATCCCATATATCACCAGCCTCGGTCTTGAGAACCTTTCAATCGCCGCTCCAGACATGGGAGGCGCAAAGAGAGCGAACTCATACGCAAAGGCCCTCAAGTGTCCTGTGATCATCTGCCACAAGACCCGCGAGAAGGCTAACGTTGTAGCATCAATCACCGCCATCGGTGAGGTTGAGGGACGAGACATCATCATCATTGACGACATGATCGACACAGCTGGTACACTTTGCAAGGCTGCCGAGGTTCTCATGTCGAAGGGTGCAAGGAGCGTTCGTGCATGCGCAAGCCACGGTCTCCTTACCGGAGGTGCAATCGAGCGCATCCACAACTCAGTGTTCGAGGAGGTGATCATCACCGATTCGATTCCTCACCCAGAGCTCGCGAACGATCCGAAGATCAAGATCCTTTCACTTGCCGAAGTGTTCGCGAACATCATCTACAAGGTCTACAACTACGAGCCTATCAGCCCGGAGTTTGTAAGATAGGAATCACGGCATGGAGCTGTTCCTCATTGCCATCGTGGCCGTCGGTCTGTGCGTTTTCGGTATGTGCTTCAACATCATATTCCGAAAGGATGGAAAGTTTCCGGAGTACGAGGTCGGGTCGAACAAGGAGATGCGCAAGCTGGGGATACGCTGCATGAAAGAAGAAGATTGGGAGATTCACGGAAAGACTCCCGCAGTCAAGCACAGCCACTGCACCCAGGACTATTCCAAAGAGTGCATTGGCTGCGCGTTATATAAAAAAGAAGAGAAGTAAGATATGAGCCTGGTAGCTATTGTAGGAAGACCGAATGTCGGCAAATCAACACTGTTCAACCGTCTTGTGGGAATGCGCAAGGCAATCGTCGACGATACCGCCGGCGTAACCCGCGACAGACATTATGGAAAGTGCGACTGGTGCGGCACGGAGTTCTCCGTTGTCGATACCGGTGGATATACAACCAACTCAGATGACGTTTTTGAAAGCGCCATCCGCCGTCAGGTGGAGATTGCGATCGAGGAGTCGGATGTAGTTCTGTTCATGGTAGAGGCTGGCACAGGCATCACTGACTACGATGACGAGATTGCCAACATCCTCCGCCGATCAAAGAAGCCTGTAGTACTTTGCGTGAACAAGGTTGACTCAGGAGACAAGGTGTTCGACACCTATCAGTTCTATTCCCTCGGTCTTGGAGAGATCTTCAGCATCTCGGCAGCCAACGGAGGCGGCACAGGAGACCTTCTCGACGAGATCGTGAGGGTACTCCCGAAGGAAGCCGCGAACGAGGACATGGACCGTCCGGATCTGCCGCACATCACCATCGTCGGCAAGCCGAACGTAGGCAAGTCATCCCTTACCAACGCTCTTCTCGGCGAGGAGAGAAACATCGTCACCCCTGTTGCAGGAACCACCAGAGATTCAATCTCGACATACTACAACAAGTTCGGTCATGAGTTCATGATCGTCGACACCGCCGGAATCCGCCGCAAGGCAAAGGTTCATGAGGATCTGGAGTTCTACTCCGTGATGCGCTCCATCCGCGCTATCGAAAAGGCAGACATCTGTGTGCTCATGATTGATGCGACCCAGGGAATGGAGGCACAGGACATGAATATCTTCAACCTGATCCAGAAGAACCGCAAGGGCTGCGTAATCGTTGTCAACAAGTGGGATCTTTTCATCAAGGACAACAACACCCTTCGCGACTACGAAGAGACTCTCAGGAAGAAGATCGCACCGTTCGATGACGTTCCTATCATCTTCACATCGGTGATCAAGAAGCAGAGAGTACTCGATGTACTTGATGCGGTTGCGATGGTCAGCGAGAACTATTCCCGCAAGATCAGCACCAACCAGCTCAACGAGGTACTTCTTCCTATCATCGAAATGACTCCTCCACCGTCATGGAAGGGCAAGTATGTAAAGGTGAAGTACATCACCCAGCTTCCGACCAAGTTCCCTGCATTCGCATTCTTCTGCAATCTTCCGCAGTACATCCGTGACCCTTACAAGAGATTCCTCGAGAATCAGCTGAGAGATAACTTCAAGCTCACTGGATGTCCGATCCAGATATATTGCAGACAAAAATAAAGAGACATTAAAAAGACTCAAGGGATGGCCCTTGAGTCTTTTTTATTTCTTTGGATAGCGGATGGTGAAGCATGCGCCACCGAGGGCGAACGAGCGTGAGTAGCTTATCTCAGCACCGCAGCGATCAAGTATGCTTCGGCAGATTGCCAGACCGATTCCGGCTCCTCCGGTCTTTGTTGTGAAGTTCGGCGTGAACAATTTCTCTACATTCTCGGATGAAACGCCCGGACCGCTGTCCTCAAATACAATGTCATACCAGCCATCCTTGACCGAGTTTCTCAATGAGATGAGGATCGTGCCGCTTCCCACACTTCCATCCTCCGATCCGGAGTTCTCTATTGCCTGGACAGAGTTGGTCAGCAGGTTGACGAACACACGTGTCAGCTGAGGCTTAGGTCCCATGATATGTGCATCATCAAGACCCATGTACGAGAACCTGATGTTATCCTTGTTGTCAAACATCGCCTTTTCTTCCTGGAGGAGGGCGTCAAGATTGATGTCCGAAGGCTCCTCGGCGTAAAGCTTGGCAAAGGTAGAGAACTCATTCGCCGTATCCGTAAGAATGTCTATATGCTCAAGGACTGTGTTTGCAACCTCGTCGAACTTCTCTTCCCATCCTGGAGCATTCCTCTGCTTGAGTCGCATAAGCCTCTGCATCTGGAGTTTCATCGGGGTAAGAGGATTCTTGATTTCATGCGCCACCTGGCGGGCCATGCCGGTCCAAGCCTTGTCTCTCTCGGCCATGGCAAGCTTGTGCGAACTTTCCTGAAGCTCACCTACCATTCGGTTATAGGCATCGACAAGGGTCGAAATCTCGTCGTTTCTGTCGTATTCGATGGTCTCGAGGGTCGCGATGTCAGCATCCTTCATCTTGAGTCCCATCTCGTTCAGCGGCTTGAAGATTCTTGTCGACAAGGCATTGATGATGAGCCTTGCAAACAGCAGCAGTATCACGAAGAGAACGAAGATGGTGACCATGTGGATGACGGCTTCTGTCTCGAAGTCCAGATGGTCGTCGATGTAAGGAGAGCTGATTATTGCCACCATATTGTCGTCTCCGTTCATCACAGGAGCGTACATTGCATGGTAATGTCCCCTGCCGATAGAAACGTAGTCGATAAAGTATCCCTTGTGCTCGTAGACGATGGACTCGTACGCATCCTCATTGACCCTGGACCTGCGGAACATGTCGAACATGTCCGGTGTCGTTGACATGAACACCTTGCCGTCCGGAGCGTAGACAGTGATATCAAGGCCGGCCATGCGGCTGGCTGTCTCAAGGAATTCCCTGAACTCCGGAGAATATAGCTCACGTGTGTCTTCCACTCCTTTGACGCTGTTCTCTACAATGGCGCGGATCGACGTGATCTTGTCGGACATGAGGGCATTGCGGTTTGCCGTATTTCTCGAGTAAACGAAATAGATGCTGACCGATGCCATCGCAATCAAAGTGAGGATCAGGGAGACCATCAGTACGCTGGTGATCCTGCTCTGGAAATAACCACGCTTGCGGGATGACCTTCTACGGAATACTCCAGGCAGAGAGACCATGCCGAACGATACCAGACCGAGGAACGCGATAGCCACCGCATAGTAGGACAGACCCACAGCGGCCTGGGAGATGATTACGACTTCATTGTCGGAGATATGGGTGACATAGTGCCTGTAGCCATCCATCTTGAGATGATCGGCTTTGTTCTCGTATATGTCTCTATGAAGTTCCGAACTCAGCCTGGTAGGATAGGTGTAACGGCCACGGAATGATATAAGGACATCTTCCGCATATCGCGCATAGGAATAGTGAGGAGGAATCGTGACACGGCCTGGGGCAGTGATTCCCATCATGCTCGAATAGCCTCGGTCCTCTCTGTTAGACTTAGGTTCCAGTGTAAGGAGGACATGGCTGACGCCATACTTCTCATTGAAATAGGTGAAAAGTCCCGAATACTGCGGATGTCCCGGAGACTTCGAAGAATAGATGAAGTGTGAATTGTCGTATATAGGCGTACCGTTGCTAAGCCTTTCCTGAATAAGCGCGAACAGGGCCGGATTGCGGGAATCCTCAGGAATGACCGCAACTGATATATCGAAGTTCTGGGCGATGCCGGACATGAGGTTGTCGACGAGCCTGTTCAGGATAAGCGTGCCGGAGTTAGGCAGTACCGAAAGCGAAGCGATTATGGCATCCTCGCCGATCTCCGGTTCGATACTGCGGAGCTGAAGTTCTGCGAACAGGTCGCGGTCCATGGCAAGTCTGTTTGCGAGAAGGGACAGACGGTCCTGTTCTGTCCTGAAACCGAGGACTGCCGAAATGGAGACCATATACACGGCGATGAACAGCGCCAGTATGGTTCTTCCCAATGCGCTGAAGGCATTGAAGGTCCTGCCTGTGAACTCTTTGACGACTGGCGCGAGAAGATGCACCAGCATAGGCAGGGACATGAGCAGAAGAAGAAGCGAGCCATATACTATGGCTGTGAAACCATTTACATCCTGCAGTCTGTAGAGCTCCAGTCTGATGTTGGAGTTTCGAATTATACCCTGGGTGAGGAAATGTACATAGAAAAGCAGCGCAATGATGATGATGACATCGACGGCTGCCCACAATGCCATTGCAATCTTTTTACTTCGTGAAGCCAGAAGCATTCTGTACAGGCTTCGACGGACGAGGAACAGAGCCGAAACCATGAAGAAGATAAGCAGATTTATCAGCAGAACTGCGGCAAGCGAATACAGAACCGGCCCGTCGGCATAGATCAGAGGAGAGAAAAGCGGCATTCCGAATCGGACTCCACGCCCCCAGACATACAATCCTGCCGTAAATAGAAACATCAAGAACGAGCATACGGCAGCACGCCTTATGGTACGCTTTTGGGCAATTGCGACAAGCAGGGCGACCATCGACAGCATCAAGGCCAGCCATATCATGTGCGGCGAGCCGACCCCGTTCTGGGGCATAGGATGGCACAGAAGCTTGAATACAGGAGTGTCTCCCAAGAATACGGGAGAGCCCTCAGTCGATGACAGATGATCTATGGAGAAACGCATGTCCAGCTTGAAGGCCTTGTTCAGGCTGCCCGGACGACGGAAATCCATGGCGCCGCCTTGGATGAGCAGCGCTCCTATCACCTTGCATGAAAGCGAGTCCCTGCTATGAGCGAGGTACCAGTCGTTTCCGAGGTTTACCAGACGGACCTTCGAGTCGATGTCCGAAAGCGGAGATGAAAGGCTCACCCTTGGATTGACCAACCTCTGGAATACCATCTTCGTTGAGATGTCATCATTTGAGACAGGAAACTGGTTCTTCCATGACTGGAGTTCATCTTCGAAGTAACGGTAGATGATCATGTCATCGGGCAGATCGTCAAGATCCATCCATTCCGTAACATCTCCATTGATGGCCTTGTCCATATAGGAGTCAAGAATATCCATACGCTTCTGGATGACCTCGCCTACATGCTGGGCCTCATTGTTGAAACCGCCATGCAGACCTGGTCGAACCGCGCTCAATGCGAGTGACAGCACGGCCAGCAGCATCAGAAGATATGGAACAAGAGTCTTGTATTTAAGGGATCTCTTCATTTCTATTCGTGATGATACGGTTCTCCACGCATTATCGTGAAGGCACGGTAAAGCTGCTCTGCAAAAATCGTTCTTACCATCTGGTGAGAGAATGTCATCTTTGACAAGGAAATCTTTGAATCTGCCCTTGAGTAGACTTCCTTCGAGAATCCATAGGCTCCTCCGATCACAAAGACGAGGTCTCTTGACGACCTTGACATACGTCCTTCTATGAAATCTGCGAACTCGATGGAACGGAACTCACGGCCATGCTCGTCAAGAAGTACGAGCTCGTCGGCCGGCTTGAGATGCTTTAGAATAAGTTCCCCTTCGCGACTCTTGATCTGATCCTGACTCAGCGCCGAGACATTTTTCAGCTCCGGAATCTCGACCAGCGAGAACGGCACATAATGGATAAGACGGGACGAATAGAGCTCCAATCCTTCCCTTACCCATCTGACATCAGTTTTTCCGACGGTCAACAGAGTGATTTTCATATTAGTCCGAAGATGATGACAATTATCAAATATATGAAGTTGGCTTGATATTTGCAAGAAAAGAAGCTTTGTATGAAACAAATTATAAGAATCCTAGTCTTTATAGCCGCTTTCCTGGCCCCTCTCAGCATGAGAGCCCAGAATGACGGCAACGACGTGTTCACACCCATCTCCAAATATATCAAGCAGGGAAATGTCGACTATCTTTCGTCATGGTTCGACGACAATCTGGAAGTTGCCATCATCGACAATACATCCAATTCAAGCAGGAACCAGGCAAAGCAGATAACCAAGGCTTTCTTTGAGTCTCACACTCCAAGATCCTTCGAGATCACCCACAAGGTCGACAAGCATGGAATGAAATACGCGCTAGGAACATTGAACGCTGGTGGAGAGACATACATCGTAACGATCTTCGTCAAATTCAAAGGCAAAGACTACAAGATACAGATGTTGAAGATTGAAAACCTTGAATAGTTTCTGGCACGGTAGTTGATATTTATCCAATCGAACTTTTAATAGAATATTTCAACAAGAGATTAGTTAGTGGTTATAATAGATAGTTAAAGGCGGCCTGTGAAGGTCGCCTTTACTATTTTTATATTGCTCCGTTCTTGGAGAAGTTATACTCTCTGGCCGTATGAGCGGTCGGTAGTATTAACAGTGATGGTCTCACCCTGCTGGATGAAAAGAGGAACCATGATCTTAGCACCGGTCTCGAGAGTAACCTCCTTGAGGGCACTGGTAGAAGCGGTGTTACCCTTTACTGCAGGCTCAGCATATGTAACCTCGAGAGTTACGTAAGTTGGAAGCTCGCAGGTAAGGCATCTTTCCTCCTCTACGACGAACATCATCTCGACATGCTGTCCCTCCTTCATGAGGTCAGAATTCTCGACAACGTCCTTTGGAAGAGAGATCTGCTCATAGGTCTCCTCGTGCATGAAGTTGAATCCATCCTCATCACCATAAAGGAACTGATAAGGGCGTCTCTCCACATTGATGGTCTCGATCTTTGCACCAGCGGTGAAAGTATTCTCGAGAATACGACCGTTCTCGAGGTTGCGGAGTTTGGTCTTAACGAATGCAGGGCCCTTTCCTGGCTTTACATGCTGGAAGTAAACTACCATGCATGGCTTGCCGTTGAAGTTAAGGTAAAGGCCGTTCTTGAAATCAGCTGTTGTTGCCATAATATAGTATCTGTATTAAATATCAATCAATTCGGGCGCAAATTTAGAAAAACTCGGTCTATGTTGCAAATTTTTATATAGCAGCCACATGCGCTGCAACGCTCTCCAGGAGCCATAGAGGAGTCGAGGTTGCGCCACAGATTCCAACCTTATCCTCTTCGCGGAACCACTCTGGACGGATTTCCGATTCCGAACATACATGGTACGTACGTATGTTGACCTGCTTGCAAAGCTCGCTGAGCACACGTCCGTTGGAGCTGGACTTGCCTGAAACAAAGATGATGACATCGTGTTCGCGCGCAAACTCCGCCAAAGCCTCATGTCGCGAAGCCACCTGGGAACATATTGTATCATGTACGGAAAGGCTGTCCGGACGAAGCATCGTATTGCGCAGCTTGTCACATATCTCGGAATACTCGACCGGGCTCTTTGTCGTCTGGGAAAAAACCTCCGTAGGAATATCCTTTCTTATCGTGCCATCCTCGAGCATGGCATCCAGCTGAGCCATGTTCTCGACTACTATCGCGTCACCATTGACCTGGCCGACAAGTCCAAGGACCTCTGCGTGACCGACCTTGCCGAAAAGAACAATCTGGCCATCGCCACCGTCCTCATGCAGTCGGGCATACGCCTCCTTGATGCTGTTCTGGAGCTTCAGAACCACAGGACAGGTGCAGTCGATAATGTTGAAGCCAAGCTCCTTTGCCCTGTCGTATGTGGTTGGAGGTTCTCCGTGTGCGCGTATCAGAAGCATCTCTCCCTCGGCGGCCTTCATATCCTGGAGGTCCTGGAGATCAATGCATACAAGACCCTTCTTGGCAAGACGGGCCAGTTCTTCTTCATTATGGACTATGGCTCCAAGCGAGAACAGATGCTCCCCTTCCTTTCCATCAAGATACTTCTCAGCGCTGCTGATGGCCCTGATGACTCCGCCGCAGAAGCCAGAGCGGCTGTCGATTTCTACTGATGCAGGCATAACTATGCGTCAAGGATTCCGAACCTGCCCTGGAGAAGTCCTCTGAGCCAGACGATCTCCTCGTGGAGTGTCATGTCGGAATTGTTCATTTCGAATGAGTCCTTTGCCCTCGACAGAGGGGATGTCTCACGGTGCGAGTCGATGTAGTCTCGCTCAAGGAGGTTCTTCTTCACCTCCTCGAAATCTGGATTCTCTCCCTTGGCCTTGAGTTCGTCAAAGCGGCGCTGGGTACGGACATCGACATCCGCCGTCATGAAAATCTTGACCTGGGCATCCGGGAAAACAGTGGTACCGATATCGCGGCCGTCCATGATCACCCTGCCAGCCTTTCCTGCCTCATGAAGAAGATTGTCCACGAAGTTGCGGACAAACGGGATGGCTGACACCGGACTGACATGAGATGAAACCTCCATCCCACGGATCAACTTCTCGACGCTGCGGGAACCGATGTGGGTCTCGCTGCCGTTTTCTGTCTTTTCGAAGTGTACGTCAAGTCCAGGGAGGGCAGCCTTAAGTCCATCCGTGTCTATGGAACCGTCTTCGGCGATGAAGGAATTCTCGAGAGCGAACAGAGTCACAGCCCTGTAGAGTGCGCCGGAATCCAGATAAATGAATGAAAGCTCAGCGGCTGCAAGCTTTGCGAAACTGCTCTTGCCTGTTGCTGAGAAGCCGTCGACAGCGATGATGATATCAGGAACGTTCATGGTACAGGTTCTAGGCTTACAAAAATAATATTTTTGGACTATGAATCAAAAAAAACGATATTTGCCATAGAACAGAAAACATAGGTATAAGATGAACATTCTCATAGTCGACGATGAGCGCGCGATCAGAAATTCGCTCAAAGAGATTCTTGGTGACGAAGGATATGATGTTGACGTAGCAGAGAGCGGTGCTGCCGCCCTCGAGATGGTCGACAAGGAGAAGTACAATGTCATCTTCTGTGACATCAAGATGCCAGGAATGGACGGCGTCGAGGTGCTGGACAAGATGATTGCCGACGGAGTAGAGTCTGCGATAGTGATGATTTCCGGCCACGGAGACATCGGGACTGCCGTCGACTGCATCAAGAAAGGCGCTTTCGACTTTATCCAGAAGCCTTTGGACCTCAACCGGGTGCTGATCACAATCAAGAATGCTTCGGAGCGTACAGTCCTCGTCCGCGAGACCCAGACCCTCAAGAAGAAGGTGTACGGCCGCGACATGATAGGAGACTCGGAGCCTATGCAGCAGATCCGCAGGATGATCGAGAAGGTCGCACCGACCGACGCCCGCGTTCTCATCGAAGGTCCTAACGGTTCAGGAAAGGAACTAGTTGCAAGAAATCTCCACGAGCAGAGTCCACGCAGTTTCAAACCATACATAGAAGTCAACTGCGCAGCCATTCCATCGGAGCTCATCGAAAGCGAGCTGTTCGGTCACGAAAAGGGATCGTTCACTTCCGCCATCAAGCAGCACAAGGGCAAGTTCGAACAGGCCGAAGGCGGCACACTGTTCCTCGACGAGATAGGCGACATGAGCCTGCCTGCCCAGGCAAAGGTACTCCGAGTACTCCAGGAGAAAAAGCTCTCCAGAGTCGGCAGCGACAAGGACATCGACGTAGATGTAAGAGTCATTGCGGCGACCAACAAGGATCTCAAGGCCGAGATAGCGAAGGGCAATTTCCGCGAAGACCTTTACCACCGCCTCAGCGTCATACTCATCCAGGTTCCATCGCTCGACGAGCGCAAGGATGACATACCCGAGCTGATCAATTTCTTCACGGAACAGATCTGCTCGGAAAGCGGCATGCAGCGCAAGACATTTTCTGCCGAGGCTGTCAAGGCTCTCCAGGCACGCAGCTGGACAGGTAACATCCGCGAGCTCCGCAATGTCGTCGAGCGTCTTCTCATCCTCGGAGACACAACAATCTCCCTGAAGGACATAGAATCCTTCGTTCGCTAGATTATTATTTCAAGTGTTTTTCCTATTCGATCACGGCATCTACCGTGATAAGGCTGTTGCGGCCGACAATGAAGCTGTCAGGACCGTACAGATAGATTCCAAGCACATCGTCATCGGCTACAGGATAGAGCCTGTTGCAATGCGAGCATCCAGGAATGGTGAAAATCACTCCACCCTTGCATCCAAGCACGAATCGGTCCCTGTACGCATCGTATCCGCATGAAAGAGGGGCCGCGTCCAACATTGACTGACGTCCGTCACTGGCCTGATAGACGAGCAGGCGCTCGCTCCATACACCTCCGGTATTGGACATGAATGCCGCAGGGCTGCCGTCAGACTTTGTTCCTGCCGCGATGAGCTGGCTACCGCTGGACTGGATAGTCGAGAAACTGATGACTGGATAGAAGCCTTTATAATAGGTATTGAAATCGAATAATGTCCAGGACGCGCCATCGCGTGAACGGAGAAGCTCACCCTTGTCCGTGAGTGCAAAACACTCGTTAGGCATGGCTGCTATTCCAACGAAGCGTCCCTTGGCCTTAGTCGATGCGGGAAGGACCGAGAGGTCCTGGTTGATAGTGACAAGTACGCCCTTGTCGCCGGCTGCGATGAGTTTGTCCTTGAACAAAGTCATGCAGGTTACGTCTTCCTTCTTTGGAAGGCGGAGTTCCATGACGCGGTCATCCTTTGTGATGGCAGCCATAAGGCCATCGTCACATCCACAGAATATCATGTCTGCGAAATACGCTACTGCATTGACCGCCTTGTCGGAAACATGGATTTCCTTATGAAATGAACCCTCGAGTGTATAGACCAGCACACTGCCTTCGGATGAGGCGATTGCACACAGCCCGTTCGCTGTCGGGGTTATATAATTGAAATCGCCCTGCGCCCACAGGAAAAATGGGCACAGAGCGAATATCAATACTGTATGAAGTCTTTTCACTACTTGCTTACGCGGAAGTAATCAACAGCTACCTTGAATGGCTTTACAGTTGGAGCTGCAGCGCCACCTGGCATTGCGAATCTCATGGCCTGTACACCATCAACATCGATGAGACCTGCCTTGATGTCCTTGAGACCCACACCTACGGTGCCGATCTTCTCGAACTTCTTGCCGTCTACTGAGCAGTAAGCGGTATAAGAATCAGCTCTCTTCACAAGGCGGAGGTAAAGAACGTTGTCTGCGCCGATGATGTCGCGTACGTTGAAGTTTGCAGCAGCCTTCTGGGTACCTGCAACCTCAGCGACGAGCTGAACCTGACCAGGTGCTGGAGCAGCAGCATTGAAGCCACGGCCGACGTTGGCAGCATATACGAGCTTCACGAAGTTGTCGTCATCCTGGTATGCAACGAGACCTGCGTTCTGTGCAGGCATTGAAGGGTTGCTTGCGCACTTGATCTTGGTATCGATGGTCCAGTCGCTGTTTGCGCTCTGGAGGATGACGTTAGCTGCGTTGTTGCTGTCGGTGGTGATGTCACCTGCTGCGCTGGTGAGATTGAGAGCGTCGCCTGCTACATTGTAGAGGGACTTGTTCTCGCGGAGAACGGTCCACTGCTTGCCGAGTGAGCTCTTGAACTCATCGCTTACAGGAGCTGAACCGAAGTTCACGAGAATCTCCTGAGAGTCGAGGGTAACATAGTCGGTGATGGTAACGACTGCGGTTCCTGGAACAGCCTCTGCCTGCCTTACGTCAACGCTGATAGCTGGGTCAGCAGCCTTTGCTGCAACTACAGGAATCTTGCTGCCTGCCTTCTTTGCGATGCTGTACTGAGCGACACCGCTCTTGAGGATTGACTTGCCGTCAACGGTGAGGCTTGCGAGGCTCATGTTAGGCATAACCTTGACAGCGTAGGTATCGCTGAGGGTCTTGCCGTTTACGGTTGCCTTTACGGTGATTGAAGCCACACCCATGCCCTTTGCGGTAACAAGACCGCTCTCGCTTACGGTAGCAACGTTAGGGTTGCTGCTGATGTACTTCACTGAAGCCTTGGTGACATCATAGAATGAGTCATCGGTCATAGCGAGTGAGAAGGTGGTCTGTGCAGTCTGGCCAGGGCGCATTACGCTGACGCCACACTCAGAAACGAGAGTCTTGATCTCAGGGATGAACTTGCCGCTCATGGTAGCCTCGAGGCTAGCCTTGATGTTCTTTGATGATGAGCCTACCTCGAAGATGTACTTGCCCATATCCCAGGTCATGCGGTCGTTCTCCATATCCCAGAACCAGAGGTCCTTGGCAGCAATCTCGATCTCGACAGTCTTGGTAGCACCTGCAGGGATGGTAACTCTCTGGAAGCCCTTGAGACGCTTGATAGGTCTCTGGAGTGCCTTAGGGCTGTCTGGAGTGCGTACGTATACCTGAACAACCTCGTCGCCGTCATAGCTGCCGGTGTTGGTAACATCAGCGGTGATGACAACCTTGTCCATAGGGGTGATAGCCTTCTTGTCGATAGAGATGTTAGAGTACTCGAAAGTGGTGTAAGAGATACCGTAACCGAACTCGTATGAAGGCTCGTTCTCGTAGTACCAGAGGGTACGGCCGTTCTTGCCGTTGCCACCGCGGAGGGTGTAGTCGGTGATTGCAGGAAGCTCCTTCACGCTCTTGTACCAGGTTGCGTTGAGCTTACCGCCAGGGGTAACGTCTCCGAAGAGAACCTTAGGGATGGCAGCACCCTGTGCCTGACCGTTGTAACCGGTCCAGAGGATACTCTTGATTGAAGGGAGGTCCTTGAAATCCTCAACCTCAACACAGCCGAGGGTCTGCATGACGAGGACGGTGTTAGGGTTGACAGCAGCGACAGCCTTGATGAGGTCTGGCTGGTTACCAGGGAGAAGGAGTGTAAGACGGTCAGCCTCCTCGGTAGCGGTATTCTCGTCGGTACCTACGAATACGATGGCAACATCAGCGTCGCGTGCGACTGCGAGGGTAGCCTCGTCGATCTCAGCGTCCTGAGGTGCATGGTAGCAAAGGTAGAGAGTCTCGTCGCCCTCGAAACCGAGGTCGTTTGCACTTACGGTTACAGGAGTGGTTGCTCCGTATACACCGCCGACGCGCATGCCTGAAGCCTTTGTAGCCTCGATGGTAGCGATAAGACGTCCGTCAGGACCGTCTACGCGAGCCTCGACGATACCACCTTCAGTAGGGATGTTGACGCTTACGGTAAGAGAGTCGATCTTGTTGAGGTCAACGTTGTTGTACATGGTCCATGAGCCGTCGTCGATTGAACGTACCTGCTCCTCGGTACCCATACCTGAACCGTGGGTCACACCCTCTGAGCATGCATCCCATACGGTAGCGTCACGCTTGATCTTGGTACCATCCTTCTTGGTTACGATGAAGTGACCGATGTAAAGGATGTTGCTCTTTGACTTTGAGTTTGCACCCTCAGCCATGGTAACCTCGATATCAAGGTTGTTGTCCTTGATGTACTGGGTGATACCCTGGTAAGGAGAGATCATGCTGGTAGCCTCTGGACGACCTGAGTAAGGTCCGAGCTCTACGTCATTGGCCTGAGGTCCGATGAGGGCGATCTTCTTGATCTGAGAAGCCTTGAGAGGAAGTCTCTGGTCGTTGTTCTTGAGGAGGACAGCGGTACGGGTAGCAACCTCCATTGCGAGCTCCTGGTTAGCAACAGAGTTCACAACGTTGGTCTGGTACTTTGAGTAGTCTACCATGCTGGTAGGATCGAACTCACCGGTACGCATGCGGACCTTGAACATGTTGACGAGTGCGCGGTCAACATCGTTGATTGACATGAGACCCTGGTTGAGGGCGCTGATCATGCTTCTCTGATAGTCGCTTCCGCAGTCTGAGTCAACTCCTGCGATGAGACCTGCAGCGGTAGCTTCCTCACTGGTGTTCTTGTAGTAGTGACCGGTCCAGATATCGTTGATAGCCTGGCAGTCACCGGTGATATAACCTTCCATACCGTAGGTTCTACGAGCGATGGTGTCGAGGTAGAACTTGCTTGCAGAGGTAGGAACACCGTTTACAGCGTTGTAAGAAGACATGATTGAAGGGAGGTTACCCTTCTCGATGAGTGCCTTGTAAGGAAGGAGGTAGAACTCACGCATGTCGCGGCCGTCCATGTTGGAACTGCTGACGTGGCGGTCGAACTCACTGTTGTTTGCGAAATAGTGCTTTCCGGTAGGAACGGCCTTGATATACTTAGGGTCGTTGCCCATGAAGCCACGGATGTATGCGTTACCGATTACATCGATGAGATAAGGATCCTCACCGAAAGACTCACCGGTACGTCCCCAACGTGGGTCACGGATAGGCTCGATGACAGGGCACCAGAAGGTAAGGCCCTTGCTGCCGGTGTTGAAGATTGCACGTGCCTCGTCAGCGATTACGGAAGCCTCGAGAGCTGCGAGGTCCGGATCCCATGCTGAACCGAGGGCAACGCTGCCCGGGAATGAGGTTGGGCCCTGGATGCCTACCTGTGGAAGAGCACCGCCAAGGACTCCGTGAAGTGCCTCGCTCCATACATTGTACTGCTTGATGCCGAGTCTTGGCACTGCAGCCATGTTGTTGCCGAGAAGGCTCTGCTTCTCTTCGAGGGTAAGGCGGGATACGAGATCCACTGCACGCTCCTCAAAACTGTAGTTTGTGTTCAGGTAGATAGGAAGCTTGCGCTCCGAATCACGACCTGAAGAGAAAGCCATGAAGAGAGCGGAAGCTGCAACTACAGCAGCACCAGCAAGGCCTCTCATAAGAGTTTTTTTGGTCATAATGCGATATGATTTGGTTATTATGTTGTGATTTGTCTTTCCTCATGCTCCCTGCGGGCACGTTCAAGAGCGGCGGCAGGTCTGTACTCGAAATTGGAACCAAGGTATTTCTTTCTCACATCAGGATCTCCGGCCAGCGACTGAGGAGTTCCCTGACAGAGGATGGAGCCTTCGTAAAGTAGATAGTCGCGGTCCGTGATGGCAAGAGTCTCACCCACATTGTGGTCTGTGATGATGACTCCGATATTCTTGAACTTGAGCTTTGCGATTATGTACTGGATGTCCTCGACCGCGATAGGGTCGACTCCAGCGAACGGTTCATCGAGAAGGATGAACTTCGGGTCGATACTGAGCGCACGGGCAATCTCGCAGCGGCGGCGTTCACCTCCGGACAGCTGGATTCCGAGGCTCTTGCGCACCTTCGAAAGATTGAACTCGTCTATGAGGGACTCGAGCCTCTCCATGCGTTCCTTCTTTGGGACACCCGTAATCTCCATGACGGACATGATATTGTCCTCGACAGACATCTTGCGGAATACCGATGCCTCCTGCGGAAGATAGCCTACACCCAGCTGGGCACGCTTGTACATAGGCAGGTTGGTCAGCTCCATGTCATCCAGGAATATCCTGCCTTCATTAGGAACAATCTGACCGGTAACCATGTAAAAGCTGGTGGTCTTGCCGGCTCCGTTAGGGCCGAGGAATCCGACGATCTCTCCCTGGTGCACCTCCATCGATACACCCTTGACGACGGTCCTGACTCCGTACTTCTTGACAAGATTTTCGCAACGCAGTATCATTTCAGTCTATTTTGTGTCAAGTCCGAAATCCTTGATAAGCATACGGACCTCTTCGTGCTTTGCCATCAGTTCCTCAGCCTTCTCGCGTGGGAGATACGCCTTCTGGACCTCCACGGTCTCCGCGACGCGAACCTGGAGACGGACGAGAGGATTGCCGCAGAACCTGCGGAAATCAGCCTCAAGTTCCCTGAGCAGGTTCTCCTCGATCCACTTGCACTGGGCCTCGTTCGAAACCTCGAACTCCACAATCTGGTAGCCGTCACCAGCCTGCAGGTCGACCCTGGCAAGCGCAAGGGCGTTCTTGAGCCTAGGTTTCGGCTGCTTTTCAACAAGCTGCTTCCAAGCGGCAGCGAGCTGGTCTGTATCTATATCCACCGCCTCGACATGAACTTCCGCGGCAGCGGTCTTTTCTTCCGTATCATTGTTCAGCATCGCACTGAGCGATACCGATGCGCCGGTGTTCACTGCACCTCGCCTGGTGCGCGGCGCCCTAGGCTCAGGCTTTGCCGCCACTGGAGCCGATTCCGAAGTCTCTGGAGCAGACGGCTTCTCAACCGGAGCCGCCGGGGCTTGTGCCGGAGACGGAGCCGGATCAGCGGCAGGTGCAGCCGGTGCTGCGGCCCTTGCCGGAGCGGCAGGAGTGACTGTCGGAGCTGATGCAGGGGCTCCTCCATTGAGGAAGCTGAGCTGCATGAGCGCAAACTCTATGTGCAGACGCTGGTTCAGGCTGCTCTTGTATGAAGCCTCGCATGCGGTAACGATGCCGAGAGCCCTGAACAGGAATCCCGGGCTGCAGGCAGCGGCCTGGGCTGCATAGCGCTGGCGGAGCGAATCAGGCATGTCCAGAAGCGACTCGAGTCCCGCTGTGCCGCATACCATCAGGTCGCGGAAATGCGCTCCGAGGGCAGACAGGAAATGCTGGGAATTGAATCCCTTCGCGAGAATCTCGTCGAAAGTCAGCATCGCCGACGCATAATCTCCGGCCAGGAAGGCATCCACAAGGCGGAAGTGATACTCGTATCCGAGGACATTGAGGTTCTTCATAACGTCTTCGCTGTGGACGTCTGTTCCGCAGAAAGCGACTGTCTGGTCGAAGATCGTCAGCGCATCGCGCATCGCTCCGTCAGCCTTGCCGGCTATGATGTGAAGCGACTCGTCGTCGATGGTGACGCCTTCGCTGGCTGCGATGTTCCTGAGATTGCGGACCATGTCGCCAATCGAAATGCGGCTGAAATCATAGGTCTGGCAACGCGAGAGGATGGTAGGGAGTATCTTGTGCTTCTCGGTGGTGGCAAGAATGAAGATTGCGTGTGCAGGAGGTTCCTCGAGAGTCTTGAGGAAGGCATTGAACGCAGAGGTGCTGAGCATGTGGACCTCATCGATGATGTAGACGCTGTAGCGTCCCACCTGAGGTGGCATCTGGACCTGGTCCATCAGTGTCTTTATATCGTCCACGCCATTGTTCGAGGCAGCATCAAGCTCGCGTATGCAGTATGAGCGTCCCTCCGCGAAGGAACGGCATGACTCGCATTCGCCGCATGGTTCCATGTCCGGGCCGGGATTGGAACAGTTGATTGTCTTTGCGAAGATTCGCGCAGTGCTGGTCTTGCCGACGCCTCGCGGGCCGCAGAACAGGTAGGCATGCGCGAGCTTCCCCCTGACGATGGAATTCTTCAGGGTTTTCGCGATATTGTCCTGGCCTATCAGCGTTTCAAATGTATCCGGCCTGTATTTACGTGCGGAAACGATATAATCTGACATAGTACAAAAATAAGTAAAATCTTGAACTTTATAGTAACTTTGCGCTGTAATTAATCATAGATTAAATGAACAGATTCATTCGTTTCATCATATCCGTTGCATGCCTGAACTGCCTGTCCGCAGGCATCGCTTCAGCGCAGGCCCAGATCAGCACCAAGAAGGTTCTCATAGGCGATTTTCCATCAAAGGTGACAAAGGTAGTCACTGGTGGAAACACCATGCTGGATGACTTGCTGAAGCAGGAAGTCTCAGCCCGTTGGAGAGTCTCTCCATATGAGTTCTGCACGCTTGAAGAATACCAGCAGCTCAAGGAAGACCCCAGCTACTATTTCCTCATGTTCGCATACGACACGGACCTGCGCGGAAGAAGGAATGGAGTGACCGTCATCAACCTGTCAAAGGGTGGCGTTGCAAAGCAGGCCAAGGGCAGCAAGAGCGCGAAAGCCATCAACATCTGCGATTTCCCTATCGCATCGACTCAGTTTCCTGACGGACGCGAATCAGTTTGGATGGCTGCCGCAGTCGACATAATCCAGGATTTTGCAATAAAGTCGACAGAATCCGACTTTGCCGGCTACAGGGGGCTTGCAGCGATGTCTTCTCCTTGGAAATGCAGGAACAGCCATATCATCTTTTCCGAAGACGACCTGAGCAGGGCTCTTGCCGACGACATAAGAAACAAGTATTTCGATGACAAGATCGAAATCATGGAAGATGCCGACGAACTCATCTCAGATGGACGGCAGGACGCGCTTGTGAGCTTCGTGGTCAGCCCTACGGACGCATACTCCGGCAATCCTTGCTACAAGATGCTGATCAACGCCCGGACACATGAGCTATGCTACTTCGAACGTTCAAAGATCAGCACCCGCAATCCCGAGGGTTTCGGTAACACCGACATCAAGAAGATCGGAGTCATAAGAAAGAGTGTCAGGAAATGATATCAGGTACTACTGAGAGCGGAGTCCGCTATGCGGTGAAGCAAGGCGGCAAAGCCGTTGCCTACTGTTCCCTCAGCCTCAGGTGCGGGACACGCAACGAGGAAGGATTCCATAGCGGAATCGCCCACTTCACCGAACACACGATATTCAAAGGCACTGCCAAGAAGACTGCAAGGACGATTAACAGCCGCCTTGAAAGGCTTGGCGGTGAACTCAATGCATATACGACCAAGGAGGAAATCGTCATTCATTCGACCGTACTCAAGGAAGACTTGAGGAAGGCTGTAGATCTTCTGATGGAACTGGCGACTTCCGCAAGCTTTCCAGCCAAGGAGATCGACACCGAGAAGGGTGTGGTCATCGAGGAAATCAAGTCCTACAAGGACAGTCCTGCCGATGACATCTTCGACTGTTTCGAAGAAAAACTGTTCGCAGGGCATCCTCTTGGCGGTCCTATCCTTGGCACTGCAAAAAGCGTCAGGAAAATAGGGCATGACGAGCTCAAGGCCTTCACCGGCAAGTATTTCATCCCTGAGCGCATGGCTCTCAGCATAGTTGCGGACATAGAGGAAAAGAAGCTCGAGAAAATCGCAAGGCAGATTTGCGACAGGTATTTCCACGGCCACGCCGGCACTCCAGCAGCTCCGGACTGTACCCCGGCAGGAGGCGTCCGGATCAGTGTATTCAACGAGACAGTCGACAAGCACAATCACGAGGTCAACGCCGTCATCGGCTCATCGGCGCCGTCTCTTTACGAAGAGCACGACAGGCTGACCGCGGTGCTTCTTTCAAACATCCTTGGCGGCCCGTCATCAAATTCCCTGCTCAACAGCGAACTGCGTGAAAAGAACGGATGGGTGTACGGCGTGGAATGCTCATACACACAATATTCCGACACCGGCATCATGGCCATAGCCCTAGGCTGCGACAAGGAGAACCTGGAACGCTGCCTCAACGTTGTGGACAAGCATCTCGAGTCCCTGAGGACAAAGGAGCTCAGTCCCGCGAAGCTCAAGGCTGCGAAGAAACAGCTGCTGGGACAGCTTGCCGTAGGGTCAGACAACGGCGAGACCCAGTGCCTTTCGATGGGCAAGAGCCTGCTCTGCTTCGGCAGGGTGTCAAGCGACCAGGAGAACCGCAAGGCCATTGAATCCATCACGGCTGAAGACATAAAAAAGACAGCTCAGAGGATTTTCGATCCGTCCAAGCTGTCCCGTCTTGTATTTCTCTAGCCTCCCCTACTCGATCACGCCTTTGAGGATCACTGGAGCCTGAGTTCTTCCAGGCGCACCCGGCTGTGCAGAAGCGGCAGGAAGGACCTCGATCACGAGCTCGTCACCATTGAACGAAATCTGGAAATCTTCCTGGATACCAGGGTTGAACATGGAGATGTAACGGGCATTGAGCTTGCCGTCCTTTGTCCATGAGCAGCTTCCGTTGGTGTAGTAAGGAGTGACTCCCGAGAGGTTTGGATACGCTGGACGAGCAAAGATCATCCTGCGGTCTGTGGCCCCGACCTTCCAGCCGTCAAGTGCGAATGGGATATTGCTGACCGCCGCACCTGCGACGAAGGTCATATAGCAGTCGCCCTTTGCATCGAAGCGGAAATAGATATTCTCGATTCCGTACGGGTTCTGGAGCATTGAGTAGCGTTTTGCACATGACTTGAGAACAGGCTCAGCGCTTGGCTCGAAAGGCATAGGAAGGTTGTACTTCGCGATAGCCTGGTTGATATCGAATCCTTTGCGTTCCTTGAGTTTCTTGTCAGTGAGGGCTGGGAGCATCGAATAGATGATTTCGTTGAACTTCGCCTCATCACGGAGGGCACAGGTAGAAACGACTACGAAATCCTTTCCTGGGAATACCATGATGGTCTGACCCATTCCACCGATTGCACGGTAGGAACCGCGACGGCCCATCCATATCTGGTAGCCATAGCCCTGGGCACCGTCATCCTTGGCATCCTCGATCGGGCCATTCGGGTCGACCTGATAGATCTTCGGAGTGGTTGCAGCCTCGATCCACTCGGAGTTGAGAAGCTGCTTGCCGTTCCACTTTCCCTTGTTGTTAAGGAAGATACCCATCTTGGCCATATCGGAAGTACGGAGATGCATGCCGCCGTTACCCATGTTGGTTCCGTCATTGTCCATTTCCCATACGATATCCCTGATTCCAAGAGGCTCGAGGAGCCTTGGGGTAAGGTATTCGTAGATGGTTATTCCTGTCACACGACGGAGGATATTCGATAGCATGTGCGATGCGGTGATGTTGTACGCGAAATGGGTTCCAGGCTCATACTCGAACTCTGCCGCGAGGAAAGACTTCACCTGCGGAAGACCTGAACCGGCATATGACATGCTCTTATGTCCCACGCTCATGCTGAGAAGATGCTTTACCTTGAGAGCCTCGAGCTGCGGAGAAATCTTCTCCGGAAGAAGCTCAGGGAAGAAGTCCATGACACGGTCTTCGATGTTGATGAGACCTTCCTGGACGGCGAAACCGATTGCCATCGAAGTGAAAGTCTTGGTAGCGGAATACATCGCATGGGTGAGGTCTGGTGAATACGGAGCCCACCAATGCTCTGCAATGACCTTGTCATGACGGAGAATCATGATGCTGTGGACCTCAAGGCCAGACTCATCCAGGTCTGCGAAGAATTTCTCGATTGCCTGCGAGCTGATGCCTTCGGCCTCAGGTGTACTGCGCTTAAGGCCATCGTCATAGGCAAAAGCCGAAAGCAGCGGAGTCACTGCCAGCAATACTGACAGGAGCAAGTGTCTTAATGTGGTCATATTGGTTGAAGTTTTTTTGAAGTCGCTTTGACAGCAGGCCGCAGAGCCTATTTCTTGCGTATCAGCGTCAGACCATCCCTCAAAGGAAGGATCACAGCCTCGACCCTCGGATCCGTCGCAACCAGATCGTTGAATGCACAGATACCGACAGTCTGCTTGTCCGTAGGCAGCGGATCCTGATAGACCTTGCCGTCCCAGAGTACATCGTCCGCCAGAATGAGTCCGCCGGGACGGATCATAGGCAGCAGAAGTTCATAGTACTCGACATACTGGCGCTTGTTGGCATCCATATACACGAAGTCGAACTCACGGCCTTCGGAAGCCAGACCGGCCAGTGTCTCGCGGGCGTCGCCGATATGAAGAGTTATCTTCTCCGACACGCCGGCGCGTTCCCAACCCTCGCGCATGAGATCTTCAAGTTCATCATTGATCTCAAGCGTGTCTATATGTCCGTCCTCGCCGAGACCCGAAGCCATGCAGGTCGCCGAATAGCCAGTGAACGCTCCTATCTCAAGGATGTCCTTGGCCCCGCTGATTCCGACCAGCATGCGCAGCAGCTGACCCTGTACAGCTCCCGAGAGCATGCGGGGATAGTTGGTGCGTATGTTGGTCTGGCGCTCTATCCAGCCCAGGGCTTCGCTCTGGGCGGTAGAGTGGTCGCGGAGATATCTGTCGAGTGCCGATTCCATGCTAGTTTACCTGAGCTCCGTTGACAACGGCCTCCTGTGGAGTGACGAAACGCATCTTGCCGTCGCCCTGCTTTGCCATGAGGATCATTCCGTGGGACTCGATGCCACGGATGATGCGTGGCTTGAGGTTGGCGAGGATAACGATCTGCTTTCCTACCATGTCCTCAGGACTGTAGTATTCTGCGATTCCCGATACGATGGTACGCTTGTCGATACCGGTATCGATGGTGAGCTTGAGAAGCTTGTCGGTCTTTGGAACCTTGACGGCCTCGAGCACGGTGGCGGTGCGGATATCCATCTTCTCGAAGTCCTCGTAGGTGCACTCTTCCTTCTGTGGAGCCACCTGCTTTGCAGCCTCTGCCTTTGCGGCAGCCTCACGTTCAGCGCGGATGGCATCGAGACGTGCGAGCTGTGCATTGATTGCATCATCCTCGATCTTCGCGAAGAGGAGTTCTGCCTGAGCAAGCTGATGACCCTCAGGAAGAAGATTGTCATTGCCGAGAACGTCCCAGCTGAGGCAGGTGCACTTGGCAGCGCCTGGGCATGATGTGCGCGCGTCTGCAGAAACCTCGGCAGCCGATACGGTATGGAGGGCGCAACCCTCTCCCGGCTTGTATGTGTTCACTGTCTCCTGCTCGCCCTTGCGGTGGTCGATACCTGCACATAGGCATACGCCAAGCATCTTGCGGAGCTTCTCGGCTGCGAACGGAGTGAATGGCTCGAATGCGATCGCGAGGTCGGCACAGATCTGGAGGCTGACATTAAGAATTGTCGCAGTGCGTGCCATGTCGGTCTTTGCAACCTTCCAAGGCTCGGTATCGGAGATGTACTTGTTTCCGAGGCGTGCAATGGCCATAGCGTCCTTGAGAGCCTCGCGGAAATGATAGTTCTCAAGATTCTTTTCCATTGAAGCCTTGAGCTCGGGAACCTGTGCGAGGGTCTCGCGATCAACGTCCTGAAGCTCGCCGCATGCTGGAACCTTGCCCTCGAAATACTTGTGGGTGAGGACCACTGCACGGTTCACGAAGTTTCCGAAGATGGCTACAAGCTCAGAGTTGTTGCGGGTCTGGAAATCCTTCCAGCTGAAATCGTTGTCCTTGGTCTCAGGTGCGTTTGCGGTAAGCACGTAGCGCATCACATCCTCCTTTCCAGGGAAGTCGCTGAGATACTCGTGAGCCCATACAGCCCAGTTGCGCGAAGTAGAGATCTTGTCGCCCTCGAGGTTGAGGAACTCATTTGCAGGAACGTTCTCTGGAAGCACATAGCTTCCGTATGCCTTGAGCATTGAAGGGAACACGATGCAGTGGAACACGATGTTGTCCTTGCCGATGAAGTGAACGAGCTTGGTATCTTCGCTCTTCCACCATTTCTCCCAGCTCTCGGGAAGGAGCTCCTTTGTATTCGAGATGTAACCGATAGGCGCGTCGAACCAAACGTAAAGAACCTTGCCCTCGGCACCCTCTACAGGAACAGGCACGCCCCAGTCAAGGTCGCGGCTCACGGCGCGTGGCTGAAGACCGCCGTCGATCCAGCTCTTGCACTGGCCGTAGACATTTGAGCGCCACTCCTTATGACCGTCGAGAATCCACTCGCTGAGCCACTTCTCGTACTGATCGAGAGGAAGGTACCAGTGGGAGGTCTTCTTCTTTACAGGCTCGGCGCCGCTGAGCTTGGACTTTGGATTGATAAGTTCCTCAGGGCTGAGGGTGCTTCCGCACTTCTCGCACTGGTCGCCATAGGCTCCCTCTGCACCGCACTTAGGGCAGGTGCCGACGATGTAGCGGTCAGCGAGGAAGGTCTTTGCCTCAGGGTCGTAGTACTGTTCTGACTCCTTGGTGATGAACTTGCCGTCATCATAGAGCTTGCGGAAGAACTCCGACGCATTGTCTGCATGCACACTTGAAGATGTACGTGAGTAGATATCGAAGTTGATTCCAAGGCCGGTGAAGGAATCTTTGATGATCTTATGGTACTTGTCGACCACGTCCTGAGGGGTGACACCCTGCTGGCGGGCCTTGATGGTGATCGGAACACCGTGCTCGTCTGAGCCGCAGATGTAAAGCACGTCCTCTCCGCGCATTCTCAGGTATCGGACATAGATGTCTGCAGGCACATATACACCTGCGAGATGGCCGATGTGGACTGGACCGTTGGCGTAAGGAAGCGCACAGGTCACCAGGGTTCTCTTGTGATTTGCGTTCATGTCTATCTATTTATCATTATCTTCCATCAATTTCTTCTTGACGATCAGCTGCTGGCGCTGAAGATTGATTATTTTCGTCATCAGCGCAGTCTGGGACGCCTCGTCTGTAAGCTTGGCCAGTTCTGCCGTGGCCTCGCGTATCATGTTTTCCAGACGTTTTTCCGCATACAGCTTCAGGGTGTGCGGAACATGCTTCACAAGCCACGATTCCGTGGTTGTCAGCGACTCCCTGAAGGACTTGACACTAAGGTCGTGCTTCTCGAATGCCAGCTCACTGACAACCAGAGTCACCTCTGGATCGCCGGAATTAAGCATCGTTCGGATAATCTCATCCTGGCGGTAGCCGAGATCGTACAGCTCAAGGTAGTCATCAAATGTCTTCTGGAGCACACGGTTGGCAAACACGACCTCATCGCTCTCCAAAGACGAGCTGATGAAATCCGCTACCAGAGGGCACTCGTCTTCCTCCCCGGCATAAAGTTCCGAATCGCTTTCGAAACGCATCGGCTCAGTTCCATACTTCAGCACAAAGCCGAGCAGATCCGACTCGATCGGCGCAAGCAGCCTGTTATCCGACAATGCGTCCAGACCTGTCCTTATGACAGAATGAACGCTTTGAGCCTGACTGCCCTGAGCAGCATCCGGGCCGGCAGGGTTAAGCCCGGCCTCGGCACGACGGCGCTCGCGATCCTCTTTTTCAGCCTCCTTCCTGACCTCTTCACGACGGGTCGAGACAATACGCTTCTCGATATTGTCGGTCGAGACGCCAAAGCGCTGCGCACACTCCGAAATGAACACCGAGCGCTTGATAGGATCTGCGATCAACGCTATCGAATCCGCGATCGTATTGATCAGTTCGGCACGTCGGACAGGGTCGCTGCCAGCCCCAGGCAGAAGCATGTCAGCCTGGAAGGACACGAAGTCCTTCTCGTTTGCTTCGATGTACGCCCGGACCTCGTCAGCGCTTCGTCCACGGGAGAATGAATCAGGATCCTCTCCCTCCGGCAGGAGCACCAGACGCACGTTCATACCCTCTCCGAGGATCAGGTTGATGGCCCTCAAGGCTGCATGGATGCCGGCAGAATCGCCATCGAACATCACCGTCACGTTCTGGGTAAAGCGACCGATCAGGCGTATCTGCTCCGATGTGAGCGATGTGCCGCAAGGAGCGACGACGTTATGTATGCCAAGTTGGTAAAGGGAAACCATGTCAAGGTTTCCTTCGACCAATATGCACTTGTCCATCTTGGAAATGTCGCTCTTGGCGAACTTGATTCCCAGCAGGACATTCGATTTCTTGTAAAGCTCAGTCTCCGGTGAGTTGACGTACTTGGCAGGATTGTCTGCATGAAGAGTTCTGCCGCTGAAGGCGATAACACGTCCACTCAGATTGAAGATCGGGAACATGACACGCTCACGGAACTTGTCATGTATGCTGCCATCCTCGTTCCTTACCGCCAGACCGGCATCTATCAGGTACTCCACCTTGTATCCCTCGGCCTTCGCTGCATCGACAAGGCTGGTACGGCCCTTTGGCGCCCATCCGAGACTGAACTCCCTGATGGTATCATCCGAAAGACCGCGTCCGCGGAGATAGTTGCGTCCAACCGCACGCCCTTCAGCCGTATCAAGAGCCTTCGCGAAGAAATTCATTGCGAACTCGCTGACCAGGAAAAGGCTTTCGCGGCGGTTCTTCTCAAGAAGCTGTTCCGGAGACAGTTCCTCTTCCTTTATCTCGATATGGTACTTTGCCGCAAGCCAGCGGAGAGCCTCTGAGTACGTGCTGCGTTCCTGCTCCATGACGAAGTTGACAACACCTCCGGCAGCACCGCAGCCAAAACACTTATATATACCCTTCGACGGAGAAACGTAGAAGGACGGAGTCTTCTCGTTGTGGAATGGACAGCAGGCTGTATAGTTGGCACCGCGACGCTTCAGCGTCACGTATTCGCCTACCACATCCTCTATCCTGGCGGTATCCAGGATAAGGCCTACCGTCTCGCGAGGGATCATTACCTACTGCTCGTCTACCTTTTCGAAATCAACTTCCTTTGCATCACCGATATTCTCGATGATGATGCTGTCGTCATCATTCTCTTCCGGCTCGACGACTGTCGCTCTTTCGGCATGTTTCATCTCATAAAGCTTTCTTGCATTTGAGACCCTCCATGACGACCAGAGCTCAGTGGCTCCATAATAGATGAGGCCGCAGCCTGCCACGATGGACATGACACTCTGGCTGAACGGGCTGAAGAGGAGAACGATACCGAAGCCTATTCCCACGATGGAGAGCAGAAGTGACGTGAAGCCGGCTCCAAGCAGGGACATCGCTCCTGCGAGAGCAATCAGCTGGATGGCGCCAAAGATAAGTAGGAGCGCGCCGACGAGATAAACCACGAAATGGGCAACCTCGGCAGGATAGATGAAAAGCATGAGACCGAGAACCACATCGACGAAAGCATTGATGAGATTGAGGGACAGACCTCCACGCTTCTTGTAGACTATTCCATGTGCAACCGAAATGGCTCCTGCACCGAAGAGGAAAGCCGCACATACCTTGACCACCAGTTCAGTGGCATTGTTGCTGGCGATCATCACCAGACCTATTCCTATGGCTGAGCAGGCACGAAGAATGCCGCTTACCTTGCTGTTGTATCCAAATGTAATCATACTTGTCGTAATACTTGGTTGTAAGACAGCAAAGTTACGGATTTTATCGCTGTTTAAGAAGCGATTTCGCAGAGAAATTTAATACGCACCAAGCGGATCTCAAGCCTTTCATAATCGCTCTCAAGCGCCGCCAGAGCCTCCTCTACGGAATCCGATTCAGCTTCATCCCTGAAGTACGAATAAATCTCATCGACCACTTCGTCGTCAATATTCTGACGGATGTAGTAATCAAGGTTAAGCTTGAGGCCCGACGAGACGATGGCCTCGATCTCGGTCATGAGTTCATCCATGTCCATGTCCCTTACCTCAGCAATGTCTTCGAGGTCAAGTCGACGGTCTATGCTCTGGATGATATAGACCTTGTTTGCAGACTTGTTCGGAGCAGACTTTACAACGAAGTCATCCGGGCACTGGATGTCGTTTTCCTCGACATATCTGGCGATAAGCTCCACGAACTCCTTGCCGAATTTCTTTGCCTTTCCCTCACCGACACCCTGACAGTTCTTCAGGTCATCAAGACGTGTAGGATACAGAATCGACATGTCCGCAAGCGCAGGATCACCGAAAATAATCCAAGGCTGGAGCTTCAGGCGCTTCGCCATTGTCTTTCGCAGATCCTTCAGCATGGCAAGAAGCACAGTGTCACCGCCGCCACCGCCAGCCTTCATTGCCGCTGCGGCTGCAGCACCATCCTCATCCTCATCATCTTCGACGGTACCGTTCGAGAAGTGACGGTCCTCTACCAGTTTTATCTCGTAAGGATCGGCATAGAATGCATTGCCTCTTTCAGTGACGGAAATGAGTCCGTAAGATTCAATTTCCTTCTCGAGGAGATGATAGATGAGTCCCTGGTGGATCACGGTACACCAGAACTTCTCCGAATGCGACTTTCCCGCACCGAAGAACTCCAGCTTGTCATGCTTGTAGGACTTGATTATCGAGTTTGAATTTCCGGCAAGGACATTGGCAAGATGCTCGATCTTGAACTTCTCGGGAAGCGACTTGATAAGAGAGATGACAAGTTTCATCTCCTTGCGTCCGTCAAAGACCGGCTTCGGGTTCAGACAGTTATCGCAGCATTCGCAGGAATCCTGCTTGAACTCCTCTCCAAAGTAATTGAGCAGCAGACGCCTGCGGCATGTGCTTGACTCGGAATATGCGACCACCTCACCCAGCAGCTGACGACCGATTTCCTGCTCCGCGACAGGCTTGCCCTGCATGAACTTCTCAAGCTTCTGGATGTCCTTGTAGCTATAATAAGTGATGCATCGGCCTTCCTCGCCGTCACGACCGGCACGGCCGGTTTCCTGGTAATAGCTTTCGATGCTCTTCGGGATGTCGTAATGGATAACGAAGCGTACATCCGGCTTGTCGATACCCATTCCGAAAGCGATGGTTGCCACTATGACGCTTGCATCCTCCATAAGGAATGCATCCTGGTTCTCTGCGCGTGTCTTGGCATCCAGACCGGCATGGTATGGACGGGCCTTGATGCCGTTGATGACAAGAAGGTTGGCAAACTCTTCCACCTTCTTGCGGCTGAGGCAGTAAATGATGCCGGACTTTCCGGGATTCTGCTTGATATACTTGATGATATCCTTCTCCGCATCAACCTTGTCGCGAACTTCGTAATAGAGGTTGGGACGGTTGAATGAAGACTTGAACACCTGCGCTCCGGCAATGCCAAGGTTCTTGAGGATATCGCTCTGAACCTTTGGCGTTGCTGTCGCAGTAAGTGCTATGATAGGCGCGCGGCCTATCTCCTCGACGATTGAGCGTATCCTGCGATACTCAGGGCGGAAATCATGGCCCCACTCAGAAATACAATGAGCCTCGTCGATGGCATAGAATGAAATGTGGATCTCCTTAAGCATCGCGACATTCTCTTCCTTTGTCAGCGATTCCGGAGCCACATACAGGAGTTTGGTACGACCTGCAAGCAGGTCTTCATGAACTTCCTGGATCTGCTGGCGGTTCAATGAGGAGTTGAGGAAGTGCGCAATGCAGTCATTTCCGGACACGAAGCCTCGGATCGCGTCGACCTGGTTCTTCATCAACGCGATCAGCGGTGAAATCACAATGGCAGTTCCAGGCATGACGAGTGCTGGCAACTGGTAACAGAGTGACTTTCCACCTCCCGTAGGCATCAGGACGAAGGCGTCGCTGCCCCCGACCAGATGGTTGATGATCGCTTCCTGGTCGCCCTTGAAGCCGTCATAACCGAAAAATTCCTTCAACTTGGCATGAAGCGCCGCAGAATCAATATTCATAAAAGAGTCTAAGACAATTTGTGGATGGCCAGACCGGAACGGAGCTTTGGCTCGAACCAGGTGGTCTTCGGCGGCATGATGTTGCCGCTGTCAGCGATATTGATGAGCTGCTGCATAGACACTGGATAGAGTGCGAATGCAACCTTCATCTCTCCGCTGTCAACCCTGCGGCTGAGCTCGCCGAGTCCACGGATACCTCCCACGAAATCGATACGCTTGTCGGTTCTGAGATCCTTGATGCCAAGAATCTTGTCAAGCACGAGGTTGGAGAGGATGGTGACATCGAGCACTCCGATAGGGTCATTGTCATCATAGCGGCCTGGACGTGCCACGAGAGAGTACCACTTACCCTCGAGATACATCGAGAACTCATGAAGCTCGGTAGGAGCATAAATCTCGGTACCCTTGCACATTACATCGAAATCCTCGCCAAGCATGCTGATGAGCTGAGTTGGAGCAAGACCGTTAAGATCCTTTACCACACGGTTGTAGTCGATGATCTTGAGCTGGCTCTCTGGGAATACCACAGCCATGAACCAGTTGTACTCCTCGGTACCGTCATGGTTCGGATTTGCAGCGCGGCGCTCGGCACCGACACGTGCAGCGGCAGCGGTACGATGGTGACCGTCGGCCACATAGAAAGCCTCCACGCGGGTGGTGAACAGCTCGGTGATCCTTGCGACATCAGCGTCATCCGAGATGACCCAGAGCTCATGACCGAAGTTATTCTCGTCGATGAACCTGTACTCGGACTCGCCGGCAGCATAGCGTGCAACTATCTCGTTGATCGCAGCGTCATCCTTGTATGCGAAGAACACAGGCTCGATGTTGGCATTCTGGATATTCACATGAATCATGCGGTCATCCTCCTTGTCCTTGCGGGTAAGCTCATGCTTCTTGATGAGACCTTCCGCATAGTCATCGGTGTGAGCACAGAGCACAAGTCCGTACTGGGTACGCTCGCCCATGGTTTGGGAATAGACATAGTAGCAAGGCTTTTCATCCTGTACCAGCCATCCCTTTTCCTGCCACTCCTTGAAGTTGACTACAGCCTTGTCGTAGACACGCTGGTCATGGTCGGGAAGAATAGGATCGAAATCGATCTCAGGCTTGGTGATGTGCAGGAGAGACTTCTCCCCTGCCATTGCCTTTGCCTCCTCGGAATTAAGGACGTCATATGGTGGTGCGGCAACCTCGGTGACGAGGTTCTTCGGTGGACGGACCGCCGCAAATGGTTTTACCTTTATCATGCGATTACTTGTTTACCTGGAACTTGGTACAGCCTGTCTCGAAGTAGCCGACAATCTGACGGGCAGCAGCAAGACCTGCATTGATATTTGCCTCTGCGCTCTGGGCACCCATCTTCTTAGGGGTTGCGAACACGCGGAGGCCGAACTTCTCCTGGAGGGTTGCGAGATTGTCAGGAGCCACGTCAGTCACATACTTGAGGTCAGGACGGTCCTCGAGAGCCTTCTCGAGACCAGCCTCGTCGATAACCTCCTTGCGGGCGGTATTCACGAGGGTCGCGCCCTTAGGCATCTTGGTGATGAGATCGTATCCGATGGAACCGATGGTCTGTGGAGTTGCAGGGATATGCACTGAGATATAGTCGCAGCTTGCATAAAGATCCTCAAGGCTAGCTGCAGGCTTTGCACCGCCGGCAACGATCTGCTCGTCGGTAAGGAACGGATCGATTGCCATCACCTCCATTCCAAGAGCCTCTGCCTTCTTGCCGACAAGACGGCCGACATTTCCGAATGCCTGGATACCGATCTTCTTGCCCTGGATCTCGGTACCGGTAGCAGGGGTGAACTGGGTACGAGCCATGAAGATCATCATTGCGATCGCAAGCTCGGCGACAGCATTTGAGTTCTGGCCAGGGGTGTTCATTACAATCACACCAGCCTTGGTTGCAGCCTCGAGGTCGACGTTGTCGTAACCAGCACCGGCACGTACGACGATCTTGAGGTTCTTCGCTGCGGCGATGACCTCGGCGGTCACCTTGTCGGAACGGATGATGAGAGCATCAGCATCAGCTACAGCAGCCACGAGGTCAGCCTGCTCGGCATATTTCTCGAATGCGGCGAACTCATGGCCGGCATTCACTACGATATCCTTGATGGCTGCAACTGCGGCAGCCGAGAAAGGTTTCTGGGTTGCGAGAAGTACTTTCATGATGATTACTTATGAAGGTTCTCGAATTCCTGCATGCATGCAACGAGGGCATCGACGTCCTCCTGGGTGCAGGCGTTATAGATTGATGCGCGGAAGCCGCCGACGCTGCGGTGTCCCTTGATGCCGATCATGCCGCGCTCCTTTGCGAATGCGAAGAACTCATCCTGGAGATCCTCCTTGCCTGGAGCCATAACGAAGCATACGTTCATGATAGAGCGGTCCTCCTTCTCGGCTGTGCCGACGAACATGGTATTGCGGTCGATCTCGTTGTAAAGGGTCTCTGCCTTCTTGAGGTTGATCTTGTGGACAGCCTCGACGCCACCCTGTGCCTTGACCCACTTGAGGGTCTCGTTCATCACGAAGATCGAGAATACAGGAGGAGTGTTGAACATTGACTCCTTGTCGATATGGGTACGGTAGTCAAGCATGGTAGGGATATAGCGGCTTACCTTTCCGAGAGCGTCCTTCTTGATGATGGCGAAGATGACACCGGCAGGACCTGCGTTCTTCTGGGCGCCACCATAGATGAGGGTATACTTGCTGACGTCCACAGGACGGCTGAGGATGTCGGATGACATGTCGGCGATGAGTGGAACAGGGCAGTCCATATCCTCCTTGATCTCTGTACCGTAAATGGTGTTGTTGGTGGTGATATGGAGATAGTCGAGATCGGCAGGAATCTCATATCCCTTAGGGATGTATGTGTAGTTCTTGTCCTTCGAGCATGCGATAGCGTAAGCCTCTCCGAGACCCTGAGCCTCCTTGAGAGCCTTGTGAGCCCAAACACCTGTGTCAAGATATGCAGCCTTCTTCTCGAGGAAGTTCATCGCAACATAAAGGAACTCGAGGCTTGCTCCGCCGCCGAGGAAAATGACTTCGTAATCGTCAGGAATGTTGAGAAGCTCCTTCCAGAGTGCACGGCACTCATCCATTGTAGCCTCCCACTCCTTGGTTCTGTGAGATATCGAGAGCAGGGAAACACCGGTACCTTTGAAATCCTTGATTGCTTCGATAGAAGCGTCTAATGCAGCCTGCGGAAGAATGCATGGACCTGCGTTAAATACATGGACCTTTGCCATTTTACTAACTAAAGTTTTGTTTAATTGTATATTTATTGTTCAGTTCGTTTGATATAGCGAATAAAAATACGAAATCTTTGTCGGAATTACAAAAGTTCCTTCACCTCAGCACCCTCGACATCCGACATCTTTTCCATGAAAGAGGACTCCTGGGCAAGCCGCACACGCACCTCCATTGCACAATCTACACCGAAATCCTGATTTTTCATGACAAGTCCGAGATCCTTGACAATCTTCATCACAGAATTCATGGACAGATAAGGGAAACGTATGGAGAAATCCTTTCCGGCAATCTTCTCGACGACAGTCGCAGTACCGAGTGCATCCGATGTACTTGTCTTGTAAGCCCGTATGAGTCCGGGAATGCCCAGCTTGATGCCACCGAAATAACGGACCACAACAACCAGGATGTCACTGAGACCCATAGAATCTATCTGGCCGAGGATAGGCCTTCCCGCAGACGACGAAGGCTCACCGTCATCGTTCGCGCGGAAGCGGTCGCCCTTCAGTCCCAGCCTGTAGGCATAACAGTGATGGCGTGCATCATGATATTTCTTGCGGACAGTGTCAAGGATGGCCTTTATCTCGTCTTCGGTCTCGACGGGATACGCGAGGGCGATGAAACGGCTCCCGTTATCCTTGAAAAGTCCCTCGGACGGTTCCGCGATGGAACGGTATGTATCTTCGACCATCATCATTGTTGCGTGTATCAATTCAAATTTAGTGATAATTTTTATATTTTTGCAATCAAAACCAAAACTACCTCATTTATGGTATACACCTTCAGGGTCACCCTTACCGGCATCAAGGGATTTTACAGAGTCTACAAGGTAAACGGCGTAAACAGCCTTTACTCATTCCACAAGCAGATGAGAACCGACATGGAGTTCCCACTGGACCAGATGATGCTCTTCAAGGGTCTGGACGCAAACGGCAACGTGGTCGCACGCTACAGCCAGGTCGACCTGGGAGCAGGAACCGTGGACGAGGTCACCATCGCCCAGGCAGTTGCCAAGGGTATCAGATCCTTCACCTACTTCTACGACACCACAAACAAGAAGAGTGTCACCGTTACACTCGAGGAGAAAGAGGAGAAGTCATCGATCCTCAGCCCAACCCTGACCGACATCAAGGGTCCAAACCCTATTGAGTTCGAAAACGGATATGTAGCATTCGAAGACCTCCCTGACGAGCAGCGTCACCTTCCAAGCGAGAGCGACAAGGCACGCAGCAAGAAGGGCGGCGGCGGACTTGCAGGTCTGCTCAGCGCAATCGCCGGAGACGACGAGGGCGGAGATGAGGATCTCGGAGACGACGAGGACGAGGAGATGGATGGCGAAGACTTCTTCGAAGAGGAGGACGAAGAGGAGGATGAGGACAGCCTCGACGGAATGGAGATCTACGACGGCAGCGAAGAACTGCCTCTCTAGTCCATGCCTCTTATGGGACGCAGGCTGGTCATAGTGCTGGGACCTACAGCTGTCGGCAAGACCGACTACAGCATTGACCTTGCCCTCAGGTACGGTTCGCCTGTCATATCCTGCGACTCCCGCCAGATTTTCAAGGAAATGACCATAGGGACAGCTGTCCCGGATGCTTCACAGCTCGCCGCCGTGAAGCATTATTTTATCCAGACAAACTCGGTCACCGACTACTACACAGCCGGCATCTACGAGACCGAGGCACTGGCGCTCATAGAGCGTCTGTTCAGCGAAGGCCACGAAACGCTGGTCATGAGCGGCGGATCCATGTTCTACATCGACGCGGTCTGCAACAGTCTCTCGGATGTGCCGACCGCCGACATGGGCCGCCGCGCCGAGCTCAAGGCCGAGGCGGACGAGAAGGGCACCGAATGGCTGCGTTCGGAGCTCCAGAGACTGGATCCCGAGGCTTACGCCGTCATGGACCTGTCCAACACCCAGCGTCTCTTCCGCGCTGTGGAAATATGCAAGACCACCGGGCGGACATATTCCTCATTCAAACGCAGCGAAGGCGCACGGCGCGATTTTGGCATAGAACTCATCGGCCTCAACAGGCCACGCGAAGTGCTGTACGACAGAATCGACCGACGGGTTGTCCAAATGATGGACCAAGGTCTGCTGGACGAAGTCCGCTCTCTCGAGAAATATCGCGACCTCACACCGCTCAAGACGGTCGGTTACAGAGAGATTTTCGACCATTTCGACGGAAAGACCTCCCTCGACGAAGCCGTTTCGCTGATACAGCGCAACACGAGACATTACGCCAAGCGCCAGCTGACCTGGTGGCGACGCGACCCTTCTGTTAAATGGATAGACCTATAGGATCATGAAAAGATTTCTCTGCATCATCGCAGCCCTCGCTGCAGGAATAAGCGCACTCAACGCTGCCGCCAAGATCGACAGGGCTCCGGAATACGGAGACAATGTACAGCGTGTCATCATCCCCGAGGCAATCACGATGCTGGGAGTCGCAGACACTGTATACGTTGCCTTGCCGCAGGGATATGATGCATCGAAAAGCTATAAGACAGTCTATCTCCTCCACGGCCTGGATGCATCGCCGGTCACATACCTCGCCCACTACGGAACCGCTGAGGAGGCTGCAAGGCTCGGACTGATCATCGTCCACCTCAACGCGCACAAGGACCTCTGGTACCTTAACTCTACCGACCCTCACGGACCGCAGTACCGCAGCTATTTTTTCAGCATGCTGATGCCGGCGATCGGCTGTCAGTACGCCGTCGACAAGGCGAAGACCTATCTCTGCGGACTCAGCATGGGTGGCCATGGAGCCATGACCCTGTTCGAGGAGCATCCCGAGCTGTTTGACGGCGCAGTCAGCGTAAGCGGCACTCTGGAACTCATCCAGACCATGAGCGGCCGTCCAAGCATTGGACGCATGCTGGGCGACTACGCCGACGGCACCAATATGGAATGGCACCGCAACTCGGCAGTCCACAACATCGAGAAGCTCAAGAACACCGACGGCAAGCTCATTCTCGTCACCTGCGGCACATCAGACCCGCTTTTCGACGCCTCGATGATGTTCATGAAACGCTGCCTCCAGCTCGGCGTCAACGCCGAGTTCCGCTTCGGCGAAGGCACCCACAACTCAGCCTACTGGCATCGCGAAGTTCCCCTTGCGCTCGAGGCAATCAGCAAGAGATAACGGCATGATGGGGCCGACCCCCACAGAATCAACGATAAAAAAGGAGACCGGATATCCGGTCTCCTTTATTGTCTATAGCTAAGTGCTGGGAACTAGAACGGCAGATCGTCGTTGTCAAGTTCCATTGCAGCAGGGCTTGATGCAGCAGGCTGTGGAGTCACTGCAGGAGCAGGAGCCACCGGTGCGGCAGCAACTGGAGCTGCAGCTGGCTGACCTGTAGCGGCAGAGATTCGCCATGGTCTAAGGTCATTGTACCAGCGACCCTGATACTCACGCGCACGAACGTTGAACTGGACCTTCACGCTGGCACCGAGGCCGAACGAATTGAGCTCGTTCACTCTGTCCTGGCCCCACGCCGAGAAACAAGCCTCAGCCGGGAAGTTTCCGTCCTGATACTCGATTACAAAATCCTGACGCACCCATGCGCCTCTTGCGGATTCACCGCTCTGCTGGGGAAGCACCGCCTTGATCTTTCCCTCTAATTCCAAATTTGGCATAGCTTCTGTGTGTTATATTGTGGTAATGATTACTCAGCGAAAGGCTTTACGCTTACAACCTCAACGTCGAATACGAGAGTTGAGTTAGGCTCGATACCCTGGGTTCCTCTCTCTCCGTAACCGAGACGTGAAGGGATGTAGAGCTTGATGAGACCGCCCTCACCTACGAGCTGAAGACCCTCGGTCCAACCTGGGATGACTCTGTCAAGAGTAAGATCGATAGGATCCATCTCTGGACCAACCTCGTCGAATACGGTACCATCGAGAAGCGAGCCCTTGTAACGTACGGTAACGGTATCAGCAGGAGAGTTAGCCTTCTTGCTCATGTCGCCCTCTACGATGACCTCGTACTGAAGACCTGACTCAGTCTCCTTTACGTTAGCCTTCTTCTTGTTCTCATCGAAGAACTTGTTCTCCTTCTCGGTGTTTACTGCAACGGCATATGCGTTCATCTTCTCAAGATATGCGTTGATGATGACGTTCATGTCGTTAGGGTTGATCTTGAACTGCTCGCCGAATGACTCCTCATAAGGATTGCCCTTTGAATTAAGGAAATCATCCATACCCTTTTCCATCTCCTTATAGTTGATGTCACCGAAGTTGGTGCCCTTGAGCATTGAACCGAAGTTCACACCAAGGAGGTAGCTTACACTATCAGTTGCTGCCTTTGAAGGAAGAAGGGCCTTAGCCTCCTTTGATACACCTTCCTGACCGCCTGCAGGAGTCTGGCAAGCGATGGCTGCGAGGCCAACGAGGCCTGCAAGAATCATTTTTCTGATTTTCATTGTCTTTTCTTTTTATTGTTTCTTTTGTCCTATTCGTGGTTCAAACCGCAAATATACGAATTTTCCCGGACAGTAGCCCCGTCAACACCCCAAAATACCCAACAAATGGCAAAAAAGGGCAAACTTACAAATTGTAAGCGTTTCTAATAATTCGCTTTTAACATAAAACTCAAAAATCGTTTTAAAAAAATGCTAAAACATTTTGCAAATATCAAAAACCTTTCTACCTTTGCATCAGACAACGGAAGAATCTTTTTCGTGTCTATTTGTTAAGTTCGTTTTATATACAAGAAGACGTCTTTGGGGAAGGGCGTCTTCTTTCTTTTTTTCTATCTTTGCGCCGAATTTGACAAGCGTATCCAGATGAACCTTTCGAACGTATTCAAGAAAGAAACCCGATACAAGGCATTCTTCCTTTCGCTCCTGCTTTCAGCAATAGGCTTCGGCCTGTACAAGGGCGTGATTGACAACTACATGGCCGAAGTGGCCAAAATGGGAGAAATGGACCGCGGAATCACAGAGTTCTTCCGAGAGCTTCCGGGCCTCATGCTGATTTTCATACTGGCCCTGTTCTACCGCTTCTCCGCCGAGAAGATGTACAAGATGGGTATGATAATTATGGTAGCCGGCATGACCCTCCAGGCTCTTATCGCCCCATACAAGGCCCTCATCATTGCCGCCATATTCATCTATTCCCTTGGTGAGCATATCCAGCTGGGAATGAAGAACACTCTCTCGCTGGAGTATTCCCGCGACGGATACGGCGGCCAGGCTCTTGGATACCAGAATGCAATCTACCAGATCGGAAACCTTGCCGGATACGGAGCCGTCATCGCAGTGTTCGCATTGGCTGCCAGCCTCGGCACAAGACTGTTCAAGCCCGTATTCATGGTCGCTGCGGTATTCATGCTCATGTCCATGCTTGTCGCCCTCAACCTTACCGGAAATAGCGAGACGGACAAGAGCAAAAGCCGCTTCTATTTCCGCAAGAAGTTCAGGAAGTATTATATGCTGGAGATATTCTATGGCGCTCGCAAGCAGGTATTCTTCACCTTCGGTCCATACGTGCTCATCCTTTTCTACGGTGCCAGCGCAGGAATCATCAGCCTGCTGTTCGCAGTATCTGCGATTGCATGCTTCTTCATATCTCCGTTTGTAGGAAAGCTCATCGACAGGATAGGCTACAAGCCTGTAATGATAGCAGACACGCTGATACTTGTCATCGTATGCTTCTGCTACGGATTCGCGCATCACCTCTTCCCGATGAAGACCGCATTCCTTATCTGCTGCTTCAACTACGTACTTGACTCGGTGATATCACTGGCTTCGATGGCATCGAACGTGTATGTCCAGGACATCTCCGACAGCAAGGAGGAGATGAGGGCGACGATATCTACCGGCATCTCGGTAAACCATCTCATCACCATCTTCATCGCCCTTCTCGGAGGCTGGATATGGAAGGTCCTTGGAATCGAGACCCTGTTCATTCTCTCAGCAGTCCTTGGCCTGTGCAATAGTGCCTACGCCAGTACGATAAAGGTTAAAGCTTTATAAGATCGGCCTTCATGGCCTCTTGGAGCTGCGCATCGTAGCGGGTGCGGATACGGACGCCAGCCTCCTGGAAATAGTAGCGGACTACAATTTCTTCTTCGATGAATGGAATGACTTCGTCCTTCTTCAGTCTGAGGAAGGTCTCCTTGTCCATTTCGAGAGCCTTTTCAAGAGCAGCAAGTTCATCCTTCATATTCTCCTTGAGTCCGTCCTTTTCGAGTTCTTTCTTCATCTGGTCGAAAAGGGTGCGAGCACTTGAACGGTAGTCGAATTCCTTTGTCTTCGCAAAGCCGATGAAGTCCTCATAATCCTTATCGCTGAAATGGAAATCGTCTACGGCAGGGATGCTCTCGTGTGCCATGGCGTATTTCAAAGCATACTGCTCGACGATGCCGTTGAGCACGATGGAATATGTGAGTCGGCTGTAGTTAACCTCCTGGAGCTTCACGTCCGGGGTGATGCCGCCACCATCACGGACAATGCGTCCTCCTGCTGTCTTGAACTCATGGGTAAGCGAATCCGGAATGGCGCCCACGGAGCCGTCTTCGTTGCGGTGGCTATAGTCGAGAGCCTGGACGCAGCGGCCTGAAGGAGTATAGTACTTTGCGATCGTGAGTTTCATGCTGCCGTTGTACGGAAGCTTGCGGAAAGACTGTACCAGACCCTTGCCGTATGTTCTGTGTCCCATGATGGTCGCGCGATCATAGTCCTGAAGGGCGCCTGAGACAATCTCCGATGCCGAGGCGCTGCCAGAATCGACGAGGACGACGATCGGAATCTCGGTGTCGACAGGATTGTTGCTTGTCTTCATCACGACCTCCTCGTCATTGTTGCCGCGCTGGGTGACAACGACCGAGCCCTTCGGCACGAACAGGCCGACGATGTTGACAGCCTCGTTAAGCAAGCCGCCGCCGTTGCCGCGAAGGTCGAGGATGAGCTTCTTCATGCCTTGCTTCTTGAGGTCTACGACAGCGTTGCGTATATCGTTGCTGACGTTGTCGGTGAAGCCTGTCTGGAGAATATAGCCAGTCTCCTTGTCAAGCATCCCCGCATACTCGACATCTGGGAGGTGGATGCGCTCGCGAGTTACAGTCACATCACATTCCTCGCCTGTGCGGACCTTCCTTACATGGAATACGACCTGGGTGCCAGGCTTGCCCTTCATCTTCTCGGTACATTCAGCGGCAAGATGGCCTTTGGTAAGGAATCCGTCGACAGCGAGAATCTCGTCACCACAGACCAGACCGGCCTTGGCTGCAGGGCTGCCGGCGTATGGTTCGTTGATGTACAGCGGTTCTTCGCGTCCTGCCTTGTAGATCACAGCACCGATTCCGCCATAGGTCTTGTTGATCAGCATTTCCATGTCTTCGTTCTCCTCCTCGGGGACGTAGACGGTATAAGGATCGAGCTCATTCAGCATGGCGTCGATCGCGGCACGGTGCATGCGGTCGACCGGGAGCGAGTCTACATACCATTTGTTGAGTTCCTTGACTATCGAGTTCTCGATTTCGGACCACTGTCCGAGCTTGAAGTCCTTGGACTGAGCAGAGGCGCTGATGCAGGCGATGCCAATCGCAAGGACTGATATGATGATTCTTTTCATGTGCATTGGGTTTTATGTCCGCCGCATCCAAGCGAGCAAACAACATACCACAAATGTAGCCAAAAATGATTACATTTGTGAATCAACGATTACTGAAGATGAAAATCATATTCGCCACAGGCAACAAAGGCAAGCTCCGCGAAGCTGCGGAGATCCTTGGAGAGGATTTCGAGCTGGTGACTCCCGCGATGATGGGCATAACCGAGGACATTCCCGAGACTGGAGAGACGCTCCAGGAGAATTCCATCCAGAAGGCAGACTATCTGTTCGAACGTCTCGGATGCGACTGTTTCGCGGATGATACAGGCCTCGAGGTCGACGCGCTTGACGGCGCTCCAGGCGTGCATTCTGCGCGTTATGCCACCGACGGCCATGATTTCGCCGCCAACATGAACAAGCTCCTTGCCGAACTCGAGAGAGTCGGCGCAATGACCCTGGAGCAGCGCAAGGCGAGGTTCCGCAGCGTCATCACGCTTATCTGGAAAGGAGAAAAGCACTTCTTTGAAGGCTCATTCGAGGGCCATATCGCATTCGAGAAAGCCGGATGTGGAGGTTTCGGTTACGATCCTGTTTTCATTCCGGAACGCAGCCAGCTTGTCGAGGCGGGGATGGACGGTGTCTGTCCGGAAGGATGCACGGTTGCCGAGTGCCCGGACGACCTCAAGAATGCCGTTTCGCACAGAGGCAAGGCGCTCAGAGCCATGGCTGCATGGCTCGCGGAGAATAAATAACCAAGAGGAGATTCTGAAACAGAAAAAAGAGGATGACTAAAAAGTCCAGTAGGACTTAGAGGTCATCCTCTGTTTGTTGTATTATGCCTCCGAGCGTCGGCTGCTCTCCTCCGGAGACCTTCCGCTTCGCTCCATCCCTCCCACTGCGCTACGCTTGTGGGCCCCTCCCGTTCACGTGGTCACGGGCGACCACGGGTCCTCGGAG
>JAKSJO010000014.1 GCA_024398125.1 Bacteroidales bacterium
CCTTCGCATTCAACGCGAACAAGCTCGTGAGCCTTTCAAACGACCTCTATGAGACTGCCAACACCCAGTACATCGCTTACCTCGGCGAGCCTATCTCACTCCCTACCCAGCGTATGGAGGTCGGCCAGGCTCTCGGCCAGTGGTTCGGTCTCAAGGCTGTAGGTGTATCGGACAACGGTCTCTGGCTCATCGAGCATCCTGAGACCAAGGAAGTCGTAGAGCTCAACGACGGTATGCTTACCGACAGAACCTGGCATCAGTACCTCGGCAACGCCATCCCTAAGATGAACGTTGGTTGGAACCATACCTTCAACTACAAGAACTTCGACCTCAATCTCCAGTTCACCGGTCAGTTCGGTGCAAAGATCCTCAACGAGGCTCGTGCATACTATGAGAACAACGCTGTAAACTACAACCGTCTCAAGTCAGCTGCTGACAAGCAGTTCGGCCAGAACGTGCTCTCAGTTGCACAGAAGCAGACTTTCACCAGCTATCACCTCGAGAGCGGCAACTACCTCAAGCTTTCAAACATCACCCTCGGTTACAACGTTCCTGTTAAGAAGAACGCTTACATCAGCGGTGCACGTATCTACGCTTCAGCTGCCAACCTCTTCGCTATCACTGCATACAGCGGTCTTGATCCTGAAATGTCAAATTCAAGCCCTACCTACTCAGGTATCGACTCACGTGACAAGTATCCTTCAATCAGAACCTTCACTGCAGGTGTGAACATCAACTTCTAATCGAACGACAATACAATGAAGTCAATACTTAACAAAATCATTATTGCAGGTGCCGCTGCCGCTGTAAGCTTCAGCTGTACCAACCTTGATGAGACTCTCTACTCAGACATCTCTTCGGAGACTCATGAAATGACTGAGCAGGAGCTCGCCGCTACCATCGCACCTGTATACAGCTCACTTCGTGACGTATGTTGGGGTTGGTTCGGTTCATTCGACCTCAATGACATGAGCTCGGACGTATGGGGTGTTCCAAACCGTATCGGTATCGGTTGGGGTGACCTTTACATCCCTATGCACAAGCATGAGTTCAACAGTGAGCTCGGCTTCTTCGATGTATCTTGGTATAACAACTATGCCGGTGTAAATGCCTGCAACAAGATGCTCGCAAACGAGGCTATCGCAAACAACAAGGCTACCGCAGCACAGATCCGTGCTTTCCGCGTGCTTTACTACTACAACCTCTTCAGCGCATTCCGCAACATCCCTCTCGACCTTGATTTCGCACATGAGGATGGCTGGATGCCTGAGCAGTCTGCACCAGAGACCACTTTCAACTGGATGGTTGAGGAACTCAAGGCTGTAGTTGACGACTGTCCTGAGACTGCCGAGCTTGGCAAGATGAGCAAGTATGCTGCCCACATGATCCTCGCAAAGCTTTATCTCAACCACAACGCATGGTTCAAGAATGACAGCGACAAGTCATGGTATCAGAAGGCTCTCGACGAGATCAACATCGTTATCTCAGGTCCTTTCAGCCTCTCTACAACCTACAGCGCAAACTTCAAGGAGTCTCTCGCAGGCAACAAGGAGATCATCTTCGGTGTTCCATTCGAGGAGAAGTACGCCGGCGGTAACTACTATGCAAACCTCTGGCACCACACTGCAGTCCGTCAGCGCTGGGGATTCTCAGGCTGGGCTACCAACGGTGGTATCGTATTCCCTCAGTTCCTCGACATCTATGAGGAGGGTGACAAGCGTTTCGACGCAACCTGGACCGGTGGTATCCAGTACAAGCAGGACGGAACCCCTATCATGTACGATGGCGCACCAGCTGAGTACACCAGAGAGATCCGCTCTATCGACAATCCTGGCTGCTATCCATTCGAGGGTTATGCACTCGTGAAGTACGAGATCGTTTCCGGCCCTAAGGGTACCTCATACGATGACGTTCCTTACTTCCGTCTCTCAGAGGCTTACTACATCAAGGCTGAGTGTCTCCTTCGCCTCGGTCAGGACCTCCAGACCGCTGCTGACCTCGTAACCGCAGTACGTAAGAGAGCTTTCGACGATCCTGCTGCTGCAGTGATCACCCCGGAGCAGCTCATGGGCGGTTCAAGATACAACTACGGTCACAGAGAGAACACTGCCGAGATGGGCGAGCCTGACAACTGGATCATCACCGAGGAAGGTGGCGCAGACATCGAGTTCGGTGGCCTCCTTGACGAGTATGCAATCGAGTTCGTAGCTGAGCAGCATCGTCGTGACTGCCTCATCCGCTTCAACATCAAGGGAACCAACATGAACGTATACTGCGGTAAGTCTTGGTTCTGTAAGGATGCCGAGAGCGATCGTCACAGCGACCTCTTCCCAATTCCTATCGATGCACTCAGAGGAAACCCTAAGCTCAAGCAGAACCCTGGTTACGACGGCGTTCCTATCCAGTAGCAAATGAAAAGAGGGACTCCCTCTTGACATATATCTAGAATCGAGGCTGGCCTTCATGGTCAGCCTCTTTTTTTTCAAGAGTCATTATCTTATATTTGTCCCCTTATGCACACCGAGAACAAGAAAAGAAAGGCGTTGCTCGAAGCAATGTCCCGCAAGATACTGATCCTGGATGGAGCCCTTGGAACGCTCATCCAGACATACAACCTGTGCGAGGAGGACTTCCGCAGCCCGGTCAAGGGCAATAACGACATACTGAACATCACCCGCCCGGACGTTCTCGAAGACATCCATCGCCGATATGTAGAGGCTGGCGTGGACATTCTTACGACAAATACATTCTCGTCAAACGTAATCTCCCAGAAGGAATATGGCTGTCAGGACATGGCCGCCGAGATGGCGAGGGCAGGTGCAGCCATAGCCCGCAAGGTGGCTGATTCCGCTCCGCGACAGGTTTTCGTGGCCGGCAGCATAGGCCCTACCGGCAAGTCGCTTACCCTTGCAACCGAGCTGGACGACCCTGCATACCGTATCTACAGCTTCGATGACATGGCAGCGGCATATCGCAGCCAGATCGAGGCCCTCATCGATGGCGGTGCCGACATCATTCTCTTCGAGACCTGTTTCGACGCTCTCAATGTCAAGGCCGGAATCTACGCCCTGAGACAGCTGGAACACGAACGCCCTGAACTGAAGGGATTCCCTGTCATGGTGTCCATGTCGGCGAGTGACCGCAGCGGACGCAGCCTTACAGGCCAGACCGTGGAGGCTTTCTTCTATTCAGTACGCCATGCGGATCCCGTCAGCTTCGGCCTTAACTGTTCGCTCGGCGCAGAGGACCTTGCTCCGCTGATGGCCGGCATGACCGAATGGGCCGACTGTCCGCTCAGCTGCCATCCGAATGCCGGACTGCCGGACGAGATGGGAGCATATACCCAGACCCCGGAGATGATGGCTGCCCAGATGAGAAAGCTTGCGGCCAAGGGACTGAACATAGCCGGAGGCTGCTGCGGAACAACTCCTGAGCATATCAGGGCAGTTGCAGATGCTCTTGCGGACATCGCTCCGCGTCCTATGCCGGAGAGATGCGACCATCTTTGTGTCAGCGGTCTCGAACCTGTCCATGTCGACCTTCTCCGCCGCAACTTCACAAATGTCGGCGAACGTACCAATGTCGCAGGATCCCGAAAGTTCGCCAAGCTTATCGCGGCAGGCGACTATGACACGGCTCTCAATATCGCTGCCGCCCAGATCGACGGTGGCGCGAACATCATAGACATCAACATGGATGATGCGATGCTGGACAGTACAGCCCAGATGCGCATCTTCCTCCGTCATATAGCCAACGACCCGGCGGTCAGCCGCGCGGCCGTGATGATAGATTCGTCCCATTGGGAGACTGTTGCGGAAGGACTTCGCAACGTCCAGGGCAAGAGTATCGTAAACTCGATCAGTCTGAAGGAGGGAGAAGAAGCATTCCTCCGCAAGGCACGGGAAATCGCGGACCTTGGAGGTGCAATGGTCGTCATGGCCTTCGACGAGCAGGGCCAGGCTACGGTATACGAGCGCAAGGTTGAAATCTGCAGGCGAGCATACGAGCTGCTGACCGCGGCGGGAATACCTTCAACCGATATCATCTTTGACGTAAACGTGCTTTCGATAGGAACCGGCATCGACGAGCACAGAAAATATGCAATCGATTTCATCGAGGCTGTACGCTGGATAAAGACAAACCTTCCGGGAGCGCTCACTTCCGGTGGCGTTTCCAACCTTTCATTCGCTTTCCGCGGCAACAACCCTGTACGCGAAGCGATGCATTCCATCTTCCTCTATCATGCCATCAAGGCCGGACTGGACATGGCGATCGTCAACCCCGGCATGCTTCAGGTGTACGATGACATAGACCGGAAGCTGCTACAGTACATCGAGGACGTTATCTTCGACCGCAGTGACGAGGCGACCGGCGCGCTTGTGGAACTGGCTTCGGAGATGCTGGAAAAGGCTGCGGCCGAAAAGGAAGGCCGTGCAGTGGCAAAACCAGTGGAGACGGCTCCGGTAAATGTGGCAGACAGGCTTTCCAATGCGCTTGTAAAAGGCATTTCGGTCAATCTGGAGGCAGATGTTCTCCAGTGTCTTGAGGAATGCGGAGGCAAGGCAGTCGATGTCATCGAGGGTCCTCTCATGGCCGGAATGGAAAAGGTCGGGGAGCTCTTCGGAGCCGGACGGATGTTCCTGCCGCAGGTTGTGAAGTCGGCCCGCATCATGCGTGACGCCGTTTCTGTCCTGGAACCTTACATGGGTACGGATGACAGCGGTTCCGTACAGCGTCCGAAGATAGTCATCGCTACAGTTAAGGGCGACGTCCACGACATCGGAAAGAACATCACGGCCATCGTGCTTCGCTGCAACGGCTTCGAGGTGCGTGACCTTGGCGTCATGGTCGACAAGGAGACCATCATAGACACGGCTCTGGAATGGGGCGCGGACATAATCGCTGTCAGCGGTCTGATCACGCCTTCACTTTTCCAGATGGAAGAAATCTGCCGCGACCTGAGTGCACGTGGACTGGACATTCCGCTGTTCATCGGAGGAGCTACCACATCGCCTCTTCATACTGCAGTCAAGCTGGCACCGCTCTACGATCATGTTTTCTATGGTCCGGATGCGTCCGCCAGTGCGGTAATGGCAAAACGCTGCCTGTCCGACAGTGCTGCCTTCGAGGCGGCCGAGCATGCGCGACAGGAGGAGATACGCGGACTCTACGCCAGGGGCAAGGACATTGACGTGGAAAGCAAGACACCTGCCGAGTTTGATGAATCGGCATTCATGCCATACGGGGAAGGGGAGAGCTTCGCTGCCGATATGCCGCTCCGCGAGTATTCTGTGGCTGAACTGATGCCCGAATATGATTGGCGCATGTTTTTCCAGATATGGGGAATCAAGGCTGCCGACCAGGAGTCCGAACAGGCACTGTCATTGAAGTCTGACGCGCTGCGTATGATCGAGCACATGAAGATACACCGCGACTGCCGTGTTGCGGCTGCCATGCATTTCGAGCCTGTGCTGCGCCAGGATGACGATTCCCTCCTGCTTGTGCGTACAGGCAAGGTCATACCGATGATGCGCAGGAACAGGTCCATGAGCGATTTTGTCTCGAAGAAGACAGCATCGGCTGTGGGTTTCTTCGCCGTCTGCGCTGATGATGTCCCGGAGTTTACATGTGACTGCTGCGGACCGCACATCAAGGCCGAGCGCGGCGAATACGAGGAACTGCTGCGACGCTCGGTCCTCAATACCCTGGCCGAGGCGGCGTCGTCCAAGCTGGACAGGTTCATCGCTGCCGGACTGGCTCTCGGTGCCAGAAAGATAATCAAGCCGGCTGCGGGATACTACAGCCTGCCGGACCACTCCCTCAAGGTAGATATACTGGACAATATTCCATCCAGCGAAAAGCTTGGAATCAAGCTTACTGAAAGCTACGGAATGATACCTGATGCCTCTATCTGCGGAATGGTTCTGATACATGAGGCTGCGGAATATCTGGACCTCAGGAACCTTGAACCTGCTGTTGTCGATGCGTATGCAGAGCGTAGGGGAATGGATGAAACAAAGAAGAACAGGCTGCTCAGCCACCTTATAAAAGCGTAAAATATGAGAATCTCGGAAATACTCAAGTCAAGCGAAAAGCCTTTCGCTTCAATCGAAATAGTACCACCACTCAAGGGAATCCGCAAGGACGAGCTGCTCAAGAACGTCGGCCGCTTCATGGATTATGCTCCAAAGTACATCAACGTGACCAGCCACCGCGATGACTATGAGTTTGTGGCAGAGGCTGACGGAAGCTACTCAAAGCATCTTGTCCGCAACAGAATCAGCGAGATTTCCGTATGCTCAGTCATCCGCGAGGCATTTGATGTCGAGGTCGTGCCTCACCTCATCTGCGGCGGTTCATCCAAGGACGAGATAGAGAGCAAGCTCTATAACATGCGCTTCCTTGGCTTCGAGAACGTCCTTGCTCTTCGTGGAGACTGTCTCAGCGGAGAGAAGCGTTTCACTCCGCAGCCGGACGGCTATGCCTATGCTTCCGAGCTGGTGGAAGGTATTAGGAAGTTCGAGGATTCATGCGGCGAGAGTCTGTTCAGCATCGGTGTCGGTGCATATCCCGAAAAGCATTTCGAGGCTCCGAATCTTGATATGGACATCGCCAATCTGAAGAAGAAGGTGGATGCCGGCGCTGACTATATCATAACCCAGATGTTCTTCGATAACGAGGCATTCTATGAGTTCGAACGCAGGTGCCGCGAGGCTGGCATAACCGTTCCTCTCATCCCTGGACTGAAGCCTATATCTACTCCAGCACAGCTCAACCGCCTTCCGGAGGCATTCTCGATCGATATTCCTAACGATCTGGCTTCAGAACTCAGTGCCCATGTTTCCGATCGCAAGGCAGTGTTCCAGATAGGAATGGAGTGGTGCCGCACACAATGCCGCGATCTGCTGGCTCATGGTGTTCCTGCCGTGCATTTCTATACCATGGGCAATCCGGATAATGTAACTTCTATCCTCAAGGATTGTTTCTAGCCACTGAAAAAATAGTGTAGATTGTCCGCTTTGAGATTATTGTTATAAAAGCTTGGACTAATTTGTAATACTTGGTTGATGTGAATGTTTACCTTTGCATCAACCTCAAACCTGTTAAATCCAACTGACCGCAATGAAAATGATTGGAAAAATCAGCTTGCTTGCAGCAGCTGCCCTTATGATCCTGTCTGGCAACGATGCTTTTGCCCAGAAAAAGGCAAAGGCTCAGGCAGAACCTGAGTTTAAGCCACTTACCGACGAGGAATACGAAGCTCTTGCCGCTACTCCTCCGATGGGATGGAACAGCTGGAACAAGTTCGGCTGCAATGTCAGCGAGACCCTTATCAAGGAGATGGCTGACGCAATGGTTTCTTCAGGCATGAGGGATGCCGGATATCAGTATATCGTCATCGATGACTGCTGGCAGGTTGACCGCGACAAGGATGGCAATATTGTATGTGATCCTGAGAGATTCCCTAACGGCATGAAGGCTGTCGCCGACTATGTCCACAGCAAGGGCCTCAAGTTCGGTATATATTCATGTGCAGGTTCATATACCTGTCAGGGACGTCCAGGAAGCAAGGGACATCAATTCCAGGATGCGCGCACCTATGCTTCATGGGGCGTCGACTACCTCAAGTATGACTGGTGCTCAAACGATGGCCAGAATGCCAGAGCCGCTTATCAGACCATGTCGGAGGCCATCAAGGCTGCTGGAAGGCCGATCGTCCTCAGCATCTGCGAATGGGGCGAGGGCGAGCCATGGAAGTGGGGCAAGGGTATCGGCCATCTCTGGAGAGTGACACCTGATATCCGCGACATATATGACTGTACCTTCGATTGGGGTGGTGTCGGCGTCCTTCAGTGCATCGACGCCATGGCAGATCTCCAGCGCTATGCCGGCCCAGGCCACTGGAACGATGCAGAAATGCTCGAGGTCGGCAACGGTGGCATGACCCGCGACGAATATATCACCCATTTCAGCATGTGGTCGCTTCTCGCAGCTCCGCTCATGTCCGGCAATGACCTTAGACACATGTCTCCGGAGACCATCGAGATCCTCTGCAACACCGAGGTCATCGAGGTTAACCAGGATCCTAAGGGAGAGCAGGGAACCCGCTGGATGGACATGGGTGACAAGGAAATCTGGGCAAAGCCTCTTTCTGGCGGTGAGGTGGCAATCTGCTTCATGAACCGTTCGGATTCCGAGTGGCACCTCGATCACAACTGGCTCAAGCAGACCATGTACTTTGCTACCGAGATCAACATGAAGACTACGGAGTACACCGTACGAGACCTTTGGGAGCACTGCGACCTTGGTACCACCAAGACAAATCTTGTCAAGACAATTCCGGCGCACGGAACCCTCATGGTCCGTCTGTCGCCTAAGAAATAGATTGGTTGTTAATGGTTGTAATGATTAGTATTAATGTGTATTTATTGGCAAAAGGGCCTCGACGTGAGTCGCGGCCTTTTTTGGCAATGCACTTACAAAAGAAAAAATATCATACGAACTATAATTTATCATGAAAAAACTATTCACCACGACGGTAATCCTTGTTACCGCACTCGTATTGATTTCATCCTGCACGGAGGTTAATCCTTATGGCCTCAGGATAGACAGAAATGGCTTGGTAATTATGCCTGAGGGTAAGGAAGTCTACATCCAGCAGGAATGGAAGGACAGCCTTCAGTTGGATCTTCAGGACCCTGAGAGCGAATGGAGCTACCATCGCATGTACTGCACCAAGGATATCTCCATCTTCTGGCAGAAAGGCTTTGGCACTGACCCGTCGGTGGCTCCGGATCTTGACGGCCATCCTATGACCTTTGATGTGTTCAGAGTTGCTGACCGCATCCAGTATTTCTATGACTATTTCTACGAACATATGGGCTTTATACAGCCTGGATCAAAGGCTGAAAAGTACCGTATGCTCTGTTTTGTCAAATATGATCTAGAGGCGACCGCTTATGGCGGCAATGTCGATGATACTATCGGAGCGCTCTGGGTTACACCTGTCCGCATTCAGGACGAGGCGATGAACTGTATCGCCCATGAACTCGGCCACGCTTTCCAGTTCCAGATTCTAAGCGATGGAACAGGAGATGGATGGGGAGGTTCGGGATTCTATGAGATGACTTCCCAGTGGATGCTTTGGACGGTCAACAATGACTGGATGACTTCAGAAAAATATCATTGGGATGATTTCAATAAGCTTACCCATAAGGCTTATCTGGACGGATCCAACATTTACCATTCTCCTTATGTTCTCATGTGGTGGTCACAGCAGCATGGAGAGCCGATCATTGCCGACCTCTATCGTGAAGGCAAACGTGGGGACGATCCGGTAATCACTTACAAGGAGCATTTCAATATGAACCAGGAACAGTTCAATGATGATATGTATGAGGGCGTAAGAACCTTCATAAACTGGGACTGGAAAAATGAGATTATCTATAACGAGGCCCGTCCGTATGCCAACAAGAACGTGACAGCACTTGTAGATGCCGGTGATGGATGGCAGAGAGTATCTCCGGAAAACTGCCCTGAGAATTATGGTTACAACGGCATTGCACTTCCTCTGCCTAAGCAGGGAGAGACTGTGTATGTCAGCTTCCGTGGTGAGGCTGGACTCAAGGGCTACAGCAACGCCCACGTCGAGAATGCGGGTTGGCGCTATGGCTTCGTGGCAGTGGACAAGGACGGCAAGGCAAGTTATGGCGAGACCCACTCGGAGAAGGAGGCTACCATAAGCTATACCGCAGATGCCGAACTCAGCTATCTTTGGCTCGTGGTAATGGGCGCACCGACTGAGCATATCCAGCTTCCTGGCTGGGGTTCGCGTGGCCCGAACGACCAGTGGCCATATTCGATCAGAATAAAATAAGAAAAGGCCGCGACTCAAGTCGTGGCCTTTTTTTTTAAATATATATAATACTACTGATTTTCTACTTCATTCTCTTTCCAGGGTGGTGTCGGATAGCACAGATCAGCAATGATATGAATCCTATGCCCAGAATGATTGAGAATATGGTGATCTTTGTAATGCTTCCGTCAGCCATAGCTTCAATGTTTACTTGTGCAAAGATGCATTTTTGCATTGAAACTCACTTGTACAGCTGTCAATTCCTGTTGTAGATTCGTCAAAAATAATAGGACAAACGTCAAATTGACGATTATCCTATCGTTTTCTGCTGTATAGACACGCTATTCTCTTGTAATCTTTTTCCTCCATTCGCTTGGAGATTCGCCATGCCTCTCCTTGAATTTGCGGCCAAGATAGCCGGAGTCATTGTATCCGCACTGTGTCGCTACGTCTGCTATGGTCAGATCGGTATTCCTGAGCAGATCCTCGGCATGGGCCAATCGAAGGGAATTGACATATTCCGGGAATGTCATTCCGATTTTGGATGACATCATCTGGGAGAAATAGGTTCTGTTGGTATGCAGCTGCTTGACAATTTCCTCTGATGTACAGTGAGGCTCGAGATAAAGTTTCTGGCCCTCGACGAGCTCCTTCAGCTGTACAGCCATTGCACCATACTGCTGTTGTACGTAGACATTGACATCCTTTACGTCCTCGCCTTTCTCATTCTGTACCGGAGACAGGTCAAAGCGTAACGCGAGAAGAACGTTGATGGCTGTAACGATAAGGCTGTATGTGATGAAGTAGAACCATTTTCCCAACGGGCTGCGAAGCTCTTCATACGTCATGCTGGACATCATTATGGCCGCTATGATCGTGATACCCCACCAGATCAGGAAGGCATAGATCTTCGGATTGAGGCGCAGATTGTTGTCGCGGATCTTCTTGATGAAAGGGATAATTCGTCCAATGCTCACAATTGCCTGGAGAATCACTACTAAATCACCTGTGTAAAGGCCGTGCTTAGCCACCCCATTCTGGAAGATGACAACGGCAAACGGTTCGTGAATATGATCCGGGTATGAGAATGGTTTGAAAGGGTTGTAGATGAATATCTGCGGTACGAATGAGAGTGCAGCCAGAACCCATAGAATAATTGTCGTGGAATTGTTACGGACACGACCGGCCTGCTGCGAGAAAAACATGTAGCTAAGCGGTATGATGCACGAACCTGCGGCCATCTGCACTATGTGCCATCCTACGGAAATACCGTCAGTGATCATGATGTAGACCAGAAAGGCATTCAGCAGGACAAAAAGCGCAAGGACAGAGAAGATAAGGGCATGATTGAACTGCCTGTATTTCATCTTGGCGGAAAACGCCCAGAACATGGACGCGACTGCGGGTATCAGTGTTATCAGTTGAATGCTCATCGTTCTTGCTTGTTTGGGAGAACAGGATAACGGTTTTTGATTTATTCGGCGTAGAGGAGGTATGGCTTGCGCTGGGCCTTGAAGGCGGTGACGTCATCCTGCCAGCGTGCCTTTATCTCATCGGCGGTGTTGCCGGCCTCGATCATCTCACGTACCCATGACACTCCGGTAAGGAGGTTGAAGAAACCGTTCTTGAGGAAGAAGTCCTCGGAGTTGAGATCATGATATGCATCGATGACATATTCGAGATTGATTCCGTCTGCCCAGATATCTTCGTAAGACAGCTCGCGAAGGTCACGGCCATGGCATTCTTCGTCCATGCATACAGGTGCCTTCGCGCCCGGCATGCTGCGAGGGGTGAAGCTGAAGCCGGATCCCTTCATGTCCGGATGTCCGTACATCTCGAAAGGATGGTCGGTGCCGCGGCCAAGGGAAACAACTGTTCCCTCGAAGAAACAGGTTGAGGCATAGAGATAGATGGCCCTCATGTCCTTGAGGTTTGGAGATGGCGGCATGATAAGGTCATATCTGGTCTGGTGGCCGTAGTTGAGGCATGGAACGACCTTCAGGTCGCACTTGAGACCGTCAGGGATCCAGCCTTCGCCGTTGATCATCTGCGCAAGCTCGCCCAGAGTCATGCCATGCACGATAGGGATAGGCAGGCGACCGATGCCGCTGCTGTAGTTCTCGGTATCGAGAATAGGACCGTCAACGTAGAATCCGTTAGGGTTGGGACGGTCCAGCAGCACGACCTCCTTGCCTTTCTCGGCACAGGCGGTCATGAGGTTGTACATGGTGATGTAGTAGGTATAGTATCTGAGACCTACGTCCTGGATATCGATGACCAGCACGTCGAAACTGTCCATCGCCTCATCGGTAGGTCTGTTCCCCTTGCCGCCGTAGAGCGACAGGATAGGGACACCTGTTTTCGGGTCAGTCGAACTGCTGACATGCTCGCCGGCGTCCGCGTCACCTCTGAAACCATGCTCAGGGGAGAAGATAGCCTTGACATCCATTCCCTTCTCCATGAGAAGGTCAAGCAGATGCGGACCGTAGACACCGTTTTCAGCATCGATTACAACGTCTCCGACAATGCCGCTCATATTGCTGAATATGGCGACTCTCTTGCCTTCGAGCATAGGAATGTATACATCGCTTCTTTCGTCACCAAGGATGACGCGGTCCTCTTCGACAGCACCGGAACAGGCCAGGGCGGTCAGAACCATCGTAAATAGGGCAATCAGTTTCTTCATATAGCAAAGATAATAATTTGTTCCACGCGGTTGAGGATATTTTCTTACATTTGCGCCCGAAAAAGTTGTTTTGTACAAAACAGACTCATAAGAAAGCGAACGATGAACTTCATACCCCAGGATCTTCTCCAACCTACAGTAATCCAGACAGTCTTTGTCATCTCCCTTGTGAGCGTGCTCGGCATATATCTTGGACGCATCAAGATAGGTGGCATATCCCTGGGCATCACCTTTGTCTTTTTCGTCGGTATCATCGCTGCATATCTTGGTGTCACCCTCAATCCGGACATGCTTGGATATGCCCAGAACTTCGGTCTCATCCTCTTTGTCTATACATTGGGACTTGAGGTCGGCCCTGGATTCTTCAGCTCTTTCAAGAAAGGCGGCGTCACCTTGAACATGCTGAGCATAGGACTTATCCTGGCAGGTACCCTGATGGCGCTTGGACTGTGGGCCGTGACCCCTCTGCCTCTTAACGAGATGATGGGGCTTCTCTGTGGAGCCGTTACCAACACCCCGATGCTTGGTGCCGCGCAGCAGACCCTTCTCCAGATCGATCCAGACAGCGCCGCGGCAGCGGATATGGCGATGAGCTGTGCTGTAGCATATCCTATGGGTGTAATCGGAATGATTGTCGCGATCATCGTGCTCCGATGGACGTTCAAGAAGTTCCACAAGCCTATCGAAAACAAGGAAGACAAGGATTCCACCTTCATCGGTGAGTATGAAGTTTCCAACCCTGCGGTTTTCGAGAAGACCATCGGAGATGTGATGAAGCTGCTTGACGTGACCATCGTGATCTCGAGAGTATGGAACGAGGGCAAGGTCCATATCCCGGCCGGCGGCATGCTCCTTCATAAGGGAGACCATCTCATGGTCGTTTCCGACCGCAAGGACACAGACCGCATCACAGCTCTCTTCGGACATATGGTACCAAAGGACTGGAACGGCTCGGACATCGATTGGAATGCCATCGACAGGGAAGTGGTCTGCCGCGAAATCTATGTTACGGAAGATAAGCTCAACGGTGTCCGTCTTGGCTCGCTCAAGCTTCGCAATGCATACGGAATCAACATAACACGTGTCAACCGTGCCGGTATCATGCTGGTCGCATCCCGCGATCTCATCCTCCAGCTCGGAGATAAACTTACCATCGTGGGTGACGCAAAGGCTATCGACAACGTCGCAAACCTGCTGGGCAATCATGAGAGCCAGCTGGATACACCTAACCTGCCGGTTCTCTTCATAGGCCTTGCCCTCGGTGTCCTGGTCGGCGCGATCGGATTCTCCATCCCGGGCATGAGCATGCCTGTACGCCTGGGCCTGGCCGGCGGTCCTATCCTGGTCGGAATCCTTCTTGGCGCGTTCGGCCCGCGTTTCCACCTTACGACATATACGACCCACAGTGCGATACTTATCCTTCGTCAATTCGGTATAATCACCTATCTGGCGGGCCTCGGACTCAATTCCGGAGCCGGATTCTTTGACAAGGTACTTACCCTTGACGGTCTTGTCTGGCTGGCAATCGGTTTCATTCTTGCTCTTGTCCCGGTACTTTTTGTCGGTGTCATCGCCATGAAACGCTACAAGCTGGATTTCACCCACTGCGTCGGCATGCTCTGCGGTACCATGGCCAACCCGATGGCGCTCACATACGCCGAGACCACAGGTATCGGCGAGGAAGCTCCGGTCGCATACGCTACAGTCTATCCGGTTACAATGTTCCTGCGTGTCATCATCGCCCAGGTCGTGATGATTCTATTCTGCTAGAGGTATGAAGGTACTTTTTGCGTGTCATGGCAATATCTGCCGCAGCCCCATGGCTGAGTATATTTTCAAGGATATGGTCCGCAAGAGAGGTCTTGGGGACACGTTCACCGAAATCGCTTCGTGTGCAGTGAGCCGCGAGGAGATAGGCAATCCAGTCTATCCACCGGCACGCCGCGAACTTGGCCGTCACGGCATAGGCTGCCAGGGACACGCTGCGCGACAGATCACCTTGGCCGACCATGACCATTATGACCTCATAATCCTTATGGACCGCAGCAACATGAGGATACTGCAGCGCATGTGGGGTGACGCCCGTATGGACAAGGTCCGCATGCTTCTCAACCGCGATGTCGCAGACCCATGGTATACAGACGACTTCGAGACCACCTACGAAGATATCGTAAATGGTCTCGAAGCGTTGATTGAAGAGTATTCAGCCTAGTCTTTATTTAACGTTGGCTTTCATTGCCTTTGCAAGGTCAGCAGCGGTGAAGTATCCGCCTACAATCTTTCCCTTAGGGTCCACCAGATAGAAGGTTGGGATCCAGTCGAGTTTGTATGCTTCATTGACCTTGGTCTCCTTCCACTTGGTGAGTTCACTTGCCTGAGGCCACTTCATTCCGGCTTTCTCGACGTATGAGAGCCATGCGTCCTTCTCGGTATCGAACGAGATTCCGAGGAACTCGCACTTCTTGCCACCGTACTGCTTGTAGAGTTCTACAAGCTCAGGTGCTTCCCTGCGGCAGTCGCCGCACCAGCTTGCCCAGAAGTCGATCACGAGGTACTTGCCCTTGAAATCCTTGAGCGAGATCATCTTTCCCTGTGGTGACGGAACGCTGAATGCGGGAGCCTTCTCACCGGCCTTGATGAGGGTTGAGGCATCCTGTGCTCCGCAGAAAAGTGTTGAAGCGAATATGGCTGCAATGACAGCCAAAACCTTGAATGTTTTCATATCTTTTGTTTTACTTTGATTCAGTGTTGAATAGGGCCATGGCTTCGTCGATGCTGAGGGCATCCTCTACGGCAAAGCCTCCGGTTCTTGTGCGTCGGAGGTTGTTGAGGAATGCTCCTGATCCCAGCGATTCTCCTAGATCTCTGGCGAGGGCCCGGATATATGTGCCCTTCGAACATCCTACGAGTATGTCTGCGCTCGGCAATCCAAGATGATCGATCTCAACCACGTTTATCCTCGGATTGACCCTCCCTGCTATGGATTCCTGCTGTCCGGTGAGCGTTGTCTCTCCGGAAAACCGTGCCACCCGCGGCACGGAAGCGGGAGGGGCCCATGCGTCAGCATGGGAGGGGCCGAAGGCGTTTTCAGGAGAGAGCAACCGGTCCGGACAGCCATCCGACCAATCGACAAGGCGAAGGTATCCGATGTTAATCTTCTGTTTGGAGAGAAGCTCGGCGGCGCTGTGGTCGAAAGCCGCTCCGGACTTCTGCGACGCCTTGAACTCCTTGCGTGCCATCTCGTATGCACGCACGCCATCGACCGACTTGGCGGAAAAGAGGGGAGCGACCTGCTCCTGCTCTCCGACGAAAGATGGCAGGACGGACTCTAGTGATGCTTTGGATACGCCATCAAGAGGGTAGAATGCATCTACCTCCTTCTCTCTGTCATATGAAGCCGTCGTTGCCCCGAAAGAGATGCCTGCAAGGTACTCCTTGTCATGAGCCTGAAGCTCCTGAGCCAGACGTGTCGCCTTGCCCAGACAGACCAGAAGCACTCCTGTTGCAAGCGGATCCAGGGTGCCGGCATGGCCTACCTTGAGGTTCTTCTTGTTGAAATGCCTTATCGAGGCATACTTCAGCTTGCGGATCACGTCCGCCGAGGTCCACCTGTAAGGCTTGTCGACAGGAATAATGATACCTGACGGGTAATCATCGATATTGCCCGTCAGGACCAGTCCTCTGTGTGCTATGAGAGCGTCCAACTAGTCTACTGGAATCTTCTCGATACGACGCTGGTGACGACCGCCCTCGAAAGGCTCGGTGAGCCATGCGCGAACGATGCTAACAGCCATTCTGTAAGAAATGAAGCGTGCTGGCATAACGAGCACGTTTGCATTGTTGTGCTGCTTCACGAGCTTGCCTACCTCGGTGTTCCATGCAAGACCTGCACGGATGCCACGATGGTGGTTGAGGGTGATGGCCATGCCGTTTCCGGTGCCGCAGAGAGCGATTCCGAGATCGAGCTCGCCCTTCTCGACTGCGCTTGCCATTGGGTGTGCAACGTCAGCATAGTCCATGCTGTCAGTGGTGTCGGTTCCGAAGTTGACAACCTCGTAGCCCTTGCCAAGAAGATAAGAGATCAGCTTCGCCTTGTACTCGACGCCAGCATGATCGCTGCAGATTCCGATTTTCATATTGGTAATTGATTATAAAGTGTCGTATATGTATTTCCAAAGGGTTCTGTACTCGGTCTTGGTATCCTCCGCAAGAGCTGTCATCACAACGACAGCATTCTTGTCCGGAAGAATCGTGCAGAACTGACCCCATGCGCCGTCCAGACGGGCAGCACCATGCTGGCAGCACCACATCTGGTATCCGTATCCAAGGTTCCAGTCATCGTTCTTGGTGACCTCCATGATCTGTTCCTCAGGGAGATTGTTGCGGCCCTGCCACTGGTAGATATGCGGAGACATGGCGTCATCGATCCATTCTGGGTCGAGAAGCTGCCTGCCGTCCCATTCGCCGCGCTGAAGGAAGAACTGTCCCATCTTGGCAAGCGATTCAGTGGTCAGGTAGAGTCCCCAGCCGCCGGAGTTGATGCCCTCGTCGCTCTCCTCCCAGTAGTATCTGCGAATTCCGAGCGGCTTGAACAGCTTGGTGTCAAGATAATCCACCATCTTCTGGCCGGTCACCTTGGTGATGATGGCGGAGAGAAGGTAACTGTTCATGCTGTTGTATGACCACTTGGTGCCAGGCTTGAAAGTCACTTCGCAGTTGAAGGTCTGGCGTGTAGGGTCGGGCATCCTGCCTGCGCGCATGTCCGGGGTGAAGTTGCCGTTGGACAGTCCTGACGACATGATAAGCAGGTCGTACACGGTCATGTCCTTCAGCCATTTCGACTGATGCTTCGGCAGCATGCTGGAGTCAAAGAAGTCCACGACATGGTCGGTCAGGCTGACAAGTCCGTCCTGGACGGCAAAGCCGATGGCTGTGGCGGTGAAGGTCTTGCTGGCTGACCACATGGTGTGGAGCTCATCGGCATCATGGCCGACTGCATATTCCTCATAGATCACTTCTCCGTCCTTAAGTACCATGAGACTGTGGAGGTCGTCCACAACATGTCCGGCGACGTCCTTGAAGGCGTTGCCGTATGCACTTGTGTTGACCGTGGTGCTCTTTGCGCGCTTGAGCGGCTTGTCGCCCTTGGATGTCGGCATGAACCATACTGCAGCGGCAAGGGCTATGAGAGCGATTCCGGCCAGGATGGAGAGAATCCTTTTCATTATCCGAGTCTGTTCTTGATGTATTCCATGCGGGCTGCGAACTCATCGCGGCCGATGAATGATACTATGTCAGCGATACCAAGACCGCTGGAAGCACCTGTAAGTGCGAGTCGGAGACAGTTCATCACCTTGCCCATAGGCCACTCCTTGCCGCGGATGTACTCTTCGAGAGCGGTCTCGACAGCCTCCTTGGTGAAGTCGCCTTCCATTGCGCATACATGCGCCGCAGCCTCGATTGCCATTGCGCTGCTGTCCGGTTTCCAGAACTTGTCGGCATCCTTTGCAAGGAATGGAGCGGTTGCAGCGTCATCGAACACCTTGGCGCGAGGATCTGCCGCTGCACGTGGATCTGCAGGCTTTGCGTTCGCTGCGCCGGCCTTTACTCCGTAAGCCTCGAACTCGGCAGGGGAGATGAACAGATATGATGCGATGTCCCAGAAGTCCGCCACGAAGGTCGCACGCTCCTTGATGAGCGAAACGAGACTCTTGACGTAGAACTTCGAGAATGTCTTGCCTGCAAAATCGGCCTTGAGCTCGTGGATGCATGCTCCATCGGGACCCTTCTCGCAAGGGGTGACGTTGATACCGTGCTGCGCGAGCACAGGAATGAATGCCTCGGTGAGCTCCTTGTCGGTCTTCATGCGGAGGTATTCCTTGTTGAACCACTTTGCCTTCTCGGGGTTGAACTTCGCTCCTGACTTGCCGACCTTGTCGAGTGAGAAAGCGTTCACAAGCTCCTCCATCGAGAAGATCTCCTGCTCGGTGCCCGGGTTCCAGCCAAGCATGGTAAGAAGGTTGACGAATGCGTCAGGGAAGTATCCGTCCTCGCGGTAGCCGCGTGACTTCTCGCCCTCGGAATTGACCCACTGGAGAGGGAATACAGGGAAGCCCATCTTGTCTCCGTCGCGCTTGCTGAGCTTGCCGTTGCCGACAGGCTTGAGAAGCAGAGGAAGATGTGCAAAGCGAGGCTGGGTCTCAGTCCATCCGAATGCCTTGTAGAGCATGTAGTGGAGAGGGAGGGAAGGAAGCCACTCCTCGCCGCGGATGACCTCACTGATCTCCATGAGGTGGTCGTCGACGATGTTTGCGAGATGGTATGTAGGGAGTTCGTCGGCTCTCTTCCAGAGTACCTTGTCGTCAAGTGTGTCGGTATTCACTTCAACGTGGCCGCGGATGAGGTCGTCCATCTTGACGATCTCGTTCTCCGGCATCTTGAAGCGTACTGTCCATGTGTCGGTCTCCTCGAGCAGTCTTGCTGTCTCCTCGGCGCTGAGGCTGAGTGAATTCCTGAGGCTGAGGCGGGACTTCTGGTTGTATGTGAAAGTCTCGCCGGCGGCTTCTGCCTTTGCGCGGATGGCGTCAAGCTCCTCGGCTGTGTCGAATGCGTAGTATGCATATCCGTTCTCGACAAGCTGCTCCGCATACTTGCGGTAGATAGGCTTGCGCTGAGACTGGCGGTACGGCGCGTGCGGATGACGCTCAGATGCGGTCTCGACAACCTTTCCGTCCTGGTCTACGCCTTCGTCGGGGATGATGCCGCACCAACGGAGCGACTCGATGATATATTCTTCAGCTCCCGGAACGAATCTGTGAGAGTCGGTGTCTTCGATTCTGATGATGAAATCTCCTCCATGCTGCTTGGCATAGAGATAGTTATAGAGCGCTGTGCGTACTCCGCCCATGTGGAGCGGACCGGTAGGCGATGGCGCGAATCTTACTCTTGTTCTTCTTTCCATATTGATCGTTAAAACGTGCAAAGATAACTATTTTTTCCTTGCACTTCTGCGGATTGCAGGGATGGATTCAAGGTCGCTTCTGTCCTCTCCAGGCTTGATGGCGAGGGTCGGTCTTTCGTCGAAGTGGAACTTCGGAAGGTTGGTCTTGGTGTTGTATCCGATGGTCTGGATGACATTCCCCTCTGTGCCTGGAAGGCTGATTCCTTCCTCGGACGAGATCTTTGCGCTCTTGTCATACTCGAAGTCGCTGTCGACCACGATAAGGCTGCCGAGATCCACGTTGGTGATGTTGCTGAGCTTGCTGTACTCGAAGCCTGTCGCAGCGACGGTTATGTAGATTGAGTCATCTGCGTTCGGATCCTCGTTCCAGATGATACCGCGCTTGAACATCGACACCTTGCCGAGAGCCGAGCGTATCTTGCTCGAGATCGAGTCGAGGTCGGTAAGGCTGAGACCATTCTCATTCTTTGCAACCGTGATGTTGAGAAGCACCTTCTGGGCGCTGCTGATCTCGAAATCGTTGAGAAGAGGCGAGTTTATGGCAGCATTGATGGCGTCATCGATACGGTTCGGTCCTGAGCCTGTACCGCAACCCATGAGGGCGAGTCCGCTGTCCTTCATGACTGTCCTTACGTCCTCGAAGTCCACGTTCTGGTATCCCGGCTTCTTGATGATCTCGATGATGCCGCTTGCAGCGGTTGCGAGAATCTGATCTGCCATAGGGAATGCGTCCTGGGCGAGATAGTCACCGAACTGCTCCTTGATCTTCTCGTTGTTGATGATGATGAGGCTGTCGACGTTCTTCCTGAGTTCGTTGATGCCGTCGATGGCGCGTCCCATCGCCTCTGTGCCTTCATTCTCGAAAGGAATGGTCACGACGGCAACGGTAAGGACGCCAGCCTCCTTTGCCATGTGGGCGATTACAGGAGCTGCGCCGGTACCGGTTCCTCCACCGAGACCTGCTGTCACGAAGAGCATGTCTATCATCTCGGAGTCATTCTCTCCGAAGAGCATGCGGCGTATGCTGTCCTGAGACTCGATGGCCGCGTTGCGTCCCTTGGTTGCATTGGTTCCTGCTCCGAGTCCCTTGCCCATCTGGATCTTGTTAGGGACGTCGCAGCGCTGGAGTGCCTGCGAGTCAGTGTTGCAGACGATATAGTTGCAGCCCTTGACCTTCTGGTTGTACATGAAGTTGACTGCGTTGCAGCCTCCACCTCCGACTCCGATTACAGTGATTCGTGACTCGTTTGGCTTCCAGTCGTTTGGAAGTGGTATGTTGATTTCGGGTATAAAGAAATTATCTTCCATAGTCATCTCTAAAAATCTGAAGTTTCGTCGTAGAGGTTGTCAAGCTTGTCTCTGAACCAGTTGATGATACCAAACTTGCCTACAAGTTCCTCATGTTTCTTTTTCCTTTCTTCCTCTTTCAGCTTCTGCTCCTCTTCTTTCTGGCGTCTTCTCAGTGCTCTCTCCTCTGCCTCGCGAGCCTTTCTTGCGGCTTTCTCGGCTGCTTTCTCCGCCTTGATGCGTTCCTTCTCCTCCTTGCTTGCCTCTATATCCTTGCGCCTGAACAGTCCGTCACGCTCGCCGCCTTCTTCTTCAGTCTCTTCAACCTCCAAAGGTTCCTCCTGCATGCTCTCGCCACTCTCTTCGCTGTCAAAGGCAGTCTCGTCGGCATCCTCGACAGCCTCGTCTACCGGCTCCTCCTCAGGGATGATTTCTTCTTCCTCATCCCTAGGGGCCTCGTCGAGACAGTTGAGATACTCAAGTTCCTTGCCGGCAAGGATCATGGCGATCGAAGTCGCGGAAGAGGTCTCGTCCACGCCCGGACAGCCGACAGCCGAGTATTTGCGGCGTGGGTAGCCGATGCGGACGGTGTATCCCGACATCTCTCCGATCAGGGATGAAATGTTAGGCATGGCAGCGGCACCACCGGTAACGACGATGCCACCGGCAAGCTTGTCTGCGAGTCCGCTCTCCTGGACATACCAGAGGAGCGCGTCGATGATCTCTTCGAGTCGGCGGGTGATGATTTCGGAAAGGTATGCAACTGAAATCTGCTTTGTCAGTCCCGTCTCCTTGTCGTGGATCTGGATTATCTTGTCGCGAAGGCTCTGGAGCTTCTCAGGCATGCAGACGCCGTATGCGAGCTTAAGGTTCTCGGCGAGCTTTTCCGAGCAGCTGCATTCGTATTTGATGTCGTTTGTGATGGTCTTGCCACCGAACGGTATGGACGCATAGTAGCGGAGGATGCCTCCCTTGTAGATGGTGACCGAGCTGGCAGCGCCACCGATTTCCATGAGAGCAACGCCATTGTCCATCTCCTCACGGTTCAGGACTGCCTTGGCGGTAATCTCAGGAACGAAGAATTTCTTTGCAGCGACGATGCCGACCTCCTCGAGGGTCTTGTCGATGTTCCTGCTGTCTCTCTGGCGTCCGACGAATACCTTGAACTTGCCTTCGAGGGTGTCGCTGACCATGCCGACGATATCGTTTTCGATGGAGTTGATGTAATCATCAGCCGAGAAAGACTGGGCGATCACTCCGAAGCTTACGTTCTTCTCCGGGTTGTCGATAGGATAGGAGTCGACAGCGCTGCTCTTGAGGTACTCGATCTCCTCTTCGCTGATGCTGGCTTCAGGGTCGGTCCTGACAATCTTTGCGCTGGCCTTCTGCTGGGTCACGCAATATCTTGGCAGTCCGACGACAACCTGAAGGATCTTAATCTTCAGCTCGCTTTCAGCCTGCTCGATTGCCTTTCCGAGCTCCTTGCCTGCCATCTTGGGGTTGAGCACGGCACTGTCCCTTACTCCGAGGGACGGCGTTTCTCTGTAGTAAAGGATCTGGGTATCCTTTCCATCGATTTTTGCTACAGTAACGGCGATCTTGGATGAGCCCAGGTCGACCGCTGCAATATACCTTTCGTCCATATCTTATTTTTTGCAGATTATCTGTTTCTCGTACTGGACATTCACTGTCCTGTAGTAATTCTCTTCCTTCTCAGGCTTGATATACTTATAGTAGTTGGCGACTCTGCCGAACTTTGCTGCGATGTCGCTGGGGTATCCGAAAATGAATACCTCCCGTCCTTCGCGTGGGTACAGCATAAGTCCCTCCTTTTCGTCTACACGTATCTGGGATATGTTCTCAGCCCATATCTTGCTGTCTTCCATATAGCGCAGCATGCCTATCAGGCTGGCCATCCATTCGCGGCCCTTCTCCTCCGGAGCCAGTCCCTTGTGGTCGGCCTCGATATTGAGGTCGATATCGCCGTCCACCACCGGAACCATGTAAGGGTATCCAGGCTGCAAAGGAAAGATGAATCCGGACTCGTCGGCGTAGAAACCGGTCTCGTCCATCTGCAGGCGAAGAACAGGCTTGCGCTGGGTGATGACAAGGTTCAGGTAGCCATCGTCCGTCACGTAGGCTTCGCTGGCCTGGATGGCACTCTGGGAGTTAAGCGCTTCTTCTACCTTGTCCAGTCTCATGCTGTCCAGCCTCTGGCCGACATAAGAACCGAAGTTGCGCTCCAGTATGTGCTTGACCTCATCCTCGTCGACGAAACGGTAGCTTTCCTTGAAGCTTACGCGTACATCCGAGCATGTGTCCTGCATACGGTCATGCGAACGTGCGCCGCAGATTGCGACGAACGCCGTGATGCACAGCAGCAGTGCGGCAATGGTCAGGCTCTTTCTCAATATAGGGTTCATATACGTGCTTCAAGCATCTTTGTGATAGGTTCGATGAATGCATCGATGTTTCCTGCACCGAAGGTCACAAGTACGTCCAGATCTTCCTTCTCAAGCAGATCCATGAGTTCTTCCTTGCGGATCATGACCTTTGACGGAGCTGTTATGTCCTTGAATATAATCTCCGAGGTGACTCCGGGTATAGGTTCCTCGCGGGCAGGGTAGATGTCAAGAAGTATCAGCCTGTCCACACCGCTGAGGGCCTCGGCGAATTCGGCAGCGAAGTCGCGGGTACGGGTGAAAAGGTGAGGCTGGAATACGGCAGTTATCTTTCTGTGCGGGAAAATGCCCCTGATCGAAGAGATCGCTGTTGCGAGCTCAGCCGGATGGTGTGCGTAGTCATCGATGTATGTCAGTCCTGTGCGGTTGACATGGACGTCGATCCTGCGCTTTGCACCTCCGAATGTACCGATGGCGTGACGAATGCCTTCCTCGGAAATGCCGTAAAGTATGCTGACAGCTGCAGCGGCGATGCTGTTTTCGACGTTGACCCAGCCGAGCGTGCCGACCTTGATGTCCTTGAGCACTCCTTCCGGATGGACGAGGTCGTATGTGTAGTGTCCCAGCTCGTCCAGACGCATGTTCTCTGCATGGAAATCGGCTGAGGCGTCATCGAGATGATAGCTGTATATCTTTGCCTTGGTGTGGCTGTTGTCGATAGGGAGACCTTTCTTCGCGATGATGGCATCGCTGACCTGGGACGCGAAGGCCTGGAAAGCCTCGATCACGTGCTCATGGTCGCCGTAGATGTCAAGATGGTCTGCATCCATGGCTGTGATGACGGCGATGGAAGGGAACAGCTGGAGGAATGAGCGGTCGAACTCGTCGGCCTCAGCGACCACGGTCGGAGTCTTGCTCATGAGCAGGTTGGTGCCGTAATTCTTGGATATACCTCCGAGGAATGCTGTACAGCCTTCGCCGCTCTCGGTAAGGATGTGCGCCAGCAATGTACTGGTAGTTGTCTTTCCATGTGTGCCGGATACGGCAAGGCAGCGCTGTCCCTTGGCAATCTCGCCAAGAGTGCGGGAGCGCTTGATGACGCGGTAGCCATTCTCCTGGACATAGACGAGCTCGCCCATGTCGGCAGGAATGGCAGGAGTGTAGACCACGAGTGTGCTTTCAACGTCCTTCGGGATGTAGCTGCAGTCATCGCTGTAGTGCACGCCGATGCCTTCTTCTTCGAGCTTCTTTGTCAGTTCGGACGGAGTGCGGTCATAACCGCTGACCTCGTATCCCTTGAATTTATAATATCTGGCGATGGCACTCATGCCAATGCCTCCGATTCCGATGAAATAAACGTTCTTAAGCTCTGCCATAGCTATTTCTCCAATAATCTGTATGCCTCCTCGACTATCTTCATTGCCGCGTCAGGGAGTGCAAGCTGTGCGACATTCCTTTCAATTTCTGCGATCCTTGCCTGGTCATGTACGAGTCCGAGTGCTACAGGCATCAGTTTCTCCGATGCTTCGGCATCCTTCACGATGAGCGCTGCGTCCTTGCGTACGAGAGCCATGGCATTGTGGGTCTGGTGGTCCTCCGCCACGTTAGGCGATGGAACGAGAACTGTGGCCTTGTGGGTCGCGCAGAACTCGGATACCGAGCTGGCTCCTGAGCGCGAAATGACTACATCTGCAGCAGCGTATGCGAGATCCATGCGTTTGATGAAGTCGCTGTGCATAATGTCTGTGCAATCCTTGTGATCTTCCATGAACCTGTCGGTCTCGGGCTTGTAGTACTTGCCGCACTGCCAGAGAATCTGGACGCCCTCGCCACCTGGACAGCCGTCGCTGATCCATTTCTTCATGGCGTCGTTGAGGGTGCGGCTTCCAAGGCTTCCACCAACGATGAGGATATGTTTCTTTGACGGGTCGAAGCCGTACATCTCGATGCCTTCGGCCTTCATTTCGGCTGTTGCAGGGACCATTTCCTTGCGGATAGGGTTTCCTGTCATTACAATCTTGTCGGCAGGGAAGAACCTTTCCATGTTCTCGTATGCGACACAGATGCTTCCGACGCGCTTGCCGAGCAGCTTGTTGGTCAGTCCGGCAAATCCATTCTGCTCCTGGATGAGTGCAGGAATACCCATGGATGTGGCTGCGAAGAGCAGGGGAGCGCTGGCGTATCCACCTACACCGATTGCAAGGTCGGGCTTGAATTCCTTGATGATCTTCCTGGCGTTAAGCACGCTTCCGACAACCTTGAAAGGAACGGTGAGGTCGTTGAGGATGTTCTTGAGTGTAAGCTGTCTCTGCAGTCCGACAATCTTAAGTCCTACTATCTTGTATCCGGCAGCCGGAACCTTCTCCATCTCCATCTTGCCTTCTGCTCCGACGAAGAGTATTTCTGTGTCGGGGTTGACTTCCTTGAGCTTGCCGGCAATCGACACTGCAGGGAAGATGTGACCTCCTGTGCCGCCTCCGCTGATTATGACTCTCAATGCCTTGTGTTCCATATCTTAGTTTTCGATCAGGTTATCTTCCAATGCGTCCAGGTCATCCATGCCTGCATCGATATCTGGACGGCTCTCGATAAGAGGCTCCGCGTCGCGGATCTCCTTTGCTATATTCTTCTCGGCAGTCTTGCTGATGCTGAGTATGATTCCGAATGCCGCGCTGAACATCAGGAACGCGAAGCGTCCATGGCTGATGAGCGGCAGTGTCTGGCCGGTCATCGGGAAAATGCCGGTGTTGACGAACATGTGGAGGTATGCCTGTCCGCTGATAAGCAGCACGAGTCCTGCGACCGCAATCTTCGGGAAGTCCTCTCCACAGTTTCTTGCGATGAGCGATCCTCGCATGATAAGGCTGCTGAACAGTATGAACAGCACGATGGCTCCCATAAGTCCGTATTCTTCGACGACGAAGCTGAACATGAAGTCCTCGAACATTACGGATACCTTGTACTTCTGGCTGCTGCCTCCGGCACCCTTGCCTATGAGTCCACCTTCCTTGATCGCGATACGCGATCCGTACTGCTGCTCAATGGCTCCGAGGGCCTTGTAGTATTCCTGGCTCTTTGGCTTTGCATCCAATACCCTCTGGACCTTGTCGTCGAATGACTCAAGTCGGCTTTCGGCTGTCTCGAGTCGGTGGAATACCGCACCGTCGGTAAGCCTGTATGTTCCGTAGATGCCGACTCCAATTACGGCAAGTGCTCCTCCGATGATGAACAGCTCACGCATGTTAAGGCCTCCGACCCAGATGGTCAGGAACATGACGAGGGCGATGAACAGCGAGCTGGTCACACTACCCATTGCTACAAGGAGGAAGATTATGCCCATGGGGCAGTAGATACATATTATCTTCTTCCAGGTGTCGTTTCCTATGAAGTAGAATCGTGGATACCTGTCCGCTATTATCTCGAGGAAGCTGAAACCTCCATTCCTGAGATTCTCGATAGCGTATGCGAGATACAGCACCATCGCTACCTTGACGAATTCGAATACGTGGAACTGGAAACCTCCTATCTTTATGACGCGCCATGCTCCGTTGATAGGAGCAGCAGAGACTGGGCCGAGATGAAGGTGGCCTGCAAGGAAGAGAAGCAGAGCCGCGCTCGTTATGAATCCCAGCCTGCCGAAGATCCTCAGGGTCTTCACTCCGCAGAGCCAGTATAGGAAGGCAATGACAGCAAGACCCATTCCGATGGTCTTGAAATGGTTGAACATCACGTCTGTGCGTGATGCCGTACCTCTCAATACCTCGGGCAGCTGGGAAGTCGACGAGAATATGCAAAGCGCCGAGATCATCATCAGCAGAAGCAGAATGATGAGCACGAGCTTGTCACCCGCGAACTTGTCCATCAAGGCTACAAACCAGTTCTTCTTGCTTGCCATCGTCCTAGAGCTTTCTTACGGCGTCCTTGAATTTACGTCCTCTGTCCTCGTAGTTGTCAAAAAGGTCGAAGCTTGCACAGCAAGGGCTGAGCAGAACCACGTCTCCGCTTTCTGCAAATGCAGCAGATGCCTTTACAGCCTCGTCTGCGCTGAATGCGTCACAGATGTTCTCGCTGCCGACCATCTCTTCGAATGCGGCGTGTATCTTTTCGTTATGGAGACCCATGCATACGATAGCCTTGACCTTGCTGCGTACAAGCTCGTTGAGCACGCTGTAGTCGTTGCCCTTGTCCTTGCCGCCTACGATCCATACGACAGGACGGGTCTGGCACTCGAGTGCATACCATGCTGAATCAACATTGGTGGCCTTGGAGTCGTTGATGTAGAGCACGTCCTTCACGCTCAGTACAGGCTCAAGTCTGTGCTCGATAGGAGCGAAGGTCGACAGGCTTTCGCGGATCACCTTGTCGTCGATGTCGATTGCCTTTGCCGCCAGTGCCGCTGCCATCGAGTTGTAGATGTTGTGCTTGCCGCCGAGTGCGAGCTCCTTGAGGTAGATCTCGCTTTCGGTTTCGCCCATGCGGATGACGATCTTGTCATCGATGAGACAGGCTCCCTGCTCAACTGACTTTTCCTGGCTGAACGGCAGCATGCGGGCCTTGAGCACTATCTTGTTGAGGTGCTCCATGGTGATTGCGTCATCTGAATCGAAGATGAAGCAGTCCTCCGGACGCAGGTTCCTTGCAATGCGGAACTTTGCTGCGGTATAGTTCTCCATCTTGTGGTCGTAGCGGTCCAGATGGTCAGGGGTGATGTTGGTTATGATGGCGATGTCCGGACGGAAATCGTATGCATTGTCAAGCTGGAAACTGCTGAGCTCAAGGACATAGTAGTCGAAGTTCTCGGTGGCGACCTGGTAGGCGTAGCTCTGGCCGATGTTTCCGCCGAGACCTACGTTGAGCCCTGCCTGCTGGAGCAGGTAGTAGATCAGCGAAGTGGTCGTTGTCTTGCCGTTGCTTCCGGTGATGCATATCTTCTTCGCATTGTCGTATCTTCCCGCGAACTCGATCTCTGAGATGATGTGGGTGCCCTGACCTATAAGTTTCTGGATGATAGGCGCGCTGTCCGGAATTCCCGGGCTCTTGATAACCTCGTCGGCATTGAGGATCAGGTCCTCTGTGTGCTGACCCTGCTCGAAAGGAATCTTCCACTCCTCGAGCATCTTTGCGTATTTCTCCGCGATGCTGCCCTTGTCCGAGAGGAATACATCGAAGCCCTTTACCTTGGCGAGCACAGCAGCGCCTACGCCGCTTTCAGCTCCGCCCAATACTACTATTCTACCCATTTCTTTCATCTTTATCTGATCTTCAAAAGTGCGAGTGTCGATACTGCGAGAATGATTCCGATTATCCAGAACCTGCTGACGATCTTTGCCTCAGGAATTGCGCGCACAGGAGTCTGGATGAGCGCTGGTATGCCTTCTTTCTGGTAATGGTGGTGCAGCGGGGTCATTTTCCAGATTCTGCGGCCCTCGCCGTATTTCTTTCTTGTGTACTTGAAGTATGTCCTCTGCATGAGGACCGAAAGGCTCTCCATGAAGAAGATGCCGCACAGCAGAGGCAGCAGGAGCTCCTTGCGGATCAGGATGGCGCTCACGCCGATGATGCCGCCGATGGTCAGGCTGCCGGTGTCGCCCATGAAAATCTGGGCAGGATAGCTGTTGTACCAAAGGAAGCCGATGAGCGCACCCACGAAAGCCGACATGAAGATTGCGATTTCTCCGCTGCCGGGGATGAACATGATGTTCAGGTAGCCTGAGTTCAGGATATTGCCGCCCAGCCATGCCAGGATTCCGATTACGACGCCCACTATGGCAGATGTTCCTGCGGCAAGGCCGTCCATGCCGTCAGTCAGGTTGGTTCCATTCGAGCATGCGGTTATGACGAGCACGATCATGAGCACATAGATCGCCCATTTGCAGTACCATCCCCACTTGCCTCTGAATGGTGAGAATACCTTGTAGTCAAGCTCGTGGCTCTTCACGAACGGAATGGTGGTCTTGGTGCTCTTGACCACGTCCTCGCTTGTCCATCGCGATCCGTCGATATGTCTTTCCGAGTGGACGTTGAGGTCGCTTGAGTCGCTTACTACAACGGACTCCTTTGCGACATCCTCGCGGACTACGATCTTGTTGCTGAAGCAAACTGTAAGACCGATTATGAATCCGAGGGCGATCTGGCCGATAAGCTTGCCTCTCTCGCTCATGCCCTCCTTGTTGTGCTTGAAGACCTTGATGTAATCGTCGGTAAATCCGATTGCACCGCACCAGAGGGTGGTGAGAAGAAGAAGCTGAACGTAGATATTGCCCAGGTCACAGACCAGAAGCACGCCGGAGAGGATTCCAAGAATGATGAGCACGCCACCCATGGTAGGAGTGCCCTTCTTCTGCATCTGTCCCTCGAGTCCGAGGTCGCGGATCTCTTCGCCGATCTGCTTTCTCTGGAGCAGGGCGATAATCTTCTTTCCGAAGAAGAATACAAACAGCATGCTGATGACACTGGCAAGCATGGCCCTGAACGAAAGGTAGTTCATAAGGCCTGCTCCCGGAATGTCAAGATGCTCGAGTGCTTTGAAAAGATGATATAACATATTCTGACTAACCTATACTTGCAAATACTTCGTTCACTACTTCTCTCTCATCGAAATGTCTCTTTTCCTTTCCGATGATCTGGTATGTCTCATGACCCTTTCCGGCGAGCAGGATCGCTGCGCCTTCCGGAGCCATCATGATGGATGCGCGTATCGCCTCCCTGCGGTCTGCGATGAAAATGCTCTTGGCAAGGCCGGCATTGTCGAAGCCCTTGCGGATGTCCTCAAGGATGTCTTCGGTCTTCTCTGTGCGGGAGTTGTCCGAGGTTACGAATATCCTGTCAGCGTATTTCTGGGCAATTGCCGCCATCTCCGGACGCTTGGTCTTGTCGCGGTCTCCGCCACAGCCGAACAGACAGATAAGCTCGGTGTCTCGTGCGATGCCGCGCAGGGTTGAAAGCACATTGTCGAGTGCGTCAGGGGTATGGGCATAGTCGATGATGACAGACAGGTTGCGTGGGCCGCGAAGTGTTTCCAGACGGCCGCTGGCGCTTTCAAGACTGCTCAGAGCCACGAGGGCTTCCTGTTTGTCTGCTCCCACTGCCAGGGCGGCACTGTAGATTGCCAGCAGGTTGTATGCGTTGTGGCGTCCGATGAGACGGGTCCATACCTCGGTGTCGTCAACCTTGAGCATCATGCCTTCAAAGCTTTCCTCGACGATGCGGCAGGTATGGTCTGCGAGTTCACGGCATGAATAGGTCACGAGCTTCGCCTTGCAGTTCTGGACCATCACCATGCCGTTGCGGTCATCGATGTTTATGATTGCGGTGGCATCCTTGTCCAGTCCGTCGAAGAAGAGCTTCTTGCAGCGGAGATACTCTGCGAAGGTCTTGTGGTAGTCAAGATGGTCGTGGGTCAGGTTCGAGAAGATTGCTACCTTGAACTTGAGACCTGCCACTCTCTCCTGCTCAACACCGATTGAGCTGACCTCCATGAAACAGTACTCGCAGCCAGCCTCGACCATTTCCGCCATAAGCGAATTGATTGTGATAGGGTCTGCGGTAGTGTTTTCAGTCTCGCTTCGCCTTGTCCCGACGAAGTTCGCGATGGTTGAAAGAAGACCACAGTTGTATCCAAGTCCCATGAACAGCTGGTAGAGAAGGGTCACGGTGGTAGTCTTGCCGTTTGTTCCGGTAATGCCTACAAGTGTGAGCTTCTCTGACGGATGTCCATAGCGGTTTGCAGCACAGATGGCGAGTCCATGCCTGTCGGTAGAGATGACAGCCTCCGCTCCGGCAGCGAGTGCTGCATCGATGTAGTCATGACCGTCGACGGCAAGGCCCTTTACGGCGATGAACAGGGATCCCGGAACGACTTTTCTAGAGTCGCTGAAGATTCCGTCGATTTCTGTCTCGGCGCTTCCGTGCAGTATGATTGCACCGCTGTCCTTGATTATTTCACTGAGTCTCATATCTATTTCAATGTAAGTCTGACAATGTCTCCCATCTTTGCAGCGCTTCCAGACTTTGGACTCTGGCTGCTGACATGGCCTGCTCCGCTGTACTTGCATACAAGGCCCGCTCTTTCAATGGCGTATATCGCGTCTTTAAGTCCCATTCCCGTAACATCAGGAACGTGACCGTCCTTCTCCTCGTCGGCCTTGTCTATCTCGATGTCTTCTGCGGCCATGAGAGGAACGGAACCGTTGCTTCTGAGCTCCTCCCGCCATGAAGGATCGGTCGCACATATTCCATCGACTATTTCACGTACGGCAAGCGCAGGGATCGTTCCTCCGTAGAAGTTGGCTCCCGAGAGTACAGAGTATATGGTACAGATGATGGAGTATTTCGGCTCCTCGGCAGGGAAGAAGCCTACGAAGGTTCCCTGGTGCTTCTTGCGTCCGTATCCGTCGGTGTATTTGTTCGCATATTCCTTGGAGTCTGTCTCCGAGAGGAGGATTCGTGCGGTACCGGTCTTTCCTGCCACTGTGCAAGGCGCCCCCTTGAGCCTTGTACCTGTTCCATCCTGGACAACTGCAACCAGTCCTCGTGTAAGTGTGTCTGCTGTCGCGCGCGAACATATTGATTCGTTGAGCACGCTCGGTCCATACTTCATCTCGACCTTTCCATTTCTTTCAATCTGCTCAACCAGGTAAGGCTTCATCATCTTTCCATGGTTTGCAATGGCGTTATAGAAGGTCAGGACATGCATGGGTGTCACGGCTACCGAATAGCCGTATGCCGTTGTACCGAGATCCGTGAAGCTTAGAGCCTTCTCCGGCTTCGGCAGGTCTGGGGTGGCCATTCCGTCCAGGTCGAAGTTGAATGCTTCACCGAGCTTGTATGTGTACAGCTTGTCGATCATCCTTCGGGTATCGTCCCTGTAGTTCTGTGTTGCCAGATATGCGAACACGTAGTTCGAAGATATCTCAAGTCCTCGGCGGATGGTTATCTCGTCCAGTCCGGTCTGACGCTCGTGATTCGTGATGTACGAGTCCTGAGGAAGCTGTCCGAGGATTCCGTGATGTGTTGGAATCGTCTCCTCGAGGCTCTTGACGTATCCGTCTTCGATAAGGGTCATGAGGGTGGTCAGCTTGAATACTGAGCCAGGCTCTCCCTTGCGTCCGATTGCGTAGTTGTAGCTTTCTTCAATCTGGCCGTCATTGTTTCGCTTCAGGTTCACCATGGCGCGGATGGCTCCGGTCTTGACATCCATGACTATGGCGCAGCCGCCTTCCACAAGGTAGTTGGTGTCGATCTGCCTGCGCAGCGCCTTGTCGGCAAGGTCCTGGAAATCCACATTCAGGGTAGAAACCACGTCCATGCCATCAGTCGGCTTGCGGTAGGTGCTGTCGTTGTCGGTTACTCTTCGTCCTCCGTCTGAACGTCTGAGGAAGTCGAAACCATCCTTGCCTCGAAGGATATGGTCGAATTTGCCTTCAAGACCGATATTCGTGTTGGTGCTGGCCTCGGCGTTCATCCTGACGAATCCCACGGTACGTCTTGCAAGCGTGCCATAAGGATATTCGCGTATATTTTGCTGCTCGACGATGAGTCCTCCCTTGTATGATGCCTCGTTGAAAAGCGGCAGCTTCTTTATCTCCTGCAGGGTGAGGTAATCTATTCCGCTGCCTATCCTTCTGTACATCCTTCCGGCTTCGCGGTCGGCGATGATCTGGTTGTAGTATTCATCTGCGGTCTTCTGGGGGAAGAATCGAGGCAGCTCGTTGGCAAGGGCTCTTGCCTTGGCGCGCCATCTTTGCTCCCACACTGCACTGCTGTCCTTGTTCGCCTCGAACTCGCTTCTGCGGACGCTGCAGTCCATGGCAACCGTATAGTTAGGGAAGGTCATTGCAAGCACGCGTCCGTCACAAGCCTTTATGGTGCCGCGATGTGCCGGCAGGGTGCGCTTCGTCACGCTTGGGGTGAGTTCCTGCGCGATGACCGGCTCCGGTTCGAAGATAAGCTGGTAATAGAGTATCGCACCAGTCAGTACGACCGATGCAACCAGGAACAACAGATATGTCCAATAGAGAGTCCTTCCTACTCTGTCTCTTCTTTTTTCTGTATTCTGCCCTGCCATCCTTACTCCTTCTTTAATATTGTTGCTGCCTTTGCAGGCTCCTGAATCTCCGATCCAAGAAGCTCGAGCTGTGCAGCTACTGTAGTCCTCCTGTTGAGGCTGCGCTGCTCGAATATCCTGTTCGAGTACCTGATTTCAAGCTCCTTGAGCTCTTTCTCGTTGTCTTCGACCCTTGTCATCGTCTGGTCGAACTTGATTCCATACCAGATTGAACAGCCCAGAAGGAACACGATGTACAGGATGTGAGGGAAATACTGTCCCACATCCAGCTTTTTCATCAGTTCGCCCTTGACGATGGCCTTGGACACGGATGCAATGCCTCTTCCGAGGTCCTGCAGTCTCCACTTCCTTGCTTCTTCTTCCATCATTCAGCTGTCTTTTCTGCGATTCTCAGCTTGGCGCTGCGTGCTCGCGTATTGGTTGCAATCTCACTTTCCTTTGGAAGTATAGGCTTGCGGTTAACTGCCTCGAGGACTGTGTCGCAACGTCCGTAGACGTCCCTTACGACCTCTCCTTCCACGTTTCCTGTCTTGATGAAGTTCTTGACCATCCTGTCCTCCAGCGAGTGGTAGGTGATGACCACCAGCCTTCCTCCAGGTCGCAGGCTGGCTGCCGCTCCGCTGAGGAATTTCTCAAGCGAACGCATTTCCTGGTTGACCTCTATGCGCAGAGCCTGGTATACCTTGGCCAGGAACTTGTGCTCCGCGTGCGGCGGCAGCGCCTTGGCTATGGCAGCGTCCAGCTCTCCTGTGGTCCTGATAGGGGAGCGGTCGCGTGCCGACACTATCATCCCTGCCACGCGGCGGGCGTTGTCCACTTCTCCGTAGATGCGCAGGATGCGTTCAAGATCCTCCGCGGTGCTTTCGTTGACCAGGTCGGCCGCACTGCGTTCGGCCTGTACGTTCATTCTCATGTCCAGCGGTGCGTCATATCTGAACGAGAAGCCGCGGTCCGCGGTGTCGAACTGATGAGAAGATACGCCCAGGTCTGCAAGTATTCCGTCAATTCCGCAAACATCGTCCGCTCCGCGCTCAGGAAAATCGCGTGTGGCCTCATGGGCCTCCATGAGCGCGAAGTTGTGGACGAATCTGAAATTGTTGTGTATCAGTTTGAAACGCTTGTCGTCGATGCTGTTTTTCAAGGCGTCGGAGTCGCGGTCGAACGCAATGAGCCTGCCGTCCTCGGCCAGGTGGTCAAGAATGGCTCTGGAATGGCCGCCACCACCGAATGTGGCGTCCATGTAGATTCCCGAAGGGTTGGAAATCAAAGCTTCGATGCTTTCTTCAAGAAGGACTGGAATGTGATATTCTGACATCTTTCGGTCTCCTTACCTTGGTTCAGGCAGTCTACCGGCGATGTCGAGGTATTCCTCGTTTGAGATTGAGCTGGACTCGAACTTCTCCTTTGCCCAGATCTCGATCTTGTAGTCATTTCCGGAAAAGACAACCTCTTTGGTTACACCAATGAGTTCAAGCAGTGCTCTGGAAATGCTGATGCGTCCGAATTTTGGATCTGGTTCCACAAGATCGCGTCCGCTCATGTACTGTCTCCAGAACTTCGCGTGATCTTGGTTGAAGAAATTCAGTCGGGACTTTACTTCACTTGACTGCTTCTCCCACTCTTCCATGGTGTACATTTCGAGGCAGTCCGTAAAGATGTCCTTCTTGATTACGAATCTCATGTCCCCTCCAGCGGGCATTATTGCACGGAACTCCGAAGGAAAGACGAGTCTTCCCTTGTCATCGAGTTTCGAAGAATATGTTCCGATGAAGGTGGTCATGGTTAAACTAAAATTCACGCGATTGTCGCAAAGATAGTAAAAACCTTTCCACTTTGCCCCACTTTATTCCATTTTTTTACACCGAAACTTATCAACACACGAAAAAAGGCGGCCTGAAAAGGTCGCCTTTGCGTTGGGGTGAGATGTGGGGCTCGAACCCACGACACCCAGAACCACAATCTGGTGCTCTACCAACTGAACTAATCTCACCGTGTTTGGAGTCACAAAGGTAGATAATTATTTCGAATTTCCAAACCCGGCCGCTGATTTTTCGTTTAGAATGCCTATATTTGTGATTGCACAATAAAAAACAACCAGTATTAGTAATGGCAAGAGAAATCAAGTTCTCCCTCGTTTACAGGGATATGTGGCAGTCATCAGGCAAGTTCCAGCCTAGAGTGGATCAGCTTGTCAAGGTTGCTCCGGCAATCATCGACATGGGCTGCTTTGACCGAGTAGAGACCAATGGCGGTGCCTTTGAGCAGGTAAACCTCCTTTATGGTGAAAACCCTAACGTAGCCGTCCGCAAGTGGACAGCTCCTTTCCATAAGGTCGGCATCCAGACACATATGCTTGAAAGAGGTCTCAACGCCCTCAGAATGAACCCTGTTCCAGCTGACGTCCGCGAGCTCATGTTCAAGGTCAAGAAGGCTCAGGGAACCGATATCTCCCGTTCATTCTGCGGACTCAACGACCCACGCAACCTCAAGCTCTCGGTGGAGTATGCGAAGAAGGCAGGCATGATTTCTCAGGCAGCCCTCTCCATCACCCACTCGCCTGTACATACAGTAGAGTATTACATGGGACTCGTTGACAAGCTTGTAGAGTACGGTGCTGACGAGATCTGTCTCAAGGATATGGCAGGTATCGGACGTCCAACCTTCCTCGCACAGCTTACAAACGGCATCAAGACAAAGTATCCTCATATCAAGGTACAGTACCACGGTCACAGCGGACCAGGCTTCTCTCCAGCATCTATGCTCGAGGTTGCACGTGCCGGCGCTGACTATATCGACGTGGCTGTAGAGCCTCTTTCATGGGGTAAGGTTCATCCGGACGTGATCACCATCCAGCAGATGCTCCGCGGTGACGGATTCCTCGTCAAGGACATCAACATGGATGCATACATGGAGACCCGCGCCCTCACCCAGGAGTTCATCGACGATTTCCTCGGATACTGGATCAACCCAACCAACTCCCAGATGACATCGCTCCTCGTAGGCTGCGGTCTTCCAGGAGGTATGATGGGCTCGATGATGGCTGACCTCAAGGGCTTCAAGGACGCAATCAACGCTGCCGAGAAGGCACATGGACAGCCTGTAAGCAGCCTCGACACCCTCATGGTCAAGCTCTTCAACGAGGTTGAGTATGTATGGCCTAAGCTCGGATATCCACCACTTGTAACTCCTTTCAGCCAGTATGTGAAGAATACAGCTCTCATGAACCTCTTCTCGATGGCACAGGGCAAGCCTCGCTTCTCTCAGATCGACAAGGATACATGGGGAATGATCCTCGGCAAGATGGGTAACCTCCCAGGCGAGCTCGCACCGGAGATCATCGCACTTGCAAAGGAGAAGGGCATGGAGTTCCAGACAACCAACCCGCAGGACAACTATCCGAACGAGCTTCCTAAGTTCCGCAAGATGATGGAAGAGGAAGGCTGGGATTGCGGCGAGGACGATGAAGAGCTCTTCGAGCTTGCAATGCACGAGCGTCAGTATCGTGACTACCGCTCAGGCATCGCAAAGGAGCGTTTCAACAAGGAACTCGAGGATCTCAAGGCAAAGGCAGGTGCTCCTGTAGTGGTTACCCGTCCAGTCGTCGAGATGCCTAAGTTCGACGTGAAGGATTATGCAGAGAAGTATCCTAAGGCAGTTCCTGTACAGGCACCGGTAAAGGGTCAGCTCCTCTGGCAGGTTGACGTCAAGGATGATTCAAAGGCTCCTGTTGCCGGCACTGAGGTTGAGGCTGGCAAGGCTATGGGACATGTCCAGGCATTCTACGGAATGGAAGAGATCGTTCCTGCAGTCAGCGGCCGCGTCGTTGCAACTCTCGGCAAGCAGGGTGATTACGTTGAAAAGGGCGAAATCATCGCATTTGTCCAGGAATAAAGACAGCAATCAGGGCCTTACGGGGTCGATTTGATAAGTTAGCCGTGTTTCAGCAATGGAACACGGCTATTTCTTTTCATATTTGTCCCAGCTGCCGTCCATTCCGGGAACGGGTTCCGGTTGGTCTTCCGGCGTTGAGAGAAAGATATGAGAATGAAGGAGATGTGTCTGGATGACAGACCGAGGGAAAAACTGTTGGAGAATGGTGCTTCTGTGCTCAGCAATGCTGAATTGCTGGCGATATTGATCAGGACGGGAACCCAGACAGAAAATGCCGTGGAGGTTGCGAGGCGGCTGATACAGGCTGCCGGGGGCAGCCTGGCCGGAGTCGCCGACATGCCGCTGTCCGGCATGGTCGCCGTCTCCGGGCTCGGCCGCATCAAAGCGGCCGGCATCTCCGCCGCCCTCGAACTTGGCCGCCGTTTCATGGCTGAAGCATCGACTATGAAGAAAGTCAGCATCATTGACCCCGGAATGGTCTACTCCATGATGCACCCGTACATGAAAGGTCTGGATCACGAAGAATGCTGGGTGATCTACCTGAACCGTGCCCGGTATGTAATCGGAAAGGAAAAACTGTTCTCGGGAGGGCTCAGCTCAACCCTTCTGGACGCCCGTATGATTGTGAAGCATGCGCTTGACCGCCATGCCGACGGACTCATACTTACCCACAACCATCCGTCCGGCAATCCTCGTCCCGGGACTGAAGACATACGCCAGACCGAAGCGCTCAGGAATGCCCTGCGCACGTTCGAACTGAGCCTGGTCGACCATGTAGTCATAGCCGACAGCTCATATTACAGCTTTGCCGATATGCGGATTGAAACCGTGAAAGTTCTAGACGAGCTTGCAGATAAGGGTTGCTGATGTGCAGCTCAGAACCTCTACCTCTACGTAGTCGCCAGCCTTGTGGGTGGTGTCTGGCCATACGCACATCTTGTTGTTCGATGCGCGTCCACAAAGCTCCTCCTGGCTCTTCTTCGAAGGACCTTCCACGAGAACGCGGAAACGTTTGCCGAGTTCCTTCTGATAGCTCTCCATGCTCTTGCGGCCCTGGAGCGCAATGATCTCGTTGAGGCGTCTGGTCTTTGTCTCGATGTCCACGTCGTCCGGATAGTTGCGCGCTGCGATCGTACCTGGACGCTCCGAATAATAGAACATGAATGCAGTGTCGAAACCAACCTCCTCGAAGAGCGAGAGGGTGTCCTTGTGGTCCTCTTCTGTCTCCGAGCAGAAACCTGCAATGACGTCGGTAGTGAGTCCGCAGTCAGGAATCACGCTGCGGATCCTTGCCACGCGCTCAAGATACCATTCGCGGGTGTAGCGGCGACGCATCTTCTCGAGCATGCGGTTGCTTCCCGACTGGACAGGGAAGTGGATGTGCTTGCAGATGTTCTCGTACTTCGCCATGACCTCGATGACCTCGTCGGAGAAATCCTGCGGATTCGAGGTGGAGAAGCGTACGCGAAGGTCGGGGTTTATCTGAGCCACCATCTCGAGCAGCTTTGCGAAGCTGACGTCTTCGGTCTCCGTCTTCCAATGGTACGAGTCTACGTTCTGACCGAGGAGGGTGACCTCCTTGTAGCCTGCATTGAAGCAGTCGCAAGCCTCGCGCACGATGGTGTGGGCGTCTCTGCTTCGTTCTGCACCTCTGGTATAAGGCACCACGCAATATGAACAGACATTGTTGCATCCGCGCATGATGGAGATGAACGCTGATACTCCGTTCTTGTCGGTGCGGACTGGACGGATGTCGGCATAGGTCTCCTCGCGCGAGAGCATGACGTTGATCTGTGGATGACCGTCACCGGCGGCGGCAAGAAGCTCCGGGAGGCTGCGGTATGCGTCCGGTCCTGCGACTATGTCCACCTTTCCGGTTTCGAGAAGCTTGTCCTTGAGCCTCTCGGCCATGCATCCCAGGATGCCGATGATCACGCTGCGGTTGCGGCGCTGGAGGTTGAACTGCTCGATGCGTCCCCAGATGCGCTGCTCGGCGTTGTCGCGTACCGAACAGGTGTTTGCCATGATGACGTCTGCCTCATCCATGTTCTCGGTACGCGCATATCCGTGCTCCGCGAGAATGGAGAAGATCACTTCGCTGTCGTTGACGTTCATCTGGCACCCGTAGGTCTCGATATATACTTTTGGTATGTTTATTGAATGACTGTCCATGGTTTGTCTTTTACAGGGCACAAAGATAGCTGATTTTTTGTATCTTTGCGAATTATAGAATAGCTGAAACCAAAGGATGAAAAACCTGAAACGCATACTCTGCTGTGCCGTTCTGGCGCTTGCCATGCTTGCATCGACAAGCTGTGCATCCGTCAAGGATATCGCCATAACCTCATGTGCGGTGGAAGCATTGTCTCCGCGCGGCTTGAAGGCGGTGGACGCCGTCCTGGCTCTCGGTATCGACAACCCTGTATTCGGCTTCAAGATTGCCAGTCTTGACGGTGTCATCCGCAATGGGGAAAGGACCTTCGCGACTTTCAGCGCCGAGGATATCAGCGTGGACAGACGCAGCATGAAGGTCTATTCCGTCCCTTGTACCGGGGCTCTTGACAAGACTGTCTCGCTCATGGAGCTTCTCAGGCTTGCGGCTTCGCGCGACTTCAGCAGCTATGTCATGGATGTCGATGTTCATGTCAAGCTTCGCTGGGGACCGGGAACAACCCTTCATTTCAAGGATATGAGCATAAGCGAGATGATGGAGACCAGCTATGCTATTGAAATTTTGGAAAAGATAAACGACGCATTGATTTAAAGCATGAAAAGGTTTTTGGTGGCATTTACTGCCGTGCTGATCTTCACTTTCGCAGCATCGGCTCAGAATAACAAAGGCTGGTATGAGGCCGATTCGCTCGTATTTATCCCGACTGCGGCTCTTGATTCAAGCCTGGTCGGCAAGGATGTTTTCGGCATGATCTCTTCGGAGATTCACCAGAGCGCCCAGATAAAGAGCGGCCTTGCAAGCCGTATCGAGAAGAATGCATCACGCAAGATCAGCGGATACCGTGTCCGCATCTTCTTCGATAACAAGCAGTCTTCCCGTGGAGACTCCGAGGCGGCTCTGAACCGCTTCCGTAACATGTTTCCAGGTGTTGCGGCATACCGCAGCTTCGCCAATCCTTTCTTCAAGGTTACAGTCGGTGACTTCCGCACACGCTCCGAGGCTACCAGCCTTCTTCAGCAGGTCAAGGGAGTCTTCCCTTCCGCAATCCTGATCAAGGAAAATATAAACTTCCCTGTGGTCAACACATCGAATTCATATGTTGTCGATACCGTCCGTGTCCGCAGGCAGACCAGCGCCAGATAAGTCATGAACAGGCAGGGACTGGAGGCCAAGCAGGTCCAGACACAGAAACTTTCGCCGCAGCAGATCCAGACGATCAAGCTTATCGAGCTCCCTATCCAGGACCTCGAGCTTAAGATCCGACAGACCTTCGACGAGAATCCTGTGCTTGACGATGACCCCAATCCGGCTGATGACAACGTTGAAAGCGATGAGCCAAAGGACGTCTCGCTCAGCGAGGTCAAGGATGATGACGATATTCCTTACTACAGGACCCACATCGAGCGTGACAAGGACGAGCTTCCGCAGTACAATACATTCTCGGTAAAGGAGAGCTTCTCCCAGAGCCTCATCACCCAGCTCGGATTCAGGAATCTTGACGATCACTGTATGGCCATCGGCAGATTCATCATCTGCAGCCTTGACGATGACGGCTATCTCCGTCGTGACATAGATTCCATTGTAGATGACCTGGCCTTCAAGTCAGGCATAGAGACTGACTATGATGAAGTTCTTGACATTCTGGAGATCATCCAGGATCTCGAGCCGGCCGGCGTTGGTGCGCGTGACCTGCAGGAGTGCCTTCTGCTGCAGCTGCAGCACAGTCCTGACAACGAAGTGAACCGCAATGCTATCGTTGTGATCGAGAACTATTTCAAGGAGTTCGCCGGCAAGCATCATTCGCGTATCATGGCGCGTACAGGTATGAACGAAAGCCAGCTCAAGGAGGTCACAAGACGCATTATGAAGCTTAATCCTGCCCCGGGAGGCCAGATTGACGATTCTTATAACGACCGTGCTCGTCAGGTCATCCCTGACTTCAAGCTCCGTTATGACGATCTCTCCGGAGAACAGATACTCGAGATGCCTCGTTTCCGCATTCCGGAGATCCGTGTCCGCAAGGAGTACTCCGAAATGATCAAGGCGTCCGAGTCGGGGACCGACAGGGCCCAGAAGGAGGCTATCGCTTTCGTGAAGCAGAAGTACAACTCGGCAAAGTGGTTCGTCGAGGCGCTCAAGCAGCGTCAGAACACGCTTATGAAGACCATGCAGGCCATTCTTGACTATCAGCCGGAGTATTTCAAGGACGGAGACGAAACCAAATTGAGACCGATGGTTCTCAAGGATATTGCAGAGAAGACGGGCTTTGACATCTCGACAATCTCCAGAGTCGTGAACAGCAAGTACATCGAAACCACGTTCGGCATCATGCCGCTCAAGTATTTCTTCTCCGAAGGCCTGGCAAACCAGGACGGAGAGGAAGTCTCTACCCGTGAGCTGAAGACGGCTTTGAAGGATATCATAGACTCCGAGGACAAGCGCAAGCCTCTGACTGATGAGCAGCTCGTCGACATGATGACCGGCAAGGGCTATAAAGTAGCACGCCGAACCGTCGCAAAGTATCGCGATCAGCTCGGCATCCCTACTGCTAGACTGAGAAAGGATCTCTGATTCCTAGAGGTTCTCTTTCTTGAATGTTCCGTTGATTGAATAATCCTGGGTCTCTTTCTTGATGGCTCCATTCTGGATCTGGTGCCATTTCCATTCGACTTTTACAATAACATTGTCCTTGCCTGACGGCATCAGGTCGTGAATGTCTACTGAAGCGAATTTGCTTGTGATGGTAAGGTTCTCTTCCTTGTGCTCAGGATTTCCGTAGTATTCGCCATGAGCGTTGTGTACGAGTCTCATGTAAAGAGTGTCGCCGACAGACTTCTTGTCATCGAAGATTATGTCGAACTCATGGGTTCCCGGCTTTTCTTTCTTCTCGATATAGTCGAGAGACATGTTCAGCATGCCCTTGGAGAACCAGCCTGTCGCAAGGTTGATCGGGTCGCTGGCAATGTTGCCGTTTTCATCCATGTATCTGTCAGCCTCGTCGCTCAGTCTGAGAAGGTTCTTCTTTGACACAGTATCCCATTTGAGCAATCTGACGTCGTAGGTATTCTCGCTCTTCTGGGTGAGGATATCGCAGTGGATGAAGACTCTCTCTATCGTTGCAGCTATGTTGTAGCCTGATTTGTTCTCTACGATGGTAAGCTCTATGCCATCGTCGGTGTAGAGTATTCCATTCTTCCAATCCGCCATCGATGTATAATCGCTCCTGATCGGTCCTTCAGGAAGGCATGAAGCCATGCCGAAAAGCATGGCGATTGTCGCCAGCACAGTGATGATAGTGTGTTTCATGTTGTTAAGTTTATTGTTGTCTTGCCGTTCTTCTGTTTGGACGGCCTATGATCTGAATGTCGATTGATTCGACCTTGAATCCCTTGAATTTGCGTGACTTGATACGGTTGTCGATGAAGTCTGTGAGTTCCTTGTCTACAACGTCCAGATATTCATTGTTCTGGATATCGTAAAGATGTATGTGCCTGTTTGTGTTTACGTCGAAATACATCTTGTTGTTGGCGCTCATGCGGTGATGATATACCCCGAGGAGGGCCATCTGGGAAAGTATGTTGTATACGGTGGCAACTGATACGTTGCACTTGCCATTGTCCTTGATCCATTCGGCAACGCTGTCGGCACTGGCATGACCCAGGGCAATCATGGCTTCATGCACGGCTATGCGCTGTGCAGTCGCTTTCAGCGAGTGCGAGCGCAGCGCTTCGCGGAATTGCGCCATGCGGTCGACTGTCTTTGTCTGATTGTTATGCATACGTTGTCGTTAGGAGCGCAAATATAATAATAAATGTCAAGTTTGCACGAAAATGGCTATATTTGCATTCTGTCCTCTAAGGGACTTGATAATCATGGAAAAGACAAGATGCCTTATAATCGGAGGCGGTCCTGCTGGCTATACAGCAGCTATTTACGCTTCCAGAGCCTCTCTTGCTCCGGTGCTCTATGAGGGAATGGAGCCAGGTGGCCAGCTGACCACTACGACCATGGTCGAGAACTATCCCGGCTTTGCGGATGGCGTCGATGCCAATGAACTGATGTCGGCTATGCGCAACCAGGCGGCAAACTATGGTGCGGACATACGCCGCGGTGTCGTGACTTCCGTGGATTTCTCGTCCAGACCGCTTCGCGTCACGATCGATTCGGAGAACGAGATAGAGGCAGATGCCGTCATCATAGCGACCGGTGCGTCGGCCAAATACCTTGGTCTGCCGTCCGAGCGCAAATTCCGCGGCCTTGGCGTAAGTGCATGTGCCACCTGTGATGGATTCTTCTATCGCAAGAGAGTCGTTGCCGTCGTTGGCGGTGGCGATACTGCCTGTGAAGAGGCTTCATACCTTGCCGGCCTTGCAAAGAAGGTCTATATGATCGTGCGCAGGGATGTTCTCAGGGCTTCAAAGGCCATGCAGGACAGGGTCATGAACCTTCCTAATGTAGAGATACTTTGGAACTGCAATACGGAAGAGGTTCTGGGTGATGCCGACGGTGTGACCGGAGCCCGTCTGCGCCGAAGCAATGGCGAGGTTTTTGATATTGCAATCGACGGTTTCTTCCTTGCAATCGGACATCATCCGAATTCCGAGGTATTCTCCAAGTGGATCGAGACCGATGAGCAGGGATATATTGTGACCGAAGGCAAGACTACACGCACAAATGTGCCTGGAGTGTTCGCGGCAGGCGATGTGATGGATCCTCTCTACCGTCAGGCGGTATCAGCCGCAGGTTCTGGATGCCATGCCGCCATGGATGCCGAAAAGTATTTAATGGGACTATAAGATACAGATATGTCAAGAATAAGAATGATCATTGCCTTGGCTGTCGCGATTCTCAGCACAGCCGCTTGCAAGTCAGCCTATGAGCTCGTGCTTGAGGGCAACGATATCGACCTGAAGTATGCGACCGCCTTTGATAACTTCGAGAATGGCAAGTATTCAAAGGCTGCCCGTATGTTCGAGTCGCTGTCTCCGCTTGTAAGGGGCAGCGAGAGAGAGGATACTGTACAGTACTATTGGGGACTCAGCAACTACAAGTTTAAGGACTATTACACGGCTGAGACAAATTTCGCCTCTTTCATCACCACCTTCCCGCTCAGCCCGTTCGCGGAGTCCGCTACCTATTACCGTATCGACTGCATGTTCAGGACAACCTTGAGATACGAGCTTGACCAGACCCCTACACGCAAGACAGTGGCAGCCATCTCAGAGTATCTTACGGATTTCCCTGACACTCCATACAGGGATGAGTGTACCCGCATGCTCGAGAACCTTGGAGACAGACTTGACAAGAAGGCTTTCGAGAATGCCCGCCTGTATTACAAGATGGAGGACTATAAGGCAGCCAATGTCGCACTCAAGAACGTTCTGAAGGACAATTCCGATAACAGGTATCGCGAGGACATCCTCTATACACTGGCATTGGCATCGTTCAAGTATGCTGAACTCAGCTACCCGGAGAAGCAGAAGGAAAGATTCCTCTTGTTCGTGGACGATTATCTCAATTTCGTCGGCGAGTATCCTGAGTCGGATTATCGCAGGGAGCTTGATTCTCATTACCGCAGGGCTCAGCGTTTCCTTGGCCGCAATACCAATGTGATTGCGGATCTTGACGAGACGGAAGCTGAGGAATAAAAAATTTTGAAACTTTCTGCGCGTGAGGCGCAGTACAAGAGATATGGACATCAAGAAAATACCTACAAACACCATTACCAGGGACATCAAGAGCCTGGCTGAACCTACCGGAAACATCTATGAGTCGGTAGTGGTTCTCTACAAGAGAGCAAATCAGATTGCCATTGCGGAGAAGAAGGAGCTTAACAAGAAGCTCGAGGAATTCAAGAATGAGCGCGACACCATGGAAGAGGTGTTCGAGAACAAGGAGCAGATCGACATCTCAAAGCACTATGAACGTCGACCAAAACCGGATCTCGTTGCTCTTTCTGAGTTTGAGAACGGAGAGCTTTACTACAGAAGAGCTAGAAAGGAAGAGGGAGAGGAAGCTGAGTAAGACTCGATGCTGAAGACTTTAAGCGTAAAGAATTATGTATTGATAGACTCTCTGGAGATTGATTTCCCAGAGGGCCTTATCATTATTACGGGACAGACAGGCGCCGGAAAGTCCATTCTTCTCGGTGCGTTGTCGCTCGTCATGGGTGCAAAGGCAGACGCCTCGGCTATCGCCGAAGGCGCGGACAGCTGTGTGGTAGAAGCCGTATTCGGCTGTGGTGAAAATGACAGCATCACACGTGAGCTCCTTGAATCAAACGATCTGGACTGGGATGGAGGAAATCTCATCGTCAGAAGGGTCGTTTACCGTTCAGGACGCTCCCGCTCGTTCATCAACGACTGTCCGGTACAGCTCCAGCTGCTGTCATCGGTTACATCCCGTCTGATAGACATACATTCCCAGCATCAGAGTCTGCAGCTTTGTGACAGAACATTCCAGCTTTCCGTGCTGGATCATTTTGCGGGCAATTCCGAAACGCTCGCTCAATACAAATCCCTCTGGAATGAGCACCAGAAGCTTGTTTCGGAACGCAAGGACCTTCGGCTGAAGCTGGAACGGCTTTCAGCAGAGAAGGATTATAATGAGGCACAATTCCAGCAGCTTGATGAGGCAAAGCTCGTCGAGGGTGAACTGGAGGATCTGGAAACGGAACAGAGGCAGCTGTCCAATGTGGAGGAAATCAAAGAGACCCTCTGCCGCGCAGAATCAGCCCTGGAGCCGGAAAGGGATGATTGTCCATCCCCGAATGCTGCGTTGAAGGAATGCTCAAACATGCTTTCCCGTATCAGGGAGTATCTCCCGGAAGCCCAGGAACTGGCGTCAAGACTTGATTCCGTAAGAATAGAGCTTGATGACATCTCTTCCGAGATATCTTCATTGAATTCAGGTATGGATGCCTCACCTGAAAGGCTTGAACAGGTCGAAGACCGTCTTGGACTTCTCTATGACCTGATGAAGAAGCACAACTGCAGGACCATTGAGGAGCTGATTGAGACAAGGGAACGATTCTCTGCATATCTTTTTGATTCCGGAGATCTCCAGGACAGGTTGGATGCCATGGATGCCCGCATCGACAAGCTTGAGAATCAGCTTGACGAGGTCGCAGGGGTACTCAGCAGGCGTAGAGCCGAATCCGCAGGCCCTCTTGGCAAGGCTGTGACGGAGTCGCTGGCGTTCCTTGAACTGGACCGAGCCCTGTTTGAGATACATCTTTCTCCTGCCCAGGCCGGCCCGGATGGACGGGATGCCGTATCATTCCTCTTCACATCTACCGGACGCAATGCCGTTGACGTCTCGCGCTGTGCATCCGGAGGAGAGATTTCCCGAATCATGCTCAGCCTCAAGGCTCTCATGGCAGGGTTGACATCTATGCCGACCCTCATCTTCGACGAGATCGATACTGGTGTATCAGGAAGCGTCGCTGCGAAGATGGGTAATATGATCTGCCGTATGGGCCGCAGCATGCAGGTATTTGCAATCACCCATCTGCCTCAGGTAGCAGCTCAGGGTGATGCCCACTACGTTGTGGAGAAAAAAGTCGAGGGCGAAGGCAATGATGCCCGCACCCTCTCTCATATACGCGAACTCGGTTCCGAGGAACGTGTGTTCGAAGTTGCCCGTCTGCTCAGTGGCGCATCTCTCAGCGACGAAGCTGTCGCTAATGCCCGCGCCCTTCTAGCCGAGTCGGGCCGCTGATTTTCCGTATTACCTGTCGTTTACAAGCTTGATTTCGTATCCTCTGTCATAGATGATACGCCTAACAGCTGTATTCACAGCGCTTCCGCTGGTACTTGTGACGAAGCTCAAATTGGTCTGGAGTCCGTGAGCATTTGTTCCTGAGAGCTTCTTGGACCAGTTCTTTCCGCCTTCGGCGCATGCCTTTACCATCTGGTAGGTTGAGTCATATCCCTGGAATGCGAAAGGACCAGGCTCAGCGTTGTACAATGCTCGATAGGTCATGAGAAAATCCATAACCTTCGATTCGCGGTAGTCGACGAAATACTGGGTGCAGATATGCATCCTTGTGCTGTGGAACTGCTCTACGTCGATGGTGTCGAAGTTGCGGACCTTGGCAAGGCAGTATGATACTGCATCATGCTTGCGGACATTAAGCAGACTGACATTTCTTATTGCGTCATTTACGAATGCCTCGCTTTCGGATGCGATTACGACTCTGGTAACACCATCCTTGCTCGAAAGATTCTCCATCCTGTTGATAACATCGCGTCCCTCGAGAATTCCGTAACTGAGCAGGGTGTAGTTGACGTGTGTGCTGTCCATGCGTGCCTTGAGCATCGCTGCATTTCCAGTCAGCGCAACGCTTTTCTCTGTAACGAGGATAACCTTGTCCGAAGCTGTGAGCTCTTCGCGCAGCCATGATACGAGCTCTCTGGCCTGCATCTCTGCGGAACAAGGGAGCTGGACCATGTTGCCATGTGTTGCAGCCAAACCGGCAGCCCTCTGCTCAAGAGGTGATACGATGATAGAATTGTCCTGGCACTTCTCAAGGGCCTTGGCAAGGTCTGCGCTCGCGATAGGACCGATGACAAGATCGCTTCTGTTGAAATCTGCAGCCTCGGCAGGCATTGCACCATGTGCACAATCGAAGACATCCATTCTAACCTTGATTCCCTCGGCCTCAAGATCGCGTACGGCAACGAGAGCTCCACTGTAGAAGTCGTAAGGATTCTCGGCTGGCTGGCCCTTTGAATCAAGAGGAAGTATGAGACTCATGTTTACGACGTCCTTCCTTCCGAAGTTGAAGATGTCGTCCCAGATAGATTCATTGTCCTTGTTCTCTGCCACGGTGGTTTCTTCCTGGCGGGTTACTACCGGTTCAGTCGCAGTCGTTGCCGCAGGCTTGTTTGCAGCCGCTTTGTAATTGCGCGGTATCTTCAGTTGCTGACGACGGCTCAGCGCTGGAGAGGTCATCCCGTTGAACTCCATAATGACGTCGGCAGGAACTCCATATCTGGCCGAAATGGCATTAAGATCTTCGAACCATTTTACGGTATGGATTGTGTACTCGGAATCATTCTGGCGGCTTGCAGTATTCTCGGCACTTGCAACGGCGGCGGTCTCGGATGAAACAGGAATAAGGATTATCTGGTTCTTCTTGAGACCTTCGCTATCAAGATGGAGTGCTTTGTTGGCTTCATAAATCTCGTCGATGCTGACTCCGTAAGCCTTGCTGATAGAGAACAATGTCTGTTTCTCCAGCACGACGTGGGAGTAGAATACTTCGCCGGCAGCGTTCTTGGTCTTCTCCTTTGATACGGTAACAGGAGTTTGTACGTAGTTCTGGTCCTGGGCAATCGCCTTGCTGCTGAACATGCCCAGTCCGATAAGGAGTACGGTAAGAATCTTCTTCATTTTCTAAAGTTCGTTCTGGAAGGAAACAAGATCGTCGCAGAAAGCCTTCCAGGACAGTCTTTGCTTTTCTTTCCTTATGTTTTCGATGCAGCTGTTCCTGAGGCTGTCATCGCTGAAATATCTTTCTATGTCCCGGAGTATGTATGCCGGGTCCGGCTTTTCACTCACAAGTCCCGTGCCCGTGTCTCCGATGGCTTCCTTGAGGCCGCCGACATCGGTAACTATCATCGGCACTTCGAAGTGATATGACACAGAGCTGATGCCGCTCTGGGTTGCGCTTCGGTATGGGAGGACGGTTACATCTGCGGCGGAGAAATACTTCTTCACCTCGGAATCGCGGATGTATTGCGGGTAAAGGAATATCCTGTCCTTCGCTCCGCTTCCGTCAATGATTTCCTGATACTTGTCGAATGAACCGTAAGGCTCTCCGGCAACGATCAGCTGGTAGTCCTCCGGAAGCCTGCTGAATGCTTCCAGCAATATGTCCAGTCCCTTGTACTGGCGTATGAGTCCAAAGAAGAGTATGTTCTTCCTGCCATGAGGAATGCCCAGTGCATCTTCAGCCTCGATCCTGCCGATCTTTTCTCCAAAATGAGAATAAAGAGGATGAGGGTGGACCATGTACCTGGCATCCGGCTTAAGTCTTAGAAGATCGTCAGTCACCTCCTTGCACATCGTCACATATCCTATGCAGCCTCCAAGAAAATACTTAGTGAACGGCTTGTCGATTATGCGGGGCTCATGTGGGATGACGTTGTCAAGTATCGCCACGACCTTGCACTTCTTTTTCAGGTGTCTGGCCACGAATCCGAGAGACGGGCCGAACCATGACATCCAGTAGCGCATTATCAGCAGGTCGGGCTCCCATGCAGCAATCTTCTTCGCTGCAGAGATCCAGGTAAAAGGATTGGCCGTATCCAGCAGAGCCTCTGACTCCACGGGTACGGCCTCGTCGTCCTTTGTAACGTACTGTGTCTTTCCCGGAAAGAGGAAGTCTGGATACTGGCGTGTGAAATTGAACGCCTTGACCGTATGGCTCTTGCCCAGTTCGTCAAATATGTTTGCGTTAAACTGGGAGATCCCTCCTCTGTAAGGGTAGAAGCAGGACAGTATCGCTATCTTCAATTATTACTGGTTCTTTGTCTTCTGGTACTCGGCGTTGAGGCCTGCGATGACTTCGTCGGTGATGTCGAAGTCAGCGGAACCGGCAGCTACAGGTGCAGGAAGGAGACCTCCCTGGGTGCTGAGAATCATTGCGTACTGCTTCTCCTCGTTGAGCTTGTCGAGATACTGCTTGATTGCATCGGCAATCTGGTTCATCACTACTGCAGATTCCTCCTGCATCTCAGCCTGCTTCTGGGCATAGTAGTTCTCGAACTCCTGCTGCTGCTGTGCGAGCTTCTGGCTCTGCTGCTCTGCAACAGAGCGGATGATGGTACCCTTGTTGATCTTGTCCTGGAAAGCGTTTACGTCGTTCTGGAGCTTGTTTCCACGACGGTTGAGTTCCTGCTCGATGCTCTGTGCCTTGGTCTCTACAACGCTGCTGAGGTCGCTTGCCATGTCGTACTCGTTGAGTACTCTGTCAAGGTTGAAATATACGATTGAACCCTTCTGGGCTACAGGAGCTGCTGCGCTCTCTGCTCCGGTTGCAGGAGTCTGGTTTGTACATGCACCGCAGAGCATTGCTGCAGCGGCGAAAACGCTGAGGATAAGAGTGTTTCTTTTCATTGTATCTATGTTTTTATTTTATCGTTGTTGAACAGTCTGCAAATATAGTTATTTTATCTGAATCTTAGCCAGATAAGCCTCTACGGTTTTTTCGAGGCCAAGGTACAGTGCATCGCAAATGAGAGCATGTCCGATGCTGACCTCGTCAGTCCATGGAATTGTCTGGATGAAATACTCGAGGTTCTCAAGGCTGAGGTCGTGGCCGGCGTTGAGGCCTAGTCCGCATCTGCGAGCCTCTTCCGCTGTCTTGAGATAGTCGGCAATGGCTTTTTCGCGGTCGGCCGGGTACATCTCGGCATAGCCTGCGGTGTAGAGCTCTACGCGATCCGCTCCGCATTCCTTGGCTCCTGCAGCCATCTCAGGGACTGGGTCGATGAAGATTGACACCCTGATCCCCTTGCTGTGGAATTTCTTGCACATGGCTGAGAGGAACTCTTTATTGCGTATGGTGTCCCAGCCTGCATTCGATGTAAGCGCATCCGGTCCGTCAGGGACGAGTGTCACCTGGTCAGGAACGACCTCCATGACGAGGTCTACGAAACTGTCGATAGGGTTGCCTTCTATGTTGAGCTCTGTCTTTACCAGAGACTTGAGACCTCTTACATCGTCGTATCTGATATGCCTTGCATCCGGTCTTGGATGTACGGTGATGCCGTGTGCTCCGAATCCTTCGATGTCGACTGCTGCCTTCAGTACATCGGGCATGTTGCCACCTCGTGCGTTGCGGATTGTGGCGATCTTGTTGATGTTAACGCTTAATCTTGTCATCTTTTCTGGCTGTTATATCCCGACAAAAGTAAACAATTCGTGCCGAAATCTTGAATAAAGTTCCTATTTTTGACATTTATTATAAGAAATGGAAGAAACAATGACCAAAAGATATGCCATATTCACCAAGCAGCGGCCTCACGAAAGCGAGAGGATGGAAGCTTTCTTCTCCCGTCTTGAGGAAGCCGGATGCGACCTGTATGGGATAAATGGCGCAGAGGACCTGCGTCCTGACACGGATGCCGTGATCAGCGTCGGCGGTGACGGAACCTTCCTTTCTGCGGCCGCGATGGCAGCGCCTCTGGGCTTGCCTGTCCTTGGAGTGAATACAGGCCGTCTGGGATTCCTTTCCGAGTATTCTCCTGAGGAATTGGTAGAGCCACTTCTTGCGGGAGAGTATGAAATAGAGCACCGTGCGATGCTGTGTGCCGATCCTCTTGGTACGACACCTCTGCCCGGAAGTGAATGGGCTGCACTCAACGAGGTGGCAGTCCATCGCTACGGCACTTCTATACTGGAGATCGACATAACGGTGGATGGCATAAATCTTCCGACATACTGGGCTGATGGACTTCTGGTGGCGACCAGCTCCGGGTCTACCGCGTACTCTCTCAGTGCCGGCGGTCCTATCTGTACTCCGGACACAAAGGTGCTTGTGATCACGCCTATCGCGCCTCACAACCTGAACGTGCGTCCGCTGGTCGTTCCGGAGTCCTCCCGTGTGGAGATTTCGGTACGTACCCGCGACTCGGAGATAATGGTTACAATGGACAACAGGAATGTGCTGATGCCTTCTCCGAATGGGGTGGTTGTATCAGTGGCACATTTTTCGCTTAAGAGAATCCGACTCAACAGGTCGAACTTTTTCACCGCGCTCCGGACAAAGCTTTTCTGGGGCGAAGATGCAAGGAACAACTGATTTTATGGAGAAGAGAATACCGCGCCACGTATCCATGATCATGGACGGCAATGGCAGATGGGCCCGCGAAAGGGGAAAGGAAAGAGTATATGGACATTTTGAAGGTGTGGAGAGCGTACGCGCCTGCACCGAGACAGCTGTGGAGGCTGGCGTGGAATATCTGTCTCTGTTCGCATTCTCCGAAGAGAACTGGGGACGCCCGGAGGCTGAGGTGACCGCCCTGATGGAACTCATGGCCACTTCGATGATCAATGAGCGTGAAACGTTCATGAAAAACGGAATACGTTTCAAGGTCCTTGGCAATCTCGACCGTCTTTCCGATAAGCTTCATGCCGCCATCGATGAGATGGAAATGGCTACTTCCGGAAACGCCCGCCTCACTTTGATCATCTTCCTAAGCTATAGCGGAAAGTGGGATATCATGCAGGCAGCCAAGCGTCTTGCCGCCGACTACGCCGGTCGAAAGGATGAGCTTGAAGCCCTGGACATATCGGCTCTGGACAAGTATCTTGTCACGGCAGGTATCCCTGATCCCGACCTTATCGTCCGTACCTCGGGAGAACAGCGCATCAGCAACTATCTCCTCTGGCAGAGTGCATACTCGGAGTTCTACTTCACAGACGTGCTCTGGCCTGATTTCCGAAGAGAACAGTTCCTGGCTGCGATTGAGGACTATGCCGGCCGCGACAGACGCTATGGAAAAGTCAAATAATTCCTTATATTTGCAGGTTATTAGATGAAAGGATACTTGATGAAAAGATATATATTGGCACTCCTTCTGCTGAACTTTTTGGCAATCAATGCTTTTGCTCAGCAGGTGGATTATGTGACCGACTACGGTAATCCGAAGACTTACATCCTCGGTGAGGTTACCGTAGAAGGAAATACCTATACACGTCCCGAACAGATTGTCCAGATCAGCGGTCTCCAGAAAGGCCTTGAGGTGGAAATCCCGGGAGACGTCATATCGTCTGCCATCAAGCGTCTTTGGGCTCAGAACCGTTTCGAGGATGTCTCTCTCCGCATCTCAGGTTTCAGCGAGGCTAAGGATTCGGTTTTCCTCTGCATCGGTATCAAGGAGCATCCAAGAATGTCCAGCTGGACATGTTCAGGTGTCAAGAGCGGTGAGCTGAAGGATATCCAGGAGCGTGTATCGCTCCGTCGAGGAGGAGAGTTCTCTGAATATGTTTCCAAGACATCCTGCGACATTATCCGTCGATACTATACCGAGAAGGGTTTCCTCAAGGTCAAGGTCACTCCGGAAATCATAAAGGATACCGTCATCAAGAATGCGATCCGTGTCAATTTCGCAGTCGACAGGGGAGAGCGCGTCCGCATCAAGACAATCAACTTTGTCGGTCATGACGACGTGAAGGAATACAAGCTGGCCAAGTCCATGAAGAAGACCAAGTCGGCAAAGCTGTATAACTTCTTCCATAGTAAGAAATTCAACGAGAAGGAGTATCCTAACGACAAGAAGTCCCTCATTTCCGCTTTCAACGAGGCTGGATACCGTGATGCAAGACTCATCAAGGATTCCATCTACTATCTGGATCCGAAGAAACCGGACCAGGAACCTAAGAGGCTGGGTATCGATTTCGTTGTCGACAAGGGAGACAAGTACTATTTCCGTGACATTACATGGACCGGTAACTCAGTTTATTCTACCGATGTGCTCAATGAGCTCCTGGCTATCCAGAAAGGTGATGTCTATGACGTTGTCACCATGGAGAAGAGACTCCAGGGAGGCGAGAAGGAATCTGACTATGGTGTTTCAAAGCTCTATCGAGACAATGGATATCTTTTCTTCAACGTTACTCCTGTCGAACTGAACATCCAGAATGACTCTGTCGATGTCGAGATGCGTATTTCGGAAGGAAAGCCTGCGACTCTCAACAATATCATCATCAATGGTAATGACCTTACCAACGAGCGAATTGTCCGCCGTCAGATCTTTACCCGTCCTGGATACCTTTTCAGCCAGACAGATTTTGAACGCTCAGTCCGTGAGATTGCTTCCCTTGGCCAGTTTGACCCGGAGTATGCAATGGATCCGACCAAGGGTTATTCGATCATTCCTAACCAGCTCAGCAATACAGTAGACCTCATCTACAACGTGCAGGAGAAGCCTTCCAGCCAGCTGGAGCTCTCCGGAGGTTGGGGAGGAAAAACCTTCGTGGCGACCGTCGGTGTAAGCTTCAACAACTTCTCCACCCACAGAATGTTTGACAAGCATGCGTGGACTCCGGTGCCTCTCGGCGATGCCCAGAACCTTGCATTCCGTTTCCAGACCAACGGTACATATTACACAGCGTTGACGGCCAGCTTCACCGAGCCATGGCTCTTTGGCAAGAAGCCGACTTCTCTCAACCTTTCTGCTTACTATACACGTCAGACCAACTCGCTGCTCTACCTGAACATCCTCAGCCATGACCGCCAGATGGAGATCTACGGTTTCTCAGCATCTCTCGGTAACCGCCTCAAGTGGCCTGACAACTACTTCGTCCTTTACAACGGACTCAGCTGGCAGAGCTACAGGCTGAGCAACTGGTATTCCGGCTACTTCATCTTTGACGATGGTATTGCCCACAACCTGAGCTACTCGCTTACACTGAACAGAACATCTACAGACCAGATGATCTACCCTAGACAGGGATCGGAATATTCCATGTCACTTCAGCTCACCCCTCCTTTCTCTGTACTCAGGAAGAAGGATCTCGGAGATCTCGACAAACAGGAGAATCCTGTTGAGAAGAACTGGAGAGACATCAACTACAACAATTGGAATTCTACTGACCGTTACAAGTGGATCGAGTACCACAAGTGGAAGTTCTCAGGCTCATCATATGTCAAGCTCTATGACAACCTGGTGCTCATGACCCGTGCGCAGTTCGGTTACCTTGGATACTATAACAGAAAATGGGGCTATTCTCCATTCGAGGGCTTCCTCGTCGGAGGTGATGGTATGTCGGGATACAGCACATACGGCCAGGATGTAGTCGCTCTCCGTGGTTACTCCAACTATTCGCTGACCCCATACATCATGACTCCATACAATTCGACAGGACGTGCATACGCGGGTAATGTCTATGACAAGTTTACCGTTGAGCTCCGTTATCCTCTCGTTCTCCAGAGCCAGTCGACCGTATTCGCACTGCTCTTCCTCGAGGGAGGTAACTGCTGGTCGGATATCCGTGACTTCAATCCGTTCCAGATCAAGCGTTCAGCGGGTGTCGGTGTGAGAATCTACCTGCCTATGATCGGTCTTCTCGGTGTTGACTGGGGCTACGGCTTCGAGGGTCCTTCGGGAGACAAGAGCCAGTTCCACTTCGTGATCGGACAGCAGTTCTAAACCATATAAGTTGAATAACAAAAAACGTAATGAATATGAAAAGAATCATCATGATTGCCGCTATGGCACTTATCTCTGCAGCTTCTTTCGCTCAGACCAAGATTGCGCATGTTAACTTCTCAGAGCTCGTGCAGCTCATGCCTGAGGCAGACGAGGCAAGAGCTACCATGCAGGCTAGCAGCAACGAGGCACAGGAGACATACCAGGAAATGATGGACGAGTTCCAGACAAAGTACACCCAGTACCAGCAGAAGTCTTCAACATGGACCGCAACCATCCGCGAGAGCAAGGAGAGGGATCTTACCGACATGCAGAACAGAATCGCTGAGTTCAGCCAGTCAATCCAGGCAGAGCTCGCGGAGCAGGAGCAGGCTCTCATGGCACCTCTTTACCAGAAGGCACAGGACGCAGTAAGCAAGCTTGCAAAGGATGGCGGTTACACCTATGTAATGGACAAGAGCTCATTCCTCTATGTTGACGAGGCAAACAGCGTAGACCTTACCCCTGCAGCCCGCAAGGCTCTCAAGATCGCTGATGGCCGCACCCTTGAGACTCTTCAGGCAGAGCTCATGGCACAGGCACAGCAGCAGGCTCAGTAGTTGATTTGTTTTTAAACTGACTCATATAACTCAACAGTTAATAATCCAAAATTGTAATGCAACACAAAGTGATTGACACTAAAGATGTTGTAATTCGTTTTGCGGGAGACTCAGGTGACGGAATGCAGCTCACCGGGTCTCTTTTTGCTGATATGTCAGCAATCTACGGAAACGGACTTTCAACATTCCCGGATTATCCGGCAGAAATCAGAGCTCCTAAGGGAACCGTATCCGGAGTTTCTGGTTTTCAGGTTCACATCGGAACCGACAAGGTTACCACTCCTGGAGATTTCTGTGATCTCCTGGTAGCGATGAACCCTGCGGCTTTGAAGGCAAATGCCAAGTGGTGTAAGCGTAACGCAATGATTCTCGTTGACGACAGCGCTTTCGATGAGGCAAACATGAAGAAAGCCGGCTTCACAACCGACAATCCTTTCCTCGAGCTTGGCGTTGAAGACAGGACTCTTATCGTGGCTCCTATCACCGAGCTCACCCAGGAGAGTCTCAAGGACAGCGGAATGGACCAGAAGTCTATCGTGAAGTGCAAGAACATGTTCACTCTCGGTATGGCTTGCTACATCTACAGCCGTCCACTCGAGCATATCTACCAGTATCTTGAGCGCAAGTTCTCCAAGAAGCATCCAGAGGTCATCGCACCTAACAAGAAGGTCCTCAACGATGGTTTCAACTATGCAGCAAATATCCAGGCTATCGCCAATACTTATGCTGTAGAGCCTTCTGGCAATGTAAAGAAGGGTATCTACCGTAATATCACCGGTAACCAGGCTGCTGCATGGGGTCTCCTTGCGGCATCCGAGAAGTCAGGACTTCCTCTCTTCTGCGGTTCTTATCCTATCACACCTGCGACTGCAATTCTCGAGGAACTCGCAATTCATAAGAGCCTCGGTGCAAAGACTCTCCAGGCTGAGGACGAGATCGCTGGTATCTGTACCGCCATCGGTGCATCATTCGCAGGAAACCTTGCAGTGACCACTACCTCAGGTCCTGGTGTATCACTTAAGAGCGAGGCTCTCGGACTTGCAGTGATGACCGAGCTCCCTCTCGTTGTCATCGATGTACAGCGAGGTGGCCCTTCAACCGGTCTTCCTACCAAGACTGAGCAGACTGACCTCAACCAGGCTCTCTATGGCCGCAACGGTGAGTGTCCTATGCCTGTCATCGCATCACACTCTCCTGCACACTGCTTCGATGCTGCCTTCCAGGCTGCCAAGATCGCTCTCGAGCACATGACCCCTGTCATGCTCCTCTCAGAGGGCTTCCTCGGCAACGGTTCTGAGCCTTGGTGCATCCCATCAATGTCTGATTACCCTGAGATCAAACCACCATATGCAAAGGCTCCGGAGGATGGTTCAAAGTTCCATCCGTTCGAGAGAGATCCTGAAACCATGGTCCGCAGCTGGGCTGTTCCTGGCCAGAAGGGTCTCGAGCACCGCGTCGGCGGTCTTGAGAAGAACCACAACGGTGTCCTCTCTACCGATCCTGCAAACCATGCACTCATGGTCGAGGAGCGTGCGAAGAAGGTTGCCCTCATCGCAAACAGCATTCCTGAGCTTGAGGTCATGGGCCCACAGTCAGGCAAGCTTCTCGTTGTCGGCTGGGGTGGTACCTATGGTCACCTCTATACCGCATGCCAGGAAATGAAAGAGGAAGGAACAGAAGTTTCTTACGCTCATTTCGACTACATCAACCCACTCCCTAAGAACACTGAGGAGGTATTCTCAAAGTTCGAGAAGATTCTCGTATGCGAGCTCAACAGCGGACAGTTCGCCAACTATCTCCGCGGCGAGTTCCCTCAGTTCAATTTCATCAAGTTCGGCAAGGTCCAGGGTCAGCCATTCCTCGTGAGCGAGCTCATGGACGCATTCAAAAAGGAGTTATAGTTTATGGCAACACTTACAGCAAAAGATTTCAAAAGCGATCAGGAAGTACGCTGGTGTCCCGGATGTGGTGACCATGCGGTTCTCGCAGCTCTCCAGAGAGCTCTTCCTAAGGTGAGCCAGGCTCTCGATTATGCCAAGGAGCGCTATGTAGTCGTTTCCGGTATCGGATGCTCCTCACGTCTTCCATATTATATGGATACCTTCGGATTCCACAGTATCCACGGCCGTGCAACAGCCATCTCTACCGGTATCAAGGTCGCTAACCCTTGGCTTACCGTATGGCAGGCATGTGGTGACGGTGATGCCCTCGCCATTGGTGGAAACCACTTTATCCACGCTATCCGTCGTAACATCGACATCAATATCATCCTCTTCAACAACCAGATTTATGGTCTGACCAAGGGACAGTACTCGCCAACCTCAAAGTTCGGAGCCATCACCAAGACTTCTCCTTACGGAACAGTCGAGCATCCATTCAACCCTGGTTCGCTCGTGCTCGGTGCAAAGGGAACATTCTTCGCCCGTTCACTCGACGTGATGATCCAGCTCAACGAGGACATCATGACCAGTGCTGCCCTTCATGACGGTACTTCAGTTGTCGAGATGCTCACCAACTGCGCCATCTTCAATGACGGTGCACACAAGAGCCTTTCTGATCCGGCTGTTCGCGCAGACCGTACCATCGTTCTCCGCCATGGTGAGAAGATGCTCTTCGGCAAGGACAACAACAAGGGTCTCGTCCTCAACGGAATGGGCCTCAGGGCTGTTACCGTAGGAGAGGGTGGCTATACCATCGACGATATCCTCACCCATGACGCTCACAGCGACAACATGGGTATCCACATGATGCTCGCGGAGATGAAGGGACCGGACATGCCGGTTGCACTCGGTGTCATCCGCGACGTCAAGGATGTTACATACGATGACGGTGTCCGCGATCAGGTCAAGGACGTCATGAAGACTTCAAAGATCCACTGCGTGGATGACCTCCTCCGCAGCGGTTCAACCTGGGAGGTAAAATAAAATACCAGACATATCAGATTGCCAGTATATTCCCCGACTGTACAAGCTGAAAACAATGGAAACAATAAATTTCAGTTTTAATCATTATCATGAAAACATCGGAAATCATGGCAAAGCTCCAGGTGAAGTATCCTGGAGAAAGCGAATATCTGCAGGCCGTGCAGGAGGTACTCGACTCAATCGAGGAAGTATATAACCAGCACCCTGAGTTTGAGCAGGCGAAGATCGTTGAGAGAATGGTCGAGCCTGACCGCATCTTCACTTTCCGCGTGACATGGACAGATGACAAGGGCGAGGTTCAGACCAATCTCGGATACCGCATCCAGTTCAACAGCGCGATCGGACCATACAAGGGAGGCCTCCGCTTCCACAGGGCAGTGACTCCTTCCATGCTGAAGTTCCTCGGTTTCGAGCAGACCTTCAAGAATGCGCTCACGACTCTTCCAATGGGCGGAGCAAAGGGCGGTTCCGATTTCGATCCAGTCGGAAAGTCGAACAACGAGATCATGCGTTTCTGTCAGGCGTTCATGTATGAGCTCTGGCAGTGCATCGGTCCAGACCAGGATATCCCTGCAGGTGACGTAGGTGTAGGCGGTCGCGAGATCGGATACATGTACGGAATGTACAAGAAGCTCGCTCGCCAGTACAATACTGGCGTCCTTACAGGCAAGGGCGGCACATGGGGTGGTTCCATCCTTCGTCCGGAGGCTACCGGTTTCGGAGCTCTCTACTTCGTGGATCATGTGCTCAAGCATGCAGGCAAGGACATCAAGGGCTGTACAGTGGCTCTCTCCGGCTTCGGCAACGTGGCATGGGGTGCTGCCATCAAGGCAACTGAGCTCGGAGCAAAGGTTGTGGCTATCTCTGGCCCTGACGGAGTCTGCGAGATTCCAGAAGGCATCACCAAGGATATGATCGACTACATGCTCGTGATGCGTGCTTCAAACCGAAACAAGGTACAGGATATGGCGGATATGTTCCCGGGAAAGGCAATCTTCACTGAGGGCAAGAAGGCATGGAGCGTGAAGTGTGACATCGCACTTCCATGTGCATTCCAGAATGAGCTCAGCGAAGACGACGCCAAGGAACTTGTAGCAAACGGAACATGGTGCGTGTGTGAGGTATCCAACATGGGATGCCAGCCAGGCGCGATCCACTTCCTCCAGAACAACGGTATCCTCTTCGCTCCAGGAAAGGCAGTGAACGCAGGTGGCGTTGCCACTTCAGGTCTTGAGATGACCCAGAACGCGGGCCATATCAGCTGGAGCGGTCAGGAGGTAGATGACAAGCTCCACTTCATAATGCAGTCAATACACGAGCAGTGTGTCAAGTACGGCGTTCAGCCAGACGGCAGCATAGACTACGTCAAGGGCGCCAACATCGCAGGCTTCATGAAGGTTGCGACCGCAATGCTCGAGCAGGGAATCATTTAACCAAATATGAACTATCAGGCACTAATAGCTGCGCGTCACAGCGTAAGAAAGTTCGAAGACACTCCGGTAAGACGCGAGGTCCTCGACACCCTCGTGGAGGATGCCTCACTGGCACCATCTGCGAAGAACACAAAGAGTACAGGATTCATGATCATCCAGGATGCTTCGCTCCTGGAGGCTATCTCCCACATGCGAGACTTCGGCTCGGCATTCGTTGCCGGTGCCAAGGCTGCGATCGTCGTTCTCGGCGATCCGGCAAAGACCGATGCGTGGGTTGAAAATGCATCCATCAGCGCGACCTATCTCATGCTGTCGGCAACCGACAGGGGACTGGGCAGCTGCTGGGTTCAGGTCCGCGACAGATTCCAGGACAAGAATGCCCCTGAGAAGGGAACCGCCGAGGATTATCTTCGTGAGCTCCTCGGAATCCGCGAGGATTTGAAGGTGCTCTGCGTAATTGCACTGGGATATCCGCAGAAATAGTGCTTATTAAATGTTTTAGAAAGGCCGGCCGCGTCATTGCGACTGGCCTTTCTTATTGTTTATTAGCTATAAAAGGTGTAATTTTGCAGGATTATCCTATGAAGGAAATATTGTTATAATCATACAAAAAATGGCAAACAACAAGTTAAATGTGAAGTATTGTGTGCTTCTGCCAATCGTGCTGATCCTCACAATCTTACTCATGGTAGTCCCAACAAGCTTCTTCGGCATTGACGGACTTACCGTTCTCCAGCAGCGCACCATCGCGCTCTTCGTTTTCGCCGCACTCATGTGGATCTTTGAGATCATCCCTAGCTGGACCACATCTGTTGCTGTGATTGTCATCTCTCTCCTTATCCTTTCAAACAAGGGACTTGGTTTCCTCATGGTAGACGCCAGCGGCAATGCTCTTGAGGGAACAATGGCTTACACCAAGCTTATGTCTGCATTCGCAGACCCTGTTGTAATGCTCTTCCTCGGAGGATTCTGCCTTGCCATCATGGCACAGAAGTATGGCCTCGACGTCACTCTCGCCAAGGCACTCCTCAAGCCATTCGGAACCAACCCTAAGATGGTGCTTCTCGGCTTCCTCTCAGTGATCGCAGTATTCTCTATGTTCATGAGCAACACTGCTACCGCTGCCATGATGCTTGCGTTCCTCGCACCTGTGCTTGCTACCTTCCCAGAGGGTGACAAGGGTAAGATCGCTCTCGCGCTCTCGATCCCTGTTTCAGCAAACATCGGTGGTATCGGTACCACCATCGGTACCCCTCCTAATGGAACCGCAGTCTCAAACCTCGAGACCATCGGCATGGGCATTTCATTCGGCGAGTGGGCTATCCACATGATTCCATTCGTGATCATCATGATTCTCGTTGCATGGGTGGTCCTTCAGGTCATGTTCCCATTCTCTACCAAGAAGCTTGAAGTCAAGATTCCTGAGAACGACAAGCCTACAACATGGAGAACCTACGTAGTATGGACCACATTCGCAATCACCATCCTTCTTTGGGCTACAGAGCAGATTCACCATGTAAGTTCTAACGTAGTCGCTCTCGTTCCTCTCGCAGTCTTCGTATGTACCGGCTGTTTCGACAAGGAGGACATCAAGCAGATCGACTGGAGCGTGCTCTGGCTCGTTGCCGGAGGCTTCGCACTCGGTTATGCAATGCTCGACATCAGCAAGGGTGGTACCGGTCTCGGTGCGGCTCTCGTGAATGCAATTCCATTCGGCGAGATGTCAATCATCCTTGTATTCGTTGTTGCAGGTCTCGTTTGCTACCTCCTCTCAAACTTCATCAGCAACTCAGCAACTGCAGCTCTCCTTATCCCTATCCTTCTCTATGTTTCACAGGGACTCAGCAGCAATCCTGCATTCGAGAGCTTCGGCGGCACCAAGGCAATGGTTTGCTTCGTGGCAACCTGTGCATCCCTCGCGATGCTCATGCCTATCTCAACCCCACCAAATGCAATCGCATTCTCTACCGGTCTCATCAAGACCAAGGATATGCTCAAGGTTGGTGGCGTTATCGGTGCTATCGGTCTCGTGTTCGCCTTCTTCTGGCTTACCAAGATCTTCCCATTCGCTTAATCTGAAAACTTAAATAGCGCACAGGTGTATTGGATGTACGCCTGTGCGTATGTTTTAACAACCAATGTGTATGAAAACCAAAATCTTCGTTGCAGGTGCTCTCGCACTCTGCTCGCTTACAGCTTCCGCACAGGATGCTCAGCTCAAGTTCTACGGTTTCATCCGTAATTTCGCACATGTCGACACCCACGAGATGACTGCGGGCACAGCTGACCTCTTCAGCTATGGTCCTAAGGACAACGACAATACCAATGCGACTTACCACTTCACAGCCATCACCAGCCGTCTCGGTCTTGACGTGACCGGCTACCAGTATGGCAACATGTCTGCTACCGCAAAGATCGAGGCAGACTTCTACAATGGTGTATCAGGTGTTACCGGTACCGCTCTTTTCCGTCTCCGCCAGGCATATGTTACCCTCGGATGGAAGGGCGAGAATGGCGTTTCAAGCTCCCTCAAGGTCGGTCAGGCATGGCATCCTATGGCTGCCGACATGCCGGACGTGATCTCTCTCAACACCGGCGCACCATTCGGCCCATTCGCAAGAACTCCGCTTGCGCAGTATGACAGAAACTTCAACAGCGCATGGTCTCTCACCGCAGCTGCAGTATGGCAGATGCAGTATACCTCTGCTGGTCCTGAAGGTGCTTCTGCAAACTATATCAAGTATGGCGGTATTCCAGAGCTCTATGCAGGTATCACCTACAAGGGCGCAGACGGTCTCGTAAGAGCAGGTATCGATGTTCTCAATATCAAGCCTGTTGTTTCTTCATCAAAGTATCTTACCGCAGTGAGCCCATTCCTCTATGCACAGTACAAGAAGGATCTCTTCTCTGCCAAGTTCAAGACTATCTATGCTCAGTCAGGCGAGCAGGTATGTCTCAATGGTGGCTATGGCGTCGCTGAAGATGGAAGCTATACTCCAACTACCAACTCATCAAGCTGGGTAAGCCTTTCATATGGCAAGGATTGGCAGTACGTTCTCTTCGGAGGTCTCTCAAAGAATTTCGGTACCAACAAGGCTCTTGCTGACGCAAGCGAATTCTGGTTCAGCAAGAACAGCGCAGCCAACATGAACACCATGTACCGAGTAACTCCAACCATCATCCGCAATCTCGGAAAGGTTGCTGTCGCTCTTGAGTACGAGCTTACAGCTGTTCAGTATGGTGACAAGGCAAAGGGAATGAACCTTTCAAAGGGTCTCTACGACCAGGGTCTCCACTGGGTAAGCAACAACCGTATCCAGATGATGCTCAAGTACACATTCTAATCTCATCTGAACAATAAAAAAGAGGTTCCGTTTTAAGCGGAACCTCTTTTTTATTATATGGTATACTATTAATACTTGTTGAGAGGATAACCGGCGGTCATCTGGTGAACTCTCTTGGTGATGTCCTCGAGGACAGCCTTGTGAGCTGCGAGAGAAGCTGCCTGCTCTGCGTTAGGAGTTTCACCTGCCTTGAGTGAGAGAGCCTCGATGTTCTTTGCGCAAGAAGAGAGAACGATGTCGATCATTTCAACGATGTCGATCATATCCTTCTCGATGAAACCACGTGAAGTGACTGCAGGGGTTCCTACGCGGAGACCTGAAGTCTGGAATGCTGAGCGTGAGTCGAAAGGAACCATGTTCTTGTTGACTGTGATGTCAGCCTTTACAAGCTCCTTCTCTGCAATCTTGCCGTTGACCTCAGGGAACTTGGTACGGAGGTCGATGAGCATGAGGTGGTTGTCGGTGCCACCTGAAACTACCTTGTATCCTTTCTCGATGAAAGCCTCGCACATAGCCTTTGCATTGGCGATGACCTGCTTCTGGTAGCTGATGTATTCTGGCTGCATGGCCTCGTAGAAAGCGACTGCCTTTGCAGCGATGACATGCTCGAGAGGTCCACCCTGACAGCCAGGGAATACACTGCTGTCAAGAATCTGGCTCATCTTCTTTACAACGCCCTTAGGAGTTGTACGGCCCCATGGGTCGTCGAAGTCCTTGCCGAGGATGATGACACCTCCACGAGGTCCGCGGAGAGTCTTGTGGGTGGTTGTGGTAACGATGTGCGCGTACTTTACAGGGTTCTTGAGAAGACCTGCGGCAATAAGGCCGGCAGTGTGCGCCATGTCGATCCAGAGAATTGCTCCGACCTTGTCGGCAAGAGCTCTCATGCGCTCGTAGTCCCACTCTCTTGAATATGCTGAAGCACCGCCGATGATGAGCTTTGGCTTGCATTCGAGAGCCTTTCTCTCCATCTCGTCATAGTCGATGAGACCGGTCTCCTGGTTAAGACCGTAAGCTACTGCATTGTAAAGGATACCTGAAGCGTTGACAGGTGAACCGTGGGTAAGGTGTCCACCCTGGGAAAGGTCAAGGCCCATGAAGGTATCGCCAGGCTTGAGGACAGCCATGATGACAGCCATGTTAGCCTGTGCGCCTGAGTGAGGCTGAACGTTGGCATACTCTGCACCGTAGATCTGGCAAAGTCTGTCGATGGCGATCTGCTCAATCTGGTCTACGACTTCGCATCCACCATAGTATCTCTTTCCAGGATAGCCTTCTGCGTACTTGTTTGTGCAGATGGAACCCATGGCTTCCATTACATGGTTGCTAACATAGTTTTCTGAAGCGATGAGTTCAAGTCCGGAAGACTGTCTTTCTTTCTCTTTCTTGATAAGGTCGAAAATCTGGAGATCCTGTTTCATTATTAGTCTATTTATATAAGTCCCTGACATACCTGTCAGCAGAGGACAAATATAGTATCTATTTCTCATTTTTTCTAACTTTGCCGGCATGAAAGACCGAAAACTTTTGAGTGTAGAACTGGGGCGAGTAAGCACCTCTGAATATAAGTCACTTCCTGATTCAGGTCTGGTCCTGGTTCTGGATAACATACGCAGCGCGCATAATGTCGGCTCGGCATTCCGTACCGCCGATTCATTCAAGGCAGACCGTATCATCCTGTGCGGTATCTGTGCCTGTCCGCCATCGGCGGAGATTCATAAATCCGCTTTGGGGGCGGAAGACAGCGTCGCCTGGGAGCATTGCGAGGACACCATGGACGCTGTTTCGAGACTGAGAGAGGAAGGATATGTAATCATCAGCGTGGAACAGACGGTCAATTCTGTCAAGCTGGATGAGTTCTCGGTCGAGCCGGGAAAGCGATACGCTCTGGTCTTCGGCAATGAGGTGGACGGTGTGCAGCAGCAGGTCGTTGATGCTTCTGACCATGCTCTTGAGATTCCTCAGTGGGGCACCAAGCACTCCCTTAACGTCTCCGTGGCGCTGGGAGTCGTGCTCTGGCATTGCCGCTATACGATGCTGAAGGAGGGAATGTGACAATTTGTCAGTCTTTCCCGGCTGGCACAGACGTTGCGTCTAATAATACTGTACGCCAGTTTGGCGCAATACAATTGATAATAATTTAAAAAAGAATAGAATCATGATCAAACCATTGGCAGATAGAGTTGTCATCGAGCCTAAGGAGGCCGAGAAGCAGACAGCAGCTGGTCTTTTCATTCCGGACACAGCAAAGGAGAAACCACAGCAGGGTGTTGTACTCGCAGTCGGTCCTGGCAAGAAGGACGAACCTATGGAGGTTAAGGTAGGCGACATGGTACTCTACGGCAAGTACGCCGGTACAGAGGTTACCATCGATGATAAGAAGTATCTCATCGTAAAGCAGTCAGACATTCTCGCAATCATCTAAACTTGAAAAGCTATGGCAAAGGAAATCAAATTCGACGTTGATGTACGTGCAAAGATGAAGGAGGGCGCTGATGCCCTTGCAAATGCAGTTAAGGTGACTCTCGGTCCAAAGGGCCGCAACGTCGTTATCGATAAGAAGTTCGGTGCTCCACACGTTACCAAGGACGGTGTTTCTGTCGCTAAGGAGATTGAACTCGAGGATCGTTTCGCAAACATGGGCGCGCAGATGGTCAAGGAAGTCGCTTCCAAGACAAACGACCAGGCCGGTGACGGTACCACAACCGCTACTGTTCTTGCCCAGGCAATCATCAATGTCGGTCTCAAGAACGTGACCGCAGGCGCAAATCCTATGGACCTCAAGCGCGGTATCGACAAGGCTGTCGCTCTCGTGGTCGAGAATCTCAAGGCGCAGAGCCAGGAGGTAGGCGAGGATTACTCCAAGGTGGAGCAGGTCGGCACCATCTCTGCAAACAACGACAATTATATTGGTAAGCTCATCGCTGACGCCATGTCAAAGGTAAAGAAGGATGGTGTCATCACAGTCGAGGAGGCCAAGGGTACAGACACAGAGGTTAAGGTAGTCGAGGGCATGCAGTTCGACCGCGGATTCATCAGCCCATACTTCATGACAAATGGTGACAAGATGGAGACTGTTCTTGATGATCCATATCTTCTTATCACCGACAAGAAGATCTCTACCATGAAGGACCTCCTTCAGGTTCTCGAACCGATTGCACGCGAAGGCAAGTCTCTCCTCATCATCGCTGAGGACGTGGATGGCGAGGCTCTCACCACCCTCGTTGTAAACAAGCTCCGCGGAACATTGAAGATCGCTGCCGTCAAGGCTCCAGGCTTCGGCGACCGTCGCAAGGAGATGCTTCAGGATATTGCAATCCTTACAGGAGCAACCGTAATCTCAGAGGAAAGAGGTTTCTCTCTCGAGACAGCCAGCATCGAGATGCTCGGACGCGCAGAGAAGGTTACCGTGAACAAGGAGAATACCACCATCGTTGGCGGTGTAGGTGACGCACAGGCAATCAAGGATCGCGCAGATCTTATCCGCAAGCAGATCGAGACCACTTCTTCTGAGTATGATCGTGAGAAACTTCAGGAGCGTCTCGGCAAGCTCGCAGGCGGCGTCGCTGTTCTTTATGTGGGTGCAACCACAGAGGTTGAGATGAAGGAGAAGAAGGATCGCGTGGAGGATGCACTCAATGCCACCCGCGCTGCAGTAGAGGAGGGCTACCTCCCAGGTGGTGGTGTTGCATACATCAGAGCCGTATCAGCTCTTGAGGGTGTCAAGGGTGACAATGATGACGAGACTACCGGTATCCGTATCGTAGCCAAGGCTATCGAGGAGCCTCTTCGCCAGATTGCACAGAATGCGGCTGTTGATGGAAGCGTCATCATCCAGAAGATCAAGGAAGGATCGGCAGACTTCGGTTATAACGCGCGCACAGGCGAATATGTAAACATGTTTGAGGCTGGTGTCATCGACCCAACCAAGGTTGCACGTGTCGCTCTTGAGAATGCTGCGTCAGTTGCAGGAATGTTCCTTACAACCGAGTGTGGAATTGTTGATATTCCTGAGCCAATGCCTGCTGCTCCTGCTATGCCAGGCGGCGGAATGATGTAATCCTCCTATAATCAGGAGTTAAGATAAGAAATGCCTCTCGGAGCCTTCTGGGAGGCATTTCTTATTTAAACGATTTTTATCAAAAATTTTTTGCGATAGGTATTGCAGGAAAGAAAAAGATGCGTACCTTTGCAATCCCGTTCGACGAACGG